>JACNKQ010000047.1 GCA_014381945.1 Actinomycetota bacterium
CGGCGTCCGAGCCCCCACAGGCCGGACACTGTTCGGCGCCCGCCAGACGACGGCGGATGAAGCCGTTCAGCCAGACCATCCCAACCCAGACGAAGGCGAAGCCGTTCAGCCAGACCATCCCGACCCAGACGAAGATCTATACGAATACGAATACGAATACGAATACGAATACGAAAACTAATACGAAAACTAATACGAAAACTAAAACGAAAACCAGCAGCAGCGCCAGCAGGTTCGCAAAGACGAACACACGACCAGCCTGACGCAGTGCACCCACCCCGGGGGCCGGTCGGTCACTGAAAACGCAGCGACCTGCCGAGGATCAGGATCAGGCTCAGCCTCGGGCCTGGAGGGCCTCGATGAGCTTCGGGACGACCTTGTGGAGGTCGCCCACGATGCCGAGGTCGGCCACGCCGAAGATCGGGGCCTCCTCGTCCTTGTTGATGGCGATGATGTTGGCCGAACCCTTCATGCCCACCAGGTGCTGCGTGGCGCCAGAGATGCCGCAGGCCAGGTAGACGGTCGGCTTCACGACCTTGCCGGTCTGGCCCACCTGGTACGAGTACGGCACCCAGCCGGCGTCGACGACGGCCCGTGAGGCACCGGCAGCGCCCTTGAGCAGGCCGGCCAGCGTCTCGATCAGTGCGTAGTGCTCGGCTCCACCGAGTCCGCGGCCGCCCGAGACGACGATGGCGGCCTCGTCCAACTTGGGGCCGGTGCTCTCCTCGGCGAAGCGGTCCCTGACCGTCGAGCCGCCCGTGTTGCCCAGGTCGCCAACCTCGATGCTGCCGACGGCAGCGGCGGCGCCGGCGGCCGATTCGGCGGCGAACGACTTGGGGCGTACGAGGAAGATGGCGGTGCCGTCACCGGTGAAGCCGGTCGAGACGTTGACCGAACCACCGAACACGGGCTCGACGCCCAGCAGGCGGTCGCCGTCGACCGTGAGGTCGACAACGTTGGTGATGACCGGTGCATCGATCTTGGCCGACAGGCGCCCGGCCACGTCGCGGCCGTCGTAACTGGTGGCACAAAGCAGCACGTCGGGACCGTTGCCGGCGCCGATCGCTGCGGCCATGGCCGAGGCGACCCGGGGGCCGGGCAGGCCGTCGCCTAGGTCGCCGATCGACAGGACGGTTGCCGCACCGTGCTCACCGAGTTCAGCGGCCACGGCCGAGGCGTCGCCGTGGACGACGACCTCGACGGTGTCCCCGATGGTGCGGGCCTTGGCCAGCAACTCGAGGGTTGCGGTGGAGGCGACCCCGTCGGTCGACTCGCCGTAGATCCAGATCTTCGAGATTCCCACAGCGGCCTCCTAGAGGATCTTCAGGTCGTCGAGGAACGCAAGGATGCGCTCGTGGGCGTCGCCCTCGTCGTGGATGATCTCGCCGGCTTCGCCTGCGGGAGCCTCGGCGATGTCGACGATCTCCTGGCGGGCACCGGCCCAGCCGACGGTTGCCGGGTCGATCCCGAGGGCAGCGAGGTCGAGTTCGTCGACCGGCTTGTTCTTGGCGGCCATGATCCCCTTGAAGGACGGGTAGCGGGGCTCGACGACACCGGCGGTGACCGAGACCACGCACGGCAGGCTGCACTCGATCTCGTCGTAGCCGTCCTCGGTCTGGCGTTGCACCTTTGCGACATCGCCGTCGATCTCGATCGACTTGGCGAACGTGGCCGACGGCAGGTCGAGCAGTTCGGCGATCTGAACGGGAACGGTGCCCGTGTAGCCGTCGCTGGACTCGGTGGCGGTGATGATGAGGTCGGCTTCGCAGCGCCGGATGGCGGCGGCCAGGACCTTGGCGGTCGAGAGGGCGTCGGAGCCGGCCAGTGCCTCGTCGCTGACGAGGACGGCGCTCCCGGCACCCATGGCGAGAGCGGTCCGCAGGCCGCTCACCTCGTTGTTGGGAACCATCGAGACGAGGACGACCTCACCCTCGCCGGCGGCATCCACCAGCTGGAGGCCCATCTCGACCCCGTAGGAGTCGGACTCATCGAGGATGAGCTTGACATCCCGCTTGAGGGTCCGGGTCTCGGGGTCCATCTGGCCCGGGTCTGCCGGGTCGGGGATCTGCTTGACACACACGACGACGTTCATGGAGGGGGATTCTGGCGTCTCTGCGGTGGTTTCCCTCAATCCGCCGTAGGCGAAATGCGTCACCCGGGGAGATCGGCCCATCCCTGCGACGTCAGGGCAGGTCCTCCCCGGTGAGCGCGTCGCCGGTACCCTCGCCGGCATGAAGATCCTTCTCATCGTCAACCCGTCGGCCTCGTCGGTCACGGCCCGAACCCGGATCGTGATCCAGAAGGCGCTTACGGCCGACCACCGGCTCGAGGTGGCCGCCACCAGCCGACGCGGCCATGCAACCCGTCTGGCCCAGAGCGCCGCCAACGACGACATGGACGTGGTCGTGGTGCTCGGCGGAGACGGCACCCTCAACGAGGCAGCCAACGGCCTGGCAGGCACCGAGACGGCACTTGCCGCCGTGCCGGGCGGGTCGACCAACGTGTTCGCCCGCACCCTCGGCCTGCCCGACGATCCGGTAGAGGCCACCGGTGCGCTGCTCGATGCCATGGAGGCCGGCTCGTTTCGACGGGTCGGCCTGGGCTGCGTCAACGACCGCTACTTCCTGTTCCACGCCGGCGTGGGGTTCGACGCCGCCGTGGTCGAGCAGGTCGAGCGCAAGGGCGGCCTGCTCAAGCGCTTCGCCGGACATCCTTTGTTCGTGGCGGCCGCGGTCGACACCTGGGTCCGCCACTACGACCGACGCAGCCCCGCTTTTCGGGTTTCGACGAGGTCGGTCCACGAGGCGCCGGGCGACGACACGGACGATGTCGACCACCTCGGTGAGGAGTCGGCCGTCGAGGGGCTCATGGCCGTATGCCTCAACACCGACCCCTACACATACCTCGGCACCCGGGGCCTCTCGCTGGCACCCGAGACCCGGCTCGACACGCCACTCGCCATGGTGACCCTCACGTCTCTTGCCCCGGGCCGCCTGCTGCCCGTGCTGGCTGCGGCCGCAGGGCTGGGGGGAACCGTCGCAGGCAGCCCGATCGTCGACGTGCGCACCGACGTGGCCGAAGCCCTGCTGGTCCCCCACCGGCCGGTGCCGTGGCAGGTCGACGGCGACCACCTGGGCGACGCCGAGGAACTCAGGTTCCGGCACGTGCCCGACGCCCTGGACCTGGTGGTTCCCCTCGGGTCGTCTGCGTTTTCGTAGTTGCCGCGGCTATGCGTCCAAAGTCCGGCGCAGGAGCCCCGGATCGTTGCTGATGATCCCGTCGACGTCCCAGCCGTCCAGTTCGACCATGCGGTCCGGATCATCGACCGTCCAGACCACCACCCGGAGGCCCCGGTCGTGGGCATGCTCGACCAGGCGCTCGTCGACCAACCCGTCCCACGGGCAGACCGTGCCGTGTCCGTGGGCGACGGTGCGCTCCAGGATCAGGTCGGCTGTGTAGCGCTCGGCCACGATCCAGCCGGTCGGCAGGCCGGGGTCCGTGGCCCGGATCATGTCGACGGCGGCGATGTCGAAAGACGAGATCAGAAGTTGTCCGGGCGGACGGTAGGCAGCGGCGAGCCCGGCGACGGCATCGCAGACCAGGTGGACATCGGCGTGGTCGGGGTCGCCGGGGAGGTGCTTGACCTCGACATTGACACCCATGCCCTCGCAGGCCTCGAACGCCTCGGCCAGGGTGGGGACCGTGTCCGGGAGGTCGGCGGCGGCCAGTTCGCGGATGAGGCGCCCGTCGGTGAGGTGGGCGTCGTGATGGGCCGCCAGAACGTCGTCGGCGGTACGGCGCACGTCGAGTTCAACCCAGTCGGCTCCCTGCTCACGTGCGGAGCGAAACGCTGCGACCGTATTGTCGACATGGTTCGCCGAGTCGCCCCGGTGGGCGATCACGAGCGTGCGTCGGGGTGCGTCGCTTTCCACCCTGCGAACCTAGTTGCCGACCGTGCCCGCAACGTTCCGGGCGGGGTCAGGCACGCGGATCACGGGCGTCGTCGAGTGGGCTGACCAGCCGGCTGGCAGGTATCCGAACCTCTGCGACCGTTCCGCTTTCGTCACCGGGGCGGAGGTGGATGGTGCCCCCCAGCTCCACCTCTACGAAGGTCCGCACGATTGTGAGCCCGAGGCCGGTGGCGTCGGAGGGGTCGAAGTCCTCGGGCAGTCCGACACCGTCGTCCGCCACATCGATGGCAAGCATGTCGGGCCTTCGATCGAGCAAGATCTCGACCCGGCCGGGTGACCCGTCCTCAGGGGCGGACGATCCGATGAATGCGTGGTCGACGGCGTTTTGGATCAGTTCTGTGACAACCACGGCCAGCGTCGTGGTGACCTGGGCGGGGAGGATGCCGGCGTCGCCCGCCACCCCGAAGCGCAGCGGCCGCTCAGGCATCGAGACGCTCTCCTCGACCACCCGCACAAGGGGCTTGACGATCTCCGCGAACGACACGTCGTGGTCGGCGCTTTGCGCCAGGGCCTCGTGCACGACCGAGATGGCGCCGATCCGGCGGACCGACTCCTCGACCGCCGCACGGGCCTCGTCGGACGTGAGCCGGCGGGCCTGAAGACGCAGCAGCGACGAGATGGTCTGGAGGTTGTTCTTGACCCGGTGGTGGACCTCGCGGATGGTGGCGTCCTTCGAAACCAGCAGGCGATCACGACGGCGCAGGTCCGTGACGTCGCGGACCAGCACGATCGCGCCCGTGGCCCGACCCTCTTCCAACAGCGGGAGGCAGTGGTTGACGATGGTCGTCTCCGAGCCCCGGACGACCTCTTCGATGACGGAGGTGCGCTTGGCGAACGCCGAGCGCAGCATCTCGGTGCCGATGCCCGAGTCGTCGAGGCGGGCACCGATGACGGCCCGGTGCATCCCGAGCCGGTGCATCACCGACACGGCGTTCGGCGAGGCGAACTCGATGCGGCCGTCGCGATCGACGAGCAGCAGCCCGTCTCCGACACGGGGGGTGCGGTGCCTGAATCGCTCTTCGTCCCGATAAGGGAACTCGCCGCGTTCGAGCATGCCGGCGAAGCGGTCGAACACCGACAGGTATGTGCGCTCCTGTTCGCCCATCGGCCGGTCGCCGGGACGATTGCGTTCGCGGGCCAACACGGCGATGGTTGCGTCGCCGCGTCGCACCGGCACCGCCTTGAGTGAGATGTCGCGGTCCACGCCTACATGGACCCTGCCCTCCACGGTGCGCCCCTCCTCGAGGCACTCGGCGATCAGCGGCCGACGGCTGCGCCGGAACACCTGGCCGACGAGATCGGCACGGTAGAGCGTGGTGCCGGTGGTGGGCCGGATGTGGCCGAGCAGGACCAGCGACGCTTCAGGCTCGTCGGTCTCAGGTGCGTACAGGAGCAGGTCGGCGAACGACAGGTCGGCAAGCAGCCCCCACGAACCGGTCAGATCCTGAAGGTGGGCTACCTCGGCCCCGGTGAGGCCGGTCCGGGACCGGCAGAGCTCGGCCAGCGTCGCCATAGGGGGAGCCTACGGGCGAGGCGTTGGCGGGCAGTCCGGACTCATCAGCCCAGGAGCGCGTCCGACGTTGGATCGGCCTGCTGAAGGAGAAGATGGAGGAGCCCCGGGGGTGAGGACATGAGTGCACGAGCCACCGTCACCGCTCCCCGTAAGGACATCGCCGTGGGCCCCGCAGAAGTACGGGCGGCGAATCGGAAGCCGTCAGTCGGAGCGGTAGCCGCTCCAACGGGCGGCCAGGGCACTACGGAACCCCGTGTCGGTCAGGGCATCGGCGACGCCCGTCGGCGACGGTGCATCCAACTCGGCGGTCAGGACTCGAACGGCTTCAGCCACCGTCAAACCGTCACCGGCCTCGGCGGCCGTCCGGGTTGCGTCGTCCGCGTAGACCTTGGCCTTCCACGACAACGAGAGGCGCACCTCGTCGTCCGTGTACTCCGCCAGGGTCGCACCGGCCTCGATGACCGACCAGGCACCCTCCACATGGTCAATGGTGGTGTCGATGGTCAGGCCGGTCGGCGGCCGCGCTCCGGCGGGGCCGATGCGTTCCACCTGGTGGTGCATGAAGTCGTTGTCGCCCACGACTGCGGTGTTCCACATGTTCTCGTGGCGGATGCTGTCGGCCCCACGGCCGTTGGGCCAATAGCGGAAGAAGCCCCTTTCTCCGGTGTGGAACCAGGCCACCGCGGTGGCGACCGAGATGCGGGCCTCCTCGAACAGACCCGACGACCCCATGGCCTGCAGCAGCCACCCGGGAGCGTTGGTTCGGTCGACGCCCACGAACTCGGCGATGTCGACATGCGAGAAGCCCTGTCCGGGCATGGGGGTAGAGAGGTTCACGTACACCTGATCAGGCACCACCACCTCGGCGTCGAACATGCGATGCGCTGCCTCGATGAAACGCGGATGGTCGAGCAGGGCCGACGCAGCATCGATCAACGCCTGCCCACCCACCGCCCAATCGCCCCGCCACGTCGGGCCCACTAGGCCGGCCGGCACGTCGGCGCTGGTGCGAGAGGAGCCGTCAGCGGCGGTGTCGGCGGGCTGTCCGGTCACCAGGTACCGGGCCGGCATGAAGTAGGGACCGTGGGCACGGGCCAGGTCGCGGATACGGGCCGGTTCGGCAACCACACCGTCGATCGGCACCGGCTCCAGACAGCCGTTGGGGCGCTCGACGCGGGTTGTCACATGCGAACCCTACTTGTGCGTACCAAGCGCCGATCTCGCTTTTGAGGAGTGGCGACCACCAGGCGGGGAGCCGGTCGCGAGTCGGCTTCGCCAATGCGCCGCCCGGCTCAGCTGAAGCCGAAGGACTTGGTGCCGTCACCCGGGTCGATGTCGATGTAGGCGATCTTGTCGGCCGGGACGCCGACGGTGCGGCCCTTGGCGTCGGTGAGGCGGAACACGCCGAAGTCTACGGCCAGCGCCGCCTCGAGGGCCCCGTGCACGGACGCCGGATCGGTGTCGTCGGGCAGTTCGAGGGCGAGTTCTTTGGCGGTGTTGACCACGCCGATGCGGATGTCCATGGGTACGCCTTTCTTCGGGGGCTGAGGGAGGCTACGAGAGCAACTTCAGTTCGGGGTGGGCGCGCCTGGTGGGTTGCATCTCCTCGTCGAGCACCCGGGCCATTTCGGCGAAAATGGCGCCCGCCTCTGTGTCGGGCCGGGCAGCGACAGGATCGCCGGTGTCGGAACCCTCGCGCAGTTCGGGAATCAGGGGCACCTGGCCTATGAAGCGCACGCCGAGCTGCTCGGAGAGATCGGCGCCGCCGCCGGAGCCGAACAGCTCGTAGCGGGTGCCGTCGTCACCCGTGAACCACGACATGTTCTCGATTACGCCCCTGACGGTGATGCGTACCTTCTCGGCCATGTAGGCGGCACGCTGCGCCACCTTCTGGGCGACCGGTTGTGGCGTGGTGACTATGTACATCTCGGCGGTCGGCAGGAAGCCCGCCAGCGAGATCGAGATGTCGCCGGTGCCGGGAGGCAAGTCGATGAGCAGGTAGTCGGGCTCGTCCCAGTAGACGTCGGTGAGGAACTGCTCGAGCGCCTTGTGGAGCATCGGGCCCCGCCAGATGACGGGCTGGTCCTCGTCGGCGAAGAATCCCATTGAGATACAGCGCACACCGTGGGCCTCGGGTGGGACGAGCATTTCGTCGATCACCACGGGCGGCTGGTCGGCGCCGAGCATGCGCGGGATGGAGAAGCCCCAGACGTCGGCGTCGATGACGGCGACGTCTCGGCCCCGCTGGGCAAGCGCCACGGCCAGGTTGGTTGTGATCGACGACTTGCCGACGCCTCCCTTGCCGGAGGCGATGAGCAGCACGCGGGTGCGGCTGCCGGCCTTGCCGAACGGGATCTCACGACCCTCTGAGTGACCGTGGGTGGCGTTGGTGCCGGCAGTCGCGGCCGGATCTCCGTGGACCATCTTACGAACGGCTTCGCGCTGCTCATCGGTCATGACGGTGAACTCGACAGCCACCGAACCGACCCCGTCGAGTGGGGTGACAGCTTCGCTGACGGAGCGCTGGATCTCGGCCTTGAGGGGGCAGCCCGGCACCGTGAGGGCGATGGTGACGCCGACCGTGCCACCGTCGATGGCGATCGTGTCGACCATGCCGAGCTCGACGATGCTGCGTCGGAGCTCTGGGTCCTGCACGGGCCGAAGCGCCTCGGTGACCTGTGATTCGGTGACGGTCACGATGCTCCTGAGCTTTCGTTGGGCAGGTTCTGTGGGGCTTTCGGGCGGCTTCTGGCGTTCGCCCGGGAGGCCATGTTCTGGGTTCGGTAGGCTAACCAGATGGACGGGGCACCCCTCACGCCGACCGAGTTCGGCGCAGCGGTCACGGCGATCACCAGCGCCTTCGGCGACCCGACACGCCGCGACATCTACCTGCACGCCCGTGAGTCGCCTGCCGGGGTTACCGCCGCCGAGGCCGCAGAGCGATTCGACCTGCACCCCAACGTGGCCCGCCACCACCTCGACAAGTTGGCGTCGGGCGGCTACCTCGAAGTCGCCGTCGAACGACCGGAGGGCGCCACGGCCGGCAGGCCGTCCAAGCACTACCGGGTGGCCGATCCGGGTACGCCCCTCGAGTTGCCGATCCGCCAGGACACCGTTCTCATAGGGCTGCTGGGCAGGGCGCTGGCCCTGCTGCCGTCCGACCAGGCAGAGGCGATGGCTGAGGAGGTGGGTGCCGAGGTGGGGCGCTCGATGGCCGAGTCGATCGGCGCCGACGAGGTGCACCGGTCGTTCAAGTCGGCCATGCACACCGTGGCCGATGCCCTCACCGCCCACGGCTTCGCCGCCAGGGCCGAACGCACCGGTGGCGACCGGCTGCGCATCGTGTCCGAGCACTGCCCGTTCGGCGGTGCCCCCATCGAACATCCGGTGATCTGTGCCGTCGACCGGGGCCTCGTGCGGGGGATGCTCGGCGCCCTCTACGGCGACGCCGAGACCGACCTCTCCTCGTCCCTCCCGATGGGCGACAGTGTCTGCATCACCGAAGTAACAGCATGAGCAGCACGGTTTCCAGTCAGGCCACCGTGCCAACCACCCCTACCCCCAAGGGATCGGAAAAGACTCACCCCCCCCAAAAAAAAGGATCGGAAAAGACTCGCCCCCCCCCAAAAAAAAAGATCGGGAAAGACTCTCTCCCCCCCCAAAAAAAAGAGATCGGGAAGGGTCGATATTGGAACCCAGGAACCAGCCTGAGGCGCCAGAACAACGCCGCAGACCGCAAGCCCGCGCCCGTACCGGGCAGCGTCGGGTACCTGAGGAAGCGAGCGTGTCGCCTGTTCGGGTGCGGCCCGACACGTCGCCGGGGTGGGGCCCCGGCGCCACCGCGATGAGCCCCTTGGGGCGAAGAGCCGAGAACCAAGGCGCCCGGCGATGTCCGCCCTCCTGACAGAAGCGAACTCCAGATTCTGAGCATCCCTGGCAGCAAGAACCCGATCTCCCCCAGCAGACACCCGTGACCCGCCACTACCTCGACCACGCTTCCACTTCTCCACTGCGACCTGCCGCCCTCGACGCACTGACTTCTGCGCTCGGGCTCGTCGCCGATCCGGGACGAATCCACCAGGAGGCCCTGACAGCCCGCCATGCCGTCGAGGTGGCCCGCCAGCAGGTCGCCGACCTGCTGGGCGCCCGCAGCCGGGAGGTGGTGTTCACCTCGGGGGCTACCGAGTCGATCGCCATGGCCTGCCACGGAGCGGCGCGGCGCGATTCCGAAGGCCGGAGAACACGCTCCGTGCTCGCCGCCGTCGAGCACTCGGCGGTGCGCCACTGCGCCGACCGGGAGGGTCCGACCACGGTGGTCGGCGTGGACCGGGCCGGACGGGTCGATCCCGACGAACTGCTGACCGCCGTCGGCGAAGACACGGCCATCGTGCACCTGCAGTGGGGCAACCACGAGGTCGGCACCTGTCACGACCTCGAACCGGTGATCGCCGCATGCCGGGAGCGCGACGTGCTGGTCCACGTCGATGCCGCCCAGGCCGTCGGCCGGGTGCCGGTCGACTTCAGGGCGCTGGGGGCCGACCTGCTGTCGGTGAGCGCCCACAAGTTCGGCGGGCCACCCGGAGTCGGCGCCCTGCTGGTGCGTCGGGGCCTGCGGCTCGAACCCCTGCTGCTCGGCGGCGACCAGGAGCGGGCCCGCCGGGCCGGCCTCGAGAACGTCCCGGCCGTGGTCGGGTTCGGCGCCGCCTGCGAAGCCCTTGGCGGCGGCGTGCTCGCCGACGAGGAGGCCGAATCGCGGCGTCTCACGGACCGGTTGGCCGGGGGAACGGCCGCACTCGACGGAATCGAGCGCTACGGCGACCCCGACCGGCGGCTCCCCCACCTGGTGTGTGTCGGGATCACCGACATCGAGCCCCAGGCCGTGCTGCTGGGCCTCGACCGGGCCGGCGTGGCCGCCCACTCGGGCAGCGCCTGCGCCTCCGAGGGGCTGGAGCCCTCGCCGGTGCTCGAGGCCATGGGCGTCGATGCCCACCGGTCGCTGCGCCTCTCCGTCGGCTGGAACACGACCGACGCCGACGTGGACGCCGCCATCGACGCCCTGCCCGGGATCCTCGCCGGCCTCCGGGCCCTGCGCTGAACGCCGGAGCCGGAGACCTCCACTACCCCAGCAGGCCCTCGGACTCGAGGAGGGCCGTGAGGTCCGGCGGCTGGTTGGGCAGCGAGGCGAATTCGGTGGCGTCGGCGGTGGCACCGGCGGAGTCGCCCAGGAGCACCGAGCGCACGACCGACCGGTAGGCCAGGGCGTAGGGGTGCAGCGGGTCGGTCGCCACGGCCTCGTCGAGGCTCACGACGCCGATCTCGACCAGTTCCGGTTCGCCGGTGCGGGCCAGCAGCCAGCCCCGCTCGGCCAGCAGCCCGGCGGCCGCCGGGTCGGCGGCGAGGCCCGAGTCGAGCAGGTCGAGTGCGGCGACGAGCCCACCGCCGTCGATCAGCGCCGTCGCCACGCGTTCTCGCAGCCGGGTGGCGGCCAGCAGGTCGCCGACGATCGGCGGCGCATCGAGGGCATCGAGCGCCACGAGGTCCTGGGCTGCGCCGTTGGCGTCGCCGTCGACGAGGCGCTGTGAGGCCCGGAACACCCGGGCGTCCGGATAGGTGGGATCCGATTCGACGGCCGCCTCGAGGTCGGCCCTGGCGGCCACGGCGTCGCCGCTGCGGCGGTGCGCCCAGCCCCGGTAGGCGAGCGCCTCGGCGTTGGATGGCTGGAGCTCGAGCACCTGCGTGTACAGGTCGATGGCCTCGTCGGTGGGCGCCACGCCCGCCTCGATGAGCAGCGTGCGGGTCGATAGGCGGATGTCGCCAGACAGCGTGTCGCCCAGCCCACGGCTACCCGAGAACTGCGCCACGAACACGCCGGCCAGCACCGCCACGATCCCCACGCCGGCCAGCACGAAGGGGCGCGTGGGTGCGCCCCGGTCGCCCCCCTGCCAGCGACGCATGGCGAGCACCACGCCAGCCACCGCAGTCGTAGCAGCGAGAACCGGCAGCACCCAGACGAGGCCCGTCAGGCCGCTGCCGCTCGGCGTGTAGTCGATGTCCTCGCCGAAGCGGGCGACGAGCATCGTGCGGATGTCGTCGTCGGTGGCGCCGCCGTCGACCATCGAGGCGATCGACGCACGGATGGTGCGGGCGATCGGCACGTTGGACTCGGCCACCGACTGGCCGGAACACACCGGGCAGGCGAAGTCCCGGGACAGTTGGTGGGCCCGATCGGCGTTGGTGAGCGGCGGGCGTTCGGCCACCTCGGCCACGACCAGCGTCCCCACGGCGACCACCAGCAGCAGCGCCCAGACCGCCCGTCGGGACCGAGGGACGCCGCTCATGCGCCGCCCCTGGCCTCGTCGAGCAGCGCCTCGAGTTCGTCGGCCTTCACCCCGCCGATGACCTTGGCGGCCACGTGCCCCGAAGGGAAGACCAGGTACGACTCAGGCACCGCGATGACCCCCCAGTCGACGGCGATGCGACCGGTTCCTGAGGCCAGCACCGGCCATCCGCCGCCCTGCTCCCGGAAGAACCGCTCGACGGCCGTCGCCGAGTCGTCGAAGGCCACGCTCACGACGCGTACGTCGTCGGCCTCGGCGTGGGCCTCCGCGAAGGCGACCAGCTCGGGGTGCTCGACGATGCACGGGACACATGTGGTGGAGAAGAAGTTGACGAGCACCCAGCGGCCACGTTGGGCGTCGAGGTCCCAGGGCTCGTCGTCGATGGTGGTGCCGGTCAGCACCGGTGCCGGCTGACCGACCAGGTGCGTCGAGACCCGGTCCTGGCCGGAATCGCGGGTGGCCATGACCCCGACCAGGACCGCCAGCACGAGGCCGACGGCGATGGACGCACTGCGTACCGGGCTCACGCTTCGATTCCCTCGTCGGCGGACTGAAGCCCATGAGATTCTTCGTCTTCGCGACGGCGCCGGTCCGGCACGGCGGCCAACAGCGTGCCGAACGCCATGACCCCACCGCCGTACCAGATCCACCAGATGAGCGGCTGAACGGTGACCCACACCTTCGTGGCGCCATCGTCGCCCGAACCCTCTTCCGGTACGGACAACACGTAGAGCTGCAGGTCGTCCCGCCAGGTCGACCGCGTGGTCGGCGTTCCGATGACCTGCCCGGCGAACGGGAAAAACGTGAGCGCAGGTGTGAAGATCTCTCCGTCGACCAGGACCCGCACACGGATCTCGTCCTTTTCGGCAAGCTCGATGTGTTCGAGACCGTCGAAGACCAGCTCGTGGCCGGCGAACCCGAACCGGTCTCCCGGTGCTGTGAAGACCGCTTCGGCCTGACGCACATACGACGATGAACAGGCAAGCGCCACGGCCACGATCGCCACCCCGATGTGCACGACCATCCCGCCGCTCGACCGGCCGATGAACCCCCGTAGGCCCCGGGAGCGAACCGCCAACGCCAACTGTCTCACCGCCCCACCGCAGGCGAATCCGGCAAGGCCGACGGCCAGCACGGTCGCCCATCCCCGTCCACCGAGCGCCACGGCGACGGCCATGGCGACCACACCCACCGTCGCCGGCCACTGCAGCCGCTTCGCCAGCACCTCGCTGCCGGCCCGCCCCCACGGCAGCGCCGGCGCAATCGCCATCAGGAACAGCAGCAGGAAGCCGATCGGCATGGTCATGCGGTCGAAGTAGGGGTTGCCGACCGAGATGCGGTCGCCGTTGGCGGCCTCGACCAGCAGCGGGAACATGGTGCCGAGCAGCACGATGAAGGCGAAGGCCCCGAAGAGCAGGTTGTTGGCGAGGAATGCCCCGGTGCGCGACACCGGTGAGTCGATCGTCCCCTCGGCCCGCAGCTCGTCGCCCCGCCATGCGATTAGGCCCACTGAGGTCGCCACGATGACGGCGAACAGGGCAAGGAACATCGGGCCGATCCCCGATTCGGTGAACGAGTGCACCGACTCGATGACCCCCGAGCGGGTGAGGAAAGTGCCGAGGATCGTGAGGGCGAACGTGGCGCACAGCAGCGACAGGTTCCAGACCCGCAGCATCCCCCGCCGTTCCTGCACCATCACCGAGTGGAGGTAGGCGGTGCCTGTCAGCCACGGCAGGAGCGAGGCGTTCTCGACCGGGTCCCATGCCCAGTAGCCGCCCCAGCCGAGCACCTCGTACGACCACCAGGCGCCCAGCAGTATCCCGACGGTGAGGCATCCCCAGGCCAGCAGCGTCCAGCGGCGGGTCTCGAGCAGCCAGCCCTCGCCCAGGCGGCCGGTGGCGAGCGATGCGATGGCGAAGGCGAACGGCACCGTGAAACCGACGTACCCGAGGTACAGCACCGGTGGGTGGAACGCCATGAGCACGTGGTTCTGGAGCAGCGGGTTGGGGCCGGGGCCGTCGAACCCGGGCCAGGGGTCGAAGCGGCCGAACGGGTGGGCCGGGCCGGCCAGGAGCAGGAAGAAGAAGGCGCAGACGGCCAGCATGACGAGCAGCACCCAGCCGACCATCGGGTCGGCGAGCCGGTCCTGAAACCTCCAGGCGACCAGCACGAGGTAGCCGACCAGGATCAGCACCCACAGCAGGATCGAGCCCTCGAGCGCCGACCAGAGGGTCGCCACGTTGAACAGTGCCGGCGTGCGGTGGCTGCCGTGTTCGGCCACGAACGCCACGGTGAAGTCGCGTGTGATGAGCGCCCGCTCCATGACTGCGAACTGGCCGACGGCTGCGACCGCCACGGCGGCGACGTACCAGCGGGTCCGTGCCAGGTGGACCGCACTGTGGGTGGCGAGGCCACGCACGGCGTTGAGCACCCCGAGCAGGGACGCTGTCAGGCCCAGGGCGACGAACCCCGAACCCAGCGTTGCATTCATGGGGTGGAGTATGGCGGCGCGGTCACCGGGGTGCGGTCAGCCGGTGGCGCTGCACGATTCGATGTCGGCCTGGCGCCCTTGTTCGACCCGGTAGTCGTTGTCGTGTTTGACGACCATGTGGTCGGTGCGCAGGTGCCAGCCATCGTCGGCGGGGGTGGCGAGACCGGCGAGACCGGGGACGCTGCCGGCCGTCCATGTGCCCTGGAGCACGACGGGCACGCCGGGCTGGAGCAGTTCGGCCGGGTCGCCCACATGGACGACATCGGCTAAGGCGCCCGCCGAGCAGAGGGTGAATACCACGGCCGACCCACCCTCGACCACTGTCTCGACGAGGCCGGGCAGCGGGGTTCCGACGACACGGAAACGGCCGTCGCCAAGTTCGGTGCGCAACTCGACGGCGGCATCGACCTCGTGGAAGACGAGCGTGGCGTCGCCCAGGGTCTTTACGAGCACGCCGACTATCGCCGCCACGACCAGCAGCGTGACGAGGGTCGGCAGGGCCCGACGGCGGGATGCCTCGGGCCGACTGGGTGCCGGCGTGAGGTCGAGGTCGTCAGCCACGGGGTCAGCCGCCACCGTCTGAAGACGTCAGCCAGCGGGAGCGATCGGCCGGAACCCGGCGGGCGAGGTCGCGCCCGCGGCGGACGGTGGCCACGGCGAACAGGCTGAGCGTGCCGAGGGCGATGCCCCAGCCGGCGATCAGGTAGCCGAGGTGCGTCATGCTGATGGTTCTCCTGTCACGTCGGCCAGACCTGTCATGTGCCCTCCCCCACCGCAGCGTCGACGTCACCCTCGTCGATGGCTGCCCGCCGTTCGGCGATGGCGGAGGCGATGCCGTGTTCGGCGTCCTCGCGCTCGAGCCAGCCCACCCGGAAGCGGTGCAGCAGCAGCCAGGTCAGCACCAGTCCGAACACCAGGAACCCGAGCATCAGCGTGAACAGCGTGAGGTCCTGGATCTTGAGTTCTTCGAGCGTGGACTTCTGGTGGAGGGTGCGGTTCTCCCACCATTCGACCGAGCGGTTGACCAACGGCAGGTCGAGCACCGCAACCAGCGCCACGATGGCACCCCGGAGGGCAGCGGTCCGCGGGTCGACGGTGGCCCGGCGCAGCGCCAGGTAGCCGGTGAACATGAGGAAAAGCACGAGCGTGGTCATGAGGCGCACGTCGCCCCACTCCCACCAGGTGTTCCAGACGGGTCGCCCCCAGATCGAGCCGGTGACGAGCACCAGGCCGCAGAACACCGTTCCGACCTCGGCGGCAGCGTGGGCCATCGTGTCGAACCACGGCGTACGCCGGATGAGGTACCCGGCCGATGCCACGGCGCACAGCACGAACGCCACGTACATGAGCACTGCCAGCGGCACGTGCAGGTACAGGAGGCGCACGGCGTCGAACTGGCCGATCTCCTCGCCGGTCGTGGGGTGGAGCCGGATGTCGGGCTCGGTCGGGCCGAAGGCGAACAGCAGCAGCGTGGCGAGTCCCAGCAGCGTGGCGACGCCGAGCACACGCGAGCCACGGGAGCCCGTGGAGACGTCTGGCGATGCGATGGCCTGTGTCATGTGTCCTCTACTCCTCGACCAGTGCCCCGTGGGCCAGTGCACCCCCGGCGGTTGCGACCACGGCGAAGACGGCCAGCAGGCCCAGCCAGGCCCAGCCGTCGACTGCTGCGTTCCCGAGGGCGTCGTCGAATGCCCGCGTTGCGCCGATCAGCACCGGTGCCAGCACCGGAAGCAACAGGATGGGGAGAAGGGTCTCCCGTACCCCGAGTCCCGAGGCCAGCGCACCGTAGAGGGTACCGGTGCACGCCACGGCGACGGCCGCCAGCAGGCCGGTGGCGACCACCAGCAGGGGCTGCTCGATCTCGCTGCCGTAGAGCACGATGATCCCGGCGGTCAGCAGCACCTCGAGCACCACCAGTTGCACGAATACGGCGGCCGCCTTGCCGATGAACAGCGCCGCCGGCGATATTCCCGAGAGGCGCAGGCCGGTGAGTGCCCCGTCAGCCTGCTCGACCGAGACCGACCGCTGGACCGCCAGCAGGGCGCAGAGCAGGACCGCCACCCAGAACAGTCCGGGGGCGAAGGCCCGCAGCGTACGCTGGTCGGCGTCGAGGGCGAACCCGAACAGCACCAGCACCAGCAGGGCGAAGGGCGCCACCTGGTTGAGCACGACCCGCGAGCGGGCCTCGATGCGGAGGTCCTTGGCGGCTACCAGGCGGGCGTCGGCGAGGAAGCGCCTCATGAGCCCGTGTCCCGGTGGACGGCACCGCCGGCGAGGGTCACGACCCGCGGCGAGAGCGAGCGGACCCGTTCGAGTTCGTGCGACGAAACGACCACGGTCCCCCCGGCGGCGACGGCGTCGCCGATGAGCGTGTCGACCACGTTGCGGCCGGCCTGGTCGAGGCCGGCGTGGGGCTCGTCGAGCAGCCACAGGTCGGGCCGACGCACGACGAGTGCCGCCAACGAGGTGCGGCGGCGCTGGCCGGCCGACAGCCGGTGGACGGGCAGGTCGAGGAGCCCGTCGTCGAGGCCCAGGCGCTGGATGGCGCCGACCACCCGCTCGACCGACGGTTCGGCGTCGAGCCCGGCGGCCCGGGCCCAGAAGCGGACGTTCTCGGCGACGGTGAGATCCTCGTAGAGGCCGGTGGAGTGGCCCAACAGCCCCACCCGTCGGCGCACCGCACGGCGTTCGGATCCGGTCGTGAGGTCGTGGCCCAGCACGGACACGTTGCCCGACTCGGGGGCCAGCAGGCCGGCGCAGAGGCGCAGCAGGGTGGTCTTGCCGGCCCCGTTGGGGCCCTGCAGGAGAACGGTCTCGCCCGCCTCGATGCGCAGGTCCACGCCGGTCAGCGCCGGGAAGCGTCCGAGCAGGGCGACCGCAGCATTGAGTTCGACCACGGGCACCCCGCAACGGTACCGGCACCGGGCGTACCCTGACCCGGTGCGCGCCCGTCTGCTGATCCTCTCTGCCTTCCTGTTGGTGTCTGCCTGTGCCAGCGACAGTGCCGCCCCGGACGATGCTGACGCCACCACGACAACCGGGGCCGGCACCGCCACCACGCTGCCCGAGGTGCGGCCGACCGTGGCCGACGAGGAACCGCCCACCTGGTACGGCGAGATGGTCAACCTCCACGACCTCACGGCCGGCCAGTGCTTCAACCGCTACTCGTGGTTCCAGGACGACCGGCACATCGAGTTCGACACGGTCGTGCCGTGCGAGCTCCCCCACCAGGCCGAGATCTACCTGCACGTCCAGCACCCGGCCCGCCAGGGCGCCCCGTGGCCCGGCGACAGCGAGATGGAGGGCTTCGCCCGGTCGCAGTGCTACGAGGCGTTCGACGAGTTCGTGGGCGTGATCTACGAACTGTCCGAACTCGAGATCGCCTTCCTTGTCCCTAACCGCACCGACTTCGAGCACGACGTGGCCCAGTTCCGCGGCGTCCACTGCTACGTCGTCCACGCCGAAGCCGAAGACCTCATCAACACCGCCCGCGGCTCGCTGCGTTAGCCGAGACCGGAGGCGGCTGCAACGGCGACACAGTGCACGGCGCGATGCAATGCGCGATGCAAATGCGCGATGATTGCCACCACGCACTAACGAAGGACTCGACCAGTGAGCAGGCAAATCGGGCAACTGATTCTGCTCGAGGTCCTTGTGTGCGCCATCGCTATCGGATACATGACTTCGGCTGCTGGTGCGCAGTCGCGTGACCACGATGCCATCGGGCTGGGTGAATACGGACACGTCGGAACGATCGTTCGGGATCAGTTGCCCGATGGGCTTCAAGGGCTCGTGAGCGATGCCGCGCTGGCAGCCGCCAATGACCCGGTCTTTGCTGCTACCCGGGCATCGTGGGATGTCGAGGCCGACTTCGTGGGGCAGGTCGACTACCAGTTGTCGTTCCGGTCGAAGGTCGATTTCATGAGTCGGGATCACAAACACATTGCCGGGCTCCTCCTCGACCGACCTTCGAACATGGGTTCCGAGACCATGGGTCTGTTCATGTCAGCCGCCGAAGTCGCCGAGATGAGCCGCCGAGACGCCCTGGGTGACCGGATGAACCTTCTCGTCGAGTCGGTAACCGGAACCTCGCTCGATCAGGTTCCTGAAGGAATCCTCCCGGAGTACGGGCCCAACTTCGGCGGAATCTGGCAGGACCAACTCGACGGTGGCCGGATTGTCCTCTCGGTTCTCGACGCCTTGACGGTCGATCTGGATGCTCTCGCCAGAATCGTGGGCGGACCACAGCACCTCCGGGTCATCGAACAGCACTTCACCTACAACCAGATCGAGACCTACCGCAGGCAGCTTCACGCCGAGTTGGACACGATCGGGATGGATCGAGACATCGAAGCCGTGCGCAGCGACAGGGGCCGTCTCCTCGAGGTGCGGGTCACCGACCCCGAGAAGCTTCCGGAATCGTTTGGCCAAGGAGTTCCTGACACTGCATTTTGGGTCGTCGAGGGAGAACCTCTTGTAGAACTTGGCGCCCCTGCTTCTACGCACAGTCTCACCGACCAACAGCCTGGTCTTCGAGTCAGTGTCTTGGAGACAGGGCAGGGTGCCAGTTGGTGCACTTGGGGCTTTAACGGTCATACCTCAAGTCTGCACTACCTGATCCTCGCGGGGCACTGCATGCCAGAGTCGTATGAGAACCACGGAGGCAGCTGGATCGGCAGCGACATCGAGATCAACCAGAATGGAGACGCTGCCCGCAACCTGACGCCCGGCGACTCCTACCTTTATTCGCACGACACCGACACTTACGATGCTGCGCGCATTTCATCTTTATTCGCTAACGACAACTGTTATCACGGTAACAACGCCGTTTCTGCGCCCTCACCACACTGCAGATGGCCGATGGCAACCCGGGCGTGGCACAACAGTTGGGACATTGGGAGCGACCTTACATGCGCCTCACTCGGGAACTCAAATGCCTACCGATGTGGGTACATCGAGGAAATCAATTCTGGAAATGGCAACAGAACTCGTGTTTCCATTGCAGTCAGCTCTGGCGATTCTGGATCTGGAATGAAATTTGGCTATAGGATCGATGGGATTCTAACTGACAAATCAACAACGGATGCATTCTTTCAGACTGCATATCACGTTCAAATGGCACTAGGTAACGGATATTTCTATTTCAACTGCCATTCATCGGGTATTATTACCTACACGGACCCCGCGGATTGGGGAGCGTGTCCGGCAGTAGATGCATAGCAGACCTCGGTCTCGCTGCGGTGCGAAACCGCTACTCGTCTTGACGAACATTGCATTCCTCGCTATTGCGCTGCTTGGCTGTGGCTCCCGGGCGACTCCCTCCGAGCCAGCAGACGCCAAACGGCTCACCGGGAGGTGGGGACTCGAGGCGGTGCTGATCGACGGCCAGCCAATGGAACTGGACACAACCCTTGACACCGGCGACCACTCGTCGGTCGCCTTGTGGATCGAGTTCTATGCCGACGGCCGAATAGACGGCGAAGGTCCGTGCAACGGCTTCAGGGGTAGCTACTCGGCGACGCAGGGCGTCCTCTCCCTGGAGGACGCCACCAAGGAGGCTGGATATTGCCTGCCCCTGCTAGAGGCTGACGAGGAAGCCGGCGAGTCGTCGAGCCCGGACATGGTCTTCGAATCGGCGTTCCTCGACCGCCTCCTGTGGAGGTGGGAGATCGCCTACAGATTCCCCGAGGACGACCTCCTGGAGTTGTCCGCGAGCAACACAACGATGACCTTCCGGCGACTAGTGACGCCGCCATCGACGACTACAGGCCGCTCGACGACAACGCTCGCCACGGACACACCGTCGATGACGGCGACCACGCCCACCGGGCCCGAATCTGTCGACCTCCTCGGGAGGTGGGGGCTTGACGCAGTGTTCGTTGGTGGCCAGCCGTATGCGCTGGACGAGAGCCTCGCCACGCGCTATGACCCGGACGTCCCCACATGGATCGAGTTCGACCCGCGAGGTCGGCTCGTCGGCCAGGGGCCCTGCAACAGGTTCAACTCGAAGTACTCGGCAGAGAACGGGGTCCTCTCCCTGACGGGCGGCGGGACCCAGCCTGCCTTCTGCCTCGTGGGGGCCGTCGGAACCGACATGGACGACTCCTCCAATCCGATCATGGACTTCGAGGAGGAGATCCTCGCCGGCTTCCTCCGGGTCGAGGTCGGGACTTTCCGCTTCGTCGAAGCGAGCCGGCTCGAGGTGACGATGGGCGACATCACGCTCACGTTTCGGCGGATCGAAGGCTGAGCCGGGGCCTCAGGCCCTCTCTGCCAGCAGGAGCGCCAGGCCGGTCCAGGACTGGGGGGTGGCGCCGAGGCCCTCGCCGGTGTCGGGGTGCCAGTACTCGGAGAGCCCCGACGCCCACGCCCCCGCAACGGTTGTCGCCGCCAGCCGGCCGGCAGCGTCGATATCGAACCTGGCGGCGCCGAGCACCAGCAGGTACGCCAGCTGCGGCCAGACCGGGCCGCGCCAGTAGCCGTCGGGGTCGAACACAGGCTCGGCCCGGTGCACGCCCGCCGGGCCGGCCGGGCCGCCGTGGGCGGAGGGGTCGCACAGGTCGGCCACCACCCTGGCGGCCCTCACCGGATTTTCGGTGACAAGCAGCGGCAGCAGGGCGTCGGCCGTGCGGCAGCGGCCCGACCCGTCGGCGGTCGGTCCGGCATCTGCCCAGGTGCCGAGGTCGTCGTCCCAGCGGGCGTCGAGGGCGGCGGCCAGTTCGCCGGCCGCGGCGGCGAGCCCATCGTCGCCGGTCACCGAGGCCAACTCCCCGGCGTTGAACGCCACAAGGGCGTTGAAGCCCGCCGACGCCACCGGGAACTCCGGGTTCGCCAGCGGCGACCCGTCGTCGGCGAACCCGATCGTCGTGACCAGCCGGTTCTTCTCGGCCCGCCAGCGATCCACGTCGAAGCCGCCCGGGCAGCGGTCGTCCCAACGGGGGCTGTCGTCGGCCCCCGACTCCCACGGGTGGCACAGCAGCACCAGGCCCGAGTCGTCGCGCCCCCGCTGCTCCAGCAGGAACCGCAGCCCGGCGGCTGCCGCCTCCACGATCTCGTCGGGCGGCGGCGGGCCCGCCCGGAACAGCTCGGCCACAGCATGCCCGTACATCGGCGGCTGGGTGATCGACGAGGCGTCGGAACGCCCCCACAGGTCGGCATGCGCACCCGGCCTGCGCACGTAGTTCATGTGCGGCACGAAGCCCGACGGCGCCTGCGGGCCGAACAGCGACGCCAACTCGGACTGCGCCCGGTCGGGCCTGCCCAGCGACTGCCAGACGAGCACGTGGAAACACGAGTCCCAGAGCCACTGCCAGGGGTAGGTCCCCGCATGGGGCGCTGCGTACCCTTCGGGCACCCAGTGGTCGTCGAGCACCCGTTGCACGGCGTCGCGCAACGCACCCAAGTCCCCGAGAACCGGGCCCGGGAGGGCCATGCCCCGCTGTTCCATCATCTCCTTCCGGTTCGGACCGACCGACGGCGTCTCGGTCGTAGCACGAAACTGGGCCGAAGCGCTGCACCAGATGGGGTTCGACGTGGACTGGGTGGCCGGCGGCTTCGAGCAGGGCTGGCACGCCGACGGCGCGACAACGGTGGTCCCCGGCCTCGGGATCGACGACGACCACCCGCCCGACCGGCATGAACTCGCCGCAGCTCTGGCCGGCGCAGATCTCGTCGTCATCGAGAACCTCTGCACGATCCCGCTCAACCCGGCCGCCACACATTCAGTCGCCAATGGCCTGCGCGGCCGTCCGGCGGTGCTGCACCACCACGACCCGCCGTGGCAGCGGGAGCGCTTCGCCCACGTGACCGACCTGCCGCCCGACGACCCGGCCTGGCGCCACGTCACCATCAACGACCTGACCTGCCGCCAGATGGCCGACCGCGGGATCACCGCCACGACCATCCACAACGGCTTCGACCCCGACCCGCCGCCCGGCGACCGGGCCGGCACCCGGACAGGCCTCGGCATCGACGACGACACCCTGCTGGTCGCCCACCCCGTCCGGGCCATCCCCCGCAAAGACGTGGCCCGGGCAATCGCCATCACGGCCGAACTGGGCGGCACCTACTGGCTGCTCGGCCCCGCCGAGGACGGCTACGGCCCCGAACTCGACCGCCTGCTCGCCGACGCCCACTGTCCGGTCTTACGGGAGCCGGCCCCCACCCGGTCCGACATTTACGCCGCCGCCGACCTGGTCGTGTTCCCGTCGACCTGGGAGGGCTTCGGCAACCCGCCCGTCGAGGCCGCCCTCCACCGGAAACCGGCGGTGGTCGGCGACTACCCGGTCGCCGCCGAACTCCGGGCCCTCGGCCTCGAATGGTTTCCCGCCGACGGGCTCGCCGCCGTGCGGGCATGGCTGGCCGACCCCGACCCGGCCCTCCTCGAACGCAACCGGGAGGTCGCCGCCCGCGAACTCTCCCTCGGACGCATGGCCGGACGGTTGCGGACGCTGCTCGACGAGGCAGGCTGGCTCCCATGAACACGCCTTCCCCCGACCCGATCCTTGTCCGCCGGGAGCGCATGCGCCGCCTGGCCGCAACCGGCAAGCGCTTCGGCTACCTCGCCTTTCTCGCCGCAATCGTGCTGTTCATCGTCGGCCTCGTCGGGACCTTCAGCGACGCCATCGCCACGACGCTGATCGTGCTGCTGGTCGCCGGTTCGATCGTGCTGGCCCCCGCCATCATCCTCCACTACGGCGTGCAGGCCGCCGCCGACCAGGACGCCGGGCGGCCCACCCGCCACTGAGGCAGATCTGCCCGCTGAAGCATCGTCGCCCACTGACGCCCGCCGCCGGGCCGGTGGCTACCGTCGCCCCATGAGCGTCACCGCCACGGCCACCGTGCGCATGCCCGCCGCCGAGCGCCGGGAGCAGTTGCTCGACATTGCCCTACAGGTGTTCGCCCGGAACGGATACCACGAGACCTCCATGAACACCCTGGCCGCCGAGGCCGGAGTCACCAAGCCGGTGCTGTACCAGCACTTCGCATCCAAGCACGCACTGTTCGCCCAGGTGCTCGAACGGACCGGCGACCGGCTGCACGCTGCGATAGCCGAATCAGCGGTCGGCGTCGACACGCCGCGAGATCGGGTCGAGGCGGGATTCGCCGCCTTCTTCCACTTCTTCGTGGACCACCCCGACGCCTTCGGCGTGCTCTACGGCTCCAGCCTCGGCGCCGAACCCGAGTTCCGCCGGGAGGCCCGGCGAGTGCAGGACACCTTCATCGCCATGCTGGCCCGTCTCATCAACAAGGTCGACGGCGACGACGCCCTGGTGATGGCCGCCGGCATCAACGGGATCTCCGAGGGCATGGTCCGGTACTGGATGCACGAGGGTCGCAGGCACACGGCCGATGAGATGGCCGCCCTCACCGCACGCCTCGCCTGGGGTGGCCTCGAGGAACTGTCCTGACGGGATTCCGGTCCGGTCGACCGCTCAGTCGAGCGGTACCGGCGAAATGTCGACCGGGGTATCGGGCAGGTCACCGGCCACGATCGGCGGCAGATGCTCGCGCAGCAGCGTCGGCAGGACCGGCTCGTCGCTGGCCAGAAGGTCGTCGAGCGCCCACCAGCGGGCACCGAGGAACGCCGCCGCCTCAAGCGCCTCGAGGTGCTGCGGACGGTATTCGCCGCCATCGCACCAGGCCACATGGATCTTCTCGTTGCTGTCGAAGTGGTAGCCGCCGAAGTCGAACTGCACGTGCTGGGTCCAGATGACGGGCCCCATCTCCAGGTCGTCGATGCCGGTCTCCTCGTACAGCTCCCTGGCGGCAGCGGTTGCCGAATCCTCACCCCAGCCGATCCCGCCACCGGGAATCTCCCACCAGGCCCGCTTGAACGGGTCGATCGGGTCCTCGGCGTTGACGAGGAAGATGCTCCCCTCCCGGTCGAGAAGCACCACCCGCGCCGCCGCACGCTTGAGCCACATGATGGATGGACCCTGAGCCCCTACGCGCAGCGGGCGCAGCGGCCCAGCAGGTCGAAGCGGTGGGCGTCGATCCGGAAGCCCTGCGACTCGGCGGCGTCGACCATCACGTCGATGCCGGCCTCGAAGTCGTCGGGCACGTCGAAGTCCTCGACCCGGCCGCACGAGGTGCACACCAGGTGGTGGTGGTGCCCGGTGAGCGACTCGTGGAGTTCGAAGCGGGCGTGGTCGTCGGCGGACTCGACCCGACGTGCGACGCCGGCGTCCACCAGCTCGCCGAGGTTCCGGTAGGCCGAGCTCTGGGCCAGCTCTGCATCGGTGTCGAGGATCTCGGGAAGGCTCAGCGGCCGACCGGCCCGCACCAGCACGTCGACGACCACCTGGCGGGAGCGGCTGTTGCGCAGGCCGGCCGCCCGCAGGCGGAGGTCGACGGCGGCGTGGAGGTCCACTGCGGAAACGTGGTCGTGGTTCGGGTTCACACGGGCCGCCGCTTCATGAGGGCGTTGCGGCGGCTCCGGCAGACCAACTCATCGCGCTGGTTGAACGCCCGGTGCTCGAACGCGACGATCCCGGCGTCGGGCCGGGAATTCGACGCCCGTGCGGCAACGACCTCGGTCTCGACCCGCAGCGTGTCGCCGAGAAACACCGGCGCAGGGAAGCTCGTCTCCTCGAACCCGAGGTTGGCGACCGTCGTGCCGAGCGTCGTGTCGGCAACGCTGACGCCCACGACCAGGCCATGCGTGAAGAGGCTGTTGACGAGACGCTGGCCGAACTCGGTGCCGGCGGCGAACTCTGCGTCGAGGTGCAGCGGCTGCGGGTTGTGCGTGATGGCGCAGAACAGCAGGTTGTCGGTTTCGGTGACCGTGCGGGTCAGGGCATGGCGCAGCACCAGGCCCACCGGCAGGTCCTCGAACCAGCGTCCGGAGGTGCCTTCCACGGGATCGTCCATCCGCCCAGTCTGCCGCCTGCGGCGCTGGCTACGCTCGCCCGGCATGGAGAGCCCTCTCTGGACACCCTCGGCCGAACGCTCCGCCGGGTCCCGGATGGCGACATTTGGCGCCTACGCCGGCGTCGGCGCCCTCGACCTGCACACCTGGTCGGTTACCGAACCGGACCGGTTCTGGCGGATGGTCTGGGACTGGTGCGAGGTCGTCGGCGAGCCCGGCGACACACCGACGCTCACCACCGGCGACCACCTCGCCGACGCACGTTTCTTCCCGGACGCCACCCTCAACTACGCCGAGAACCTGCTGCGGCGCGACGACGACCGGCCGGCGCTGCTGTTCCGCGGCGAGGACGGAACCTCCAGGGACTTCACGTGGGCCGACCTGCGCTCGCTCGTATCCCGGCTGCAGCAGGCACTACACGACGCCGGTGTAGGCCCGGGCGATCGGGTGGCCGCCTGGCTCCCGAACGTGCCGGAGGCCTACGCCGTGATGCTGGCCGCCGCCTCGATCGGCGCCGTGTTCTCGTCGACTTCGCCCGACTTCGGCGCAGACGGGGTCATCGACCGGTTCGGACAGGTCGAGCCGATGGTGCTGTTCGCCACCGACGGCTACCACTACGGCGGTAGGCGCCACGACGTCACCGGGAAACTGGCCGAGGTGGTCGCCGCCCTGCCGACGCTGCGCCGGGTGGTGGTCGTGCCGGACTCGCCGGGTGGACCAGTCGGCCCGCTCCCCGAGGGTGCCGTTCCGCTCGACGAGTTCCTCGCCCCTCACCCCGCCGCTCCCGTCGCCTTCGAACGGCTCCCGTTCGACCATCCCCTGTACGTCCTCTACTCGTCGGGCACGACGGGCGCCCCCAAGTGCATCGTCCACCGGGCCGGTGGACTGCTGCTCAAGCACCATGTCGAGTACCGGCTGCACTGCGACGTCCGACCCGACGACCGGGTCTGCTACTTCACGACCACAGGCTGGATGATGTGGAACTGGCTGGCCGCCGGCCTCGCCGCCGGAGCCACGCTCGTGCTCTACGACGGCTCCCCTTTCCACCCCGGACCCGGGCGGCTGTTCGACCTGGTCGATGACACCGGCACCACCCTGCTCGGCGTGTCAGCCAAGTTCATCGACGCCGTGGCCAGGTCGGGCCTGCGGCCGGTCGACTCGCACGACCTGTCAACGCTGCGCACCGTCTGCTCGACCGGCAGCCCGCTCAGCCACGAGGGATTCGCCCACGTATACACCGACTGGAAGGCCGACCTGCACCTGGCGTCGATATCGGGCGGCACCGACCTGTGCGGCTGCCTCGTCGGCGGCGACCCGACCCTTTCCGTGCACGCCGGCCAGATCCAGGGGCCGGTGCTGGGCCAGGCCATGGACGTCTTCGACGAGCACGGCGAACCGGCACCCACCGGGCAGCAGGGCGAGCTCGTCTGCACCGTGCCGTTCCCTTCGATGCCGCTGGGCTTCTGGAACGACCCGGACGGGTCCCGCTACCGGGCCGCATACTTCGAAAGGTTCGATGGCGTCTGGCACCAGGGCGACTTTGCCGAACGCACCCCCGAGGGCGGCTTCATCATCCACGGCCGCTCCGATGCCACCCTCAACCCGGGCGGCGTGCGCATCGGCACCGCCGAGATCTACCGGCAGGTCGAACAGTTGGACGAGGTCGTCGAGAGCCTCGTGATCGGCCAGGCCTGGGAGGGCGACACCCGGATCGTGCTGTTCGTGGTGCCCACCCCGGGCATCGATCTCGACAACGACCTGATCGGACGCATCCGTGCCGCCATCCGTACCGGCGCCTCACCCCGGCACGTGCCCGCCGTCGTGCTCGCCGTGCCCGACCTGCCGCGTACCCGTTCCGGCAAGTTGGTCGAGTTGGCGGTGCGCAACGTGGTCGAGGGCCGACCCGTCACCAACCTCGATGCCCTCGCCAACCCCGAGGCCCTCGAGGCCTTCCGCAACCGCCCGGAACTGGCCGCCGATGGTCAGGCACCCGCCTGAGCAGCACGAACGGCCTGGGCGGCGAACCGGTCGACGAGGTCGTCGATGGCGAAGACGGCGTGTCCGTTGAGGTACGAGTACACCTTGTTGTTGAAGCCGACCCACCAGTGTTCGGGGATGCCATCGCGACCGAGGATGGCGCCGGCAATGCTCCCCGCTGTTGCAGCGGTGCAGTCGTTGTCGTAGGACATCGCGACCGTCTCGCCGATGACCTTCGTGAAGTCCCGACCTCCGATGGTCAGCCCCCATATTGTCAGGATCGCGTTGTTTATGGCGTGCGCACCGTGCATGCCCCCGAAGCGCTCGGTGACCGCAGCGTTGGCGTCCCGGTAGTCATGGATCTCCGAAGCCGTCTCCAGGGCCCACCGGACCTCCTGAGCGAGCCGGCAGTTCCGTGGAATCTCCTCGAGGCCAATCCGTACAGCGTCGACGGCGTCATCGACGGCGAAGGCCACTGAGATGACCGCCGAGAAGAACATCTCGGCATAGATCCCGTTCCTCCGGTGCGTGAGGAACGCATCCCTGTGGGCCAACTCGGCGGCCTTCTCAGGGAAGCCCGGTGTTGCATACGCCCAGGGGTCGGAGCGGATGTCGCCCCCGATGAACTGCACGAAGGGGTTGTCGATGCTCCCGGCCTCATCCGCCGAGACCCCCCGACGGAGGTTGGCGAGGGCCACCTCCTCCGCCGTGTGCGCATAGGGGAGGTACTCGAGCCATGCGCTGCCGACGTCAGCCGTCGTGAAGTCCGGACCGTGGTCCTCGAGGATCAGGAGACCGAGCAGCGTGTAGGCGATGTCGTCGTCGGTGGGCACGCCGTCCATGCGGTCCGGGGTGAACGACCAACGGGGGCTCACCTTGTAGGCCAGATCGTGAGGTCGCTCCACGGCACTCCAGTAGCGCACCGGAGGGAATGGATCGCCGATGTGGTCCGCCCAACGTGCCATCTTCCCGATCGAATAGAACTCGACCGGCGCTCCCAGGGTGCAGCCGGCACAGCGTCCAAGCAGGGCGCCCTCCAGTCGATCGCGGTACCCACCAATCGGAATCTCATCCCAGATACGACGGCTACCTGATGGACGCAACAAGCGGATGCCTTCCAGGTCATCAGGTTCGCTGATTGCCAGGTCAGGCTCTTCCTGCAGCGCCATGACCTCGGCTGTCTGCGATTCGAGCAGTTGGCGTATCTCGTCCAACTTCTCATCGAGGCCGGTCGCCCCGTATTCGGCCTTCAGGCGGACCCAGTGGTTGAGGTCGTCCTGCCAGTTAACCGGGTCCGGATAGCGGATGGGCATTCCCTGTTCCTCTCTGGGTCCTGGTGGATCTTGCCGGGTCTCGTCGAGTCTCGCCGGGTTGAAGCCAGTCCCCCAAGTGATCGAAGCCCGTCCCCCAAGTGATCGAAGCCCGTCCCCCAAGTGATCGAAGCCCGTCCCCCATCACCTGGTCAGGCCGTCGAGCCCCCCGGTTTGTAGACCGGCACCCGGGTCACCCGCAGGTGGGCGGTCTCGTTGAGCGATATCAGGCTGCGTTCGCCCGTCGAGGCGGCCATGATCCGGTTCACCGAGGTGTAGGTGGCCTCGAAGAACAGCACGCGGTCGATACCGAGCAGGTGGGACGCATAGGCGCCGATGGTCCCCCCGTGGCAGAAGGCCACCACCCGCCGGCCGGGATGGGCGGCGATGATCCGGTCGACGCCCGCCACCACCTGTGCCGAAAAAGTCTCAGAGTCGGCGATGCCACCATCGGAGACCAGTTCGTGCCAGCGGGGATCGTCGGTCGCCTTGAGTTCCTCGACGGGGATGTACGCGGATTCGCCGGAGTCGTACTCGTCGAGCCCCGGCTCGATCCGGACCTGCATGCCAAGCCGTTCGGCCAGGGGTTCGGCGGTCTGTCGGGCCCGGGCACGCGTGCTGGCATACACGACGTCGACCGCCTCGGCCGGAGGGCCACCGGGCAGAGCGCCGGTCAACCAGTCGGCCAGTGCCGCCGACTGGCGCCATCCCAGGTCGGACAGCACCGGATCGGCCTCCTCGCCCGTCGCAGTGTTGTCGACGCTCACGGGAAGCGCATGGCGGACCAGAAGGAGTTCCATCAGCGGCGGACGCTAGCCAGTCGGGGGCCGGGGGCTACCGTCGGCGCATGAAGATCGACGGCGGCCTCGGTGCCGCAAACCCCGCAGCACTGTCCGGCGGCCTCGACTCGATCGGCACTGCGGCGAAGCGCCTCGAAGACGCCGGCTATGCCGGCGCCTGGACCGCCGAGACCAGCCACGACCCGTTCTTCCCCCATGTCCTCGCCGCCGAACACACCGAGCGCATCGACCTGGGCACCTCGATCGCCGTGGCCTTTGCCCGCAACCCGATGGTCCTCGCCCAGATCGGCAACGACCTGCAGCACTACAGCGACGGCCGCTTCATCCTGGGGCTCGGCACCCAGATCAGGCCGCACATCACCAAGCGATTCTCCATGGAATGGTCGCATCCGGCCGCCCGGATGCGCGAGTTCGTGAGCGCCATGCACGCCATCTGGGACTGCTGGAACAACGGCACGAAGCTGGAGTTCCGCGGCGACTTCTACACCCACACCCTCATGACGCCGTTCTTCAACCCCGGCCCCAACGAGCACGGCCCGCCCAGGGTGTTCATCTCGGCCGTCGGGCCGCTCATGACCGAGGTCGCTGGCGAGGTCTGCGACGGCATAATCTGCCACGCCTTCTCCACCGAGAAGTACCTGCGCCAGGTCACCCTGCCGAGGATCGAAGCCGGCCTGGCGAAGTCCGGGCGCACCCTCGACGACTTCGAGGTCGTGGGCCCCGGCTTCGTGGTCACCGGCCCCGACGAGGAGTCCATGGCCAGGGCCGCAACCGGCATCCGCCAGCAGATCGCCTTCTACGCATCGACCCCCGCCTACCGGGGCGTCCTCGAGGTCCACGGCTGGGAGGGCCTCCACACGGACCTCAACGCCATGTCCAAGCGCGGCGAATGGCAGGCCATGGGCGAGCTCATCGACGACGAGATGCTCGATGCGTTCGCCGTCGTCGCCGAGCCCGACCGGGTCGCCGCCGGCCTCCTGGGCCGCTACGGCGACTGCGTCGACCGCATGACCTTCTACGCCCTCGGGGGCGACCACGGCGCAGACTTCTGGGCGCCGATCGTGGCCGACCTGGCCGCCTGAGGCGCAGGGCCCACTCTTTGGCCTCCGCCCACCGGTCACAGTCGAGGGTCCCGGGGAGCCGCGACCGTTAGGTTGGAGCCATGAGCGAGGGCCCCGAGTTCGCCTACACCGACCTGCTGCCGCTGCTCGACGACCCCTACGCCACCACCGACTTCCGCCTGCTCACCACCGAGGGCGTCCGCACCGTCGAGGGGCCCGGCGGGCGCACGTTTCTCGAGGTCGACGACGAGGCCATCCGCCTCCTCACGGCGACCGCCATGCGCGACATCTCCCACCTGCTGCGCCCGGCGCACCTGGCGCAACTGGCGTCGATCCTCGACGACCCCGAGGCATCGGCCAACGACCGCTTCGTGGCCACCGAACTGCTCCACAACGCCAACATCGCCGCCGGCGGCGTGCTGCCGTCGTGCCAGGACACCGGCACCGCCGTCATCTCCGCCAAGAAGGGCCAGCAGGTCCTCACCGCCGGCGACGACAAGGAGGCAATCTCGCGGGGCGTGTTCGACACCTTCCAGACGTCGAACCTGCGCTACTCGCAGATGGCACCGCTCGACATGTTCACCGAGCAGAACACCGGCACGAACCTGCCGGCCCAGATCGAGGTCGAGGCCGTCCCGGGCGACGCCTACAGGTTCCTGTTCATGGCCAAGGGCGGCGGCTCGGCCAACAAGAGCTACCTGTTCCAGCAGACCCGGGCGCTGCTCACCCCCGAACGGCTCACCGCCTTCCTCGACGAAAAGCTCCGCACGCTCGGCACCTCGGCCTGCCCGCCGTACCACCTGGCCGTCGTCATCGGTGGCACCTCGGCCGAGTTCAACCTCAAGGTCGCCAAGTACGCCTCGGCCCACTACCTCGACCACCTGCCCACCGCCGGCAGCGCCACCGGGCACGCCTTCCGCGACCTCGAATGGGAGGAACGGGTGCTCGAGCTCACCCGCTCGTTCGGAATCGGCGCACAGTTCGGCGGCAGGTACTTCTGCCACGACGTCCGGGTCGTGCGCCTCCCCCGCCACGGCGCCTCCAACCCGGTCGGAATCGCCGTGTCGTGCTCGGCCGACCGGCAGGCCCTGGGCCAGATCACGGCCGAAGGGGTGTTCCTCGAACAACTCGAGGAGGACCCGGCCCGCTTCCTGCCCGAGGTGGCCCACGACGAACTGCCGGGCAGCGTCGTCCCCATCGACCTCGACCAGCCCATGGACGCCATCCGGGCCGAACTCTCGAAGCACCCGGTCAAGACCCGCCTGTCTCTCACCGGCACCCTCGTCGTGGCCCGCGACATCGTCCACGCCAGGGTCGACGAACTGCTCGACGCCGACCGACCCATGCCGGACTACCTGCGGGACCACCCCGTCTACTACGCCGGTCCCGCCAAGACCCCCGAGGGCCACGTCTCCGGGTCGTTCGGCCCGACCACGGCCGGCCGCATGGACGCCTACGTCGAACGCTTCCAGGCCGCAGGCGGCAGCCTCGTCATGCTCGCCAAGGGCAACCGCTCACGTCAGGTCACCGAATCCTGCGCCCAACACGGCGGCTTCTACCTCGGGTCGATCGGCGGGCCGGCCGCCCGGCTGGCGCTCGACTCCATCCGCAAGGTCGAGGTCCTCGAATATCCCGAACTCGGCATGGAAGCGGTCTGGCGCATCGAGGTCGTCGACTTCCCGGCGTTCATCGTCATCGACGACAAGGGCAACGACTTCTTCGACGAGGTCACCACCCCCGTCGCCCTCGGTTGAACCCTGCCCCCGGGCACTTCACAGGCGACCCGTTCCGACACGTTCCACAAGCTGCACGCCCCGCGCCTGACAGCGGTGAGAATCTGCGCCATGATGGTGCAACGCAAGTGACAACCGGAAGGGGTACGCGTGGGCAAGCCACATGCCGTCTGTGAGGTCGAGTTGCTCACCCGGGGGTTCATCACCCAACGGGATCGGGAGCAGGCGATCGCAAAGGTCCAGGCGCTCTGCGAGCTGGGGCACGAACCGGTTCTGGCGGCAGTGGTGAAGTTGAAGGTCCGCGCCAAGGCCACCCTCGAGTTGCCCGCCATTGCCGAGGCCTCGCTCGACCTGAACGGCACGCCGATCCGCGCCCATGCCACCGGGCACTCGATCACCGAGGCCGTCGACCTGCTCCACGACAGGCTGTCCCGGCGACTGCGCCGACGACGCGAGCGCCTCGAGGACCGGCACCACGGGCCTGAGCCCGCCACGAGCCATGCCGGCTACAGCACGGTCCCCACCGACGAGCGCGAGGTGGTCCGCCACAGGACGCTGGCCATGCACCCCATGAGCCTCGAGGAGGCCGCCGACGAGATGGACCAGCTGGACCACGGCTTCTACCTGTTCCTCGACGCCAACCACGACCTCGACCGGGTCGTGTACCGCAACGGTGACGGCAGCCTGCACGTGGCGCCGGAGGTGGCCGGCGAGGACCTGCCCGGCGACACCCGTCCTCCCATCCATTCGGCGACCCTGGTGCTCAACCACCTGCCGCTAGACCAGGCCAAGGCCCTGATCGACGAGACCGACGACCCGTTCGTGTTCTTCGCCAACCCGGACTCGAACCGCGGGCAGGTCCTATACCGGCGCTTCGACGGCCACTACGGCCTCATCACCCCGGTCATCTGACCTATCGGCGGGAACCTCCAGAGATCTACAGCCGCGCGTACCAGTCGGCCAGGGCGGCGCCGATCTCGTCGGGGCTGTCCTCCTGGATGAAGTGGCTGCCCGCGACCGTGACCTCGGTCTGGTTGGGCCAGGTGCGGCAGAACTCGCGCTGGGCACCGGTGAGGATCGCCCCCGGCTCGGCGTTGACGAACAGCTTCGGGATCGGTGAACCGGCCAGGAACTCGGCGTAGTCGGCGACGATCCCCGTGACGTCCGCTGGCTCACCGGCGATCGGGATCTCGCGGGGCCACGTCAGCGTCGGGCGCCGGGACTCGCCCGGCTCGACGAAGGGGCGACGGTACTCGTCGTGCTCCTCGGCGGTGAGGTCGCGGACGATGGCGTTGGGCAGCACGCCCTCGACGAACAGGTTCCTCTCGAGCACCATCTCCTCGCCGGCCCCGGAGCGGAAGCCCTGGAAGATGCCGCGGGCGTTCTCGGGCCATTCGTCCCACGAGGCGATGGGTTGGACGATGGCCTCCATGTAGCAGATGCCCTTCACGGCGGCGGGGTGCTGCCTGGCCCAGTCGAAGCCCAGCGCCGAGCCCCAGTCGTGGACCACCAGCGTCACGTTGTCGTCGACGCCCAACCGTTCGAGCAGGTCGAAGAGGTACTCGCGGTGCTCGACGTAGCGGTACGACCCGGGACCGGAGTCGTCGAGCCTGTCGGAGTCACCCTGGCCGATCAGGTCGGGGGCGATGCACCGCCCGAGGCCGGCAACGTGAGGGATGACGTTGCGCCAGAGGTACGACGACGTCGGGTTGCCGTGCAGGAACACGATCGGGTCGCCCGCGCCCGCCCCGGAATCCTCGACCTCGACGTACGCCATTCGCTTCCCGTGGACTTCGCAGAACTGCTTCGAAGGGGCTGTCATGCCCCTTCGCTACCAGCCCGGCGCACCGGGACGATGATCGGGCCGGCCTGATCGGGCACCACCCGGACCCTGGCTCCGTAGTGGCGGGCAACCGCTTCCTCGGTGAGCACCTCGTCGGCAGATCCTGCTACGGCCACCTCGCCGCCGTCGAGCATCACCAGCCAGTCTGCGTACTGCCCCGCCAGCGTGAGGTCGTGCATCGTGGCCAGCACCGTCAGGTTGCGCTCACCACGCAGGCGGTCGACCAGGTCGAGCACCTCCTGCTGGTGGCCCACGTCGAGGGCGGTCGTCGGTTCGTCCAACAACAGCACCGGCGACTCCTGGGCCAGTGCCCGGGCGATCACGATCCGCTGGCGCTCCCCACCCGAGAGCGTGTCGACGGTCCGGTCTGCGAGCGGGCCGGCGTCGAGGTCGGTGAGCGCCTTGACGGCGACCGCCAGGTCGGCGTCGCCTTCTGCCTCGAAGAAGCCCAGGTGGGCGGTGCGGCCCAGCAGGACATAGTCGACTACCCGCATCCCCGGCGGGATCACCGGCTCCTGGGGCACAAGGGCCACCATGCGGGCCAGTTCCCGCCGGGTCAGGTCGGCAAGGGGTCGGTCGCCGAGGGCGATGCTGCCGGTGGCCTCGACCATGCCGCCCACGGCCCGCAGCAGGGTGCTCTTGCCGGCGCCGTTCGGGCCGACGACGGTCACCCATCCGCCCGGAGGCACCCACAGGTCGACGCCATGGAGGACCTCGGCCTCGTCGAAGGCGACGACCACATTCCGGCAGGCGATGGAGGTCACCGCGAGCTCCGGGCGGTGCGCAGTATCAAGACAAAGAAAGGCGCGCCGAGGAAGGCCGTCACCACACCGATGGGCATCTCCGAAGGCTCCAGGGCCAGGCGGGCCACCAGGTCGGCGGCGACGAGGAACGCCCCGCCGAACAGCACCGTCAGGGGCAGGATCACCCGGTAGCTGCTGCCGAACAGCAGGCGGATGGTGTGCGGGACGATTATCCCGACGAACCCGATCAGGCCCGACACGGACACCGCTGCGGCAGTGCCGAGCGACGCTGCGACCACGGTCACGAGGCGGACCCGCCGCACGTCGAGGCCCAGCGCACCGGCCTCCTCGTCACCCACGCCGAGGGTGTCCATGCGGCGGCGCACGGCGAGGATCACGACCAGGCACACGCCCGTGTACGGGGCCAGCAACGTCACCTCGTCCCAACCGGCCGTGCGGAGCTGCCCGAGGACGAAGAAGTAGACCTGTCGGATCGTCTCCGAGTGGCGCTGTTGCACGAACGTCTGGATGGCGGTGAAGAAGCTGGCCACCGCAACGCCAGCCAGTACGAGGCTGGTCACCGGGTCGAGGCGACCGCCGGTGGCGCCGATGAGATACGTCAGCACAACAGCCACGAGGGCCCCGGCGAAGGCCATCATCGGAATCGGGTCGACGATGCCGATGCCGTCGCCGAGCCCCGACACGATGGCCACGGTTGCGCCGAACCCGGCGCCGGCAGCCACGCCCAGCAGGTACGGATCGGCCAGCGGGTTGCGGAACACACCCTGGTAGGCGCCGCCGGCTGTGGCGAGCATGGCCCCGACCAGCAGGCCCAGCACGACCCGCGGCAACCGGATCTCCCAGATGATCGCCTGCTGGCGCTCCCCCAGACCCGACTCGGCATCGACGAACGGCAGGCGGTCGGCCAACTCGACGACGACGTCCCATGTGCCGATCTGTGCCGGACCCAGCACGAGCCCGGCGATGCCCGCAACGACGACGGCGAGGACGCCGGACGCCACCCACCACGGCCGGAGCCCAGCCGGCCTGGGCCGGCCCGGGCTCCTGCCATCGACCAAGTCGGTCATGCGTTGCGTGTCGTCATCGCAGGATCAGCCGGACGCCTCGTCCACGGCTGCCCTCACCGTTGCAAGGAAGTCGACGATGCGCGGTCCCCACCGACCTGAGGTCTCATCTAGGGGGAACACGTTGCCTGCCCTCACGGCCGACATGGTGTCCCAACCGGGTCGGGCAGCGACCGTGTCGGCCGACTCTCCCCACTCGGCGTCCGCCAGGAAGATCAGGTCCGGATCGACGTCGATCACGTACTCGGGGGACAGTTGTGGATACCCCCAGCCGTCCTCGTCAGCCGGGTCGGCGATGTTCTCGAGCCCCAACAGGGCATATACCTGCCCCAGGAAGGTCGTCGAGGTCGCAGAGTAGAGGGTGGCGTCGACTTCATGGAAATACGTCATGCCGGCACCCGGCAGGCCCTCGGCCAGTTCCTCCAGGTCCTCGGCGATCGAGTCGTTGAGTGCCTCAGCCTCGTCGGCATGGCCGGTCAGGGCTCCCAACTCGGTGATCTGCGCATACGTGTCGTCGATGGAGTCGGCGGCGCCCTGCATCAGCACGTCGATGCCCAGGGCCTCGAGGCCGACCACCAGGTCGCCCGGGTCGTACGAGATGACCACCAGGTCCGGGTCGTAGCCGGCGATCGCCTCCACGTTCGGCGTGAACCCCGACAACGCCGACATCGGCGCATCGGCCGGATACGTCGACTGGTCGTCGACGGCAACCACCTGGCCGCCGGCGCCGACAGCGAACAGGATCTCCGTCGCAGTCGGCGACAGCGACACGATCGACCCGGCAACCGCCGGCGCCGGAGCCGCCGTGGTCGTGGCGATGCCACTCACGGCACCACCGGACGAACTCCCGTCGCCACCGCAGCCGGCGGCGACAAGGGTCACGGCCAACAGCGCGGCAGCGGCACTGCCGAGCCGGAGTGGTGTGCGAAACACAGGGCTCTTCATGGGTTCTCCTGTCTGTCGAGTACGGGCGCAGACAGGAAGCCCTGTCCGACGACCGCTCTTCCTCGAGAGCTGTTGTCGAACCCTGCGGCCGATCGACCTGGCTCGCCGGAGTCTCAGGGAGGGCCCCAGAGGGCACGCCCGGGAACTCCGACACACAGTTGCGGGACAGCACCGGATTCTCACCGGCTTCGCCGAACCACAGGGCTGGCGCAGACTATCCGTTCTCCGCCTACAGCGGCTCCCGCTTGCGATCGCGTCCCCTGCGCGCCACGCTCTCCCCATGCTGGTAGTCGGGCTCTGCGGCGGGATCGGGGCGGGCAAGTCGACCGTGGCATCCCTGCTCGCAGCGCGGGGAGCCCGGGTCATCGACGTCGACGCCATCGGACGCGACGTGCTCACGCTCGACGACGTGCGGGACCAGGTCCGGGAGGCGTTCGGCGACGAGGTCCTTGCCGCCGACGGATCCATCGACCGTACAGCGCTCGCAGGCCTTGTCTTCTCGGGCGACGGGCGCCTGGCCGACCTCGAGGCCATCAGCCACCCGGCGATCAATGAGGAATTGGCGCATCAACTCGACGAATTGGCAACCGACGCGCCACCGCTGGTCGTGCTCGACATGGCCGTGCTGGTCGAAAGCACTCTTGGCCAACCAGGCCAGATTCCCGGGCGCCGGGGCTACACACAGGTGGTCGTCGTCGAGGCCGACACCGAGGTTCGCCTGGCCCGGCTGGTAGACCGCGGCATGTCCACCGCCGACGCCCGGGCCCGCATGGCGTCACAGGCCACCGACATCGAGCGCCGCGCCGTCGCCGACCATGTGCTGACCAACAACAGAGACGAAGCCACCCTGGAGCACCAGGTCGATGACCTCTGGAAAGTGCTGACCGGCTGAGTCCGAAGAAGCCGGCCCTGTCCCCTACCAGCGCAGGGCCGCCCTTGCCCGCTCCGTGTACTCGGGGCGGCTGATGAGCAGGCCCGGCACCACCGGTCGGGCCTTGTTGTAGACCAACTCCGAGCCGTCGACGCCTGTCACGTCGAAGCCGGCTGCGGCAGCCACGGCCGCCGGTGCACAGACATCCCACTCGTAGAGGCCGCTGGGGTGCACGTACACGTCGGCGGCACCCGACACGACCGCCATGGCCTTGGCGCCCGCCGAACCGAACGCCAGGACCTCACCGCCGAGGGCCGCCGCCACGTCCTCGGCGTGACCCCACTGCGATCGACTCGTCACCACGATGGGTCGCTCCCGGCGTGAAGGCGGCGCGGCCGGCAACGGGCTCTGGAGCGTGCCATAGAGGCCGCCGTTGGCCGGCACCGACACCGCCCCTGCAACCGGCCTGCCGTCGATAACCAGCGCCACGTGCACCGCCCACTCGGCGCTGCCGACCCGGGGATAGTCCTGTGTGCCGTCCAGCGGGTCGATGATCCAGGTCCGCTCGGCACTCAGGCGGCTTCGATCGTCAGCGCCCTCCTCCGAGAGCACTGCGTCGCCGGGCCGCAATTCTGCCAGGCGACCGACCAGGTGGTCGTGGGCTGCCCGGTCGCCCAACGACTGGAGTCGCCAGCCCGACATCCCCTCGGCCAGGGACCGGCCCCGCAACTCGAGCAGCACGTCGCCTGCCTCCCGGGCCAGCAGCCCAGCGACGGCGTGGTCGTCGGGAGCGCCGTCGGGCGCCACATCGTGTTCATCCGGGGCCATGGCCCGCCGACCCTAACCCCGGCCCCGGCTCCACCTCCCGCCCGGTACCGTGTCGGCGGGCCGGTCCCCTGATCGGCGCACCCGACCGGCGAACCCCACGAGAGGGCACTCCACATGCCGCACGGCCGCATCACAGGGTGGGCCACCCACCTTCCCGACAAGGTGCTCACCAACGACGACATCGCCCGGATGGTCGACACCACCGACGAGTGGATCCGGGAGCGCAGCGGCATCACCTCACGCCACGTGGGCGGCACGGTGACCGAAATGTCCACCGAGGCCGGCAGGGCCGCCATGGCAATGGCCGGAATCGGTCCGGACGACATCGACCTGTTGCTGCTGGCCACCTGCTCCTCCGACCAGCAGTTCCCGGCCAGCGCCTCGGTCATCCAGCACAGCCTTGGTCTGACCTGCGGCGCCATCGACATGAACGCCGCATGCTCGGGCTTCGTCTACGGCCTCGTCACCGCCATGCAGTACCTCGACGGCGGCCTCGATCGCGTTCTGCTGATCGGCTCCGATGCCCTCGCCGCGATCACCGACTGGACGGATCGCGGCACGTGCGTCCTGTTCGGAGATGGCGCAGGGGCCGTCGTCATCGAACGCAGCGCCGACGAGCCCACGCTGCTGGGTTGGGACCTCATGTCCGACGGCTCGGCCGCCGACATCCTCTACTGCGACCACGGCGGCAAGATCGTCATGAACGGCAAGGAGGTCTTCCGCAAGGCCGTTCTCGCCATGGAGGGCGCCGCCACCAAGGCCATGGCCCGGGCCGGTGTCACCTCCGACGACATCGCCCTCGTCATCCCACACCAGGCCAACATCCGCATAATCGAGGCCGCATTCAAGCGGCTCGGCCTGCCGATGGACCGGGCAGCAATGGTGCTGCACCGCACCGGCAACACCTCGGCCGCCTCGATCCCGCTGGCCATGGTCGACGCCATCGACGCAGGCCGCGTCCAGCCGGACGACCTGTTGCTCCTGGTCGGGTTCGGCGCCGGCATGTCATCGGCCGCAGCGGTCATCCGCTGGGACGCTCCAACCCGCTGACCAGAACCCTCCACCCGAGATCTCCCCGGGTGGTGGTTACCCTCGCCCCATGCTTACCGCTTCCGGCCTGTCCCGCTCGTTCGGGCCCCGCACCCTCTTCGAGGACGTCTCCCTCCGCCTCGGAGACGGCCGCCGAATTGCCCTTGTCGGCGGGAACGGCACCGGCAAGACCACTCTGCTCGAGGTACTGGTCGGAATCCAGGAGCCGGACAGCGGAGCCGTCCACCGCCCCAGGGACCTGCGAATCGGCCACCCGCCCCAGGAGCTGCCAACCGAGACCGGCCGCCCGGTCTTCCAGCAGGTGATGCTGGGGGCCGAGGCTGTGACCGGCCTAGCCCACGAGATCGAGGCGCTCGGGCATGAGCTTGCCGACGCAGCGCAATCCGAAGCTCCGGGCGCAGAAACACCGGGCAAGGAACAAGCGCGCCTGCTGGCCGCCTACGGCGAAGCCCAGTCCAGGTTCGAGCAACTCGGGGGCTATGCCGTGGAGGCCGAGGCACATCGCATCCTGTCGGGCCTGGGCTTCGACCCCGCCGACCACGACCGTCCCATGGCCGAGATGTCCGGTGGTTGGCGCATGCGGGTGGCCCTGGCCCGCCTGCTGCTGTCCGCCCCCGACCTGCTGGTCATGGACGAGCCGACAAACCACCTCGACGTCGACTCCGTGGCCTGGCTCGAACAGCAGTTGGCAGCCTGGCCGAGGGGCCTGCTGTTCGTCAGCCACGATCGCGACTTCATCGATGCGGTCGCCAACCGCATCCTCGAGCTCTCGGGCAACCGGATCACCGAGTACGTCGGCGGCTTCGCCGAGTTCGTGCTGGCCCGCGAGGAGCGCCTGGCCGCACAGCGGGCTGCCGCCGCCCAGCAGTCGCGCCGTGTCGCCGACACCGAGCGCTTCATCGAGCGCTTCCGCTACAAGGCGACCAAGGCCCGACAGGTGCAGAGCCGCGTGAAGGCCCTCGAGAAGTTGGACCGCATAGTCGTCGACCAGCCCGGCGATCCGAAGGCCCGCTTCGGCTTCCCGACACCCCGTCGTTCATCGAGGGTGGTCGCCGAGTTCGAAGGTGTGACGGCCGGCTACGACGACGGTGACGGCGAGATCGTGCTCTCGGATGTCTCGTTCGCCGTGGAACGGGGGCTCACCGTCGCCCTCGTTGGACCCAACGGCGCCGGCAAGACCACGCTCGTCAGGCTCATGACCGACCGGTTGGCTCCGGTCTCGGGAAGCGTCACGATCGGCACCAACGTCGACGTGTCGACGTTCGACCAACTCCAGGCCGAGGTCCTCGACGACCGCCGCACCGTGCTCGAAGAGGCTCGGACCGTCCCTGACATCGAACTGGGCAGCCGCAACCTGCGCACGTACCTGGCGTCGTTCGGCTTCAGCGGCGACGCCGTCGACCGTCTGGTAGGCGACCTCTCGGGCGGCGAGCAGACCCGTCTCGCCCTCGCCAAGGCGCTCGCTGTGCCCGTCAACCTGCTGATCCTGGACGAGCCGACCAACCACCTCGACCTGCCCAGCTGCGATGTGCTCGAGGACGCCCTCCTCGCATACCCGGGCACGGTCGTGCTCATCACCCACGACCGGCACCTCATCCGCTCGGTGGCCGACGCCCTCGTCGAGGTCCGAGATGGCCGCGCCGTGTTCCACGGAGGCGTCCCTGACCGGGTTCTCTACCCGGCCCAGGTGGCGCAGGCTCCGAAGCCGAAGCCAGAACCATCCGAACCGAAGACGAAGAAGGGCCCGAAGCAGAGGGATCCGAACCATGCGCTGCGCCGGCGTCTCGAGCGTGCGGAGAAGGCCTGGGAGGAAGCGGAAGCCGAGGTGCTCACCACCCAGGCGGTGCTCGCCGACCCCGACCTCTACGCCGGCCCCCATGCCGGCCCCCACGCCGGCCCCCACGCCGGTCCCCATGCCGACAAGGATGCCGTCCAGGCCGCTGTCGCCGCCCACGGCGCCGCCCGCGACCGTGCCGCCGACCTCATGGCCGAGTGGGAGACCCTCAGCGCCCGCCTGCGCTGCTGACCGGAGTGCCCGGCTTCCGGCCAGCCACTGGGGTCACGTCTCCACGCTGCCGGTACCGTCGCCGACATGCGGATACTGGTCACCAACGACGACGGCATCGACTCGGTAGGCCTGCACGTCCTTGCCCGGGCGATGCGCGAACACGGGGACGTCACGATCGTGGCACCCGATCAGGAGTACTCCGGCGCCGGTGCCTCGCTCGGCGCCCTGCACCTGATCCGCCCCGAGGTCCATGACGCCCGGATCGACGGCATCGACCTGGCCTGGTCGGTGAGCGGACCACCGGGGCTGTGCGTCATCTACGCCCGCCTCGGCCTCTTCGGCGACCCGTTCGACCTGGTCGTCTCCGGGATCAACCCCGGTAGCAATGTCGGCCGCTCCGTCTACCACTCGGGCACCATCGGCGCTGCGCTGACCGCACGCAACGGAGGCCTCACAGGCGTTGCCGTCAGCCAGGCCGTCACAGGCTGGGGGGTCGAGGGCCAGGGCGGTGGGGAGACACTCGCCGACCAGTGCTGGGAGAGCGCCGCCGAGATCGCCGCCGTGGCAGTCGGTGCGATCATCGCCGACCCGCCGGCCCAGCCGTCGGTTCTCAACCTCAACGTGCCCAACAGGCCCATCGACCGGATGCGCGGATGGAAGGAGACCCCCGTCGGCGACAGGCCGCCCCGCATGCTGAGCACCGCCGGTCTCGAACCGAAGCCGGGCCACGAGGGCTCCTACCGTGTACGAATGGACTGGGGAGAAGCGCAGCCCCTCGACCCCGACACCGACGGTGGTGCCGTCATGGAAGGCTGGGTGAGTGCAACGTGGCTGGGCCACCTCGCCGCCGCTCCTGCCGGCACGTCGATCGCCGCAGCGCTCGACGAAGCGATCGCCTGAGGTACCCGTTCAGTCCGGCAACCACCGGAGTGCCAGACTCAAGGCGTGCCCTGAACCCCTGATGAGTGGGTGGACAATGGAAGACACGAATGCGCGCACCTTCGACACGGCGGTGGTCGGTGCCGGCCTGGCCGGCCTGATCGCCGCCAACCGGCTGGCCGATGCCGGGCGGTCGGTCGTCGTGCTGGACGGGCTCGGGGCATCCGGTGGCCGTGCCCGGACGTCGCTGCTCGCCGACCACCTGGTGAACCAGGGCCCGCATGCCCTCTACATCGGCGGCAACGCCGACCAGGTGCTCCGGCACCTCGGGATTCCGGTCGAGGGAGTGGAGCCGCCGACCCGGGGCACAAATGGCCTCTACGACGACCGTCTCCATCTGCTCCCCGCCGGACCGGTGTCGCTGCTGCGCACAACCCTGCTGTCGCCGGTCGAGAAGTTGGCGGTGGGTGCCCTGCTGACCCGACTGTCGCGCATCGACCCGGACCCGCTCGACGGGGTGACCCTTGCCGACTGGATCGACTCCGTCAACCGGCGTCATGCGGTTCGCAGCCTGCTGGCCGCCCTGTTCCGATTGGCGACATATACGAACTGCCCCGAACTGCTGAGCGCCGGTGCCGCCCTGCGACAGCTTTCGATGGCCCTCAGCGACGGGGTGCTGTACCTGCACGGCGGTTGGCAGACCCTGGTCGACGGCCTGACCACCCGGGCCGAAGCCGCCGGCGTGGTGTTCCGGTTCGACGGTTCCGTGACAGGCATTCTGGGAGATGCCCCCCACCTCACCATCCGGACTGCGGCCGAGGACCTCTCGGCCCGGACGGCGATCGTGGCGGCCGGAGGTCCGGGAACGGCTGAGAGGCTCACCGGGGTCAACTGGTTGACCGATACCGCCGGACCGGCGGTAAACGCCGCTGTGCTCGACCTCGCCCTGGATCGACCACCCGAACATCGGTTCGTGCTGGGCATCGACCTTCCCGTCTACTTCTCGGTCCACGGGCCCCCGGCCCGACTGGCCCCCGACGGGGAGGCCAGCGCCTGCGCTGTCCGGTACCTGCGCCCCGATACCGACGATGCATCCGACATGAGCCGATCCGTCCTCGGCGACCTCGTCACCACATGCGGTGTAGATCCTGGATCCCTGCTGGCCGACCGCTACCTCCACACCATGACGGTCGCCCACGGCATACCGCTGGCGTCACAGGGTGGCCTCACCGGGCGCCCGGGGATCGATGCCGTGGGTCGGCCCGGCGTACTCCTCGCCGGCGACTGGGTCGGACCGGACGGAATGCTGGCCGACGCCGCTGCATCCAGCGCCTGGGCCGCAGCCGAAGCGGTGCTCGCCTCGTGACGGGAGACTCCGACCGCGTCTGGTACGTCGCCTACGGTTCGAACCTCCTGGGCGACCGGATGCTGGCCTACCTCGTCGGCGGGGGCCGGGACCGTCCCTGGGGAAACCACCGTGGCGCCGCCGATGCCACGCCTCCCCGGGACGACAGGCGGGTCACGGTCCCCCATCCCGTCCACTTCGGCGGCCACTCGACACGCTGGGACGGCGGCTGCTGCCTCTGCCCGGCCGTACCCCTTCCCCCAGAGGCTCTGCCGGTAGTCGGGCGGGCGTGGTTGATCACCCGAGGACAGTTGCGCGATGTCGTCGCCCAGGAAAACGGACGCGACACCGACACCGTCGCCCTCCCAGACCCGTTTCCGGGGTCCGGGCAGGTCGTGCAGGTGATCGACGGCGTGATCGACCTGCTGATCGGCATGGATCCGATCGATGGGCACCCCGCTGTCACATTCGGTTCGACGGCACCCCCGCCGCCCGGTCCGCCCAGCCCGACCTATCGGAAGGTGCTGGCCGAGGGCATGGCCGAGATGGGGCTCACTCCCGACGAGGCCGAGACCCACCTGGTCGACCTGGATCGTTCCTGACGCAGCCCCGGATCATCAGATCGTGACGATGCCCCCGTTGGGGGAGATCCACTGGCCGGTGATGAACGAACTGTCATCAGACGCCAGGAACAGTGCGGTCGAGGCGATCTCGTCGGCCGTGCCCTTGCGACCCAGTGGGGTCATCATGACCATCGGCGCCAGCATGGCGTCGTCGATCTTCGCCGTCATCGGCGTGTCGATCACCCCGGGGGCGATTGCGTTGATCCGGATGCCCATGGCGCCCAACTCGCGGGCGGCGGATCGGGTGAAGCCCAGGATCGCACCCTTGGCTGCGCTGTAGTGCACGGGTCCCCAGCCGGCGATCCCGGCAATGCTCGACATGGTGATGACCGAGCCACCGTCGCTCATGAGCCCCACGGCGCCCTGCGTGCAGGCGAACGTACCGCCGGCGTGTATCTCCAGCATCCGCGTGAACGCCCGGTGCTCCATGAGGCGGATCTGGGCACCCTCGCCGGCCAGCATCCGGTCGAACCCGTCGTCGGGCAGTCGGTCCACACCGGCGTTGTTGACCTGCACGTCGAGCCGGCCGAAGCGGTCGTCGATCGCAGCGAACGCTGCTGCGACAGCATCGGGGTCGGAGACATCACCGCCGTGGGAGAAGTGGTCACCCGCTGGGAGCAGCCCGACCGTTTCCTCGGCCGCCTCGACCCGGAGGTCCTGCGCCACGATGGTCGCACCCTCCGCGGCGAACCGCTCGGCGATGGCCCGCCCCAGACCCGAACCGGCACCGGTGATGCAGGCGATCTTCCCTTCGAGGCGTCCCGGCGTGTTCTGTTTCATGCGCTGGTCCACCCGGGCCTCAGCCGGGGTGGCAGGCGCAGGCCCCGCCGCACCCGCGTGCCGTGGACGCTGGTTCTCCCTGGTCGGCACCGCCGACCGCTGCGAAGACTGACAACAGGCGGCGGGCACCTTCATGTCCGGCCGGGCAGGTGGTCGGCTCGCCGGATTCGGACATGGGCCGCCGGACCTCGAACGTGGAATCGCAGGTTGCGCAGCGATAGTCGTACAGGGGCACGGCGCAAAGTGTACGACCCTGCTCCCGGGCGGACGCAAGCCACGACTTCGAGCCGCTGGAGCGAACGTGCAAACCCGGGCCGGCGCTGGTAGCCATGTGCCCTGTGAACGTCGTCGTGATCCACCAGAGCCGTACGGGCAACACACAACGGGCCGCCGAGTTGATCGGTGGGGCCGTCGAGGCCGAAGGCAACACCGTCGCAGTGCGCCCGGTCACCAACATCGACTTCAAGGAACTCGCCGACGCCGACCTGGTCTTCGTCGGCACATGGGTCGACGGCCTGATCCTGTTCGGCCACCGGCCCGGCGATGCCGGCAAGGTGCGCAGCATCCCGAAACTCTGGGACAAAAGTGTGGTCGCCTTCATGACCCACGCCGTGAACCCGGGAAACGCCGCCGCCAAGTTGGCCGGTGTGCTCGAGGGGCACGGGGCCGACGTGATCGCCGCCCGCTCGCTCAACCGTCGTCGGCTCGATGTCGAGGCGCCGACGTTCGCCGTCGAGGCGCTGGCAACCGCCCGGGCCTGATCGGGATCAGACCCCCCTTCGAACCCGACGGGCGTTTCGCAGGAAATCCTGTGAGAACACGGCCAATCCTGACCAGATGGCGACGAAGCCGACGAGCCGCATGCCGTCGAAGGGCTCGTCATAGACCGCCACCCCGAGTACGAAGTTGATGGTCGGCGCCAGGTACTGGGTGAGGCCGATCACTGCCAGCGGTACCCGTCGTACCGCCGCACCGAACAGCAGCAGCGGTACGGCCGTGAACAGCCCACCCGCCATCAGCAGGAGGCTGTCGCCGGGAACTCCGATGCCCATGGATCCGGCACCGGCGGCCGCCCGCACGACCAGGAACAGCACCGCCGGCAGCAACAGGATCGACATCTCGATACCGAGCCCCTCGAACGGTGACAGGTCGAGCTTTTTCTTGATGAGGCCGTAGAAGCCGAAGCTGAACGCCAGGAGGAGCCCGATCCAGGGCAGGGCGCCCACCTGAACAGTCAGCCAGACCACGCCTGCCGTCGCCAGGCCGACTGCGATCCACTGTGCCGGGCGCAGCGACTCTCCGAGGAAAAGCATCCCCAACACGATGCTCACGAGAGGGTTCATGAAATAGCCGAGGCTGCCCTCGATCACGTGGTCGGAGGTCACGGCCCACACCCAGAGCAGCCAGTTGGTGGACAGCAGGGCCGCCGCTACGAACTCGAGCCTCAGAACCCGACGGTCCCCCGCCGCCTCGACCACCCGTCCCCAGGAACGTCGGATGAACAGGATCAGCATGACGCACACGAACGTCCAGACCACCCGCTGTCCGAAGATGTCGATCGACGGGACATGTGCGATGAACTTCCAGAACACGGGCGAAACGCCCCAGAGGGAGAAGGCACCGACTGCGTAGAGGAAACCCCGCTTCATCCGCGCAGTCTCGCCCTCCAGGCCGGCGAAACAACGCCCACGGCTCCTCGCTGACAGATCGCGGCACGTACGCTCGCGCCTGATGTATTCGCACCTGCTTGTTCCCCTCGATGGCGGTGACCGGGCGAAGGCGGCCCTGCACCCGTCGGCGACCATGGCCCGCTCGTTCGACGCCACGCTCATCCTTGTCGGCTCCGAGGCGACGCTCGCAGCGCTCGACGTCGACACGATCCACGCCCCGGACGTGGTGGCCGTCCGCACGGAGGTCGACCTCCCATCGTCTCTGGAGCGCGTCGGCGACAACCTGCCCGAGCCCCTCGCCGTCTATGCGGGTGGAAGATGGCGGCCGTACGCCGACACCTGGAGCGGAGACCTTCTGGTCTTCGGCCCGTCCAGCACCCCGCACGACTACGTCGTCGGCGGCACGATGCTCATAGACGGCCGCTTCGCCGATGGTGCCATCGATGCCCGGGCATCCACCGCCATCGTTCTGGGCTTCGGCTACACCACCACCGATGACCTCTTGGCGGCGGTCCCCGAATACGACGGACAGGTCGTGATCCCCATGCGATCCGAAATCGACGTGGTCGCCGACCTGGTTGCCCGCTGGACCGGACCGGTGTTCCTCCGGGCCGAGGAGGCCTGACCGTGCAGATCGGCCTACTGCGCTGCGACGAGGTCGGCGGCGACAGACTCGACCGCTACGGCGGCTACCAGCAACTGTTCACCGAGCTCCTGAACCACACTGTCGACGAGACCGTCGTCGTAATCGACTACGACGTGGTCGATGGCTGCCTGCCCGGCGCCCCCGACGAGCAGGACGGATGGTTGGTATCCGGTGCACGCTCCGCTGCCTTTGACGACGACCCGTGGATCGCCGACCTGCTCGACGTGATCAGGGACCTGGACGCCGCCCGGGCACCACTAGTCGGAGTCTGCTTCGGCCACCAGGCCATCGCCCTGGCGCTCGGTGGTGAGGTCCGATACACGGGTGCCTGGGGCGTGGGCGTCCGGCACGCCGAGTTGGTAGCCCCCTCTTCGGCGACGGCCCCTCTCGATGGCGGGTTCAGGATCGCCTACTCCCACCGGGACCAGGTGGTCGACCTGCCCGCTACGGCGAGGCTGACCTCGTCCACGACCCACTGTCCGGTGGCATCGTTCGCCGTAGGCAACCACATCCTCGGCATCCAGGGCCATCCCGAGTTCGGTACAGACTTCGCCCGCGACCTGTACACCAGTCGCCTCGTGAACATCGGCGACGCTGCTGCCGCCGAGGCCCTGTCGACCCTCGACAGCGGCACCGACCGCATCGCCGTAGCCGAATGGATGCTGCGGGTGCTGGCCGGCTAGCTGGGATAACCGGGGACGCCGGCCGGCCGTTCCGTCGGCCGCGTCACCACCATCGCAAGGGTCACCACGACGACGACGATGCCCAGTGCCTGCACGCCTCCGAGCGCCTCGTCCACGAGCCACCAGGCGTAGAGCGGGGTGATGACCGTGAAAAGCAGGTTGATGAGGCCCATCACCGTCAACGTGACATGGGCGTGTGCGTAGTTGGTGAGCAGGTGTCCGGTGCCGGGAATGGCTGCCATCAGCAGGATCGGCCACCATTCGGCGCCCGATGGCGGCGCCACCCCGTGCCCCGAAACGAGGGCCGCGGGCAGGATGATGATCGTTGCCACGAGGGTGAGGCACAACTGGTAGACGGTCGAGTCCACGGTCAATCGAGCCCGCTTGCTGACCACGTAGTAACCACACCAGAGCAACATCCCGAAAAACGCCATCACATCCCCTTCGACGGTTGCCACGCCGCTGGGATCACCACCCTGCAATGACAGGACCACGCCGCCAATGGCGAGCAGCGACCAGAGATAGAGCGACCGGCGGGGGCGCTCGCCGAACAGCGGTCCTGCGACTCCCAACAGCACGATGGGTTGCAACGAGCCCATGACGACCGCATGGGTCGCGCTGGTACGGCGCATGAACGTGACGAACAGGACCATGTTGAGGCCGAAGAGGAGCCCGCCCCAGAACGATGTGCGAAGCGCTGCGATCGTCAGGCGACTGCCGCTGGCGACGAGGTACGCCAGGTAGACGACCAACGCAGCGGCCAGTCGCCAGAAGACGAAGCGCAGTGAGGCAAGGTCCGAGATCTTGACGATGATCGGACCGAACGCCATGAGGGAGACGGCGAACGTCGCTGCCGCCCGACCGTTTCGCACCTGATGGTCCACCGTCGTACCTTCGCACGGGTTCCGCTCCCGAGCGCTATTCGCTCTTGTCGGATCCCTGGATCAGAGAGCGGCATTCGCCTCGTCGAGGGCGGCCTGAAGGGACGACCCCAGGTTGGCCGTCCATTCCCTGAGCACGCTCCTGCGAGCCCCGGGGGCAGGCGGTTCCAGGGGGGGATGTACCACGATCCTGACGGCGCGCGGCTTGGGGAACCTCGCACCCGTCGGCATCGCCTCGCCGCTCCCGGCGACACCGACCGGTACGACTTTTGCGCCGGACTTGGCGGCCAACCAGGCGGTGCCGTCGAAGAGTTCTGCAATCTGCGGCCCGTCATGCCTGGTTCCCTCGGGGAACACGAGCAGCAGGTTGCCCACGGAAAGCAGGTCCCGGGCTGCGCGCAGCGACTCCCGGTCGGCCGCCTCGCGTCGGACCGGAAATGCGCCCAACGACGCCAGGAACCAGGCCAGCGGTCGCACCTTGAACAGGCTGACCTTTGCCAGAGCACGCAGGCGGCGGCGGGTCAGCGGCGACAGCAGGAACGAATCCAGGTTCGAGCGGTGCACCGGGGCGAGGATGACCGGACCGGTGGCCGGGATGTGTTCGCGACCAGTTGTGCGAACCCGGAAATACGGCCATAGAAGACAGCGGACGAGTCCCCTGACCAGCGAATAGACGGGCCCTGCGGTCCAGGAGTCGCTTGTGCGGTGCGCCCGCTCCTGTGGGTTCAGCACCATGGGAGCCGAACCTTGCAGGTGGCCGGTCTGACAGGTCTGGTCAGCGACGCCCGATGCGGGCGCTGAGGACATCGCGCAGGCTGACGATGCCGACAAGGTCACCACCTTCGGTGACAGGCAGGTGGCGAAAGCCGCGTGACAGCATCAACCCGGCAGCGTCCTCGGTCTCGAGGCCGGGTTCGGCTGTGTCCGGATCAGGGGTCATGTAGGCCTCGACCGAAGCAGCGGAAAGGTCGATCTCTTCGGCGGCGGCCCGTAGCACATCGCGCTCGGTGAGGATGCCGACGAGCATCTTCCCGTGTACGACGATCACGGAACCGAAGCCGCCCTTCACCATGCACTTCGCTGCATCGGCGACCGATGCATCGGATGCAACGGTGGCGACATCGGAGGACATCACCTCACGTACCTGGACCATCAGCCGGTTCCTCCCACTTCATCGAGTTCGGGGTCGCTCTGCTGGGTTGCCGGTTGCTCGAGGTCCCGGTTCAGCACCCGCCACAGCGTGCCCGCCCAGACGCTCGCGTGTGGCCACTCGCGCCAGAACGCCTGCAGGACGATCGGATCCAGGTCCTCGGCCGCCTGCGCGGGCGTGCTCACCTGCGCAAGGTCCTCAAGCGCTGTCATAGCCTCGAGCAGTCGCTCGGAGGCTTCGGTCGGGTCGGTCACAGTCTGTCTCCTTCATGGAATCCGCCATTCTCCCCGATTTCAGGTCGATTCGGCAAGCGCGAATGTCAACTTGCCCCAAACCTGAAAATTTCAGGCCTCGGATCCCACCTCGTCGAGCAGGCCGAGGCCGGCACCTCGCACCATGCTGCCGATCATGCCGGCCAGCAGCACGGCGTAGCCCAGCATCACCCAGCGGATCCCGAGGAGGTCGCCGAGTACGCCGCCCGCAAAGGAGCCCAGGGGCAGTCCTCCGAGCAGGGCGACCAGCCACACGGACATGACGCGACCGCGGTACTCCTCGTCCAGTTGCAGTTGGAGCGCCGTGTTCACGGTGACGCCGTGGAGCATGTGCGCCATTCCCATGACGAAATAGCCGATGAAGCCGACGTACAGCCATGGCGTGGCGGTAACGATGAGCATGCCGAAGGCGAAGAGCAGGGCGACGGCCGCCTCGAGGCGCGAACGTCGCACCTGCCCTCCGGGCCCCGAGATGTAGATGCCGCCCAGCACTGAACCGAAGCCCAGCATCATGGCCAGCGCTCCGAGGCCTCCACCGCCGGCGCCGAACAGGTCGTCCGCCACGCTTGCCGTCAGGGAGTAGGCGAAGGCCGCACCGAGGAAGGCCATCAGGAACGAGAGGCGCAGCGCCAGTCGGATCGACGAGTTGGCCCGGACGTAGTCGATGCCCGCCCGGAACTGGGCGAAGAATGGTTCGGACACCTCGTCGGGTTCCCAGTGGCAACGCACGGAGGAGAGCAGCAGGAGTCCGACCATGTAACAGGTCGCGGTCCCGGCAAAGGCGAGTCCCGGACCGGCGAACGCCAGTATCAGCGCCGCTGCCGCCGGACCGACCGATCGTCCGACCGTGAAGGAGATCGACAGCAGTCGGATCGCCTGGGGCAGAACCTCCCGGGGCACGAGCACGGCGCTGAGGCTCTGGATGGGCGCCCACTGGAAGCCGGCGACGGCTCCGGAGGCCAGGAGCAGCCCGATGATCCGCCATGGTGTGAGCAGGTCGGCCTGGTGGAGCACCAGCAGGCCACCGGTGATGCATCCCTGCAGGACATAGGCCACCAGCAGTATCCGCTTGCGGTCGATCCGGTCGGCGAGGGTCCCCGAGATCGGCGTCGTCACGACGGCGGGGATCAGTGAGGCGAATGCTGCAGCTCCGACCCAGGTGTTCGAGTCGGTCATCTGGTTGATGAGGAAGGGCACCGCCAGCCCCTGCAGGAACTGGCCCACGGTGCTGGTCGTGTTCGCCAGCAGGAACCGTGCGAACGCCACGTGGCGCAGCGGGGCGAACGTCCCGAAAGGCCGACGGTGCAGGGGTCCTGACGTGCCCCCGTGATCGGGGTCCGGTGATGGTCCCAACGTCTAGCGCGTCAGGAACAACTGGATCTCGACGACCCCGTGGTCCTCGACCGACACGACGATCGGAGCGGAGGGCGCCTCGATGCCGTAGTCGGAAAAGACGATGTCGAAGGTACCGACGACGGTCACGATCTCGCCGACGAGCGTGGCGGCCAGGTCGATCTCGACGTCGTTGGTGACGCCCCTGATCGTGAGGGTCCCGGGAGCGGCCACCGCTATCTCGGCACCATCTACGGGCAGATCACCGAGGTCGACGGGGCCGACCAGGGTGAAGGTCGCCTCCGGATGGTTGCCGGTGTCGAGAGCCTGCCTGGCCTTGTTGTCCCTTCCGGAACGGTCGGTGCGGATCTTGGACAGGTCGGCGACGATCGCAGCCGCTACCAGCGTGGCCCCGTCGAGTTCGAAGGTCCCGGACACGACCGGGGTGCGACCCACCGCCGTGGTGCTGCCGATTCCCTGGCCCAACTCCTCGTCTACCCGGAAGCCGACGTAGGAACTGGTGAAGTCGGAGAACGACCCGATGGTCGTGTCGACGGTCCATGTGCCGGAGAGGGCCTCGACGGCTGGAACAGTGGTGTTGGGCGCAAGCGTGGTGGCGGGCGGGGCCGTGGTGGTGGGCGCAAGCGTGGTGGCGGGCGGGGCCGTGGTCGAAGTGGCGGCGGGCGGGGCCGTGGTCGAAGTGGCGGCGGGCGGGGCCGTGGTGGTGGGCGCAAGCGTGGTGGCGGGCGGGGCCGTGGTGGTCTGGGCTGCGGCGGCCACTGCGGCGGCGCTGCCGAGATCGGGTGGCGGCGGAGAGGTGTCGCGCAGCACGAAGAACCAGACAGCGGCCGCAACAACGACGACCACGCCGACCACCATCACCACTCTGCGTTGCACCGTCTGCTCCCCTCTCAAGGCTCACACCGATCGTAGGCGCCCATCTGCGTCCGATCCTGTACGGGCGAGGTATCCCACCTAAGGTTTGCATATGAAATTCGGAATCTTCTACGAGCATCAGATCCCCCGGCCCTGGGAAGACGGCGACGAGCACAAGCTGCTCAAGGACGCCCTCGACCAGGTCGAGTTGGCCGACCGGCTGGGCTTCGACCACGTCTGGGAGGTCGAGCACCATTTCCTCGAGGAATACAGCCACAGTTCCGCCCCCGAGGTGTTCCTGGCCGCCGCCAGCCAGCGCACAACCAACATTCGCCTGGGCCACGGCATCGTCCTGCTGCCCGGCGGCTACAACCACACGGCACGGGTCGTCGAGCGCATCAACACCCTCGACCTTCTCTCGGACGGGCGGGTCGAGTTCGGCACCGGCGAATCGTCGTCCAACGCCGAGCTCGATGGTTTCGGAGTCGACCGTGCAACCAAGCGGGCGCAGTGGCTCGACCACATCGAGGCCGCCACGAGGATGATGGTCGAGGAGCCGTTCGCCGGCTGGGACGGAGAGCATCTCCAGATGCCCGCCCGCAACGTGGTACCGAAGCCGTTCCAGAAACCGCATCCTCCGCTGTGGGTGGCCTGCAGCCAGCGCGAGACGATCCACCTGGCGGCCACGAAGGGTGTGGGGGCGCTCACCTTCGCCTTCGTCGAGCCCGACGAGGCCAAGTTCTGGGTCGACGACTACTACGACACGCTTGCCTCCGACGAGTGCGTTCCGGCCGGTTTCGCCGTCAACGCAAACATGGCGAGCGTCCTGCCGCTGATGTGCCACGAGGACGAGGCGACGGCAATCGACCGGGGCATCGACGGTGTCCACTTCTTCGGGTACTCACTGGGCCACTTCTACGTCTACGGACAGCACCAGCCCGGCGTCACCGACGTGTGGGCCGAGTTCGAGAAGAACCGCAGTGCATTTGGCTTCGACCGTGCGACGGCGGCGCAGAAGAACGTCGAACTCCGCGCCCAGCTCAAGGGGGACGAAGGCGTGCTGTCTCTGCGCGGGGCGATCGGCACCCCCGACCAGATCCGGCCGCTGATGCGACAGTACGAGGAGGCCGGCATCGACCAGGTGATCTTCATCAGCCAGGCCGGACGGAACCGCCACGAGGACATCTGCGAGTCGATGGAGTTGTTCGCCAGAGAGGTCATGCCCGAGTTCAAAGAGCGCGATCCCGCGCACGTGGCTGCCAAGCAGGAGCGCCTGGCCCCGGCCATCGAGGCCGCCCTGGCCCGCCGGGAGGGGCCCCGCACGGTCGACCCCGACTACCAGATCGCTCCGGCGATGCTGGTCTGAAGATCCCGGCCTGACGATGCTGGTCCCGTCTGGAAGACTTGTACCCGTGCCGAACCTGCGCCTCGTCCTGCTGGTGATCGGGATCCTGCTGGCTGTCTCCTGCGCCTCCGACTCGTCGCCACAGAGCCTGTCCACCACGCTCCCACCCACCACGGCTCCTCCCACCACGCTCCCACCCACCACGCTCCCACCCACCACGCTCCCACCCACCACGCTCCCTCCCACCACCACGCTTCCCCCAACCACCACGGTTGACATCCACGCCGTGCGAACAGCAGAGCAGCTACAGGAATACGTTGCTCAGGCAGCGGGGTTCAAGCAGGCCGACGCCGCCTGGAGCCTTCCCAACGATCTGGACCCACAGGCCGGCGGCGCCCCCGGTTACACCCGCTACGTCTTCCGCGAGACCTCAGCCGGCGTGGTCCCGACGCTGGTCGAGGGGCCGATCGGCGATCAGGTCCGCTGTCAGGATTTCGAACTTCCCTGCTCCTACCTGGAACTCGTTGATCTGCTCGAGAGCGGCGACCCGATTCCTGAGGAACTCTCGCTCACCTCCGAGGAGTTGGCCGCACTCGTCGACGAACTCAACGAGCTGAACGCCTACATGGAAAAACACCGCGACATCAACACGACGTGCGCCGCCGGACACGTCTCCGATCGCACCCAGACCGCCAACATGGGAGCACACCTCTACAACCTGGAGAACATCAACGCTGGCTTCGACCCCGGACGCCCGCAGATCCTGATGTACGCATTGGCCGACGACACCCTGCCCAGCGGTCGGGTCGGTCAGTGCGTCAACGGCACATGGGATGGCGACCCGATGCAACTGGTCGGCACCGCCTTCATCCTTCCGCCCTACGTCATCGGCACCGAGCACCCTGAAGGCTTCAGCGGCGACCTCGACAACTGGCACAGCCACTTCAACATCTGTCGTGGTCGCAATACCGGCAGGGACCTGTTCGTCACCGAAGCAGAGTGCGCTGAAACCGGGGGGAACTTCAACGAAGCAATCGGCTGGATGCTCCACGCCTGGGTCGACCCCGGACACGACAACCAGCTGGGTGTGTTTTCGATGTGGAACTCCTCGGTGGCCCCCTTCCTCGACAACCCGACGATGCGTTCGGCTGCCATGGTGCAGGGCAGCGACTTCCCCGAAGGCGCACGCCAGACGCTGATTACCGACTTCGCATTCGAAATGGAGATCGAAGTCGACGTCGGACAGAGCGTGTATTTCAACAACAGCGACTCGGTCCCCCACACAATCAGCGCCGGCACCCCCGACGACCCCGACCTCGACTCGTTCGACTCCGGGCTGCTCGCCCCCGGCGACAACTGGGAGTTCGAGACCCCCGAGCCCGGCCCCTACACGTACTTCTGTGCCCTCCACCCCGACATGACCGCCACCATCGTCGTCAGCTGAGCCGCCTGGCCTAGCTTCCGGTCGGGCCGACCGAACGTACGCAGAGGCAGAGCACCGCGAAACGGGGCACCTCAGCCGGGACGGGCGTACATCATCTTCCCAGGGCAGGTGGACACGAGGCGTCGGGCTCGGCGATCCAGACTCCATACGGAAGTAGGTCCATGCCGAAGTGTGCCCGACTGCCGTTTCGGAGTTCGAGGTACTCCTCCCCATCCCAGAATCTGATGACCCGATCTTCCGGATTCCAGGTGATCAGACTGGCGGGCCACAGCAGCGTGTGCTCGGCGCCGTTCTCTCGATCGCGCACCGTGACGCACTGCACGCCGATGGCGATCTCGCCGTCGATCCAGATCGAGGCTCCGACATCATCTCTGCCGTACCAGTTCCCCGGTTCCGTCACCGCGAGTGGACCCCAGTCGGCCGCCTTGGCCAGATGGCGCTCGATTGGACCACCATCCGGGCCTCGTGTCGATCCAGACGGTGACGTGATGTCGGTGCGCTGACCTTCAGGCGTTGTGGACGCTCCACCCGTGCAGGCGAACGTGCCAATGACCGCCACCGAGAGAAGCATCAACGTCGGAACGACCTTCATGACGTTCGGATGGTGACGCCCAGTGCAGCGTTGACGAACCGAGCCTGCGACCAGATGTTGCGAACTGTTCCACCCATCGTTTCATCGCCCTTGTGGATACCCCAGGCAGTCGAACCTGAGAACCACGGGCCTCCACTACCCCCGCCTATCGTGTTGTCTGAGTCCATGGCGACCAGTCGTTCGTAGGAGACTCCATCACGGACCACATTGACCATCGTCATGCACACGTAGTCACACGAGTTGCCGCCACTGGCCTCACCGTGAAAACACCGGTAGTCATCGACCGCCGGCGCCCCACCGATGGCAGACACAGACCGCCGAACTGTGTCATTGAAATAGTACTTGTTGAATCCCGTATGTGACGTTGTATGCCATTGGTAGTCGCCGTAGTAGCCCTTGTACTGCGCCTTGAACAGCGCGTCGTAGGTGTTGCCACTGTTCTCCTGATAGTTGAGCTCATTGGGACTATGGCCAGTGGTCAGGACGCCATCTTCAGAACCATCCGTGACCACGAATCCGGTGGTGCACCGGAAGACACCATCATCGTCGACCAATGAGTCGCCTACATACGTGTGTTCGTCTCTCCCAATTGATTGAGACTCGACGAGCAGGCTGACATTGGAAGCCAGAACAGAGTCAGGAACAAGCCCTCTGGGCGCTCGCTGGCCACTGGGTACCTGGACGGTCACCTCGAGGTTTCCGGTAAACAAATCGATTCCACTGACGAGGTCCGTGAACCCGTGGGCCAGCAGATCCTCACGCAGGGTGGATTGCTGTCGCATCAGGGATCGAATCGAGAAACTCGCTCATCCCCGAGAATCAACCGGCAATCCTCGACCAGCGTCGGCTATCTCCGTCGGAACGTCGCCGGCAAAGCGAACGACGAGAACGAGGCCGCTGGATCGATCGATCCACGCTCCAGCGAACCCCGGCAGCGACTCCGCCATGTCGAGAATCGGCCGGAGCCTTTCTCGGGCCTCGATCTCCTCGATTGCCTGGCCAATGGCGATCCCTCGATCCTGCGTATACATGACCTCCTCGAAGGAAGGCGTAAACTGACTCACCGGATTCAGTTGCCAATCGTCGTCCCGGATGGAACTCGCTCCCGCGTGATGATTCACACCTGAGATACCAACAACAAGTCCCGCAACAAAGATGCACACCGCGACATGGCGTACTTCCATTTTCAATTTTCCATTTTCAACCTTCCATTTTCAATCTTCCATTTTCAACCTTCCATTTTCAACCTTCCATTTTCAACCTTCCATTTTCAACCTTCCATTTTCAACCTTCCATTTTCAACCTTCCATTTTCAACCTTCCATTTTCAACCTCTCTATCAGAACTTCTCCCCCGGAAGATAATTATAATAATATAATTGAATCACTGCTCCGAATACGTACGCACAGTCATCGCCGTCATGACATTTCGTTCGCTGAACCCAGAGGCCCGGTGAGGTAGACCGCCCGCTGGCCGCCAAGGTCCAGGTGCAGGGTCTCGGTGAGCCCGGGGCGCACCTGACGGGCAAGGTCCCTGTCAGCGGCGAGCACGCCGATCCCCCAACCTGGAAGACGTTCTGCAGCAACATTTCCGAGTGTGGCGTAGAGGTTGCGCAGGTCGCCACCCGGCGAGATCCGGCCGCCCCACGGTGGATTCGTGATCAGGTACCCGGGGCCACCGTCCGGCGCCTCGAGGTCGGAAATGGGCGCCTGTCGGAACTCGACCAGGTCGGCGACGCCTGCCCGCTCGGCATTCGACCGGGCGGCCCCTATGGCACCGGCGTCCCGATCGCTGCCGATGATCGCCGGACAGGTAGCGACCGGGTTCTCCTGGGTCGCCGTCACGCTGGCCCAGGTACCCGGCTCGAACGAGGGCCACTGCTGGAACGCAAAGGGGCGATCTGCTCCCGGATCCCGACCGGCGGCGAGCAGCGCCGCTTCGATGGCGATGGTTCCCGAACCGCACATCGGGTCGATCAGCGGTGTCGTCGGGCCCCAGCCGGCGGCGAGGAGCATCCCGGCGGCCACCGACTCCCGCAGCGGCGCCTTCGCCGTCGCCTGCCGCCAGCCCCGCATGTGCAGTGGCGCCCCCGACGAGTCGACGCTGACCGTGAACCGGTCACGGGAAACCCGGACCACGACCAGTTGCTCCGGTCCTTCGGGGTGGCCGGCCCCCAGGGCGGCGGCGAACCGTTCTTCAATCGCTCTTGTATGGACGAGCTGCGAGCCCCGGGAGGTGACCCGGTAGGCGGGCCGGGCTCCGTCAGCCAGCCATGGCGCCCAGTCGACCTCGCCGAGGCGGCGCTCGAGGTCGGAGAACGAGCGGGCGGTGAACCCGGCCACCCGCACCAGCACCCGCGTGGCGCAGCGCAGCGACCGGTTGGCGGCGTAGAGCTGGCGTGAGGTGAGGTCGGTCGCCACCGCACCCTTGTGCACCCGGGTGCGCCTGGCGCCGAGGCCTGCGATCTCAGCTGCCACCAGGTCCTCGAGGCCCGGCGGGCACACCACGAGCGCGTCATGTCGAGGGCTGTGTCGAGGGCTGTGTCGGGGGCTCACCTCTCCACGATGCCACCGTCCGGGTTACGGTCACACCATGCTGACACTGCGCACGCTTCTGGTCGTAGCACTCCTTGCTTCTGCCTGCGGCGGTGGGGAGACGGTCACCCCAACCACCACGACGCCGGCCCCCACGACCACAAGCACCACGCTGGCTCCCACAACCACCACCACGACGCTTGCGCCTCCCACGATCGACGAGCTGCTGGCACTCGACCGTCCCCTCAACCTGGCCCATGCCGGCGGCGACCAGGACCACCCGCACTCGACCATGTACGCCTTCCGGAGCGCCGCCGAGGCCGGCGTCGACCTGCTCGAGATGGACCTGCAGATCACCGCCGACGGGGTGCTCGTCGTGCACCACGACGCTGACGTGTTCGGGACGACCGGCAGCGAGGGAGTCGTCGTCGACATGACCGTCGCCGAACTGCAGGAACTCGACAACGCCTGGTGGTGGTCGCCCACCTGCTGGCCCTGTCGGGAACTGGCCGACGCCGACTACCCGTTCCGGGGCGTCCGCACCGGAGCCGTCGAACCGCCCGAGGGCTTCACCGCCGACGACTTCCGGATCGAGACGTTCCGATCGGTCGCCGAGGCGTTCCCGACGCTCGCCCTCGACGTCGAGATCAAGAACCGGGGCGAGAACAGCGCTGCCGCCATCGCCGCCCTGGTGGCCGACCTCGACGCCCTCGACCGCCGTGGCTCGGTGGTCGTGGTGTCGTTTTCGAGTGACGTGGTCGCCGCCTTCAAGGAGGCCGCCCCCGATGTCGCCACCAGCCCCGGCACCGACGAGATGATCGCCTGGATCCTCGGCGGCGAGACGCTGGGCGACCACCCGGTCGTGCAGGTGCCGCCCGAGTACGAGGGCGTCCCGGTGCTCATCGACGCCTTCTTCGATGCGGTCGAGGAGGCCGGGGTCGAGGTCTGGGTGTGGCCCAACTCGGCCGACCAGGAGGAGGGCACCTTCTACGCGGAACTGCTGGACCTCGGCATCGACGGGATCATCGCCGGCCGGCCCGCCATGCTGGAGCACGCCCTCCGCAAGGGCGGCTACGCGGACTGAGATTCAGATCCCGAGGTGGCCCGTCTGCAGTTCGTGGACGGCGCCCTCGTCGCCGGCCACCTCTGCCTCTACCCGGTCGCGGCGGCCGAACAGGAAGTTGACCAACTCGACCGGCCCGCCGGTGAGGGTCGCCGGGCGGCCGACCTTGCCGACGTGGATCGTCTCGCCGGTCGGGCGAGCGAGCGTGAGGTCGACATCGACCAGCCGACGGCACATCAACTTCGCCCCCTTGTCGAGCCGTGCCCACAGCAGCGCTTCGAGACCGTCGATGTCGGATCGCGGCGCCCAACCGTCGCCGGCGCGCCGCACGTCCTCGTGGTGCACCACGAACTCGACCAGGTTCATGGCCCCGTCGGCAGACCGCAGGAGCAGAGGCGGGCCACGCCGGACACGGTCAACCAACTGCGTGAAGTCCCCGCTCTCGGCGAGCCGGTTGGTGACCCGGGCGGTGTGCCGGGCGGGCGCCCCCGACAGGACCAGGCCCGGGCCGGTGTCGGGACGGCGCTCACGTACCACCAGGTGTGCGGCCATGTGGGCGACTGTCCAGCCTCCGCACAGGGTCGGGGCGGCGGGGCCGACCGCGTCCATCAGGTCACAGAGGGCGTGCCGCTCGGACTGTGCCCACTCGCGCGAATTCATGCAGGAGGCACCGACGTGTCGGGGACCCAGTTGCCGTGGAACCCGTCGGGCACCCGTTGCGGCAGGTGGATGCGGGCCACCGGGTCGGCGACCATGTCCTCGCCGTCGAGCACCACCAACTCGGCCGGCCCGCCGGCCCGGTCGTTGACGCACACCAGCACCCAGCCGACGCCCTCCTCGGTGGATCCGTCCTTGGGCACCAACAGCGGTTCGGCGCCGAAGCGTCCCTCGCCGTGGTCGTGGCGGACCATCTCGCCGGTCTCGACGTCGACCCGCTGGGTCGGCCCCAGGGCGATCCCGTCAGCGGTATAGGCGTAGCGGTGCCGGCGCGTGCCCACCCGGGGATCGTGGGTCGGGAACTCGTGGTGGCCGTCGGCGACCCGGGTCTCGGAAACGGTCGCGGTGGCCGGATCGACCACCCAGCGCACGAGGGTCGGTGCGCTGTCGCCGGCCGGACCGTTGCGGTCACCGTCGAACATCCGGTCGTAGCGGCAGAGGTCGACGACGACGGTGCCGTCGTCGGCGTCGTAGGCGTTGGCCGGGTGGAACACGTAGCACTGCGGCGCCTCGCACCAGACGATGTCGTCGGCGGTCCCGTCGCGTGGCAGTAGCCCGACCCGTGCGGCGTGGTCCGGGTTCCAGGCGAACGGGAACGGGTTGCCGCCCACGGCGTCCTCGATGTCGAGGCACACCGGCAGGTCGTAGACGAGGGCGTACCGGGACGTCAGCGACATGTCGTGGATCATCGGCATGCCGTCGACGGGAACTTCGGTCACCCTGGCGACCCGACCGTCGCTGCCGACGACCACGTGTTGTACCCGGTCGATCTGGTCCGGGTAGGCGTAGCAGACCGCATGGAGTTCACCCGTCGCAGGGTCGTACCTGGGGTGGGCGGTGAAGCCACCGGGCAGGGTGCCGTCGAAGCCGTCGTAGCCGATGGTGTCGAGTTCGTAGGTGAGGGTCATGGGGGTGGTGCCGGCCTCGACCATCGCCCAGGTCTTGCCGGCGAACCCACCTACCGCCGTGTTGGGACCGAAGTCGCGGTCTCCGTAGGAGGTGCCCGCCGGCGGGTCCTCGCCGAGTTCGGCGGCGATCTTGGCGCCCCGTACCCACCGGTTGCGATACCACTCGGCCTTCCCGCCCCGTAGGCGCACGCCGTGGACCATGCCGTCGCCGAGGAACCAGTGGTGGGTGGCCGGATCGACTGCACTGCGGGGATTCGGGCCGTTGCGCAGCCAGCGGCCTTCGAGTTCGGCGGGGATCGTTCCGGTGACCGGCAGGTCGAAGGCGGTCACCTCGTCGGTTACCGGCGCCATCGACCCTTCGAGATAGGGGTTCGTGCGTGTACTCATGATCGCAGCCTCCCACACGCCCTCCGGCGCAACCGGGTTGGGACTACGGTGCTCGCCCATGGCGCCTGCCCATCCCACACCCCTGCCCACCACCGTCATCGGCGCCTTTCCCAAGCCCGACTACGTGCCGGTATCCGACTGGTTCGACCTGTCCGACCTGGACTACGCCGCCCGCTGGTCCGACGAGATGGCAGCAGCCGGCGACGACGCAGAGGCCCTGTTCGCACGGGCCGCAGCCGAGGTGATCGTCGACCAGGTGGATGCCGGGATCGACGTGGTCACCGACGGCGAGGTGCGCCGCGAGAACTACGTCCACTACCACTGCCGGCACCTCACCGGCTTCGACTTCGAGCACCGGGCCGAGGAGACGATCCGGGGCGTTCTGCCGGTCGTACTCCCGGTGATCGTGGGCCCCGTCGCCGCCACGGAGTCGTTCCTGCCCCACGACTGGCGGGTCGCCCAGGCGTCGACCGACCATCCCGTCAAGGTCACGATCCCCGGGCCGCTGACCATCACCGACACGGTCGTCGACCGGCACTACGGCGACCGGGCGGCCCTGGTCGCAGACCTGGCCGTGGCGATCAACGCCGAGGTGCTTGCCCTGGCCGACGCCGGCTGCACCCATATCCAGGTCGACGAGCCGGTGTTCGCCCGGCGGGTCGACGACGCCCTCGCCTTCGGAATCGACGCCCTGGCCGCCTGCTTCGCGGACGTACCCGACACGGTCACCCGCACAGTGCACTGCTGCTGCGGCTACCCCCGCCACCTCGACGACGACGACTACGAAAAGGCGCCGCCGTCGGCCTACCTCGAGATCGCCGAGGGCGTGGATTCGGCGCCGATCGACCGGTTCAGCATCGAGGACGCCCACCGTCCCAACGACCTTGCCGACCTGCTCCCCCGCTTCCGGGACACGACCGTGATCCTCGGTTGTGTGGCGATCGCCCGCAGCCGGGTCGAGACCGTCGACGAGGTGGCTGCCCGCCTGGCCGAGGCGTTGCGCCACATCGACCGGGAACGCCTGGTGGCCGCCCCCGACTGTGGCCTCGGCTACCTGGGCCGCGGCCTGGCGCTCACGAAGCTCCGTGTGCTGACCGAGGCGGTATCCCGGACCTGAAGGCGGCCCCAACCCGAGGGAAAGCGCTGCGTTCCCACCGGGGCTGTCACAGGCGCTGCTCAGGTTCGGCGCCATGAACGACCGACGCTCCACCTCGATGATGTACTGGTTTGTGAGACAACTGTTTCTTATTTCAGTACAATGGCACGATGGACCTCAGCCGCCCCCTCACCGCACTGTTCCCCGGGGTACAGGGGCGCGTCCTCCAGTTCCTGGCCGGATCCGACGAGGAGTACACCGGTCGGCGGATCGCTGCACAGGCCGGCACCTCACCATCCCAGACCTGGCGCGTCCTCCGACGCCTCACCGAACTCGGGGTCGTGGATCGCCGAGATGTGCCCCCGGCTGCCCTCTACCGCCTCGCCCACGGCACTCTGGTCGCCACCGCACTGCTCGACCTCCGCTTCGTCACCGATCGGCTCATACATCGAATGGCCGAGTCGGCGGATGCGATCGAACCGACTCCGGTCAACATCACGATCTTCGGTTCGGTCGCGCGCGGTACATCGCACGCCGGGAGCGACATCGATGTTCTCGTCATCCATGCCGACAACGTCGACCCGTCTGCAGACCCATGGCTCTCATCGATCAATGCCTGGCGCCGGTCCGTCGGCGACCTCGTCGCCAACAGTGTCGAGGTGGTGCAGGCCGGCGAGACCGAGGCGCACGATCGCCTCACGTCGAGGACAACACCCCTGTGGAACGACATCGTCATCCAGGGGCGGCACGTATTTGGCAGCAGGCTCGAGGAATTGCTGTCCAGCCATGAACCGACAACGGATCAGGACGGTTCCCGCCACAACCGCTGATGCCCGCCGGTTTCTCGGAATGGCACTCGAGTACCTCGCCGCTGCAGGTTTCTGTCTCGACGACGACCGTTGGAACGCCGCAGCAGGCAACGCCGTACACGCAGGCATCAATGCGGCAGACGCCCTCTGCGCCCACCACCGCGGCGTCCGTGCAGCCGGCACCGACCAGTCGGCCAGCGGTGACCTGCTGGTCGGAACCCCTGACGGGCAACGATATGTAGGTGATCTGCTGGTCGGAACCCCTGACGGGCAACGATGTGTAGAGGCCTACCGGAGGCTCGTCGCCAACAAGGCCCGAGCCGAATCCGATCCGGCGCCGGCCAGCAGGGCGGTCGCCCAGCGCTGCGTCCGGTGGGCAACGGTCCTCGTCGACGCTGCACTTGCAAATGTCGAGCAGGCCTGACCCCTTGCCTACCATCGGCGGCCGAGCCTCGATGCCTGTCCACCGGCGCCTATTCCTCGAAGAACGTGTTCTCGGCGTCGCCGGTGAGCACCGCTTTCACGACCTTGCCGGTGGCGTTGCGGGGCAGCGGTTCATCCCGGAAATCCACAACCGTCGGCACCTTGTAGTAGGCGATCGCCTCGGCGCAGAAGGCCATGATCTCGTCGGCCGAGGCGTCGGCTCCCGGACGCAGGACCACCACCGCCTTGACCTCCTGACCGAGCATCGGGTGGTCGACACCGTGTACCGCCACCTCGGCGACCGCCGGGTGCTCCTCAATGCGCTGCTCTACCTCGGCCGGGTAGACGTTCTCCCCACCCCGCAGGATCAGGTCCCGGAGGCGTGAGGCGATGTGGAGGCGGCCGTCGACCATGCGCCCGAAGTCACCGGTGCGCAACCAGCGGCCCGGCAGGAACGCCGCCTCGTTCGCCGCCGGATCGTCCCAGTAGCCGAGCATCACCAGCGGGCTGCGCACGCAGATCTCGCCGTTCTCCCCGTCGGGCAGGTCCTCGCCCACATCGTCGACGATCCTGACCTCGACCGTGGGCAACGGATAGCCCACGCTGTCGGGAGCCACACGGAGTATGGCGTTGGTCGCATGGCTGACGAGGCCGCCCGACTCGGTGAGCCCGTAGCCGGAGCCGAAGGTGCCCACCAGGTGCGGGAACCGTTGCTCGGTGGCCCGGATCAGCTCCGGCGTGCTGGCCGAGCCACCGACCGCAACCTGGGTGAGTTGCGTCGGATCGAGGTCGGCGACCCCCGGCTCGTCGAGCAGTCGGAGGATGTGGGTGGCGGTACCGGTCCACATGGCGATGCCCTCGACCTCCGTCAGCCTGATCACGGCAGCAGGGTCGAAGCGGCCCATCGGCCACACGGACTTCTGGCCGGAGACCATGCCCGCCACGGCCGTGCTCTGCATGCCGGAGAGGTGGAACAGGGGGAACACCGCCAGGCGGGGGCCGGGGGGTCCGGCCGATCCCAGCTCGACGCCCCGAAGGAGCATCTCGCGTGCGCCGATGGCGAACATGGCGAGGACGAAGCTGACGAAGCTCCGGTGGCTGACCATCGCCGCCCTGGGCCGACCTGTCGTCCCGGATGTGAACTGGATCACGACAGGGTCGTCCTCGGCGATGGGCCCGTCCGGCAGGTCGGCGTCCGGATGCAGGCCGACCAGGTCGGCGATGTCGTCCTCGACGACCAGCACCGGCATATCCGGATCGGTGCCCTCGAGCCTTGCCAGACGACGCCGGTCGGCGACCAGCAGGGACGGTCGGGTGTGGGCGAGGGCGAACTCGATCTCGCTGCGGGTCCACCACCCGTTGCAGCAGACCGTCACCGCACCCAACGAGGCACAGGCCCAGAACAGGATGAGGTACTCAGGGCAGTTGGCAGCCAGCACGGCCACCCGGTCGCCGTGGCCGATGCCGCGGTCGACGAGGGCCGCCGCCAGCGAAGCCACCCGGGACCGGGTTCCCGAATAGGTCAGCACCCTGCGCGTGCCGGCATCGTCGAACACGGCGTACTCGGCGTCACCCTTCTGCGAGCCGTTGACCAGCAGGTCCCGGACGGACCCGGGCCGGTTGGCGAACACCTGCATCGGCTCCCCGAGGACCTCCCCGGTAGTGACCTCGAACAAGCCGCCGGGTCCCGTGAGGACTGCCGTTGCCTTCTCGATGGTCAGCGGGGCGTCGTCCCCGACGCCACTTCCTGTCGCAGCCACTTCCACTCAGGCGCCCGACGCCTGCAGCGCCGACCAGATCCGCTCAGGGGTGAGCGGCATGTCGAGGTGCCGGATGCCGAACGGGGCCAGGGCATCGACCACAGCACTTTGCACCGCCGCCGTGGAGCCGATGCTGCCCGCCTCGCCGATCCCCTTGGCGCCCAGCGGATTGAGGGGCGTCGGGGTCTCGGTGAACGAACGTTCGTAGCTGGGCACCTCCATCATCGAGATGGCCGGGTAGTCGGCGAGGTTGGACGTCTGGGGGTTGCCGTCCTCGTCGAAGCGGACCTCCTCGAGCAGCGCCTGGGCGATGCCCTGCGCCAGGCCACCGTGGACCTGGCCGGCGGCCAGCAGCGGGTTGACGATGACGCCGGCGTCGTCCACGGCGACGATCCGTTCGACCGTGGTCTGCCCGGTCTCGGTGTCGACCTCGACGACGGCGATGTGGGCGCCGAACGGGAAGGTCGCACCTGCCTGTACGAAGTCGGAGAGGCCGACCAGGGGCTCCGCCGCCTCGCTGGCGATCTCCGCCCATGATCGCGAAGCAGAGGGCGTGCCGGCCACGTGGAAGGCGCCCCGCCCGCGGTCGAGCACCAGGTCGTCCGGGGCGGCCTCGAGCAGGTCGGCGGCCGCATCGCGGGCCAGGTCGACGAGCTTGTCGGCAGCGTCACCCATCGACGAGCCTGCGATCTGAACGGACCGGGACCCGCCGGTCAGCTGACCCGAGGGCACCCGGTCGGTGTCGCCGTGGAACACGGTGACGGCTTCGAGGGGCACCCCCAGACGGTCGGCGACGATCATCGCCCAGGTCGTGAGGTGACCGGTGCCGATCGGGGTGGAGCCGGTGACGGCAAGCACGGTTCCGTCGGCCTGCAGGGACACCTCGCCGTACTCGCTGCCGCCGAAGCCGGTGATCTCGACGTAGACGCAGATTCCGATGCCCATCTGGCGGTTGTCACCGGCGTCGCGGCGTCGTTGCTGTTCGGCACGCAGCCCCGTGTAGTCGGAAGCCTCAAGGGCGGCATCGAGGACCATTTCGTACTCGCCGCTGTCGTAGACCGTGCCGGTGGCATTGGTGAACGGGAAGGCACTGGAGGCCGGCAGGTTGCGGCGGCGCACCTCCGCCGGATCCATGCCGATCTCGGCGGCGTACAGGTCGACGGCCCGTTCTATGGCCGCCGTGGCTTCGGGGCGACCTGCGCCCCGATAGGCGCAGACGGGCGTGGTCGTGGTGACGACCGAGGTGTATTCGACCTCGACCCGTTCGATGTCGTAGACGCCGCTGGCCATCTGTCGGGTGAACTCGGGAAGGAAGGCGCCGAATCTCGGGTAGGCACCACAGTCCTGGAGCATGTCGAGGCGGTAGGCCTGGATGTCGCCGTCGCTGGTTCCGGCGATCGTGACCTTCTGCTCCTGGGCCCGGCCGTGGACGTGGCCGGTGAGGTTCTCGGTGCGGGTCTCGGTCCAACGCACGGTCCGCCCCAGCTTGCGGGCCAGGTGCACGACCATGACCTCCTCCTCGGAGGTGACCCCCTTGGCGCCGAATCCGCCGCCGATGTCCTGCACAAACACCCGAAGGTCCTCGCCTTCGATGCCCAGGAGATCGGTGACGGCCTTCCGGAAGTTGTGGGCTCCCTGGGAGCTGGCCCAGCAGGTGAGGCGACCATCTTCGATGCCTGCGGCCACCACCCGTGGTTCGATCGACACGGCGGCAACCCGCGAGTTGACGATATTTTCGGTGACCACGACCTCGTAGCCGGAGAAATCGAACGGGTCCTCGACGCTGTTGCGGAAGGCGACGTTGTGGCCGACGTCGGGGAACAGGAGGTTCTCGCCGTCGAGGGCGTCGGACAGCCCGAGCACCGGTGGCAGCGGTTCGATGTCGGCCCAGACCGTCTCGGCGGCATCGGCTGCCTGGTACTGCGTTTCGGCGACCACGACGGCAATCGGCTCGCCGACGAATCGCACCCGGTCCCTGGCGAGGAACGGTCGGGCCATCTCGGCCGGGTAGAAGCCCATCAGCACCGGGCGGTCGTCGAGGCCGAGGTCGGCGGCGGTGTAGACGGCGACGACGCCTGGCATGGCCAACGCATCGTCGACCTCGATCGACCCGATGGTGCCGTGGGCCGCCGTGGAGCGAACGAATTGGACATGGAGGGCACCCTCGAGGGGGACGTTGCCGACGAACCGCCCCTGACCGCGCACGAGCGTGTCGTCTTCGCGGCGCAGAACGGGGTTGCCGAGAATCGAGGTGCTGGTGATGCCGGGCTGGCCCAGCTGTTCGCTCATGATGGCCCGATGCAGGCTGGAACCGGAATGTCGTCCATCAGGAAGTCGTCCATCAACAGGGCTCCCGGATCACTCGACCGGGAAGCGTTCGAGCAGCTTGCGGGCGATGACCAGCTTCTGGATCTCGCTGGTGCCCTCGCCGATGATCATCAACGGCGTGTCGCGGAAGTAGCGCTCGACGGGGAACTCGGTGGTGTAGCCGTTGCCGCCGTGGATGCGCAGGGCGTCGGATGCGATCTCGAAGGCGGCCTCGGAGGCGAACAGCTTGGCCATGCCGGCCTCCAAGTCGACCCGCTGGCCGGCATCGGCCCGGCGGGCGGCGTCGTAGGTCATGAGGCGTGCGGCCTGGAGCTTGGTGGCCATGTCGGCGAGTTTGAACTGGATGGCCTGGTGCTCGAATATCGGTCGGCCGAAGGTCTCGCGCTGCTGCGAGTACGCCATGGCGGCATCGAAGGCGGCCTGGGCAACCCCGACGGCCCGTGCCGCCACGTTGATGCGCCCGAGTTCCAGTGCCGAAAGGGCGTACTGGCGGCCGTGCCCGATGCCGTCGTCGCCACCGAGGACGTTGGCGTGCGGGACCCGGTGGTCGACATACGACATCTCGACGGTCTCGATGCCGCGGTAGCCGAGCTTGTCGATCTTTTTCGACACCGTGATCCCCTCGAACGACTCGCCGGGTTCCTTTTCGACGAGGAAGCAGGTGATGCGATCGTCGGGGGTGCGGGCCAGCAGCATGACGAGCGAGGACCTCATGCCGTTGGTGACCCACATCTTGGTGCCGTTGACGACCCACTCGTCGCCGTCGCGTTCGGCGCGACAGCGCAGGGCGCCGGTGTCGCTGCCTGCGTCGGGCTCCGAGAGCGAGAATGCGGCCCGGAACGACCCGTCGCACATGCGGGGCAGGAACCGTTGCCGCTGTTCGTCGGTGCCGAAGCGACCGATCATCGCTGCGCCGATCTTGTGGGTGTTGAGGAGTCCGGCCAGCGACATGAACCCGCGGGAGAGCTCTTCGATGATGCGCGTGTAGGTGGTGATGTCGAGCCCCAGGCCGCCGTACTCCTCGGGGATCGTCGACCCGAACAGGCCGAAGTCGCACATCTGGTCGAACATGGCCTGCGGAAACTCGTCGGACAACTCGAAATCGGCGACGTTGGGGATGACGTCGCGGTCGACCCAGGTCCGTACTGCGTCGACCATCTCGTCTGCCAACGCCTGCTCGGTGGCCATCGCTCCCTTTCCCTGTCTCGTTCCCTGCCCCGCCGGCGGCCAACAGTACAACCGTCGCCTCGGACCGGTTCAACCGGCCACCGTGCACCCGGGCTCCACTCAGGCCCGGCTGATGACCTCTTCGCCGTAGCGCTGAATCACCTCGAGCGTGCGATCGAGGTCGTCGCCGGGGACGGTCACCCCGATCCAGGTGACACCGATCCCCGTCAGCGCCGACAGGCCCTCGAGGTGGGCATCGGGGTCGAAGCGGTCGTCGCCTGGTGATCCGCCGGCCGGACAGGAGAAGTGCACATCGACCGGTTCGGCACGGCCGGCCTCCTCCAGCCGATGCCAGAGGTCGTCGAGCATCGGGCGCAGGTCGTCGACGGTCTCGAGGGCCGCTGTCCTGGCCGTGCCAGCCAACGCTGCCGGCGTCGGGAACGGGCTCCAGCCCTGGCCGCAGCGGGCGACACGGGCACGGGCACGGGCCGAGTTGCCGCCGATCCAGATCGGTGGATGCGGTTGCTGTACAGGACGGGGATGCGCCGTGTTGCCGACGGCGGCAAACCGGCGCCCCTCGAGGGCGAGGTCGTCGGTGGTCCAGGCGGCGATCAGGGCCTCGAGCGCCTCGTCGAAGAGGTCGTTGCGGTCGTCGAAGTCGGCGCCCAGCGCCCTGTACTCCGCCTTCTGGTATCCGGTGCCGACGCCGAGGATCAGCCGGCCGTCGGAGAGCACGTCGACCGTGGCTGCAGCCTTGGCCAGGACGAACGGGTTCCGGTAGGGCAGCACGGCGATGTTGGTCATGAGCCGCAGACGACCCGTGGCTGCGGCACAGAAGGCCAGCGCCGAGAAGGGGTCGAGGGCGTCGTGCCCGCCTGCGGCGAGCCAGCGGCTGCCCGGCATCGGGTGGTCGGTGAATCCGATGGCGTCGAAGCCGGCGGCCTCGGCGGCCCGGGCCAGCCGGGTCAGGCCGTCACGCCCGACGAGCCTCGGGTCGTGGGCACCGGCCGACATCGGGTGGGTGAACGAGAATCGCACAGTCAGGCCGTCCGGGGGATCACGTCGTCCCGTCCGGGTCCCGGTGCTGGTTCATCGGGAGCAGGTAGTACCAGAAGTAGAAGCCGGCGCCCTGCTCCTTCATGGCCAGGCGTGCACGCTGCATCACGTCGCCTGCCCGTGTATGGCTGACGAACCAGGACTCGGCCTGACGGGCAGAGGGCGTGCCGTCCACCAGGGAGAGCGACGCCTCTTCGTAGAAGTTGCGGACGTCGCCGGCCAGCTTTGTCGGGTCGCCGGGGAGACCGACGTCCTTCCAGGCTTCGCCTTCGGCCACACGTGCGAACCTCCCGACGACCTCCGGAACGCCTTCGGCGTCGACGACCTTGCCGACCGTCGTCCGCCCGTGGGTATCGAACGTGCGCCGCCACGCCGGCAGCAGGCCCCTGGCCTCCGCCTCTGCCGGGTCGACGTCGCCGTCGTCGGCCGGCGGGATCGTGCAGGCGAGCGGCTCGTCTGCGGCGTCGTCGATCACCTCGTCGTAGTCGACGAGCACCGGGCCGGATTCAGCGTCGAGGAGGGCGAATGCCGCCTCGAGCACCCGGCGTTGCAGCGGTGCATCTCCGGGACGCCCCAGCGGTCGACCCAGCGGGAACTCGCAGTGGAGGGCCCGTGGCGGGCGGGTGGTCTCAACCTGCTGGCGGATCAGCGACAGGGCGACGGTGGCGATGCCGGCCTGCTCGAGGACCGATGCGAGCGTACCCACGGTACGCGTGCACAACGGTCAGACGGGTGTGAGCAGGACCACGTCAACGCCGTCGTCAAGCAGTTGACGGGCGGCAGCCGGCCCGGTGTCGAGGCGGATCGTCTCGAGGGTGTGGTCGATCTGTGCGCCCATGAACGATATGTGCACATCGGCGACCGACCCGATTGCGCCGTCTGCCGCCATCTCGGCGAGGCGGTCGATCGGGAACACGATGTTGGGGTCGGCGATCCAGCCGGTGCGGTCGAAGTTGGGGCTGAAGTGGGCAAGGACCAGACCCTC
>JACNKQ010000069.1 GCA_014381945.1 Actinomycetota bacterium
GGGCGGGCGGGGGGGAGGGCGTCGTGCGGGGGGGCGGCGAGCGGGGGGTGCCGGGCGCGGTGGCGGGGGGGCGGTGGACCCCTGGCGAACAGCGCGGCGGGCCCGTGTCGGGCATCCTCGCCCACCTCGTCGAGACGGTCCCCGCGGCCGTGCCCATGCGGATCTGCCGGCACACGGTGGAGCTGATGCGGGGTGCACCGATGCACCCGCTCCGGGCCGAGACCGAGGTGGTGCGCGACGGACGCCGGCTCCAGGTCGTGCGCGCCTCGCTGTTCGACGCCGACCGCGAGGTGGCCCGTTCGATGTCGGTCCGTCTCCGGATCAGTGAAACGGCCACTCCGTTCGACGCCGAACGCATGCGCCACACCGAGGACCAGCCGCCCGAGCTCCCAGACGGGTCGTCGACCCTCACCATGCCTGGTTCCGGCGTCCCGAAGTTCCTGCACGGCGTCGAACTGCGTCGGCCCGGTGGCGCATTTCGTACCGGTGCCCCCGGCCTGCTATGGCTGCGGATGCACTGTCCGCTGGTCGAAGGTGTGCCGACCTCTCCGTACGTCCGCCTGGCGGCGGTGGGCGACATGCTCAGCATGGTCGCCGGCTACCTCGACCCTGGCGAGTGGCTCACGATCAACGTCGACCTCGACCTGCACACGTTCCGCGACCCGGTCGGGGAGTGGATCGGCCTACGCGGCCTCCACAAGACGGTCGGCGACGGCATCGGGCTGTCCGAGGCGGTGCTCTACGACCTCGAGGGCCGGATCGGCCGTGGAACGGCCACCATCCTGATAGACCACCGCTGAGGCGGTTTGCGCCGCCGGCTTGACAGGGATCAGGCTGTCGGGAACGTATCCACGAGGAGTATCCATGGCCCCGACCGGTCCACCCGAGTACCCGATCAGGGTCGGCAGCATGCTGTACACGCTCGTCGACCCCCACGAGGGGCATGAGGTGGCCTACAACCGCTGGTACGAGCGGGACCACTTCTACGGCGGCTGCATGACCGGACCCTGGTGCTTCGCCGGTAGCCGCTGGGTCGCCACCCGCGAACTCAAGGACCTGCGCTTTCCGGTCGAGGGAAACGCCGTCAGCGACCCCGTCGACCGTGGTTCGTATGTGGCCATCTACTGGGTCGAGGGCGGCCACCACGACGACCACTTCGCCTGGGGTGCCGACCAGGTCGTGAAGCTCTACAAGGCGGGCCGCGGCTTCAACGAGCGGACCCACGCACACACGGTCCTCTATCTGCACCATGCGAACCACTACCGCGACGACGACCCCGTACCCGTGGAGGTGGCCCTCGACCACCACTACGCCGGGATCGCCTCGGTCGCCCTCGAACGGGCCGATGGCGTCGAAGAAGGTGCCCTCGACGCCTGGCTGGCCGCCGAGGGCCTTCCCCCTTTGTTCGCCGGCGGCCCGGTCGCCTCGTGCTCATCCTGGACCGCCGTGGCCCGCGACGAGATGACCGGCAACGCCCCGATGGACCTCGGCTCGCCGCCCCTGAACGACCGGTCGATCCTGCAGGTCTTCTTCCTGGAAGGCGACCCGCGTGCCTGCTGGGACCGGTTCGTCGACTACGCCGAGCGCGTCGCCGCCTCGGGGCTCGGCAGGGTCACGTCGGCGGCGCCCTTCTTCCGGACGGTCGTCGGCACCGACCGTTACACGGACGAGCTCTGGTAGGCGCCGGCGCTACACGCCGGCCAGGGCCTCGACGACCGGGGCGAACTCGACCATGGCGTCCTCGCTTATTCCGATGTAGGAGATGCCCCAGCGTTCCCGCCACATCAGCAGGGTCTCGACGCACTGGCCGACGGAGCCGGCCAGCACGTGCGGGGAGGCCAGGGCGTCCTCAGGATCGATGCCGAGCGCCGGCGCCATGACGTTGGCGAACGATGCCGGATCGTCGGTGATGGTTGCGATGTGCACCCGGGTCTGGAGTTCGATGTCTTCGAAGCGACCGCCGGCCGCCTCGCGGATCCAGCCCAGCTTCTCGTCCGTTGCCGCAGGCGTGGCGCTGGGTCCGGCCCGGTCGTCGATCACCCCGGCATACAGGTTGGCGTTGAGCCCGACTATGTCGGCCTCCCGTGCGGCCAGCGACAGCACCCGCCTGCCACCGCCGGCGATGATGAACGGCGGGTGTGGCTTCTGGACGCATTCGGGCTGACCGTCGAGGCCTTCGATCGTGTAGTGGTCGCCGGCGAAGTCGAACGGCCCTTCGGCGAACAGGCCCTTGAGCACGGTGATGGATTCGGCCAGGCGTTCGATCCGCAGGCCCGGCCGGTCCATTTCGATTCCGGACCGTTCGTAGTCGGACGACTGCCAGCCGGCGCCGATGCCCAACTCGAGGCGACCGTCGGAGAGCAGGTCCAGGGTCGCCGCCTGCTTGTGCAGGAATGCAGGGTTGCGGTAGTCGTTTCCGAGCACCAGGGTTGAGAGGCGCAGGTTCCGGGTGGCCTCTGCGGTGACGGCGAGGGCGATCAGCGGGGCCATCTCGGCGTCGAGGTGGTCTGGCATCGACAGCGTCGAGAACCCGAGGTCCTCGGCACGGCGACCCAACTCCCGCCATTCTGCGGCTGGTCGGGGTGCGGAAGCAGAGATCGAGAAGCGCAAGGCACGTGGCATGGCGGCGAACCCTAGTCAAGGCCCCGGTCCCGGTCACAGGCCGCCGGTAGGGTGCGCGCCGATGGAGCCACGAATCGACCCGCCCCCTATCGACGAGGGCCTGAACCCCGCACAGCTCGACGCCGTCACGCACCCGTCGGGTCCGCTGCTGATCGTTGCAGGCGCAGGTTCCGGCAAGACACGGGTACTCACCCGGCGCATCGCCCACCTGATCGCCGAGCGGGGGGTGTCGCCGTTCGGCATCCTCGCCATCACCTTCACCAACAAGGCCGCCGGCGAGATGAAGGAGCGGGTCGCCGAACTGGTGGGCCCCGTCGCCCACCGGATGTGGGTGTCGACCTTCCACTCGGCGTGCGTCCGGATCCTGCGCCGCGACGCCGAGCGCATCGGCTACCCGTCTCGGTTCAGCATCTACGACCAGGCCGACAGCGTGCGCCTCGTCGGGCACGTGCTGCGCGACCTCGGGCTCGATGTCAAGCGGTTCCCGGCCCGCGGCATCCAGGCGGCCATCTCGTCGGCCAAGAACGAGGGGCTCACCGTTTCGCAGTACGCCGACCGTGCGACCGGCCCGCACGAGGCCCGCCTGGCCGAGGTGTTCACGCTGTACCAGGAGCGCCTGCAGCGTGCCGGGGCCATGGACTTCGACGACCTGCTCGGCAACGCCGTGCGCCTGCTGCGTGGGCACCCCGAGGTGCTAGCCGACCACCGCCACCGGTTCGAGCACGTGCTCGTAGACGAGTACCAGGACACCAACTCGGTGCAGAACGAGCTCGTGCTGCTGCTGGGCGAGGAGCACCGAAACGTCTGCGTTGTCGGCGACAGCGACCAGTCGATCTACCAGTTCCGGGGTGCCGACATCCGCAACATCCTCCAGTTCGAAACGGCCTTTCCCGACGCCACCGTCGTCGTCCTGGACCAGAACTACCGCTCCACACAGACCATCCTCGATGCCGCAAACGCCGTCATCACGAGGAACGAGGGCCGGACGCCAAAGGAACTCTGGACCGATGCCGGCCGGGGCGAGCGCATCGTCCGCTACCGGGCCGACGACGAGGACGACGAGGCCCGCTGGATCACCCGCCGCATCAGCGGCTTCCACGACAGTGGACGGTACCGGTGGCCCGAGATGGCGGTCTTCTACCGAACCAACGCCCAGAGCCGGGCCATCGAGGAACAGTTCGTCCGGTTCGGCGTGCCCTACAAGGTGATCGGTGGCACCCGCTTCTACGACCGTCGCGAGGTCCGTGATGCGCTGGCCTACCTGCGCCTCGCCGCCAACCCGGCCGACGAGGTAGCCGCCAGGCGGGTCCTGAACGTCCCGCGGCGCGGCGTCGGCGACACCTCCGTCGCCAAGGTCGACGCCTGGGCGGGCCACGCCGGGATCGGCTTCGTCGAGGCGCTGCGCCATGCCGGAGAGGCCGGCGTCTCGGGTCGCGCCATCGGAGGCATCCGGACATTCCTCGACCTGCTCGACTCCCTGGTTGCCAAGGTCGACGACGGTCCTGCCACCGTCCTCGAAGTTGCACTCGACGCCTCCGGCTACCTCGACCAACTGCGGGCCGAACACACCGTCGAGTCCGAGGGCCGGATCGAGAACCTGGCCGAACTGGTAGGCGTCGCCTCCGAGTTCGAGTCGGTCGACGAGTACCTCGAGCAGGTGGGCCTGGTGGCCGACACGGACCAGTTGCCCGATACCGAGGTCTCAGGCGATCAGGACGCCGTCGCCGAGGGCCAGGTGCTGCTCATGACCCTGCACGCCGCCAAGGGCCTCGAGTTCCCGGTGGTGTTCATCGCCGGTGTCGAGGAGGGCGTGTTCCCGCACCTGCGGGCACTCGGTGATCCGCAGCAACTGGAGGAGGAGCGGCGCCTCGCCTACGTCGGCATCACCCGGGCTCGCGAACGGCTCCACGTCAGCCACGCCTGGTCCCGAATGCTCCACGGCTCCACCCAGTACAACCCGCCCAGCCGCTTCCTCGACGAGATTCCCGAGGGGCTCATCGTCGAGTCCGAGGACAGCCGCAGGACCCGTCGGCCCCGCGACGGCGGTTGGGGAACCAGGGCATCCCGCAGCGAACGGGCCGACCGCGGGTCGGACCCCCACACGGGTTCGCAGGTGGACGCATCGAACGACGATCACGAACCGGGCGGGTCGATCATCGGAGCCGGCGTGCCACGGGGACCGTCCCCCAGCGGCGCACACGAACTCGGCCTCGACGCCGGAGACCAGGTCCGGCACGGAGCCTGGGGCGAGGGCATCGTGGAGTCGGTGTCCGGCGAGGGCGACCGCAGCGAGGCGGTCGTGTGCTTCGCATCGGTCGGGGAGAAGCGCCTGCTGCTGGCATGGGCCCCTCTCGAGCGGGCATGAGGGGCCGCCAACCCGGTTCTGACGGAACGGGCACCTCGCTACGCTTGCGCCCTGCGCCCGTGTAGCTCAGTCGGAAGAGCGGCTCACTCGTAATGAGCAGGTCCGGGGTTCGATTCCCCGCGCGGGCTCGCTTTCGCTCCCACCCGGAACGGCGCCCCCCGACATGTGGGACTCGTTCCGACTGACCCCCTAGGATGCCCGCCATGAACGTTCTCGCCGGCGTGATCTGGCACTACTGGTTGGCCGTACCCCTCGTGGTCGGCGGCGGCGCACTCTGCATCGCCACCCTGGTCGGCTACTTCCAGAAGGTCTCCTCCACCCGGTACCCCCGGCGCTAGCCCCGCCGACCGGGAACAGCGCCACATGGCGTCCCGCTCCGACCCGACCGTCGACTGGGAACTGGCGGAGAGGGTTGCGACCCGGATCGCACAACGGGCTCCCTTCGCCCGTGCCCACGAGGGCCTCGACCTCGTCGAGGACTTCGACCGCCACACCGCCCTCGCCGAGCAGCTCGTTGCCGACACCACGGGCCTGATCCCGCTCCACGGATCAGCCCGCGCCCGGGTGGTCGATCGGACCGACTGGATCCGGGCCAACCTGGCGTCGCTGCAACGGTTGCTGCGCCCGATGCTGGACCGGATGGCGGAACGGCCGGCCGGCCCGCTGACCCCCCTCACGACGCGGATCAGTGGCGCCGAACTGGGCGCCGTGCTCGGCTGGATGTCGACCCGGGTGTTGGGCCAGTACGACCTGCTGGTGCTCGAGGACGAAGATGCCGAGGATCAGGACCTCGTCTACTACGTGGGCCCGAACGTGGTCGCGATCGAGCGCCGCTACGCATTCCCACCCGAGGACTTCCGGCTCTGGCTCGCACTCCACGAGGTCACGCACCGGGCCCAGTTCACGGGCGTGCCCTGGATGAGCGGGCACTATCTGGGGCTGGTCGAATCGCTCCTTGACGTGGATGTCGAAGATGACGACCCTGCCGACGAATCGTTGGTCGACCGCCTCCGGGTCATGGCTGCGCGACGAGGCGACAAGGGGCGACAGGGGAGCGCGGGGCTGCTCGAGGCGGTCGTCGGACCGGAGCAGCAGCGGGCCCTCGACCGGATCACCGGCCTGATGAGCCTCCTGGAGGGCCATGGCGACGTCACGATGGACCGGGCAGGCGCCGGCCATGTACAGGGCGCTGACCGCTTCGCCCGGGTCATGCGCGATCGGCGACGCTCGGCCACCGGGATCGTCCGGCTGGTCCAGAAGATGGTCGGGCTCGAGGCGAAGTTGGCGCAGTATGCGCAGGGCGAGGCGTTCATCGCCGCCGTCGAGGCAGAGGGTGGCACGGCGCTGCTGGACATGGCCTGGGAACGACCGGACAACCTGCCCGACAGGGTCGAGATCGGCGAACCCCTCCGTTGGATCGAGCGCATGTCAGCGCTGGTGGGCTGACGGGCCCACCGGTCGGATGGACGTCGACGGCCTGCTCGCCCGCTGCGTGTTCCCGCCACCCGGGACCGCCGTCGACTGTGCGGTGTCGGGCGGCCCCGACTCGTTGGCGCTGCTCCTGTTGGCCGTCGAGGCGGGCCTGACCGTCACGGCCTGGCACGTCGACCACGGACTTCGACCCGGTTCCGACGTAGAGGGAGAGCGGGTGGCGGCGGTTGCCGCCTCGTTGGGCGCTGCTGCAGTCTCGGTCACCGCCATGGTCGTCGACGGGCCGAACCTCGAAGCCCGGGCACGCGAGGCGCGCCTGGGCGTCCTCCCCGAAGGCGTGCTAACCGGCCACACGGCCGACGATCAGGCCGAGACGGTGTTGCTGAACCTCCTGCGCGGTGCGGGCGTACACGGAGCAGCCGGCATCGGCGATCCGGGTCGGCGGCCGCTGCTGGGGTTGCGTCGCAGCGAAACCCGGGCGTTCTGCGCAGATTGCGGGATCGAGCCGCTGGACGATCCGATGAACACCGATCCCCGTTTCGTCCGCAATCGCATCCGCCACGAGGTGCTGCCCCTCCTCGCCGATGTGTCCGACCGTGACCCGGTGCTGCTGCTGGCCCGACACGCCGAACGGGCCCGGGAGGCCGTGGTCCTGCTCGGTGCTCTGGTCGAGGACATCGACCCCACCGATGCCCGGGCCCTGGCCGGCCTGTCGCCCGAACTGGCACGCCTGGCGCTGCGTGGATGGCTGACCGGACTGCTCGGCGGTCGACCTCCCGATGCCGCAGCCGTTGAGCGGGTGCTCGACGTGGCCGGTGGCCTGGCCCGTGCGACAGAGGTGGCCGGGGGGCTGCGCGTCGAGCGCTCCAGGGGCAGGTTGCGACCCGTTCCGGAGGGCGGGCCCGTTGATGGCGGCCGCTAGGGTCGGGCGCCATGGGTAGCACCTCCCCGGAGTCCCTCGCCCCCGGCCGCGTCCTCATCTCCGAGGAGGAACTGGCCACACGCGTACGCGAGTTGGGCGCATCCATCACCGCCGACTATGCGGGTCGTGCTCCGCTGCTGGTAGGGGTGCTCAAGGGGGCCTTCATGTTCATGAGCGACCTGGCCCGCGCCGTGGACCTGCCCGTCGAGTTCGACTTCATGGCGGTGTCCTCCTATGGGCACTCGACCCGGTCGTCGGGTGTGGTCCGCATAGTGAAGGACCTCGACATCGACCTGGCCGAACGCGACGTCATCCTCGTCGAGGACATCGTCGACAGCGGGCTCACCCTCAGCTACCTGCGGAAGATCCTGATGTCCCGGAACCCGGCCAGCCTCGAGGTCTGCGCCCTGCTGGTCCGTGACAGCGATGACTACGACGAGTCCATGCTGCGGTACGTGGGCTTCCGGGTGCCCGACGACTTCCTGGTGGGCTACGGGCTCGACGTCGCCGAACGGTTCCGGAACCTGACCGAGATCAGGGTGCTCGACCAGGGCGCCGAGACGACCGACGACGCAGGGCCCGGCTCGTGAGCGACGAGTCGGTGGTCGACCTCGGCCGCATCGAGGCGGCTGTGCGCGAGATCCTCGAGGCCATCGGCGAGGACATCGACCGCGACGGCCTGCGGGAGACCCCCGCCCGGGTTGCACGCATGTACGCGGAGGTGTGCAGCGGCATCCACGAGGATCCGTCCGAACACCTCATCAGGACCTTCGACGTCGACCATGACGAGATGGTGATGGTCCGCGATATTGCGCTCTACTCGCTCTGCGAGCACCACCTGCTGCCCTTCATCGGTCGGGCGCACGTGGCGTACATCCCGCAGAAGGGAGGCATGATCACCGGGCTCTCGAAGCTGGTCCGACTTGTCGATGGCTATTCCAGGCGCCCACAGATCCAGGAGCGCCTCACCTCGCAGGTTGCGGACGCCATCCAGGGGACCCTCGACCCTCAGGGGACCCTCGTCGTCATCGAGGCAGAGCACCTCTGCATGTCGATGCGGGGCGTGGCGAAGCCCGGTGCGGTCACCGTCACCTCGGCGGTGCACGGCGTGTTCAGGGCCGAGGTCTCGACCCGCCTCGAGGCCATGCGCTTCATCGAACAGGGCCGGCACTGAGCCCGAACGGGTTCGACATGGCACGTTCTTCCGACGGTTCCCGGGTCCACATGCCGGGCGCCGTCATGGGCGTCATCAACGTCACACCCGACTCCTTTTCCGACGGCGGTCGCTTCCTCGATCCCGAGGCAGCCGTTGCCCACGGCCTGCGCCTGATCGACGAGGGTGCCGAGATCGTCGATGTGGGCGGCGAGTCGACACGTCCCGGAGCCGATCCCGTCGGCCCGGACGAGGAGATCAGGCGCGTCCTGCCTGTCGTGGTCGGCCTGGCGGACAAGGTGCGCGTGTCCATCGACACCCGTCACCCCGAGGTCGCCCGGGCGGCCGTTGCCGGCGGCGCCACGATCGTCAACGATGTCAGTGCAGGTCTCGGCGGCCTGGCTGCGGAGCTCGGCGTCGGCTGGGTCGCCATCCACATGCTGGGCGATCCGCGCACCATGCAGGACGACCCCACCTACGGGGACGTGGTGGCCGAGGTCCGTTCGTTTCTCGTCGAACGGGCCGAGCGTGCCGCTGCAGCGGGTGCCGCCGAGGTCTGGATCGATCCCGGAATCGGTTTCGGCAAGACCACCCGCCACAATCTCGAGTTGCTGGCCGGCCTGGAAGCGCTCGTCGACACCGGGTGGCCGGTCCTCGTGGGGGCCAGCCGCAAGCGCTTCCTGGGCGAGTTGGCAGCGGTCAGCGACGGTGTGGAAGGCGTCGACGGGTTGACGCCCCCCGACGATCGCCGCGAAGGGTCGGTGGCCGTCGCTGCGTGGGCGTTCCACTGCGGGGTTCGACTCGTGCGGGCCCACGACGTCCGATCCACCGTTCAGGCAGCACAGGTGGTCGGATGAGGGTTCCGCCCGGCATCATGCAGGGCACACGGCCGGGTGACCGGCCCTTCGACGAGCGCAAGGTCTGATGAACTGATGAGAGGCAAGTGGGCTCGGGGCATCGTCCCCCGCGGGTTCAGGTGGATCATCACGGACCGTCTGGCGGTCTGTGAGCGACCCGGTGGCTGTGGCGCCAGCCATCGCAAGGTACGCCGCAGGGAGGAGATCATCTGGCTGCGCGAGAACGACTTCGACCTCGTGGTCTCACTCCTGGGGAGCGGGCACAACCTGCACAGTTACGAGGACCTGACCGTCAAGTGGGCCCACGTGCCCTATGGGGGCCCCGAGGAGGGCCCCGAGCGCCTCGTCGAGGTGCTCGACCAGCTAGTCGAGTTCACCGAGGACGGCCGGCGGGTGCTGGTGCACCGCGACGAGCTCAACGACGTCGTCTGCGGGCTCATGGGCGCATACCTGTTGTGGAGCGGCCTGATCCCCCGGGGGCCGCAGGTCATCTCGGTCACCGAGCGCCTCCTCGAACGTCGGCTCGACAGCCCCGGACGCCAGATAATCGAGCAGGCGGCGCAGGCCAGGGGTTCCGACGGCGACGCCGCCGACGACAGTTCGTGACAGGCGTGTCGGCTGACGTCATCGAGCTTCGGGACCTGCGGGTCTCCGCCTTCTGCGGCGTGCTGCCCGAGGAGACCACGCGGCGCCAGCCGATAGCGCTCGACCTGGACGTCCACGTTGACCTGACGGCAGCAGCCGCCAGCGATGACCTGGCCGACACGGTCGACTACGGCTCTCTCTGTGGGCTCGTAGCCGGGATTGCCGACGACGAGCGCTTCTCGCTCCTGGAGCGATTCGCCGGTCGGGTCGCCGAAGCGGTGCTTGCCGTCGATCGGGTCGAAGCCGTGACGGTCGTGGTGCGCAAGCTGCGGCCTCCGGTCGCAGAGGCTCTCGGCACCAGCGGCGTCCGGATCCACCGGCGGGCATGAAGCCGGCCCGTCGTCGGGCCTTCCTCGGCCTTGGATCCAACCTGGGAGACCGCCTTGCGCACCTGCGTGCGGCGGTTGCATCCCTGTCGGACGTGGTGGCTGTCTCCCCGGTCTACGAGACGGCGCCGGTAGGAGGTCCCGAACAGGGCCCGTACCTGAACTGCGTCGTAGAGCTCCACACGTCAGCGGGCGCCCGAGAACTGCTGCACGCGGCGCAGGCCTGTGAAACGGCCGCTGGACGGGTCCGGGATGAGCGTTGGGGGCCCCGCACCCTCGATGTGGACGTGCTCTGGATCGAAGGGTCGACGGTCGACGAGCCCGACCTGGTCGTGCCGCATCCCAGGATGCACGAGCGGGCCTTCGTCCTGGTGCCGTTGCGGGACCTGGCGCCCGACCTGGTGGCGGCGATCCCGGTGGGAAGTGGTTCGGACGGCGTCGTCAGGATCGGCACGCTCGACCCCCCGGTAGCCTGACGACGATCGCCATGCGACGGGTACGGATCATCGGGCCCGGACGGGCCGGCACCTCCCTGGCAGCCGCACTGGGCCGCTGTGGCTGGGTCGTCGAGCCACTCCTGGGCCGCGACGACGACTGTTCTCCTGCAGCCGAAGGTGTCGACCTGCTGGTGGTCGCCACGCCCGACGCTGCCATCGCCGAGGTCGCTGCCTCGGTCCGCACACGTCCGGACACGGTCGTAGCGCACCTGTCGGGGGCCGAGGGGCTCGACGTGCTGGCGCCACACGTGCGACGGGCTGCCTGCCATCCCCTGTTGTCCCTCGCCGATGCCGACCGGGGTGCCGACCTGCTGTGTGATGGTGCCTGGTTCGCCGTGTCAGGCGATCCGATCGTCGGCGAGTTGGTCCAGGCCCTGGGGGGACGGTCCTTCACCGTCGACGACGACGACCGGGCCGCCTACCATGCCGCCGCCGTGCTGGCATCGAACCACGTGGTCGCACTGCTGGGACAGGTCGAACGCGTGGCAGGCCCGCTGGGCGTGCCGCTGGACGCATTCCTCGACCTCGCCGAGGGGAGCCTCGCCAACGTGCGTGCACTGGGTCCTGCCGACGCACTGACCGGGCCGGCGGCCCGGGGCGACGAGGCCACCATCGACCGTCACCTCGCCGCCCTGCCTGACGACGAGCGTGCCGGCTACGAGGCCCTGGCAGACCTGGCTCGCCGGCTGGTGGAGGGGAACCGGTCGTGAGCCACCCCGAGGTGTTCGAGACAGTCGCCGGCGTGCAGGCACGCCTCGATGCCGTGCGGGCGACCGGGGCGTCGGTTGGCTTCGTGCCGACCATGGGCTACCTCCATGAGGGTCACGCCTCGCTGATCGACGCGGCTGTCGCCGCCGACGACCTCACCGTGGTGTCGATCTTCGTCAACCCGCTCCAGTTCGCCCCCGACGAGGACCTGACCGAATATCCGCGCGATTTCGAGGCCGACCTGGCCTGCTGCGGGGAACACGGCGCCGACCTGGTGTTCCACCCGTCGGTCTCCGAGGTCTATCCGGAGGGCGCCGGGGAACCGGTCGTGGTCGGTGCCGTTGGAGGGCCCCTCGAGGGGGCCAGTCGGCCCAGCCACTTCGCCGGCGTGGCAACCGTCGTCTCCCGACTGTTTCGGATCATCGGCTGCTGCCGGGCCTACCTGGGCGAAAAGGACTTCCAGCAGATGGCGGTGGTGCGTCGGATGGCTGCCGACCTGGGGTTGCCCGTCGAGGTCGTGGGCTGTCCGATCGTGCGTGAAGCGGACGGGCTGGCGCTCTCCAGCCGCAACGTCTACCTCGAACCCGGCGAACGACGCCAGGCGCCCGTGCTGCACCGGGCCCTGCTGGCGGGCGCCGAGGCCCTCGCAACCGGAGTGGTCGATCCCGGTGTCGTCGTGGCGGTGATGGAGGCCGTCCTGAACGAGGCACCGGACCTCGTCCTCGACTATGCGGCGGTCGTCGATCCCGACACATTCGTCGTACCGGAGGGGATCGCAGGCGGAACCCGTATCCGCCTCCTGGTCGCCGGCCGGCTGGGCCACACCCGGCTCATCGACAACGTAGGTGCGACGGCGCCGTGAACCCGGAATCGCAGCACCTCGACCTGGTGGTCGTCGGCACGGACGGCGGCCGTGCTCCTCGAACAGTGGTTCGCAGAGGACCTGCGCGTCGAGGATGGCGAGTGCAGGGGGGTCGTCGCCGTGGGCCGAAGCGGAGAGTCACGGTCCCTGACCGCCGACGACGTGCTCCTCGCAGCCGGTGGATCGGGGCAGCTCTATGCCGTCACCACCAACCCGACCGAGGCGACGGGCGACGGGATGGCGATGGCGATGCGGGCTGGAGCGGCGGTAGCCGGCGTGGAGTTCATGCAGTTCCATCCGACGGCCCTGCACCACCCCCGCATGCCGAGGCCGCTGCTGTCCGAGGCCCAGCGCGGACACGGTGCCCTCCTGCGCGACCATGACGGAGCGCGGTTCGTGGACGAGTTGGCGCCACGCGACGTGGTGTAGCGGGCGATGGCCCGGCGGATGCTCGAGGCGGGTGTCGGGCACCCGTGGCTCGACGCCACGGGTGCCCGACGACCGACTGGCTCCCGATCGCCCCGGCCGCCCACTACCACTGTGGCGGGGTGCTGACAGACCTCGATGGTGCCACGACCCTGCCGGGGCTCTGGGCCGCCGGGGAGGTCGCCTTCACCGGTGTCCACGGCGCCAACCGCCTGGCGCTGACGGTTCCGGCGCCGGCGGGGCGCAGGTGATCCGGCTGCCGGCCGGGAGGAACTCCAGCAGGTGATGACGCAGTGCGCCGGTGTGGTCCGGAGCGGGGAGTCCCTCACCGAGGCATCGGCGACCATCGCCGACCTGTCCGGCCGATTCGGGGGAGCGTCGACCGACCCGGACCGTGCCGAGGTCGCCAACCTGCTCCTCGTGGCCGCCGCCCTGGCCGCCGCTGCGATCGAACGAACCGAGTCACGGGGTGCCCACACCCGCGACGACCATCCGACTCCGGATGTCGACCAATGCCGGCGCCTGGTCCTGACAGTCGGCACCGGCTGAACGAGCGCCTGGTTGGCGGCTCCCGGGAGCGGCGGCAGGCTGGAAGCAGTGAACACGTCACCCGATCCCCCTTCCCCGGATGTCGAGGCTGCCGTCCGACGCGCCCTCGCCGAGGACCTGACGCCGTTCGGCGACCTCAGCGCCGCCCTCGTGCCCGCAGACACCCGGACGGCCGGTGCAATCATGGCCAGACACACCGGTGTGCTCGCCGGAACCGCCTGCGCCGCCGAGGTGTTCCGGCAGGTAGATCCCTCGGTCGATGTCGAATGGATTATGGCGGAGGGCGACCGCCTCGAACCGGGCAGCGTGATCGCCACCGTCGGGGGCCCACTGGCGCCGATCCTGACCGCAGAGCGGACGGCGCTCAACTTCCTCAGCCACCTCTCCGGGATCGCCTCGCTCGTGGCCCGTTGGGTGGATGCCGCCGCTGGTGGCGCCGTCATCTGGGACACCCGCAAGACCACGCCCGGGCTGCGGACGCTGGAGAAGGCCGCTGTCCGTGCAGGCGGGGGCCGCAACCACCGGGCGAACCTGAGTGACCGGGTGATGCTCAAGGACAACCACCTCCTCGGCACAGACATCGCGTCGGCCGTAGCCCGGTCCCGTGAACTCTGGCCTGACAGGATCGTCCACGTGGAGTGCGACACCCTCGAGCAGGTCAGCGAGGCACTGTCGGCCGGGGCCGATGCCCTGCTGCTCGACAACATGGTGCCCGACGTTGTGAGGGAGGCGGTCGGCATCGCCCATTCCTTCGGTGAGGCGGGCGGCGACATGCCCCTCCTCGAGGCGTCGGGGGGCATCACGCTCGAGACCGTTGCCGACTACGCAGCAACCGGCGTGGACTGCGTCTCCAGCGGATCGCTGACGCAGGCCGCACCGGCGCTCGACATAGGCCTGGACCTGGACCGGGTCGGTCCGTGACCGCAACACCCATCGGTGCACGCTTTCGTGCGATGATCTTCCCAGGCGCCGAAACCGTTGCGGAGGAGCGACCTTGCTGCTGACCATCGACGTGGGCAACACCCAGACCGTCATCGGCCTCTACGAGAGCGAACCCACCTCGGGGGCGACCGCCGACGCCGGCCTCCTCGACCACTGGCGGATAGCCACCGACGCTGCACGAACCGCCGACGAGCACGCCGTCGTGATCCGGGGCCTGCTGCAGTCGGCGGGCTATCCGTTCGAGATGGACGGGGTGGCGATCTGCGCTGGCGTGCCACGGGTGCTCGCCAGCCTGCGCGAGATGATCGACCGCAGCATCGACGTCACGCCGGTCGTGATCGAACCCGGCGTCCGCACGGGAATGGCGATCCTGTACGACAACCCCAGGGAGGTGGGCGCCGACCGCATTGCCAACGCCGTCGCCGCCTTCGACCTCTATGGCGGACCGAGCGTCGTGGTCGACTTCGGCACCGGCAACAACTTCGACGTCATCTCAGCCGAAGGCGAGTTCCTCGGGGGCGCCATCGCCCCGGGGGTCGAGATAAGCCTCGATGCCCTGTTCGAACGGGCAGCGGCCCTGCGGTCCGTCGAGTTGGTGGCGCCCCGCAGCGTCATCGGCAAGAACACCGTCGAGTCGTTGCAGTCGGGCGCCGTGTTCGGCTTCGCTGCGCAGATCGACGGAATGGTCGAACGCTTCCGGACCGAGTTGGGCGGCTGCACCGTCGTCGCCACCGGCGGCCTGGCGCCGTTGATCGCCCCGGAGGCCCGGACCATCGAACACGTCGAGCCGTTCCTGACACTCCACGGCCTCCGAATCGTCTACCACCGGAACCAGGAGCACTGAGCCGATGGGCGATGAATCCATGAACGCGGGCATCCCGTACCGCTTCGAGCCCACGGCCGACGCTGCGGGCATCCATGCCGACCACGGCGACCTCGAGGCCGGCGCCGAGACCGGCGTCGAGGTCACCATCGCAGGCCGCCTCATGCTGCGCCGCGACCAGGGGAAGCTGTTCTTCGGCGTGCTCCAGGACGCCACCGGCCGCATCCAGCTGTTCGCCCCGCAGAAGACCACGCCTGACTTCGAAGGCTTCACCGGGCTGCACCTGGGCGACTGGATCGGCGTGACCGGCGAGGTCATCGCCACCCGCCGGGGTGAGCTCTCGGTGCGGGTGGGCTCGTGGGTGCGGCTCGCCGAGGCACGTAGGCCGTTTCCCGACAAGTGGCATGGCATCACCGACACCGACACGCGTTACCGGCAGCGTTACGTCGACCTCTGGGTCACCGACGAGGCCCGCGATGCCTTCGTCCTGCGCAGTCGGGCGATCTCGCTGATGCGCCGCTGGCTCGAGGACCGGGGGTTCGTCGAGGTCGAGACGCCGGTTTTCCACCCCATCCCCGGTGGGGCGCTGGCCCGGCCGTTCACCACGCACCACAATGCGCTGGACCTGGACCTGTACCTGCGGATAGCACCCGAGCTGTACCTGAAGCGCCTCACCGTCGGCGGCATGGAGCGGGTGTTCGAGGTGGCGCGGGTGTTCCGCAACGAGGGGGTGTCGACCCGCCACAACCCCGAGTTCACGATGCTCGAGCTGTATCAGGCGTATGCCGACTACACGGACATCATGGCGCTGGTCGAGGAACTGGTCGCCCACCTCGCCGTGACGCTGCTAGGCACCACCAGCATCGCCTATGACGGTCGCGACATCGACCTGTCGGTCCCATGGCGCCGGGCGACGCTCACCCAGCTGCTCGCCGAGCACGGCGGCCTCGAGGTCGACCTCGACACGCCTCGGGACGAGCTGGTGCGGCTCTGCGAGGAGCGCGACATTCCCGTCGAGGACCATTACGGGGCCGGCAAGCTGATCCTCGAGCTCTACGAGAAGACAACAGAGCCCGAACTGTGGGGTCCGGTGTTCGTCACCGACTACCCGAAGGAGGTTTCACCCCTCGCTCGGGATCACCGTGACCGGCCGGGCTGGGTCGAGCGCTTCGAAGGGATCGTGGCCGGCCGCGAGCTGTGCAACGCCTTCACCGAACTGGTCGATCCCGACGAGCAGCGGGCGCGTTTCGCTGCCCAGGAGGCCGGAAGGGCCGCCGGCGATGCCGAGGCGATGGCGGTCGACGAGGACTACCTGCGGGCACTCGAGTTCGGGCTGCCGCCGACGGGTGGCCTGGGCATCGGCGTCGACCGGTTGATCATGCTGCTGACCGGCACCACGGCGATCCGCGACGTGATCCTGTTCCCGACGCTCCGACCCGAACAGGAGCGCGGCGTGTCGGGCGGACCCGACGCCTGACATCCGGGGCTACACGCCTGAGACAGCGTCCACCCGGGACAGCAGCAGGTCGCAGGTCTGCCTCAGGGTGGCGACCGCCGGCGTGTGTGGGAGTACATCGAGTGCGTCGCTGGCCGTGCCCGTGAACTCGATCGCCGTGGCCATCGAGGTGGCCAGGGATTCGTCGCCACGCAGTATCTCGAGGACACGGTCGCGGGTGGCCGGGTCGATGGCTCCGCCGAGCATGCACCGTAGTTCGTCACCTGAGGGGCCCTCGAGCGCCCGGATGACAGGGAGCGTGTAGACGCCCTCACAGAGGTCGTTGCCCGCGGGCTTTCCCAACTGGCCGTCTGTGGCAGTCAGGTCGAGGACATCGTCGACGACCTGGAAGGCCATCCCGTAGTGGTGGCCGAACGAGGTGAGCGCTTCAACCTCGGGGCGGGAGAGGTCGGCCACGATTCCACCGATGCGCGCAGCGGTGGCCAGCAGGGCAGCGGTCTTGCCTGCAATGGACTCGAGGTAGGCGGCCTCGGTGCGGTCCACGTCGAAGGCGCTTCCGATCTCGCGAACCTGGCCCTCGCAGAGACATGCGATGGTGCCGGCCAGCAGGGCAGCCACCTCGGTGCCGAGGTCGGCGGCGATCTGGGAGGCCCGGGCCAGCAGGTAGTCGCCGGCGAGGATGGCCTCGAGGTTGCCGAACCGGGAGTTGACGCTCTCGACGGTGCGTCGGGTGTCTGCGCCGTCGATCACGTCGTCGTGGTAGAGGGAGCCCTGGTGGACCAGTTCGACGGCGACGCCGCCACGGATGGCGTCGTAACCGGCCGGACCGGGGTCGTCCGTGGTCACCAGCGACGCGGTGATGGTGAGCGCAGGGCGGACCCGCTTGCCGCCGGCGTCGATCAGGTGCCGGGCAACCTCTGTGAGGAAGGGTTCGTCTGATTGCACCACCTGGCGGAGTTCCTCGTCGACCCGGCTGATGTGGTCGGCCATGCCCGGAAGGGTGAGAAGCGAGGAAGATTCGGGAGATGGGGCCACCCGTGGAGGATACGAGGGTGGCTGGTGCGGTGAAACCGTCGAGGTCGGCCAGTGTCCAAGGACATGCCGGGTACATGCCGGGGACATGCCGGGGGCATGCCAAGGGTGTACGGGGCCGGTTGCTCGTCACGGGCCTTGGATACACTCCCTGGCAGAGGCGCCCGCCGGGCGCAGTATTGATCAGGAACACGACAGGGAGACGGCTGCTTGTTCGAGCGGTTCACCGACAGGGCCCGCCGGGTGGTGGTGTTGGCGCAGGAAGAGGCACGCCTGCTCAACCACAACTACATCGGCACCGAGCACATCCTGCTCGGCCTCATCCACGAGGGTGAGGGCGTGGCCGCCAAGGCCCTCGAGTCGCTCGGCATCTCCCTCGAGGCCGTCCGCAGCCAGGTCGAGGAGATCATCGGCCAGGGCAGCCAGTCGCCCAGTGGCCACATCCCCTTCACCCCCCGGGCCAAGAAGGTCCTCGAGCTCTCGCTGCGCGAGGCGCTCCAGTTGGGCCACAACTACATCGGCACCGAGCACATCCTGCTCGGCCTCATCCGCGAGGGTGAGGGCGTGGCCGCCCAGGTGCTGGTCAAGTTGGGTGCAGACCTGTCGCGGGTACGCCAACAGGTCATCCAGCTGCTTTCCGGCTACGCGGGTTCCGGTGGCGCCCCGTCCGGTCCGGGCGACAAGGCGAGGGCCTCCACCGGCAGCAGCGGCGACACCGCCTCGGGCTCGATGGTGCTCGACCAGTTCGGTCGCAACCTCACCCAGCTGGCCCGCGAGAAGCAGCTCGACCCCGTCATCGGCCGCCAACGAGAGACCGAACGGGTCATGCAGGTGCTGTCCCGCCGTACCAAGAACAACCCGGTCCTGATAGGCGAGCCCGGCGTCGGCAAGACGGCCATCGTCGAGGGCCTGGCCCAGATGATCGCCAACGACGACGTCCCTGAGACGATCCACGAAAAGCAGCTCTACACGCTCGACCTGGGGGCGCTCGTGGCCGGCAGCCGCTACCGGGGCGACTTCGAGGAGCGCCTCAAGAAGGTCCTCAAGGAGATCCGTACCCGAGGTGACATCGTCCTGTTCATCGACGAGATCCACACGCTCGTCGGTGCGGGTGCCGCCGAGGGCGCCATCGACGCCGCATCGATCCTGAAGCCGATGCTGGCCCGGGGCGAACTGCAGACCATCGGCGCCACCACCCTCGACGAGTATCGCAAGCACCTCGAGAAGGACGCAGCGCTCGAGCGCCGCTTCCAGCCCATCACGGTCGACGAGCCCACGGTCGCCCACACCATCGAGATCCTCAAGGGCCTCCGCGAGCGCTACGAGACCCACCACCGGGTCACAATCACCGATCAGGCGCTGGTGGCCGCCGCCAACCTCGCCGACCGCTACATCTCCGACCGTCACCTGCCGGACAAGGCAATCGACCTCATCGACGAGGCCGGGTCGCGCCTGCGCATCAAGCGCATGCACACACCTGAGGACCTACGCGAGGTCGAGGCCAACCTGGCCGAGGTGGTCCAGCGAAAAAAGGCCGCAGTCGATGCCCAGGACTTCGAGGAGGCGGGCAGGCTCCGCGACACCGAGAAGGAGTTGTTGGGCGAAAAGGAGGCAGCGGAGGAGAAGATCCGTTCGTCCGGCGTCGACCTGTTCGACGAGGTGGACGAGGAGGCCATCGCCGAGGTCCTCTCGGTATGGACCGGCATCCCGGTCTACAAGCTCACCGAGGAGGAGACCCAGAAGCTGCTCCGCATGGAGGACGAACTGCACAAGCGGGTCGTCGGCCAGGAGGACGCAGTCAAGGCGGTCAGCCAGGCCATCCGCCGCACCCGGTCGGGCCTCAAGGACCCGAAGCGGCCGTCGGGCTCGTTCGTATTCCTCGGCCCGTCCGGCGTCGGCAAGACAGAGTTGGCCAAGACGCTCGCCGAGTTCCTGTTCGGCGACGAACAGGCGCTCATCGCCCTCGACATGTCCGAGTACCAGGAGAAGCACACGGTCAGCCGCCTTGTCGGCTCCCCACCCGGCTATGTCGGCTACGAGGAGGGTGGCCAGCTCACCGAGGCCGTGCGCCGCCGTCCGTTCTCGGTCGTGCTCTTCGACGAGGTCGAAAAGGCCCACCCGGACGTCTTCAACACCCTGCTCCAGATCCTGGAGGAGGGTCGCCTCACCGACTCTC
>JACNKQ010000073.1:0-9790 GCA_014381945.1 Actinomycetota bacterium
GCACCAGGGCCAGGTCGGCGGTTGAAGCACCGGTGACCATGTTGCGCGTGTACTGGATGTGCCCGGGGGTGTCGGCGATGATGAACTTGCGCTTCGGCGTGGCGAAGTAGCGGTAGGCGACGTCGATGGTGATGCCCTGCTCGCGCTCGGCCCGCAGACCGTCGGTGAGCAGCGCAAGGTTGGTGTATTCGTTGCCCATCTGCACGGACGTGCGCTCGATGGACTCGAGCTGGTCCTGGAAGATCTGCTTGGTGTCGTAGAGCAGGCGGCCGATGAGGGTCGACTTGCCGTCGTCGACGCTGCCGGCCGTGGCAAAACGGAGGAGCTCCATCAGAAGTAGCCCTCCTTTTTCCGATCTTCCATGGCTGCCTCTGATACACGGTCGTCGGCCCTGGTCGCTCCCCGTTCCGTGATCCGGGTCGCTGCGACCTCCTCGATGATCTCGTCGAGGGTGGCGGCCACCGAGTCGACGGCACCGGTACACGACATGTCGCCAACGGTGCGGTAGCGGACCTGACGGGTGGTGACCACCTCGCCGTCCAGCAGCGTCACGTACCCGGAGTCGGACAGCCACATGCCATCGCGCTCGAACACCGGCCGCTCGTGGGCGAAGTAGATCGACGGGATCTCGATGCCCTCCCGGCGGATGTACTCCCATATGTCGAGTTCGGTCCAGTTGGAGATCGGGAATACCCGGATGTGTTCGCCCTGGCTGATGCGGCCGTTGTAGAGGTTCCAGAGCTCGGGCCGCTGGTTCTTGGGGTCCCACTGGCCGAACTCGTCGCGGAACGAGTACACGCGCTCTTTGGACCTGGCCTTCTCCTCATCGCGTCGGGCGCCGCCGAACAGGGCGTCGAAGCGGTACTCCTCGATGGCGTCGAGCAGCGTGGTTGTCTGGAGGCGGTTGCGGCTGGCCCGGGGGCCGGTCTCCTCGGTGATGCGCCCCTCGTCGATCGCCTCCTGTACCGACGCAACCTCCAACCTGGCGCCGACCTCGGCGACGCGACGGTCGCGGAACTCGAGCACCTCGGGGAAGTTGTGGCCGGTGTCGACGTGCATCATCGGGAACGGCAGGCGGGCCGGCGAGAACGCCTTCTCGGCCAGGCGCAGCATCACGATCGAGTCCTTGCCCCCGGAGAACAGCAGGCAGGGACGTTCGAACTCGGCCGCGACCTCACGGAAGATGTGGATGGACTCGGCCTCGATCTGGTCGAGGTCCGAGAGTTCGTAGGTGGTGGTCACCGGGTCCCCGTCGCAGGCTTGTGTCTGATCCGACTCCCAATTCTAGGGCCCGTGGTCTGCGATGATCGCGACCCATGGCCACATCCGACGACCACCTCCTTGCAGCCGAACTGGCGATGCGCACCGGACTCCTCCTGCTCGAGCTCCGGCAGCGCCTGTCCGAGCAAGGGGCGTCGTCGGCGAACCTCAAGGTCGAGGGCGACCGTGCCGCCCACGACCTCCTCATGGATGCCCTGGCCGAGGCCCGCCCGGACGATGCCGTGCTGTCCGAGGAGGGCTCGGCCCACGATGTGCACCCCGACCGGGCCGGAGCCTCCCGGGTCTGGATCGTCGACCCGCTGGACGGCACCCGCGAGTTCAGCGAACCACCCCGTTCCGACTGGGCCGTGCACGTGGCGTTGGCCGAGGACGGTGTCCCCACCGCCGGTGCCGTCGCCCTGCCCGGCCTCGGGCTCACCCTTTCGACGCACGAGGCGAACACGACCGACGACCTGGGTCCGGTTCCTGAGGTGCCACGCATCGTGGTCAGCCGCACCCGTCCGCCACCCGAGGCCCTGGCGGTCGCCGAGGCGCTCGGTGGTGCACTCGTCAAGATGGGCTCTGCCGGGGCGAAGGCCATGGCGGTGGTGCGCGGCGAGGTCGACGTCTATGTCCACTCGGGCGGCCAGTACGAGTGGGACAACTGCGCGCCGGCTGCAGTCTCAACGTCGGTCGGCCTCCACGTATCGCGTCTCGACGGCTCTCCCCTCACCTACAACCACCCCGACCCCTACCTGCCAGACCTGCTCATCTGCCGCCGGGAGATGGCAGAGGCCACGCTCACCGTCGTCGCCGGCTGAGACCCGACCGCTGGTCGTAGGCTCGGGCACCGTGCGCCTCGTCATCGCCCGCTGCACGGTCGACTACGACGGCCGCCTCACCGCCCACCTGCCCGAGGCGGTGCGCCTCCTCATGGTCAAGGCCGACGGCTGCGTCGCCATCCACGCCGACGGCGGCGCCTACAAACCCCTGAACTGGATGAACGCTCCCAACACGTTGACCGAGGCCGACGACGACGGAGTGCACACCTGGCGGGTGTCGAACCCCAAGGGCGAGACCCTCACGATCACCCTCCACGAGGTGCTGTCCGACACGGCACACGAGATGGGCGTCGACCCGGGCCTCCAGAAGGACGGCGTCGAGGCCCACCTCCAGGAGCTGCTGGCCGGAGACCCGTCCTTCCTCGGCGAGGGGCTCTCCCTGGTGAGACGCGAGTACCCGACGGAGATCGGGCCGGTCGACCTGCTCTGCAGGGACGCCGATGGCCACACGGTCGCCATCGAAATCAAGCGCCGGGGCGAGATCGACGGTGTCGAACAGCTCACCCGCTACCTCGACTTCCTGAACCGGGACGAGCTGCTGGCTCCAGTGCGCGGGCTGTTCGTCGCCCAGGAGATCAGGCCCCAGGCCAAGGTCCTGGCCGACGACCGGGACATCGGCTGCGTCGAAGTCGACTACGACGAACTCCGGGGCATCGAGTCGACCACGCCCAGGCTCTTCTAGGGCGCAGGGGTCCGGCGCATGCAGACCTTCGACGTGGCCGTTGTCGGCGGCGGTCCCGCCGGCGCTGCCGCTGCCGTCATCCTCGCCCGTGCGGGCCGCTCGGTCGTGGTGCTCGACAAGGCGACCTTCCCACGCGACAAGTGTTGCGGGGACGGCCTGACCACACTGGCGCTGCGCCTCGGCGAACAGTTGGGGCTCGAACCCTCGCCGATCGACGGCTGGCAGGTCGTGGACCACGCCGTGATCCACACAGGTGGCGGCAACCGCAGCCGCAGCCGCCACTTTCCGCTCCCTGAGGGACAGGGCCAGTACGCAGCGGTGGTGCCACGGTCTGAATACGACGCCGCACTGCTCGACCTGGCACGGACAGCCGGTGCAGAGGTCCGGGAGGGCCACGCCGCGACCGGCATCGGGATCGATGAGGGCGGCGTCGACCTGGTCGTCGCCGAATCCGAACCCGTGCGGGCGACGACGGCTGTCGCAGCCGACGGCATGTGGTCGCCGACCCGGCGCCTCCTCGGCCTTGTCGACTACGGCTACCGGGGCGAGTGGCAGGCCTTCCGCCAGTACATAGGCGGTGTCGGCCCGGCAGCCCAAGATCTCCACATCTGGTTCGAGCCCGACCTGCTGCCCGGCTATTCGTGGAGCTTCCCGCTCCCCGGGGGACGCGCCAACGTCGGCTTCGGTGTGCTGCGCGGCGGCCGGGTGGCCGTCGGCGACACAGGCCGGGTCTGGGACGGCCTCCTCTCCCGCCCTGGCATGCGCGAGGTCCTCGGACCCGATGCCGAGCCCGAGGGTCGGCGCACCGCCTGGCCCATCCCGGCCCGCATCGACCGGGCGGTGCTCGAGCACGGGCCGGTTCTCTTTGTGGGGGACGCCGCTGCCGCCACCGACGCGCTCACCGGTGAGGGCATCGGCCAGGCGCTGTTGACCGGCATCCTCGCCGCCGAGGCCGTGATCGCCGGTGGCACGGCCGCCGAGATCGGAAACCGCTACCGCCGGGAGGTGCGCCGGGACCTTCTGGCCGACCACCGCATGTCGGTCGCCCTCCAGCGCATGCTCGCCTATCCGTTCGGCGCCCGTGCCTCGGTCGCCATGGGCGGACTGACCCCCTGGACGCGCCGCAACTTCGCCCGCTGGCTGTTCGAGGACTACCCGAGGGCGCTGCTCGCCACGCCCCGACGGTGGCGCAGGGGCGTTCTGCACCGGCCCGGATCCTACGCCTGACGGGTCGCGGCGGCGTCCCCCCTGTCCGCCAATACGCTCCTGTGATGGCCACAGCCTCAGACTCCGCTGCCGAGCGGAGCCACCTCTCCGTCGTTCCCGACTCAGGACACCCATCCGACGACGACGGCACCGACCCCCACCCGCTGGGCCCCGTCGGCGCCGCGTTCGACAAGGTGGTCGACAGGGCGTGGGAGCCGTTGCGCGGCAACCCGAACCTGGACCGGCTCTTCTACACGGCCAGCGAGCTCGCCGACTTCAGCCTGCTCTGGCATCTGGCCGGCACGGCACGCGGGGTCGTTCGCCGCAACGGCCACCGCGAGGCGATCCGGCTGTCGGCCGCCCTCGCCGCCGAGTCGGCGTTCGTGAACGGTGCCGTCAAGTCCTTGTTCCGGCGCGACCGTCCAGACCACGAGGTCGAACGACCGCACAACCTGCGTCAGCCGCTCACCAGCAGCTTCCCGTCGGGCCACGCCTCGGCGGCCTTCCTCGCCGCCACGCTGCTCGCCGAGCGGTCGCGGATCAGGCCGTTCTGGTATGCGGCGGCGGGCGTCGTCGCCGTCTCGCGGGTGCATGTGCGCATCCACCATGCCAGCGACGTGGTCGTGGGTGCGGGGATCGGGCTGGCACTCGGGCGCCTGATCCGGAAGGTGCTGCCCCTGCGATAGGGGTCAGGCGGCAGTAAGCGGGGCCCTAGTTGAGGGGTGACGCCTCGAGGTCCGCCTCGGAGGTGACAAGCAGGAGGCGGAGGTCGAGGAGCAGATCGGCGACCTCGGACGAGGCGATCAGCTCACGGCTCTTGGTGGTGCCGAGACCGCGGTCGATGATGGCCTTGATCTCGTCAATCGTGGTGGTGTCGAGTGTCTCGGTCATTTGGGCCTTCTCGATGTCGCGCTGCTCGTCGATGTCTCCACCCTAGACGCGCGACATCCGAACGCGTGTCACCCGATTCCAGAGCCCGCCTACCCTCGGCGGATGCCACTCGCCCCGCATGTGGTCGGCATCGACCGCCCGGACACGGACCTGCCCCTGCTGCTGGCCGACCTGCACGCCGATCTCGAGGTAGGGACCCGGGCCACGCTGCGCCTGGAACCGACCATCGGCGTCGGCTGGGGACGTGAGCGGGCGGCCGACCTGCTCGTAGGCGCAGGCTTCGGCGTCCTGGCCGAGGCCCGCCTGGAAGGAGCCATCGTGGAGATCGATGTCGAGCGTCTTCGCAGCCTTCCCGACTCTGTGGCGCCGGGGATGCGGCTTCTGACCGTCGGGCTCAACCCCAGCCCGGCGTCGGCCGACTCGGGCGTTGGCTACCACCGGCCAGGCAACCGCTTCTGGCCTGCGGTGCTGGCCGCCGGGCTGGTGAGCATCGATCGGGATCCCGGACATGCGCTCGTCCACCACGGCCTCGGCATGACCGACTTGGTGCGCCGCACCACCGCCAGGGCCGACGAGGTCGATCCCGACGAGTTCCGCGAGGGCTTCGAACGGGTCGAGCGGCTGTGCGCCTGGCTGCGCCCGGCGGCGGCCTGCTTCGTCGGCCTCGGCGGCTGGCGCATCGTGGCCGACCGGAAGGCGGTGGCCGGCGTACAGGACCGCACCCTCGGCGGCGTGCCCGTGTACGTGATGCCCAGCACGAGCGGCCTCAACGCCCACAGCCGTCTCGACGACCTGACGGCCCACTTCCGGGCCGCCGGCAAGTTGGCCGACCGACCCGGCAATCGCTGCTGAGGGACCCCACTCAGGCGTTCGGGGCGAGGGAGCGGACCGCCTCCATGGTGTCGATGCCGCCGAACGGCAGGATCGCCAGGGCCGGGGTGGTCACGCCGTTGGCGACGTACTCGTCGATGCGTGCCCGACACTGTTCGGGCGTGCCGTGCACCAGCAGGTCGTCGACGATCTGTTCGGGGATCTCGGCGAGCGCCCCCTTGCGGTCGCCGGCCGCCCAACGCTCCCAGTGGCCACCGAGAAGGTCGCCCCGGCCCATCCACTCGTGGAAGGCCCTGTAGACGGGGACGTTGAGGTACGCCGCCAGCACGTAGCGTCCTCCGGCCAGCACCACCTCACGGTCGTCGCTGGGGCACACGAAGATGCGAGCCACGATCTCGCGGTCGGGCCCCTGGTCGTTGACGATGCCCGCCACGGTCGTGACGTCATCGGGTGAGAGCCAGTTGATGATGGCCCCGTCGGCCTCCCGTCCGGCCAGGCGCAGCATGCCCTCGCGCAGGGCGGCGACGAGGATCGTGGGCGGCTGCTCGGGGATGATCCCGAGCCGGAATCCGCGGATCGTGAAGGAGTCGTACTCCTCGGTCACCTTTTCGCCCGTGAGTGCAGCCTTGAGGAAGCGGACGGTGTCGCGTACCCGCTGGTAGGGCGCCTCGAACGGGACGCCGTTCCAGCGCTCGACGATCACGTCGGACGACGATCCGATGCCGATGGCGAAGCGGCCCGGCGCCGCCGAGGCCATGGTGGCGGCGCACTGCGCCATGAGGGCGGGGCTGCGGGTGAATGCGGGCAGGATCGCCGTGCCGAGGCGCAGTTCGGGCGCCCAGGCGGCGGCCAGGGCCAGAGGCGTGAGACCGTCGGCGTCGCTGGCTTCGGCGCTCCAGACATCGGTGTACCCGAGGTCGACGAGTTCCCGGTAGAGGGCCTTCTGGTCGTGGAGGGGCCCCGGAAGCGGGACCGTGATACCGAACGGGGACACGTGGATGGTTTCCTCTCGTATTGGACGAAAGGCCGATACTGGCACGGGTTTTCGGGTCCTCCAGCAGCCGCCGAGGCATCTGCTACATGACTGTCACACCCCTTGCGCATACTGGGAACCATGAACGAACAACTAGTCCTCACCACCGTCCGGAACCGTCGGCCCAGCCGCCCCGCGTTCCTCCTCGACGCCCGAACCCGGGCGATCGGCAGGGCAGGCGTCGCCCGCGCCCGGGCTGAGCTGAAGCGCCGGGCCCCGGTCGACCAGCAGACCCCGCAGGACACAGCGGCGATCGCCGACAAGGACCCCGGCCCACAGCGCCGGAGCGCCTGAGTCGGGCCGTGCGTTCCGAACTGCTGCTCATGGGCCTGCTGCTGGCCGGAGCCTGCAGTTCACCGAGCCTGCCCGCCGACGGCATGGGCACCATCGTCGAGGTGATCGACGGCGACACGGTGGTCGTCGACCTGGCCGGACACCGTGAGTTCGTCCGTCTGCTCGGCATCGACACCCCCGAGACAGTCCACCCCGACCGGCCGGTCGAGTGTTTCGGCGCCGAGGCTTCGGCACGGCTGCGCCTGCTGCTCACGCCCGGCAGCGGCGTGCTGGTCACACGCGACGTCGAGCCCCGTGACCGCTACGGCCGCCTCCTCGCCTACCTCGAACGCCTCTCCGACGGCCTCCAGGTGAACCTGGCGCTCGTCGAGCGCGGCTACGCAGCCACGCTCCACATCGATCCCAACGACGCCCTGCGCCACGAGTTGGCGGCTGCGGAAAGCCGTGCCCGCGCCGCCGGCCTCGGACTCTGGGCAGCGTGTGGCGGCCCCCACGAACCACTCGCCTGACCGGCACGCGTCCCCCGGTCCCCGCTTGTGGTCCCCCGAACTCCCCTACCGGCACCGGAACCGTCGGATACCGTTCCCCCATGACCGCACTCGCCGAGGCGCTCGGCCAGGGCGCCGACGACCGGCTCCTCATCCTCACCGCCGACCAGTTGGGGATGTGCCACGCCACCAACGTCGCCGTCTACGAGAGCCTCCGCGCCGGCCTGGCAACCGGCGCCTCGTTGATGGTCCCCGCCCCATGGGCACGGGAGGCCGCAGCCCACTACCGGGGCGAGCCCATCGGCGTCCACCTCACCCTCAACGCCGAACTCGACTGCTACCGCTGGCGACCCATCACGGCCGCACCCTCGCTGCTGGACGGTGACGGCGGCTTTCCGCGCACGGTGGGCGACCTCTGGGACCACGCCGACCTCGACGAGACCCGATCCGAGTGCCGTGCACAACTCGAGCGGGCCATTCTCTGGGGCTTCGACGTCTGCCACCTCAGCACCCACCTGGGCGCGCTCCAGGACCGCCCCGAGTTCTTCGACGTGATGCTCGACCTGGCCGTCGAACACCGCCTGCCGATCCGCCTCGAGGGCGGCGAGGCCGAGGCAAGGGCCGGCTTCCCGTTCCGGGCGCTGGCCGCCGAGGAAGGCGTGTTCACGGTGGACCACCATCGTCTCCGTCCCCTAGCCGATCCCGATGCCCTCGAGCGCCAGGCCATGGACCTCGAGCCCGGCGTGACCGAGATAGTCGTGGAGCCGGCAGTCGACACACCGGAGTTGCGGGCCATATGCGACAACTGGGGGCGGCGCGTCGACCACCGCGACCTGGTGTGTGGCAGCTCGGAACTCCGGGCCGACCTCGACAGGGGCCATGTACGGCTGATCAGCTGGCGCGACGTGCGCGAGGCCCAGCGGGCGGCCTGAGTCGGAGAACGGCTCAGGCCTCGTCGAACGTGCTGCGCCCGGCCAGGTCGGCCAGCAGGCCCGCCCACTCGGTGCTCCCGAACACAGGCCGCAACCCGAACACGTAGAGGGCGTAGTCGCCCTCCACCTTGCAGCGGCCGGACATGAACGCCCCGTCCGGGTCGAGCTCGCCACGGAACTGTGCCACCGCCTCCGGGTAGGCCCAGGTGACAGTGGCATCCTGATCGCCGTCGCGGCCGGTGATCACCTCGGTCACCCGCCCGTCGGCCACGACGAGCCGGAACTGCACCTTGCCGTGCGGCGTCTTGGAGACAGCGAAGCGCACCACCCCGTCGAGGCCCGGCCGTTCGGGCAGGAGCGCAGCAGCCTCGGCGAGCTCGGCCATCCAGTCCTCGGAGAGGAACGACGCCATCAGGCAGGCTCCTCCACTGCTTGTCGTCGGGCAGCGGCGCCGACCTCGGGTTCACCAGTTGCCGTGACCCGGTCGAAGAGGTCGGATTCGAGTTCGCCTTCAGGGGGCCCGCCCACCAGCGTCTCGGCCAGCACGTAGTCGTCCCACGGGTAGGCGTCGCCGGCGACATCATCAGGGAGGCCGAACCAGAACGGCGATGCCGGGTCGATCTGGGTGGCGTGGGCCCGGAGGGCGTCGCACCTGGTCTGCCAGTGGTCGCGGACCGGCACCTTGGTCGTGATGAGGTGGTCGTGGCTGGGCCGGTCGAACCACCAGTCGCTGTAGGGCGACTCGAGGCCCAGTTCTGCGAACTTGGCGTGCAACGCCTCGATCCGGGCCCGGGACCACGTGGTGAAATAGAGCTTCAACGGCTGCCAGGGCTCACCGGCTTCCGGATACCTCCTCGGGTCACCGGCTGCGGCGAAGGCCGGCACCGAGATGTCGTGCACCTGGAGGTGGTCGGGATGGTTGTAGCCACGACGCTCGTCGGGGTAGGTGACGACCACATGCGGACGGACCCGTCGGATGATGGCGACAAGGCGCCCGACGGCCTCATCAGGGTCAGCGTCCGCAAAGGCATTCGGATGGACGGAACGACGGGCGTCATCGTCGGAATCCGACATGCCGGAGTCGTGGTACCCGAGCATCACCACCTCGTCGTATCCGATGATCTCGGCGGACCGGCGGAGCTCCCCGGCACGTACCTCGGAGAGGTCTGCGTGGACCTCGGGGCGGTCCATCACCGGGTTGAGAATGTCGCCCGCCTCACCGCCTGTGCAGCAGACCAGCACGCAGTGCACGCCTGCGGCACTGCATGCCGACACCGTCGATGCGCCCTTGGAGGCCTCGTCGTCGGGGTGCGCATGGATGGTGAGCAGGC
>JACNKQ010000073.1:10064-19556 GCA_014381945.1 Actinomycetota bacterium
CGTCGCCGGCACCTTCTTCCTGCTGCCCTTCGGCCTGGGCGCCGCCGTGGCGGCCGTGTTCACCTTCTCGGGCGCCGGATCGGCGACGGGATTGTTCATCTTCGTGGCCGTCTCGCTCGTGGCCTCCATCGCTGTGCGTCCGATCGTCCGGCGCCTCAACGCGACCGGTGACCCGGTCAGCGTCGGCGCCGAACGGCTCATCGGCCAGGCGGGTGTCGTGATCAGGGACCTGTCCGACGGTGCAGACCGCATGGGCGCCGTCCGGGTCGGTCGCGAGGAGTGGCACGCCGAGAGTGTCGACGGTGTCGACCTCCCCACCGGGACCGCCATCGAAGTGACCGACATCCTGGGAACCCGCGCGATCGTGCGCCCCGTCGACTCCGAGGCCTGACCATCCACCGAGCAAGAAATCCCGAGAGGACCACACAATGGCTGGACTAATCGTCCTAGGCGTCGTCGCCTTCGTCCTGTTCATCTTCGTGATGCAGGCCGTCAAGATCGTGAACCCCTACCAGCGGGGGCTCATCGAACAGTTGGGTCGCTACAAGACCACCGTCGATTCGGGCCTCAAGATGATCGTCCCGTTCATCCAGAAGCTGATCCGGGTCGACATGCGCGAGCAGGTGATCGACGTCCCGCCCCAGGAGGTCATCACCAAGGACAACGTGACCGTCACGGTTGATGCCGTCATCTACTACGAGCCCACCGATCCCCAGCGGCTCGTCTACAACGTCGCCAACTTCATCCTGGCGATCACGAAGTTGGCCCAGACCAACCTGAGGAACGTGATCGGCGACATGAGCCTCGACGCGGCGCTCACCTCCCGCGACACCGTCAACGTCCAGTTGCGACAGGTGCTCGATGACGCGACCGACAAATGGGGTGTGCGCGTCGTCCGTGTCGAGATCCAGCGCATCGACCCACCCACCGATGTCATGGACGCCATGCACGAGCAGATGAAGGCCGAGCGAACCCGTCGAGCCGTGGTGCTCGAGGCCGACGGCCACCGCGAGGCGGCCATCGCCCGGGCCGAGGGAGAGAAGCAGTCCCGGATCCTCCACGCAGAGGGTGTCAAACAGGAGGCGGTCCTCCATGCCGAGGGCGAGGCCCAGGCCATCCGGGAAGTCGCCGATGCCGACCGGTTCCGAGAGGAAACCGTCGCACTGGGCGAGGCCGAAGCCGTTCGCAGCGTCTACCAGGCCATCCACGACGGCGATCCGACGCCCGACCTGCTGGCCATCAAGTACCTCGAGGCCCTCGGCGTGGTCGCCGACGGCAACGCCACCAAGATCTTCCTGCCGACCGACCTCTCGGCGACGCTGGGCTCGCTCGGCGCCATCGCCGAGTTGTTCCGCGGCGAAGGCGACGACGGGGCGACGGTCGTGACGGTCCCGCCGGCACCCCGAGCAGAGCCAGCCGACTAGCCGGGTTCAGGCACCCGTCGAACCGGTCCCTGCGGGGACCAGTTCATCGGTGCCCTCCTCGTCCTCGACGAGGTCCCAGCCGCACATGCGGGCCAGCAGCGACCGCCCCTCGTCGGGTCCGCTGGCGATGAGTTCGTCGCCCGCCGCCAACCGCACGGCGCCCCGCGGCCGGTACACGTAGCGGCCGCCCCGCCGGATGGCGAGCACCGAGAAGCCCGGTTCGATGTTCATCCCCAGATCCGAGAGCGACGATCCGTCGATCGGCGACCCCTCGGCCACCGGAAAGCGCACCACGACCTCGTCGGCCTCACCGAGGGCGATGCCGAGGATCGGATGCACCTCCTCGTCCTGTTCGATGATCCAGACCATCATCTGGGCCTGGTCGCCGATGTCCTCGGCGGCCTCGGCGAGGTGCAGGAGCCCGCGCAGTGCCGACGGCTCCAGATCGGCGCCGGCCGACCGCAGCACCCACAACTCGAGGTGGTCCTTCATCTCGTCGAGCCGGTCCTCGAGGTGGCGGACCTCGGCGGCGAGGCCCCGGTCTCCGAACACCAGGGCGCTGTAGGCGAGGCCCACGGCGGTCTCGGAGAGGTTCTTCATCTCGACGAGGACATCGACCGCCCGGTCGAGGTCGGTGACCGCAGCGACGTCCTCGGCGTGGGGCGGCTCCCAGACCGGCGCCGCGGCGAGCTCGCGCAGGCGGGTGATTCCCTCGGGCGACCCCCGCAGGAACAGCACGTCATCGGGGACGAGGACAGTGTCGCCGCCCACGTCGGTGTCCCAGTCACGGCCCCGACGAATCGACATGACCCGCATCCCGGCCTGCACCGGTAGCTCCAGGGCCGACAACGGACGGTGCGCCATGTGCGACCCCTCGCTCACGAGCACCCGGTGCGACACCTCCTCGGCATCGGAGAGGTCGGCCACGAGTTGTGCCGGGATGCCCAAGCGGCGTGTGACGATCCTGGCGATGTCGACAGCGTCGTTGGCAATGCGCTCGATGGCTGACACCACCTGGAGCACAGACGACATCCCCTCGGCCTCGCGTGGGCTCCGGGCGGCCAGAACGCACACAGCGCGCATGTCGTGGACCAACTCGCTCATCTGTTCCTCGAGCTCGTCGACCTCCTCGGCCATGTCGGGATCGCCGAAGTAGACCGAGGCATAGGCCAGGTCGACCATCAGCTCCGAGGTGTCCTTGGCCTCGGCCAGCATGGCCCGCAGGTTGCGGGGTTTGTCGTCCATCAGTTCCTCACTCGAGGTCGGGGGCAATGGTAGGCCCGGCTGGATGCCGGCAGCATGAAGATCGGAGGGCAGGTCGGGAAGGGTGCGCCATCACGTCACCCCCACGGCGACCATGGCGAGGACCAGCGTAAAGACACCCACCAGGTCGAGCGACGAGGTCACCAGTGGAATCCCGTAGGTGTCCGGATCGAGCCCGAACCGGAACGACGCCATGGTCGAGTAGTAGGCAACCAGCACCACGAACACGGTCGCCAGACCGCCGGCGAGGAGCGCCACCCCCATAATCTGGCCCAGGGCAGGTCCTGTCTGACCGGTGAGCGTCGCCGCCACATGGGCTGCAACAGCACCCAGTGCGAAGACGGGAAGGGCCAGCAGCACGACCGACCGGATATCGCGCCCGCTGGCACGGCTCGGCAGCGGCGTTGCATCGTCCAGCCCGAGATGGAACTGGGTCGACAGGCGACTGCAGAGGACGCCGCCCAGCGCCCCCGCCCCCCCTAGGAATGCCGGCAGCAGGATCAGCAGAGCCTCGGCATCGAGCAGGTCGTCGAGGCGGCGCTCGATGGTAATCCCCGCCAGGAGGTCGAGCACGACGGCCACCACGAGGACCGGCACCGATTGGCGGACGATGCGCCCGACCTCCTCGACCGGCGCGCGCCATGCGGCGACCAGCACGACCCCTGAGCCACCGACAAGGCCGACGGCCAGTGCAGAAGAGGACACGCCATGGCCGGCCGCCGCCGCTGCGATCACGAGCGCCGGCACCGTGAACAGGTCGCCGATGGTGGTCACCAGCGGTGCGGTCACGTTGTCGAGGTCCCATCCGAACCGGACCGATCCGACCACCAGGCCGACGGTCACCACCCCGACGGCGGATGATGCGATCAACCCGCCCAGTGTCGAAACCACGAGGAAGTCGGCCAGGGTCATCGATCCGCTGAGACCGAACACGGTGGCGGTCCCCTTGGCCAGAACCGCCAGGACCATGCTGGAGGCCAGCGAAAGTGCCCCGGCAGCCAGGAGGTTGCCGCCGACGACCCCTTCCGGCCGGAAGTTGAGGCGCAACGTTCCCGCATGTGCGGCCGTGCCGAGGCGGCTCCCCATTGCGCCGAAGACGTTGCCGCGCAGCGCCACCGCTCCCGGGACCAGCAGGAGCAGGCCAGGGAGTTCGGCCAGGGTCCCCTCGGACGCGGCGAGCACCAGCCCACCGAGCGTGGCGACCAGGACCCCGATCAGCAGCGCCACTAGTCGTTGTGCGGCGTCGGCCCGGCCGGACCGGAGGCGCTGGAGGCCTGCGGGGGAGCGTCGACTCGGGGACATGGCCCCAGTGTGGTGGACCGGCGACGGCCCGCCTGTGCTTTTGGGAGCAGTTGGGCAGAGAGAGTGTTTCAGCGGAAGTCGCGGGAGCGGACCGGCGAGGCGAGTAGCAGCGGACTGAGCCGCTCGGCCACCACGTTGACCGCCCCCTCGGCTGACTCCACCCGCCCCCGGATACGCAGGGCCGGCGCCCCGGCGGCCACCTCCCGATGGTGAATCCAGCAACCGGGAGACAACACCACGTTGATGAGGCCCGTCTCGTCCTCGATGTTTAGGAACGTGACACCACCGGCGGTCGCCGGCCGCTGCCGGTGGGTGACCACCCCCGCCACCCACACCTTCGACCCGTCGGGCACGCTGCGCAGGCCCTCGGCGGTCACCACCCCGTCGGCCTCGAGCTCGCTGCGGATGAAGCGTGTGGGGTGCCCGTCAGGAGATACGCCGGTGGCCCACAGGTCGGCCCGTGCCGTCTCGGGGACCGTCAACGACGGGAGCGGTGGTGCGTCGACGCCGGTGACGACCCCCGGGAGACGGTCGGCACCGGTGGCAGCGAAGGCACCGGCCGACCACAGGGCCCGGCGCCGGTCCGGACCGAGGCAACCGAACGCCCCGGCGGTGGCGAGCGCCTCGAGGACCGCCCGACCGGGCCCGACCCGTCGCCGGAGGTCCTCGACCGACCGCCAGGGGCGCCCGTCGGCAATGGCCCCGGCCAGGTCGCCACCGACCCCGCGCACCGACCCGATGCCCATGCGCACGGCCGGGGCGTCGGCCGGGCCCTCGAGGGTGGCGTCGGCCGCCGAACGGTTCAGGTCGGGGGTGCGCACCTCGACCCCGTGGCGGCGGGCGTCCTGGGCGAGGGTGTGCGGAGCGTAGAAGCCCATGGGCTGGGCATTGAGCAGGCCCGCACAGAACGCTGCCGGATAGTGGTGCTTGAGCCAGGAACTGGCGTACACCAGGTGGGCGAACGACACCGAGTGGCTCTCTGGGAAGCCGTAGTCCGCGAAGGCGGCCAGCTTGTCCCAGAGCCGCTCGATCACGTCGGGCGGCACCCCCCGCCCCGCCGCCCCGGCGGTGAAGCGGTCGTGCAGGGCAGCCATGCGCCCGTGGCTGCGCTTGGCGGCCATGGCCTGCCGCAGCCGGTCGGCCTCGACGGGGCTGAACCCGGCCACGTCGATGGCCAGCTGCATGAGCTGTTCCTGGAACAGCGGGATGCCGAGGGTCTTGGCGAGGGCGTTCTCGCACAGCGGATGCGGGTAGGTGACCGGTTCCCGGCCGTTGCGCCGCCGGATGTAGGGGTGGACCGAGCCGCCCTGGATGGGGCCCGGGCGGATGAGGGCCACCTCGACCACCAGGTCGTAGAAGCAGCGGGGCCGCAGCCGGGGCAGGGTGGCCATCTGGGCACGGCTCTCGATCTGGAACACGCCGATGGTGTCGGCGGCGCAGATCATGTCGTAGACGGCGTCCTCCTGGGGCAGGAGCGCCAGGTCGACGGTGACGCCGTGGTGGGCGGCGACCAGGTCGACGGTGCAGTGGAGGGCGCTGAGCATGCCGAGACCCAGCAGGTCGAACTTGACGAGGCCGGCCGCTGCGCAGTCGTCCTTGTCCCACTGCAGGACGCTGCGGTCGGCCCGGGTGGCCCACTCGATCGGACAGACCTCGCCGAGGGGACGGTCGCAGATGACCATGCCGCCGGAGTGGACACCGAGGTGTCGGGGGGCATCGGCCAGCTCGGTGGCCAGCTCCTGCACCTCGGCGGGCACGGTGGAGGCGCCCTCCTGCCCTGATCCGGAATCCGCCTCGTCGGGGAGGCGCCGTCCGACCGCCCCGGCAAAGGCGTCCTGTTGGCCGGGGGCGTAGCCGAGCGCCCGGGCTACGTCGCGCACCGCCGAGCGCCGCCGGTAGCTGATGACGTTGGCCACCTGGGCGGCGTGGCGGCGACCGTGGCGCTCGTAGACGTACTGGATGACCTCTTCGCGGCGACCGCTCTCGATGTCGATGTCGATGTCGGGCGGTCCCTCCCGGGCCGGGGAGAGGAAGCGCTCGAACAGCAGGCCGAGGCCCACGGCGTCGACGTTGGTGATGCCGAGGGCGTAGCAGACGGCGGAGTTGGCGGCCGACCCCCGCCCCTGGCAGTAGATGTCGGAGCGACGGCAGAACTCGACCAGGTCCCAGACGACGAGGAAGTACCCGGGGTATCCCAACTGCCCGATGACCGCCAGTTCCCGGTCGATCTGGGTCCAGGCCCCCGGAACCCGCTCGGAGGAACGGGGCCCGTAGCGGCCGGCGGCTCCAGCCTCGGTCAGACGGCGCAGGTGGGCCATCTCGTCGAGCCCGTCGGGGCACGGGAAGGGCGGAAGGGCGGGGGCCACGAGGCGCAGGTCGAAGGCGCAGCGCCGGCCCAGTTCGGCGGCGGTCTCGACGGCACCCGGCCAGCGGGCGAAGCGGCGGGCCTGTTCGGCACCCGACCGGAGGTGGGCCGACCCGGCGGCCGGGAGCCACCCGTCGAGGTCCGCCAGCGGGCGTCGGGCCCGCACGGCGGCCAGCACCGTGGCGAGGCGGCGGCGGGAGGGACGGTGGTAGTGGACGTTGTTGGTGGCGACCACGTCGAGGCCGGCGGCCACTGCCATGCGGGCGAGGGCGTCGTTGCGCTCGAAGTCGAGGGGGTGGCCGTGGTCCCAGATCTCGACGACCACCCGGTCGCTGCCGAACCGGTCGACCAGGTCGTTGAGCCGGCGGGCGGCGACGGCCGGGCCGTCGGCCTCGAGGGCGGCCGGCACCGCCCCCTTGCGGCAGCCCGTGAGGACCATCCAGTCGGCGGTGGATCCGGTGCCCGTCCCGGCCAGTTCCGTGAGGCGGTCGAGGGAGAGACGGGGGGCGCCCTTGCTGCCGGCCAGTTGGGCCTCGGTGAGGGTGGCCCCGAGGCGGGCGTAGCCGGCCGGGCCGTCGGCCAGCACGAGGATGTGCTCGGCCGTCGGGTCGGGGGTGCCGGTGCGCTGCCCGGCACCGAGCGAGAGTTCGGCTCCGAACACGGTTGGAAGGCCGTGGTCGCGGGCCGCCTCGGCGAAGCGGACCACCCCGTAGAAGCCGTCGTGGTCGGTGAGGGCGAGGGCGGTCAGGCCCAGCCGGACCGCCTCGGCGACGAGCTCTTCGGGGCTGGAGGCGCCGTCTAGGAAGCTGAAGCCCGAGTGGCAGTGCAGTTCGGCGTAGGGGACGGATCCCTCGACCCGCCGGGGAGGTGGAGCGTCTCCGGGTGGGGGCGGCGACAGCGCCGGGTCGGGCAGGGGCGCTCCGGGCCGGTCGGCCAGGCGGCGCTCGATCTCGCGCCAGGAAAGGGCAGACAGCGAACGGCGGTCCCACTCCACCCTGCGCCATTCCATCTCATGAAGGTATCGAACATACGTTCGATACTCAACCGATGGACGCCTACGATCCCCCGGTCAGCCCGGAGACCAGGTCGACGACGCCGGCCGGGCAGTCGGAGAGGTCGCCGTCGGCGATACAGGGCTGGCCCAGCAGTTGCGCCACGATCTCGGCTCCCATCCCCCCGAAGGCCGACGGGGCAGCCGTCGTGGTCGGCGGAGGCTCTGTGGTGGTCGGCGGGACGGTGGTGGTGTCCGTAGGCGTGTCTGTTCCTGCATCGACCGGTGGCTCGGTGGTGGTCGGTGGGGGTTCCGGAGGAGCAGTGGTGGTCGTGGTGGTGGGCGCCGGCGGGACGCCGTCGGCGGCGAGGCCCCGCTCCTGGACCTCGGCCAGGTGGGCGGCCCGGGTGGTCGGCCCGTAGTGGCCGTCGGCGCTGACCCCGAGGACCCGCTGGAGCACCTCAACCCCCGCACCACGTTCGTTCCAGCCATAGGAGGACAGGAGCACCGCGTCCTCGTCGATGGGCGCTGCGGTGGTCGTGGTCGTGGTCGTGGTCGTGGTGGGCACGGGTGGAACGCCGTCGGTGGCGAGGCCCCGCTCCTGCACCTCGGCCAGGTGGGCGGCCCGGGTGGCAGCGCCGTAGACGCCGTCGGTGGAAAGGCCCAGCAACCCCTGTAGTTCGCGTACCCGGTCGCCACGCTCGAACCAGCCGTACCCGTCCAACAGCACCGTCACCTCGTCGACGGCAGGCTCGTCGGGTGGGGCCTCGGTGGTGGTCGAGGTGGGCGGCTCGCTGGTGGTGGTCGAGGTGCTTGTGGTGGTCGAGGTGGGCGGCTCGCTGGTCGTGGTCGTGGTCGTTGAGGTAGTAGTGGTGCTTGTGGTGGTCGTGGCGGGAAGCGCCGCATTGCGTGCCTCGACGACGGTGGTGGGAGCCGGCCACAGCACCGGTCGCACCGAGGGCTCGGCCGAGCGTGCCGCCATCACGACGCCGAAGACGACGAGGATCGCGGTGATCCCGATCTGGAGAATCCGCCTGAACATGCCCCCATGCTCGCATCCCGCGCACCAAAAGCCGCGTCACCCCCTGTTCAACGATTTGTCAACCTGCACGGTGGGCCGGCGATATCCTGCAGGCCATGACAACCTCAGCTTCTTTCGACGCCAACCGATTCGGGCTGCTGACCGGGATCGTCGACCAGGAGCGCTACCAGCGCAGCGTCGACCGCTGTCGCGAACAGGCCATCGTGCTCCCCACGTTCGCCCAGTTGGCCGATCCGTCGACCATCCCCGGCGACGTCACCGCCTCGCTCGCCGGCGTCGACCGCAACGCCGCCGACCCACGGAACCTGTTCCGGGTCCACTGGCACAACGACCTCCACGGGGGCCGCACCGACCTGCCGGAGCACGTCGTCCTGCCCACCGAACTGACCGGAGTCGACAGCCCGATCATCGTCGCCTTCGGCAACCGCTTCCCGATGATCGGCGCCCACAAGGTGCTGGCCGCCTACGCCTGCCTCGTGCCCCGGGTGGTGACCGGCCAGTACGACCCGACCGAGCACCGTGCCGTCTGGCCGTCGACCGGCAACTATGCCCGGGGCGGGGTGGCCATCTCGACGCTCATGGGTTGCCGAGGCGTCGCCGTGCTGCCCGAGAACATGAGCCGCGAGCGCTTCGAATGGCTCGAGGCCTGGATCGCCAACCCCGACGACATCATCCGCACGCCGGGCTCCGAGAGCAACGTCAAGGAGATCTACGACACCTGCGACGCCCTGGCCCGGGACCCGGCCAACTTCATCCTCAACCAGTTCACCGAGTTCGCCAACCACGTCGGCCACCACGAGGTGACCGGACGTGCGCTCGAGCGCCTCTACCTCCATCACCGCGACACCAACCCGGGCCTGAAGCTGGCGGCGTTCGTCGCTGCGACCGGGTCGGGGGGCACCCTCGCCGCCGGCGAACGGCTCAAGTCCGACCACGGCGCCCGGATCGTCGGCGTCGAGGCCCTCGAGTGCCCCACGATGCTCTACAACGGCTTCGGCGAGCACAACATCCAGGGCATCGGCGACAAGCACATCTCGCTGATCCACAACGTCACGAACATGGACGGGGCCGTGGCGGTCAGCGACCGGGCCTGCGACGAACTCGG
>JACNKQ010000005.1 GCA_014381945.1 Actinomycetota bacterium
CCGTGGCCAGCCTCCGCGCGGACCGCGAGGCACCAGACGCCGGGGACGGAGCCGCTCATGCGGAGGTCGAGGCGGCGGCGCTCGCCGACGTGGACGCCGCATTCGACAAGGCGAGGTCCCCCCCCATGGAATCCGACGCCATGCTAGACCACTGCTACAGCCAGGACACCCAGCGCCTGGCCCGGCAGCGGGCCGGTCTGCTGGCAGGCCCGGGGAATCAGGGCACCGGAGGTCGGTTCTCGTGAACGAGTTGAACATGCTCGAGGCGATCAACGAGTGCCTCCATGCCGAGATGGCCCGCGACGACCGGGTCGTTGTGCTCGGTGAGGACGTCGCCCGGACCGGCGGGGTGTTCCGGGCCACCGACGGCCTCTTCGAGAAGTTCGGCGAGGATCGAATCTTCGACATGCCGCTGGCCGAGGGGGCGATCGCCGGCGCAAGCGTCGGTCTGGCCATCGCCGGCCTGGTGCCTGTAGCCGAGATGCAGTTCCTCGGCTTCGCCTATCAGGCGATGCACCAGATAGCCGGACAGGTCGCCCGCCTCCGCTACCGCACCCAGAGCCGCTTCGATCCGGCGATCACGATCCGTGCCCCGTTCGGCGGCGGTGTCCGGACACCGGAACTGCACTCGGATTCGCTCGAGGGGCAGCTCGCCAACGTGGCGGGCCTCAAGATCGTCGTTCCCGCCACCGCCGCCGATGCAAAGGGCCTGCTTGCCTCTGCCATCCGGGACCCCGATCCTGTGATGTTCCTCGAGCCCCTCCGGGGCTATCGGGGCATCCGGGACCAGGTGCCCGACGGCGAGCACCTGGTCCCGCTCGGATCGGCACGCACCGCCCGACCGGGAACCGATGTCGTCGTGATCGCCTGGAGCCACCAGGTCGAGTTGGCCTGTCGGGCTTCGGACCGCCTCGAGAAGGAGGGTCTCTCGGTCCGTGTCCTCGACCTGCGCAGCCTGGTGCCCCTCGACCTGGCCGCAATCGCCGAAGCGGTCGACGCCTGTGGCCGGGTGGTCGTAACCGAAGAGTCGCCCCAGACCGGTGGCTTCGGCGGCGAGGTGGTCGCCACGGTCGTCGAGGAGTCCTTCTGGTCGCTTGAGGCGCCGGTCATCCGAGTCTCGGGATTCGACGTGCCCTACCCCGTCGGCATGGTCGAAGATCTCTACATCCCGGACGAGGATCGGATCGCCGCCGCTGTCCGCCGTGTCCTCGAAGTGGCCTGAGGCCCGGAGCACCCGAGCACATGAGCTTCACCTTCCGACTTCCCGACATCGGCGAGGGCCTCGACGAGGCCGAGATCGTCGAGTGGCTGGTCCAGCCCGGTGACACGGTCGTGCGTGACCAGGCTTTGGTCGAGGTCCTGACCGACAAGGCCAGCTCCGAGTTGCCGTCGCCAGTGGCAGGTGTGGTCCTGGCACTTGGCGGATCAGAAGGCGATGTCCTCCGCGTGGGCGACGTGCTGATCGAGATCGAGAACGGGTCGTCGGATGAGGTAGTCGTGCCTGAGGTAGTCGTGCCTGAGGCGCGCTCTGAGAAGCGGGCCGTAGAGGTTGTCGCTCCAGACGCTGCACCTGCCGCCGAGGTCGCACCGGCGATCCCGGGAAAACGTCCGAAGGCATCCCCCGCCACCCGGAAGTTGGCGCGAGAACGCGGCATCGACCTCGCCTCGGTCTCCGGCAGCGGGCCGGGTGGCCGGATCACGACGGCGGACCTGGATGCGGGCGCATCACCTGCTGCGGAACCCCGTTCTCTGGTCACTCCCCCATCGACGACCGATTCCACGCTCGGCCAGATCGGTTCCGGACGGCATGCACTGCGTGGAGTACGTGGGGTCATCGCCCGCAACATGGCTCAGTCGTGGAGCGAGATCCCCCACATCCACACCTTAGACGATCTCGACGCCTCACTGCTCCTGGACCTCCGCACCCGAATGCAGGGAATGGGCCGAGAGGTCACACCGCTCGCCGTGGCCCTGGTTGCCTCTGCCCGGGCACTTCGGCGCTACCCGCTGGTCAATGCGTGCATCGAGGACGACGAGATTCTCGTGCACGAGCGGGTGAACCTGGGCGTGGCAGTCGCCACGGACGGGGGCCTGGTGGTGCCCGTGCTCGAGGATGCCGACCGACTCGACGTGTTCACCGCCACCGCCGCCGTGGCCGAGCTCGCCGAACGGGCACGCGCCGGCTCCCTCACTGCCACCGACCTTCGTGGGGCGACGTTCACGATCACGAACTACGGTTCGCTCGGCGGCCGCTGGGCGACACCGATCATTCCGCCAGGGCAGGCGGCCATCTTCGGCATGGGTCGCATCGCCGACCAGCCGACCGTCGTCGGCGGTGCGGTCGTCGTTCGACCTCTGCTGCCATTCGTTTTCGGCGCCGATCACCGCCTGGTCGATGGCGACCTGCTCGAGGCGTTCAAGAGTTCGGTGGTCGACGACCTGACCGAGCCGCTGCGGCTCCTCGTCGGAACCTGAACAGATGCGACCTGAACAAATGCAACCTGAACAAATGCGAGCCTGATCGGTGGTCGTGGGCGAGGTCGCCTCCCCGGTCGACCTGCTCGTCGTCGGCGGTGGGCCCGGCGGATATGCCGCTGCGCTCCACGCTGCGCGCCTCGGTCGTGACGTCACTCTCGTCGAGCGCGACTCGCTGGGCGGCACCTGTCTCAACGTGGGCTGCATCCCATCGAAGGCCCTGATCGAGGTCGCAGATGCCGTCTTGTTCCCCGGCCGCATTGCCCCGTGGGGGGTGCATGCAACCGCCGAGGTCGACATGGCCGACGTTCGCGAGCATCTGCTGGGGGTCGTGGGCGACCTGACTGCGGGCGTCGCCGGCCTCCTGGACAGGGCCGGGGTCAGGATCCTGCCGGGCGCTGCCAGGTTCAGCCGCCCCAACCGGGTAGCTGTCGAGCACGACGATCTCCTCGAGCACCTCGAGTTCCAACATGCCATCGTGGCGACGGGATCACGGCCGATCGGCCTGCCGGGGCTGCCGCTCGATGGTGAACGGGTTGTCGGATCCGCCGAACTGCTGTTCACGACGGACCTTCCCGGCGAACTCGTCCTGGTGGGAGGCGGGTATGTCGGCGTTGAACTGGCCTGCGCATTTGCAAAGTTGGGGAGCCGCGTCACGATCGTCGAGGTCGCGGACCGGGTGCTGCCGGGCTTCGGTAAGCGGATCGGAAAAGCAGTCGAACGGGGACTGCGCAACCTCGGCGTGGGCCTGTGCCTCGCCCACCGGGCGGACGGCTTGAACGACGAAGGGCTGCTCATCTCGGGACCCGACGGTGACCTGGTGCTGCCCGCCGACCGGATCGGTGTGGTCGTCGGGCGCCGGCCCAACAGCGACACGGTCGAGATCAGCGCAGCCGGCGCATCCCTGGATGAGGGGGGGTTGGTCGTCGTGGATGCACAGCGTCGGGCCACCGATCGGGTATTCGCCATCGGAGACCTCACGGCCGGCCCTGCGCTGGCCCACAAGGCGACCGCCGAGGCTGAGGTGGCTGCCGATGCCGCCTGCGGGCGACCAGCCGGCTTCGACCCGACCTGCATCCCGATGATCGTATTCGGCGACCCGCAGGTGCTGTCCGTCGGCCTCGACCGGGATGCCGCTGCAGATGCAGGGCTCGTGCCTGTCGCCTCCCGATTCCCGTTCGCCGCTTCGGGCCGGGCACGGACGCTCGGCGACACGGAGGGATACGTCGAGGTCTTCGCCGATGAGG
>JACNKQ010000074.1 GCA_014381945.1 Actinomycetota bacterium
GCCGTTCATGCCACCCATGCCGTTCATGCCACCCATGCCGTTCATGCCACCCATGCCGTTCATGCCACCCATGCCGTTCATGCCACCCATGCCGTTCATGCCACCCATGCCGTTCATGCCACCCATGCCGTTCATGCCACCCATGCCGTTCATGCCACCCATGCCGTTCATGCCACCCATGCCGTTCATGCCACCCATGTCTTCGTGGCCGGACTCGATGCGCTCGGTGATGCGGTCCTCGAGGCTGCCGAGGATCTCGTCGGCCTTGTCCTGGTCGATGCGGCCGGCTTCGACGGCGGAGGCGATGCGTTCGCCCGCATGTTCGACGATCGCAGCGACGACGTCGCCGGTCCGGTCGCCGGCGATGTCGGCGACCGTTTCACCCGACTTCAGCTGCTCGATGAGGTCAGCGGGGTCGATGCCGAGGGTGTCGGCAACAACGCCCATGCCCTTCATGGCGCCCTTGCCCTTCATGCCACCCATGCCCTTCATGGCGCCCATGCCTTCGTGGCCGGACTCGGCGTGTTCGGCGGTGTGCCCGGCGATGCGGGCCAGGATCTCGTCGGCCTTGGCCTGGTCGATGCGGCCGGCTTCGACGGCGGAGGCGATGCGCTCGCTGGCCCGCTCGACCATCGCGGCGGTCTTCTCGGCGGTCTCGGCGGTGCGGTCATCGTCGTTTGACGGCAATGGCATGGCGCCCGCCAGCGACGCTGCACCCGCTGCCACCACGATCGTGGCGAGGGTGGCGAGTGCTGCCTTTTTCAGCATGCTCTTGTTCATGTGAGTGGTCCTCGTGTGTCTCTGGTCCGGCACCCGTTCGTCCGGCTCTGGAGGACATTCTCGGGGGACCGTGTTAGGGCGATGTTAGGAACCGGAGACGATCCCGTTAGGTGTCGCCGTGCCGATCCGCGCAGATGGAGGGACTCTGTCTCCGGGGCCTCAGGCCATCTCGGCCCACTCACCGGCGACCCACTGTTCCCGCAGGCGGAACTTCTGGATCTTGCCGCTGCCGGTGAGCGGGAACTCGTCGACGAGGAACCAGTGCCGCGGCGTCTTGTGCGGCGCCAGATGCTCGCGCAGGTGGGCGAACAGTTCGCTGCGGTCGATCGACTCGTCGGGAGCGGGCCGCACGAAGGCGGCGACCACCTCGCCCCACCTGTCGTCGGGCAGGCCGACCACGGCGACCTCTGCGACCGTGTGGTGGCCGAACAACAGGTCCTCGAGCTCGCGGGGATAGATGTTCTCGCCGCCCCGGATGATCATGTCCTTGAGGCGGCCCTCGACCGTGCAGTAGCCGCGCTCGTCCATGGCGCACAGGTCGCCGGTGTGGAGCCAGCCGTCGTCGTCGATCGCCTCGGCGGTGGCGTCGGGCATCTCGAAGTAGCCGTGCATTACCGAATAGCCGCGGGCGCAGTACTCGCCGATGCGGCCGACCGGCAGCGTCTCACCGGTCTCCGGATCGACGATCTTGACCTCGACGTGGGGCATGGGCGAACCGATAGTGCCGGCCTTGTCGTCGATGGTGTCCGAGGTGTGGGTCATCGACGACACCGGGGACAACTCCGTCTGGCCGAACACGATCGTGAACGGGGCTCCGAGCTCTTCTTCGAAGCGCTTCACCAGCGGCGCCGGCACGGTCGAGCCGCCGGAGCAGATCGCCTCGATGCCGGCCGGGTCGGTGGTAGCAAAATCGGGGTGTTCGAGCATGGCGACGAGCATCGTCGGTACGCCCATCATGAGGTTGCCGCCGTAGGTGCGAAACAACTCGAGGACGAGGCCGGGGTCGAAGGCCTCGACCAGGACGAGCGTGCAGCGCTTCGAGACGGCGCTGAGTACGCCTAGCACACACCCGCCGGTGTGGAACAGCGGCATGGCGCATATCCAAACGGCGCCGTCCCTGGCACCCATGCGGTCGGCGGTGTGGGCGCCGTTGTTGGCTATCCCCCGGTGGTCGAGCAGGGCACCCTTCGGGAACCCGGTCGTGCCCGACGTGTACTGGATCATCACGGGATCCGTCGGGTCCGGGTCGGGAAGGCCGCCCTCGAAGGCGTCGTCGCCGGCGAGGAAGTCGTCCCACCGGTCGAGGCGGATGATCTCACGCAGGTCGGGGCAGTCGGGCTGGACCTCCACGGCGGTGGCGAGCATCGGGTTGCCGCGGAAGTCAGGCAGCACGAACAGTCCCGCCGACCGGGACTGCGACAGCACGTACTGCAGTTCCTGTGCCCGGAACGCCGGGTTGACGGTGACTAGCACCAGGCCCGCCATGGCGCAGGCGAACTCGAGGATCACCCACTCGGGCACGTTCGGCGCCCACACGGCGACACGCTCACCCGGCTCGAAGCGGGCACACAGTGCACGGGCCGCCCGGGTGGATTCATCGAGCAGTTCGGCGTAGGTCCACTGTCGCCGGGCGTCGGCGTCGGGGACCCCGGCGATCAGCGCGATGCGGTCGGGGACCTCCCCGGCGACCTCCCGGAGCAGGCCTCCGATCGTGACGTCGCGGAGCGGTGGGTCGGACGGGCCGACGGTGGAGGACTCGGTGAGCGACATGGGCCGAAAACCTAGCCCCGGAGCCAATGACCGGGTGGAGCGGCTGGCTACGGTGACGGGGACGAGGAGAGACGCCGATGCCACCAGCACTCACACGGCTGCCTGCAGAAGATTCCGTTTCTGCGATCCTCGATGCCTACGACGCTGAAGGCGGGTTGATCGTCGAAGGCATGTTCGACCGGGATGTGATCGACGATCTGTCCCGGGCAGCTTCCGAACACGCCAGAGCAGTCGAGCCGGGCGTCGCCGACCAGGGGATGGGTGAAGATGGAAAGTTCTTCACCGGGTCGAAGACGATCCGCTTCTCGAGCCTGGGTCGGATCACCCCCGCCTACTTCGATCTGCTCGACAACGAACTCTTCGCCACGCTGGCCGACGCCGTGCTGTTGCCCAACTGCGGCTCGTACTGGGTCAACACGGCACAGGTCATGTTCATCGGGCCCGGCGAGTCGGCACAGGTGCTCCACCGCGACGCCGACAACTGGTTCCAGCACGTGTCGCCGACCTGGCCCGACACGCCGGAGGTCACGATCAGCGCCATGATCGCCCTCGACGAGGTCACAGAGGAGGTCGGTGCCACGCGGGTGGTGCCGGGCAGCCACCGGTGGCCCGAACTCGAGGTCTACGACTTCGAGGCCGAGACCGTTCCGGCCGAGCTCAGCCCCGGCGACGCCCTTGTCTATTCCGGGAAGGTGCTCCACGGTGGCGGGGCCAACCGCACCACCGACCGCTGGCGGCGCGCCATGCACCTCAGCTTCGTGGTCGGCTGGCTCACGCCCGAGGAGGCCAACGCGCTCGACTACGCACCCGGCGAGTTGGCCGGCCGGTCGCCACGGGTGCAGCGCCTGCTCGGTCACCGCTCCTACGACCCGCGTCCCCACATCGGCGGTGGGCTCTGGCTCCGGCACGCCCGCCCCATCGAGGACCAGGCCTGACCGCCCGGTCGGCGATCAGCCCCCCGAGACCTCGGCGGATACTGCGGCATCGACCAGACGGGCCATCTCGACGCTGTCGATGGTGCCACCGTGTGCGACGAGTTGGATGGCCAGGCCCTCGATCAGGCAGGACAGCCGCCATGCGGAATCATGTGGGCTGGGGCAGATGAAGTCCCCACTCGCCACGCCGGCGGTGATCGTGTCCTCGAGCACTCCGATCCAGGCCTCGTCGAGTTCCCGGGAGGTGGCGCGGAAGCGCTCAGAGCGAAGGGCCTCGGCCCATCCCTCGATCCAGAGTCGCCAACTGACGAACTCGCCCCGGGGACAGAACTCCTCGATGACGGCGTTCAGCCGCCGGCGGGGCGGGAGGTCGACGGCCGCCAGTTCCCGGAGCACCTCCAACTCGGCCTTCCCGGCGAACTGGAAGGCCTCGGCGAGCAGTTCGTCCTTGGTGGCGAAGTGGTAGTGCACGAGGCCGGTCGAGATGCCGAGGCGCCTGGCAACATCCGCGATGCGGGTGGCGGAGACCCCTTTCCTGCTCAGGGTCTCGCAGGTGGCCTCGAGGATCTCCCGGCGACGCCTGGCGACCGCTTCGCTGCGCTGCTCGTCGGAGCCGTCGGTTGAATCGGCGGTTGCGGTCACCCAGCGATCCTAACGAACTGACCGATGCGTCAGTATTTCGTCGGAGCCGGGCCACACCCGTCGTAAGGTGTCGGCGTGGCTGAACCAGGCGGTGGACATGTCGTCATCACCGGGCTCGGGAAGAGCTTCGACGATGTCGTCGCCGTCAGGGGCATCGACCTCGATATCGCCGCCGGTGAGTTCTTCTCGCTGCTCGGCCCGTCGGGCTGCGGCAAGACGACCACGTTGCGCATGGTCGGCGGCTTCGAGCGACCCGACCGGGGTTCGATAGGGATCGACGGGATCGAAATAACGGACCTGGCGCCCGAAAGGCGGCCCGTCAACACCGTCTTCCAGAGCTACGCCCTGTTCCCGCACCTCGATGTTGCTGCCAACGTGGCGTTCGGCCTGAGGTTCACGAAGCCGCCGGCCGACGAGGCCTCGGAGCGTGTGGCGAAGGCACTGGCCCTCGTGGAGCTCTCCGGCTACGGGAAGCGCAAGACCCACCAGCTCTCGGGTGGTCAGCAGCAGCGGGTGGCTCTCGCCCGGGCGCTCATACTCGAACCCCGTGTCCTCCTCCTCGACGAGCCACTCGGGGCCCTCGATGCCAAGCTCCGCAAGACCCTCCAGGTCGAGCTCCGGACCCTGCAACGCGAGATCGGCATCACCTTCATCTACGTCACCCACGACCAGGAGGAGGCGCTCACCATGAGCGACCGGCTGGCCGTGATGCGCGAGGGGGAGATCGTCCAGATCGGTGCACCGAAGGACGTCTACGAATCGCCGGTGAACACATATGTGGCCGACTTCCTGGGCGTGGCCAACCTGCTCGAGGCCGAGCACCTCGGCGACGGGCAGGTTCGGCTGGGGGACCGGGTGCTGGCCGCCACCGGCACGGCGCCCACGGGACCGTGCCGCATCGTGATCCGGCCGGAGCGGGTGCGGCTGGCTGAGGCATCGGGCGGGATGCCGACCAACGCACTGCCGGTCACCGTAGAGCGGCGGATCTTCACCGGCGCCACGACCCAGGTGCACCTTCGCAGCGGTGACGCCACCTTCCATGCCCTCGTCACCAACGACGGCCGGGAACACGACGCGGGTGTCGATCTGGTCGCCGAGCTCCCGGTAGACGCCCTGCGGATCGTCGCCGAGGACTGAGGCCGTCGACTGGTCGGCGTGTTGCCCCGATCTACATTTCGAACTTGGCGAACTCCGTGAGCACCGACTCGCCGTCGGAGTCGTCTCCCCTGCGCCTGCGGTAGACCGACATGCCCACCATGCCGAGTGCGAGGGCTACGAGCGACGAGATCACCAGGAACGACGCCAGCGCATTGAGTGCCGGCGTGGAGCTGGTGCGGACCGCCGAGTAGATGCGGACCGGAACCGTCTCCGAGGCGGCGCCCGACGACAGGAAGCTGCTGATGACGAAGTCGTCGATCGACATTGCGAACACGATCACGAAGCTGGCGAGGATGGCGGGCGCAAGCAGCGGCAGGAGCACCATGCGCAGCGCCTGGATGGCGGTGGCCCCGAGGTCGCGGGCGGCTTCTTCGTAGTCGCGTCCGATGGACAGGAGCCGCCCCCTCGACACCACGACCACGTACGACATCGAGAACGTGACGTGGCCCAGCAGCTGGGCCGGTCGTCCCAGCGGCACGCCTGTGTAGAGGTTCGAAAAGATCAGCAGCAGCGATGCGCCCATCACGATCTCGGGGGTGACGAGGGGGACCAGCATCAGCCAGTTGGCGCCCTTGGCCACCCGGCTCCTCCATCGGGCCAGGCCGATGGCAAGTGCCACGCCGAGCGGTGTCGCTATCAGCATCGTCAGGATGGCCAGGACCAGCGAATTGCGCAGCGCAGTGTGGAGGCTCTCGTCGTGGAGGAGTGAGGCGTTGGGCTCTTCTGTCCACCAGCGCAGCGAGAACCCCTGCCAGACGGATCGGCTGCGGCCGCCGTTGAACGAGAACATGAAGGCGATGATCACCGGCACGAACATCCAGACCACGTACAGCCATGTCCACGTGGCAAGCACCACCGGTCGGCGCCAGGGGTTGCGGCGCAGGAGCGGGTTCATGCCTGGAGCTCCCGCTGCATCCGCATCGTCGAGACCAGGTAGTACGACATGAACACGACGAGCATCGCCGAGAGCACCAGCACGAGGACGGCGCCCTTCTGAGGCTGGCTCGTGCCGTTGATGTAGAAGTCGACCTGGTTGCCGATCATCTCGGTTCTGGGCGACCGGGAAAGCATGTCGTTCGTGTAGTAGTCGCCGAACATCGGAAGGGCGATGATCACGCCGGCGGCCATCATCCCGGGACGGGACAGAGGCATCGTGACCATGCGGAATGCATGACCGGGCCTGGCGCCCAGGTCGCGCGCCGCCTCGAGGAGCCGCACGTCGAGGCGTTCGAGGGAGGCGTAGAGGGGCAGCACCAGAAACGGCACGTAGCCGTAGACGAGGCCCAGGACGACCGTTATCGCCTTGCCATCCAGCCAGTTGTACTGGAGTCCGAATGCCGAGAACGCCCTGGTGGCCCAGCCGTCGACCTGAAGCAGGTTGACCCAGGCCAGCATCCGCATCAGGTAGTTGACCCAGAACGGGAGGATCATCAGGGCCAGCAGCAACCCCCGCCAACGTCCGGCGTGCCGGGCCAGGTAGTAGGCGACCGGATAGCCGACGAGAAACGACAACACGACGGCGCTGGCCACGTACAGGATCGTGCGCACGAACACCCGGCGCTGCGAGCCGAAGAGGATCTCGTGCATGACGTCGCCGAAGTTCTCGAACTGCCAGTCCAGCGGGTTCCAGGCCGGGACAGCGTTGCGGAAGATCGGGTCGATTTCGCCGAACGCCATGCAGGCCAGGCCGTAGAACGGCAGGGCAAACAGCAGCAGCAGCCAGGTCGTGCCGGGTCCGGCCAGCAGCCCCCAGAGCCACTGGCCGTCGCTGTTGCGCCGCACGATCGGAACCGGCGGGCGGTGTGGGAGGTGTGCGGGTGTTCCGCCGCCGGGTCAGCCGGCGGTGAAGGCGGCCCAGACGTCGGTCCAGCGGGCGTCGACCTCAGGCTCGAGGGCGACGCCGCGGTTGCCGGCTGCGTACTGCTCGGGCGTGATCAGGGCGTTTTCGAGACCTGCGGGCACGTACTCCCATTCGATGAGGGTGCTTGCCGGGAGCGCCTCGAGGGCCGGCTGGTAGCCGGTCCAACCGAAGTTCTCGAGGGCGTTGTCGACGTCGAGGAAGAAGTTGATGAACTCGTGCGCCAGCACCGGCCGGGAGGACTTGGAAGTGACGCAGAAGAGGTCGTTGCCGGTGACCATGTCGTCAGGCTGCCAGTAGCCGAGGACGTCCCAGCCGGCGTCTTCGGGCAGGTACCAGACACCGAGGAGCATGTCGCCGGACCAGCACTGGTTGACGACACGCGTGCCTGCTGGGATTTCGGTGTAGGCGAGTATGTCGATCTTCGGGTTGGTGGCGGCTGTCATCGCCTGCAGGTCAGCGAGCACGGTGTCGAGCACCTTCTGGTCGCCGGTGTTGATGTCGGCGCCGTTGCGGTGCAGCACCGAGCCGATGACGTCGCGGTACGAGTCGAGGATGCCGAGGCGGCCCGAGTAGGCCGGGTCCCAGAGGATGTCCCATCCGTTGCCGCTGTCGAAGTACGAGGTGTCGACGTCCATGTCGGTCCGGTAGCCGATACCCGTCGAGTAGATGATGTACGGGACGGTGTACTGCGCACCCAGGTCGTAGTAGGGGTCGCGCAGGCCGGCGATGACGTTGTTGAAGTTGGACAGGTACGACTTGTTGAGTGGCTGGAGCAGGTCGGCGGCGACGAGCCGTGGGAGAACGCTCTCTGTCAGTCCGAGGATGAGGTCCGGTTGGTAGGCGCCGCTGCGGAGCTTGTTCAGTGCAATCTCCTCGGTGTCGTAGGTGGTGACAGCGGTCTTGACGCCGTAGGTCTCCTCAAAGCGGGCGAGCACGTCGGGGTTGAGGTAGTCGACGTAGTTGAGGATCTGAAGGGTGCCGCCCTCGTGGGACAGGCCGTTGGCGATGGCGTCGCCGACCGTCGGCAGCGTGACCGGCTTGTCGGGCCGGGCCAGCTTCAGGGCCGCGCCGGACCCGCCATCGTCGCCGCAGGCCGAGAGGATCGATGCGGGAAGCATCAGCCCGCCGGCTACGGCAGCAGAACCCTGCAGGAAACGGCGTCGGTTGAATTCGTGGCGTGCGGTCATGGCTCCCCCTGTTCGATTGCCCGTGGCAACGGTGCTCAACTGTTGGCCAGCACTATAGTGAACTCAACTGTTGGCCAGCACTATAGTGAACTTGCTGACTGACGCGCCTGTCAGTTAGAATCCACGAGCATCCGACGAGCATCCGACGAGCATCCGACGAGCATCCGACGTAAGGGAGAGCGCCAAATGTCCACTGCGATGACGCCGACGCTGCCGGGTTCGGACTACTGCTCGCCGACTGTCTACGAAGTCGACTGCGACCGGATCTTCCACCGGCAGTGGTTCTACGCCGGACGGGCCGAACGCCTCGGCCACGTCGGCGACCGACTCCTCGTGGACGTGGGCGGAGAGAGCATCCTCGTGGTCCGGGACGCCGACGGAGAACTCCACGCCCACTACAACGTCTGCCGGCACAGGGGCTCGCAGCTCTGCGATGCATCCGGCAGCGGCTTCGGAGCCGCCATCACCTGTCCGTACCACGCCTGGAGCTTTTCGCTCGACGGCAGGCTAGTCGCCACCCCCCATGTCGGGAAGGAAGAACTCGACCGAAGTTGCTTCTCGCTGCGCTCGGTAGCCGTTGAGGACTGGCATGGCTTTGTCTTCGTCAACATCGGCGACGACCCGCCTTCGGTCCGTGACTGGATCGCAGACCAGGACCCCCACGCCCTCGGTTTCGAACGTCTCGAGATGGACCGGCTTCGCATCGGCCATCGATCGTCCTGCGAGGTCGCCGCCAACTGGAAGATCCTCATCGAGAACTACGACGAGTGCCTCCACTGCCCGAAGGTCCACCCCGAACTGGTCGATGTCATTCCGCTCCACCGGCAGGGCGATGTGATCGACCGGACCCGGAACGACGGCGGTACCTGGCTGGCCGAGGGAGCCGACAGCTTCTCGCTCGACGGCAGGTCGGCCCTCCCGGTGATTGCCACGATGACCGAACAGGACGCAAACTCGTATCAGGCATCGTGCCTCTACCCGAACCTGTTCCTCGACATCACCGGCACCAGCGTGATCGCCACGCAGCTCATCCCGAAGGGCCCGGACCTCACGCAGATCAACGCCGAGTACCTGTTCGACGCCGATGCGGTCGCTGCCGACGACTTCGACCCGAGCGCCGTCGTCGACTTCAGCGAGCTGGTCCTGCAGCAGGACAACGAGGTGTGCGAGCGCACCCAGCGTGGTGTCAGCTCACGATCGTTCGACCACGGCTACTTCGCTGAACGCGACAGCCTCTGCGTCGAGTTCATCGAGCGCTACCTCGCCGACCGCGGGCCGATCGAGGCCTGAAGCCGCCCGCCCGGGCACGGGCAGCGTCAGGTAACTAGTCCGAGGTGCCCATGCGGTGGCCGATGTGTTCGACCTGGCCGTCGTCGGCTCCGAGGAGGGCGTCGTTGTAGTGGCGTTCGCCGCGGTGGTGGCCGGCCGAGTCCGGCCCGAACGCCAGCAGGACCGAGATGCGGTGCGGGCCGTCGCCGGACGTGGGTGGCAGCGACACGTGCATGACGTCGGAGTAGTGCATCGTCATGTCGCCGGTGGCTATCGGTAGCGACGCACCTTCTGGGGCCGCCACGTCGGTGCCGTCGACGAACGGGAACGACGCACGGTGTGAACCGGGAAGGAACCGCAGCTCGCCGGCCTCGGGGGCGCCCGAGTTGAGGCAGATCGTCACGACGACCGACGGGCAGTTGAGGGCGTGCCCGCCCATGCCGCAGTCGCGGTGCCACGGAAGGTCGCCGAGGCCCTCGACCATGTCGGGGTGCTTCCAGAGCACGGTGACCCGGTCGGTGCCCTGCTCGACCTTGGCAGCAAGCGGCTCGTCGGCGGTCGCCACGAGCCGCAGGATGCGGGGGTCGGCGTGGAGGGCGGCCAGGCGGGGACGGCTGTCGGCGCGCAGCACCCGGGTCAGGATCTCGTCGCCCGTCGCGTTGCGTCCCCACCAGGACTCCTGGTCGCCGGGAACGGCTTCCTCGCCGAGTGCGGCGGCATCGTCGAGCATCGACGTCACCTCGTCGGAGTCGAAGGCGCCCTGCACGTAGATGTAGCCGGTTGTGCGGAGGAAGTGGCGGGCGTTGTCGGCATTGCCCTCCAGGTCGTCGAGGCTGAACCCGGCGGTGGTGTCGAGCGGACCGCCGTCGAGGCCGCGGAGGTCGACGGTGTCGGGGTCGTAGACGGGGCGGCCGTGGAACAGCGCCCGCAGCCCCGGCTCCCAACGCATGAACCGCATCGGGTTGCCGCTCACAGCCTCGAGGCGGTTGCCGTAGAGGAGCCCGGGTCCGGTCTCGAGATCGGAGACGAGCCCCAGCCACGACTCGAGGTCGATACCCACGACGGTGTCGGCCTGTTCCTCGCCCTCGACCAGTTCCACGGTGCCGTTGCGTGGCACGAAGGTCCAACTGCCTGCCGGGGTGCGCAGGCCCAGGCAGCCGAGCGGTTCGACGTCGGCCCATGCGAGCGCCCCGTTCCCGCCTGCGATCAACGCCGGAAGGTCGACCGTGTGGAACCGCCGGAACGATTCGGTGTCAGCAGAAGGGACAGCGTCTGGCATGACGTGACGCTAGTGCCGCCCGAACCAACCAGCCATGTCACAGGGCTTTCCTAGGTTGTCGGCATGCAATGGAAACCGGGTCGATCCACAATCGAGTACCTGCTCAGTGCGCCACGGCTCGAACGCCTCACGCCGGTCGGCATCGACCGGTCCGCTGATGACCTTTTCGAACGGGCAGAACGCCGATTGGCGACGGCGCAGGCAGGTGCCGATCTCGGCGACTTCGAGGGGGCGTTTGTCGCCGGCTATGACGCCTACCGGATGGCTGCTGAGTCGCTGCTTCTCCGCCAGGCGATGCGGGCGGCCGGAGGCGATGGTTCACACGTCGCCGTCGAGGATGCGGTAGCAGCGCAGTTCGCTGATGAGATTCCGGCATTCGCCAAGCCGACGTTTGACCGGTTCCGCCGGAGCCGCCACGCCGCCCAGTACTTCGATCCCGGCGCACCCGATCTGACCTCCGACGATGCCACATGGGCGCTGGTCACTGCCGCTTCAGCGATCGACGTGACGAGGCGGGTCAGCCGGGAGAGCCCTCCTCCGGTGTTCGACCCCTGAGCAGGGGGACCTCGGCTATGGGCCGGTCGGTGAGCGTGGCGTGGAAGGCGCCGCTGCCCGCCTCGAGCCAGTCGGCGGCACGGAACGAGACCTGGACGGGTCGTCCCAGCCGCCGCTCGACCCCGTCGAGGGTGGCGAACACGAGGTCCCGGTCCGGTGCGCCGAGGATCAGCAGGTCGATGTCGGCGACGGGTCGGCTCCCCGGACCCTCGACTGTCTGGGCGGCCCAGGAGCCGTGGACGAACGCACGCTCGATGCCGTCGATGCCGGCTAGAGCCTCGGCGAGCACCCTTGGTGGGCCGAATGCCCGGGTCAGCAGTTCGGCCAGGCTGTCGAAGTAGGGGCTCTTGACGTCGGCCCGAACCAGCCGGGTCTGCCCAATCTTCCTGCTGGTGAAGATGCCTGCCGCTTCGGCCCGTTCGACCTCTCTGTGGACCGAGGCATAGGGGACGCCGGTCCTTCCGGCGATGTCGGTCAGGCTCAGTTCGAGTTCCGGATTGCCGAGCAGAAGGTCCAGCAGGTCAGCCTGTTGGCGCGAGCGGAGGATGGGGAGTAGCGGCGGCGCCGGTTGTTTATCCACAAAACGGATTGTATTACTCAGTTTGTAGATATCAAGAGATTCCGGCCGAAGTTCAGCCAGCGGTGTTGACGGGGTCTGAGATCGCCACGAAGTTGTCCAGTTCGTGGTCCCACCGGGTCAGGGTCAGCGAGTCGCGGGCGTCGAACTTGCCCGGTCCCAGCGAGGCGAACGCAGAGCCCGGCAGGTCGATGCTGCCGAGCGACTCAGCGGCTGCCGTGAACGACTCGTTGGTCAGGTCCGGGCCTGCGGCGACGGCGATCATCTCGAACAGGGCCAGGGCCTGGCAGGCGTTTCCCATTGCCGCCCAGTAGTTGGTCTCGTCACCGACCAGGTCGTCGGGCGGCCGCACCTCGGTGCCGGCGACGGAGTCGGCGATCTCGAGGCAGCGACCCCAGGTCGGGTCGTCCCTCGACGGGAAGGCCTTGTTGGTCAGGATCAGGGCGCCTCCCTCGATGCCCGGCGGCGGATCCTGCGACCACGAGTTGATGGAGTCGCCGTTGTGGACCAGCAGGTTGAACTCGTCCCCGAGACCCAGGACGTATTCGGCGCTGTAGACACCTTCGCCTACGAGCACGAAGCTCTTGACGCCCTCCGCCCGTGCTCTTTCGATCAGCACCTCGAGGAAGGCGACCGTCGCCGTAGCGTCGCCGGTCGCTTCGTTTACGGCAACTACCGGTGCGTCCTGGCCGGCGTCGGCGAGGGCGGTCTTCATCTCATCCAGGACCGGTTGGTAGTCAGGGTTCGCGCCATAGAGCAGGTACGGCCCGAGATCGTCGAGCCAGCCGGTCTCCTGAAGCAGGTTCACAAAGGCCACGCCCCGTCGCTCGAGGCTCATGTCGTAGGCGATCCAGGCCGCACCTGCCCGTTCGAGTTGCTCGGGTGACGGGTGTCCGCCGACGAGGTTCGTCGAGTGGATGTCGGTGAAGCACTCGTTGACGTTCTCGGCACCGGGTCCTGCGAAACCGTTGAGCACGACGAACACCTGCTCGTCCTCGGTCAGCTCGAGGCAGGCGGCGTCGGCCGTTACCGGTCCCACCGGGATGAAGTTCCGGGCCGTCAGCTCGACGTTCCGACCCAGGATCCCGCCGCGCTCGTTGAGGTCGGCCACCATCGCCTCGAAGAAGGGGCCGAAGTTGGCGTAGGTGAGGTCCAGGCCGAAGTCCCGGTTGAGGCTCTCGAAGTCGATTGACGTTAGGCCGACCTGGATGGTCTCTGCGGTGACCCCCCGGAACGAGTCCGTCAACACGATAGTGGTGGTCGTCTCAGGCGGGGTCGTGGTGGTCGTCTCAGGCGGGGTCGTGGTGGTCGTGGTGGTCGTCTCAGGCGGTGCCGTCTCGGCCGGTGCCGTCGTGCTCGTGGTGGTCGTCTCAGGCGGGGCCGTGGTGGTTGTCGGGGGCGTAGTCGACCCACCACCTCCGCACCCGGCGGCCAGCAGCAGGGCCACCAGCAGGGCCGTTCGGGTCGCCATACGTCGCATCATCGGAACCTCCTCCACCGTCACTGTGTCAGCCAGCCTCCCACAGGCGCAAGGCGCGGTGTCGTGGCTCCTGGCCGGAGAAGGGAGGAGAAGGGAAATGAGTGGTGTCGATGGCCGTGCTTCCATATGAAAACGTTTTCATATAGGTTGGCGAACGTCCGATCGAACGGGCAGTCCCAATCCGACGGTCCGAGGTACCAGCAGGTGAGCGAGACGTCCGTGGCAGAGGTTGGAGTCGACACGAGACCCTGGTGGTACGGCACCTTCGGCTATCAGGTGTACCTGCGGTCGTTCGCCGATTCGAACGGCGATGGCATCGGAGACCTCGCCGGAATCCGGGGCCGTCTCGACTACCTGGTCGACCTGTGCGTCGACTTCGTCTGGATCACGCCCTTCTACCCGTCGCCCATGGCCGACTGGGGGTACGACGTTGCCGACTACTGCGAGGTCGACCCCAGGTTCGGCACCCTCGACGACTTCGAAGCCCTGGTCGCCGCCGCACATCGAAGGGGTCTGCGGATAATCATCGACCTGGTCCCCAATCACTCCAGCGATGCCCATCCCTGGTTTGCCGATGCGCTCACCGGACCGGACAGTGAGCACCGCGACTACTACATCTGGGCCGACCCGGGTCCCGACGGCGGGCCCCCCAACAACTGGGTCGGCTACTTCGGCGGACCTGCCTGGACCCTCGACCCGGCCTCCGGCCAGTACTACATGCACCTGTTCCTCCCCGAACAACCCGACCTCAACTGGCGCAACCCGAAGGTGCTCGAGGAGTTCGACCGCATCCTTCGATTCTGGCTCGACCGCGGGGTCGACGGCTTCCGAATAGATGTGGCCGGTGCCCTGGTCAAGGACGACCTGCTGCGCTCCAACCCGCAGGTCGGGCCGTGGGATCCGGCCGCCGGTCGGTTCGAACAGTGGCTGGCCTTCGAACACCTCCACGACGTGTTCCAGCCCGAGAGCCACGAGGTATTCCGCCGCTGGCGGGCGATCTGCGACGAGTACGGCGCATACCTCCTCGGTGAGACCTATCACCGCGAGCCGCAGGGCCTGGCCGACCTGGTGCCCGGTGACGGGATGCACGGCGGGTTCTGGTTCGAACCGATGCACATCGCCTGGGACGTTGACGAACTCCGGCGAGCGTTGGTCGGACCCGTCGAACTGCTCGGCGAGCGACTCCTCTGGGCATCGGGCAGCCACGACCACGAGAGGTCGCCATCCCGGTTCGGCGGCGGCGACGAGGGCCGGGGACGTGCGCTGGCCCTCAACGTGCTGTTCGCCTGCCTGCCCGGCGTACCGATCCTGTACCAGGGTGAGGAGTTGGGGCTGGTCGACGGTCGGGTCCCCCCGGAGTCGATGCTCGATCCGGTGGACAACGGACGTGACGGCTGCCGTACGCCGATGCCGTGGGAGCCGGGCCCGGGAGGCGGCTTCACCACCGGAGAGGCATGGTTGCACTCCGATCCCCGGTCCGAGTGTGAGACCGCCCTGGCCCAGGTGGGAGATCCCGACTCATGGCACAGCCGCTACACCGACCTGTTGACCGTCCGCAGGGCCCTGCCCGACCTGTTCGACGAACCGGTGGTCTGGACCGACGGCGACCACGGCCCGGTCATCTCCTACCGGCGCGGACCGGTCGGCGTGGCCGCAAACACCTCGTTCGACCGCCACCAGGTGGAGGTGCCGGCCGGGTCGTCGGTCGTCTACGCCACGCCGGGCGTCGAGTTCGCAGGTGCGGGGCAGTTGGTGTTGACGGCCCACGATGCGGTCATCTGGGCGGCCCCGTCTTGAGCAACCGGGCCCGGCGGGTGGGAATTGAAGATGTCGCTGCCGCCGCCGGGGTGTCGGTGGCTACCGTTAGCCGTGCGATCCGGGGGTTGCCGAACGTCGCACAGGAGACGAGCGAACGTGTCCTTCGTGTCGCCAAGGAGTTGCGCTACACACCGGATCCGGCGGCAGCCCGACTCGCCGCCGGCAAGACGCGCACGGTTGCGGTCGGGGTGCCTGATCCCCGGGCCTGGTACTTCTCCAAGGTGGTTGGCGGTGTCGACAGCGGGTTGACGCTGGCCGGCTACGACCTCCTCCTTTCGGGGTTGCCAGATCAGGAGCACAAGTCACGCTTCCTCGACCTGAACGCGCCGGGGGCACGCCGCTGCGATGCGATCATCCTGATCGATGTCGCACTGTCTCCGGAGGAGGCCGCGGTCCTTGTGAGCGAGCAGTACCTCCTGGTCTCGGTGGGCTTCCGGTACGACGACTTTCCATCGGTGTCGATCGACAACCTCGCTGCGGCCCGGCAGGCGGTCACCCACCTGTTGTCCCTGGGGCATCGACGGATCGGACTCATCATGATGCCGCTCAGCGGGGCGATGAACTTCGTGGTACCCCCGCTTCGCAGACAGGGTTTCTTCGACGCACATGAGGAGGCCGGTTGTCCCGTCGATCCCGACCTCGAGGTCGAAGCCGGGAGTTCCGTCGACGAGGTTCGGACGGCCTCGCGCCGACTTCTGGAGCGCCCTGACCGCCCGACGGCGGTGTTCGCAATGTCGGACGAGCAGGCCTTCGGGGTGATGCTCGCTGCGAGGGACCTAGGCCTGCGGATCCCGGAAGACCTCTCGGTGGTAGGCGTCGACGACCATGACCAGAGCGATCTGGTCGGGTTGACGACCGTCCGCCAGGAGGTGGCGCGGCAGGGGGTGCTGGCCGCCGAGCTCCTCCTGGAGAAGCTGCGCGGGGACAGGACGAGACACGTCGAGGTCCCGACCGGGCTGATCGTGCGCTCCTCCACGGCGCCTCTGGCCTGAGCGATCTTGGGCCTCAGGGTTGACAACTGCCGCAGATGCATGTAAGCCTTCTGATGAAAGCGCTTACAGAGCGTGCAACGAGGTCGACTAGGTCCAACCTCGGAACGCCCCGGCGTCGGACCTTTCGGCCTGACCAACCCAGGGAGGGAAATCCGTGAAGCACAAACTGACAGGTGTACTGGCCGTTGCGCTGGGGCTGGCGCTGATCGCCGGAGCGTGTGGCAGCGACAGCACCACCACGCCGACGACCACTACCGCAGCGACGACTACCACCGCCGCACCGACTACCACCGCCGCACCGGACTCGCTGGCCGGTACTTCGGTTTCGGTGTTTGGGCCTGAGAGTTCTGATGAGGAGGCCGGTGCCCTTCAGGATGCGCTGGACCACTTTGCGGAGTCTTCGGGTATCGAGATCACCTATACGGGTGCTCGTGATGCGGCTGATCAGATCAATGCGCAGGCTGCCGGTGGCAACGCTCCGGACATCTTCGTGTTCCCGCAGCCTGGCAAGTTGGCTGACTTCGCCCGTGACGGGTATGTGCTTGCCCTTCCGGCTGATGTGGTCACTGCCATGGAGGCCGACTGGTCTTCGGCGTGGACTGCTTTCGGCAACGTCGATGGCGCCCAGTACGGGATCCCGACCAAGTCGGACCTGAAGTCGCTTGTCTGGTACAAGCCGGCCAAGTTCGCCGAAAAGGGCTATGCGGTGCCGGAGTCCTGGGATGCGTTGAAGTCCCTGGCAGGCGACATGATCGCCAACGGTGACACGCCGTTCTGTGTCGGTATCGAGTCGGGTCCGGCCACCGGTTGGACGTTCACCGACTGGGTCGAGGACCTGATGCTGCGCATGTACGGCGCCGACCTCTACGACCAGTGGGTTGCCGGTGATCTGGCGTTTTCGTCGCCTGAGGTGACTTCTGTGTTCAACGAGGTTCTGGACCTGTGGAACACGTCGGGCATGGTGTACGCGTCGGGTGGCTCCATTGCTGCCACTCCGTTCGGCGACAACGGTCAGCCGCTTGTCGACGACGACTGCATGATGCACCGTCAGGCGTCGTTCTACGCTGCGTTCATCCCTGACGGCACGGCGTTTGCCGATGGTTCGCCGGATGCGGTCGACACCTTCTACTTCCCGTCGGTCAAGGGCGATTCTCCGGTGCTGGGCGCCGGGACCCTGGTCGGTGCGTTCCGCGACGCTCCCGAGGTGTGGGAGGTCATGAAGTACTTCGCGTCCTCCGAGTATGCCGAGGTGCGTCAGGTGGCGCAGACCGAACGCAAGGGTGGGGGCCTGTCGGGCTTCCTGTCCGGTGCGCAGAATCAGGACCCGAGCGTCTACCAGCCGTTGGAGCAGTCGTTCCTCGACATCCTGGTCAGCGCCGACGTGGTCCGCTTCGACGCCTCTGACCTGATGCCCGGTGAGGTGGGTGCCGGAACGTTCTGGACCGAGGGCACCGCTGTTGTCAACGGTGACAAGACCGTCGCCGAGGCCACTGCAGACATCGACGCCTCATGGCCGGGCGCCGCCCCGAGTCAGGACCTGGCCGGTACTTCGGTTTCGGTGTTTGGGCCTGAGAGTTCTGATGAGGAGGCCGGTGCCCTTCAGGATGCGCTGGACCACTTTGCGGAGTCTTCGGGTATCGAGATCACCTATACGGGTGCTCGTGATGCGGCTGATCAGATCAATGCGCAGGCTGCCGGTGGCAACGCTCCGGACATCTTCGTGTTCCCGCAGCCTGGCAAGTTGGCTGACTTCGCCCGTGACGGGTATGTGCTTGCCCTTCCGGCTGATGTGGTCACTGCCATGGAGGCCGACTGGTCTTCGGCGTGGACTGCTTTCGGCAACGTCGATGGCGCCCAGTACGGGATCCCGACCAAGTCGGACCTGAAGTCGCTTGTCTGGTACAAGCCGGCCAAGTTCGCCGAAAAGGGCTATGCGGTGCCGGAGTCCTGGGATGCGTTGAAGTCCCTGGCAGGCGACATGATCGCCAACGGTGACACGCCGTTCTGTGTCGGTATCGAGTCGGGTCCGGCCACCGGTTGGACGTTCACCGACTGGGTCGAGGACCTGATGCTGCGCATGTACGGCGCCGACCTCTACGACCAGTGGGTTGCCGGTGATCTGGCGTTTTCGTCGCCTGAGGTGACTTCTGTGTTCAACGAGGTTCTGGACCTGTGGAACACGTCGGGCATGGTGTACGCGTCGGGTGGCTCCATTGCTGCCACTCCGTTCGGCGACAACGGTCAGCCGCTTGTCGACGACGACTGCATGATGCACCGTCAGGCGTCGTTCTACGCTGCGTTCATCCCTGACGGCACGGCGTTTGCCGATGGTTCGCCGGATGCGGTCGACACCTTCTACTTCCCGTCGGTCAAGGGCGATTCTCCGGTGCTGGGCGCCGGGACCCTGGTCGGTGCGTTCCGCGACGCTCCCGAGGTGTGGGAGGTCATGAAGTACTTCGCGTCCTCCGAGTATGCCGAGGTGCGTCAGGTGGCGCAGACCGAACGCAAGGGTGGGGGCCTGTCGGGCTTCCTGTCCGGTGCGCAGAATCAGGACCCGAGCGTCTACCAGCCGTTGGAGCAGTCGTTCCTCGACATCCTGGTCAGCGCCGACGTGGTCCGCTTCGACGCCTCTGACCTGATGCCCGGTGAGGTGGGTGCCGGAACGTTCTGGACCGAGGGCACCGCTGTTGTCAACGGTGACAAGACCGTCGCCGAGGCCACTGCAGACATCGACGCCTCATGGCCGGGCGCCGCCCCCGTTGCTGCGCCTCAGAGTGATCTGGAGTTGACGGTTGTCTCTTGGGGTGGTGCGTATACGGCTTCTCAGCAGAAGG
>JACNKQ010000076.1:0-4473 GCA_014381945.1 Actinomycetota bacterium
CGGAGGTCATCCCGACCTTCAGCCGCAAGCCCATCTTTGGCTACGAGTTCATGGTCTTCTCGGGCATCGCCATCGGCTTCATGGGCTGGGGCGTGTGGGCCCACCACATGTTCGTGTCGGGCATCGGCCCGATCTCGGTCGGCGCCTTCACGCTTTCGACGATGTTCATCGCCGTTCCGACGGGCGTCAAGATCCTCAACTGGATGGCCACCATGTGGGGCGGCAAGATCCGGCTCACTGCTTCGATGCTGTTCGCCGCCGGCGTCGTGTCGATGTTCACGATCGGCGGCCTCTCGGGTGTCACCCACGCAATATCGCCAGCCGACACCCAGCAGACCGACACCTACTACATCGTCGCCCACTTCCACTACGTGATCTTCGGCGGCGCCCTGCTCGGCTTCTTCGCCGGCTTCTACTTCTGGTGGCCCAAGGCGTTCGGCCACAGGCTCGGCGAGACCCTCGGCAAGTGGAACTTCTGGACGATGCTCGTCGGCTTCAACATGGCGTTCGGTCCGATGCACATCCTGGGTCTCAACGGCATGTCCCGTCGGATCGACACGTACTCACCGGGATTCGGGTTCGAGTTCTGGAACCTGTTCGCCACGATCGGCGTGTTCGTCATCGCCCTCGGCGTCCTGTTCTTCGTGATCAACGTGATCCTTTCGGCCCGGCGGGCACGGGGCCTGCCGCCCGAACCGCCCGACCCGTGGGATGCCCGCAGCCTCGAATGGTTCAGCCCGAACCCGACACCCGTCCACAACTTCGACGAGATCATCGAGGTCTCGTCGCTGGACGAGTTCTGGCATCGCAAGTGGACGACCGACGACAATGGCAAGGTTGTTCGCAGGGCAACGGCGGCTGAGGTCTGCCACACCGGAGACGCCGTCGACGTGCACCTGCCGTCGCCGTCCTACTGGCCGGTCGTTCTCGCAGCCGGCCTGCCGCTGATCGGTTTCGGCCTGCTGTACAACCTCTGGATCTGCGTACCGGGCACGCTCATGGTGCTGATGTCGATCTACGCCTGGGTGTTCGAGCCGCCCGACGACCCTGATGGACCATTTGGCGACGGCCATGGTCACGGCCACGACGAGGATGCTCCCGACGAGGACGAACCCTCTGGCGAGCGAGAGGCGGCCTCCGTTGAGTAGCGAAGCGCACCTGGTGCACGACACCGGTACGGGCATCTCCAACAACAAGCTCCTGATGTGGGCCTTCCTGGGCTCGGAATGCCTGCTGTTCGGCGGCCTGATCTCCGCCTACCTGATCAACCGGAGCCGGTTCCATACCGGTCCGGCGCCGGGCGACATCTTCGACATCCCGTTCACCTCGGTGAGCTCGTTCGTGCTCCTCATGAGTTCGCTCACCATGGTGCTGGCACTGTCGGCGCTGCAGCGCGGCGACATCCGTAACAACCGGATCTGGCTGCTGACCACGGCCCTCCTCGGCTCGCTGTTCATCGGCGGCCAGGTCTACGAGTTCACGACCTTCCTCCGGGAGGGCCTGGGCTACACGACCAGCCCGTTCTCGTCGGCGTTCTTCACGCTGACCGGCTTCCACGGCATCCACGTCAGCATCGGCATCGTGATGCTGATGTCGCTGGTCATCTCGTCGTACCGGGGCACGCTCACGCAGAAGAACTCCGAGACCGTCGAGATCGTCGGCCTGTACTGGCACTTCGTCGACGTGGTCTGGATATTCATCTTCACCGTCATCTACCTCGTGCCTTCCCCCACGAGCTGATCAGGGAGCCCGTAGCAATGAGCACCGACACGGACACTGATACCGACTCGGGTGCCGGGCACGAGCATCCCACCGACGCCAGGTACGTCCGGATCGCGATCCTGCTGGCGGTCATAACGGCTGCAGAGGTCTCGACCTATTACGTCGACATCGGCCCCGTTCTGATACCGGCGCTGATGGTGATGATGGTCGTGAAGTTCTTCTATGTGGCTGCATGGTTCATGCACCTGAGGTTCGACAGCGTGCTGTTCACGCGGTTCTTCGTGACCGGCCTGATCCTCGCCACCGCCGTGTATTCCATCGCCCTCACGGTGTTCGAGTTCTGGTCCAAGGGCTAGGTGGGTTCGCCCGGAATCCCGGGCGAACCGGTTGACTGGTTGCTGATGCCCATACAGTTGACCAGCCAGTTGACCAGCCAGTTGACCAGCCAGTTGACCAGCCAGTTGACCAGCCAGGCGTACTCGGAGTCTGTGATGCTGGCCGCCGCCAGTCCCTGGGAGTTCCAGGCGCACCCCGAGGTCTGGTTCCTGGTGCTAGCCATCGCCGGGATGGGCTGGTGGGCGTCGCTGATCGGGCCCCGCGTGCTGCCCGCGGGCACCCCTGTCGCCACGCGCTTCCAGAAGTGTGCCTTCGTCGTCGCCGTGGTGCTGCTGCTGCTTTCGGCGGACTGGCCGGTGCACGACATCGCCGAGGAACACCTCTACTCGGTGCACATGATCCAGCACATGTCGATCACGATGTTCGTGCCGCCGCTGTTCCTTCTGGCCACTCCGGCCTGGTTGGCCCGGTTGGTGATCCTCGACGGTGGAGTTTCGTCGAGGATCCTGCGACGTATGTCGAACCCGGTCGTAGCCGGGGTGATCTTCAACGCCCTGATCGCGCTCACCCACTGGAGCGGCATCGTGCGCCTCTCTGCGGAAAACGGCGCCTTCCACTACACGATCCACCTGGTGCTGTTCGCCTCGGCACTGCTGATGTGGATGCCGGTCGTGTCGCCGATCCGGGAGCATCGGCTCGGGCCGCCCGGCCAGATGCTCTACCTGTTCCTCATGTCGATCATCCCGACCGTTCCGGCCGGGTGGCTGGCGTTCGCCGAGGGCGCGGTCTACAAGGTGTACGACGACGGCTTCGAGCCGTGGGGAATCGGCGTGATCTCCGACCAGCAGGCGGCCGGGGCCATCATGAAGGTCCTGGGCGGCTTCTTCCTCTGGGGGATAATCGTCGTGAAGTTCTTCCGCTTCGCCCAAGCGGAGCGCGCCGAGCGGGCGCAACGGTTGCACGAACCGGATCGGCCTTGATCCCGGGAATCTCGTTCCGTGGCGCGTCCCGCCCGGAGGGTAGGTTCATTCCATGATCGACCTGCGCCGGTTGCGTGCTGACCCTGACGGTGTCAAGGCCGCCATTGCCCGACGGGGCGAGGACATCGCATCGCTGGACCGGGTGCTCGAGATGGACGAGCGGCAACGTCGGCTGGCCGAGGAACGCGATGTGATCCGCAACGAGGTCAAGGGCATCTCCCGTTCTGTCGGCGACCTGCACAAGGAGGGCCGGGGTGACGAGGCTGCCGAACTGCAGTCCCGCAGCCGCGAGTTGGGCGATCGGGCCGATGCCCTCGCCGAAGAGGTCGACGGCCTGGCATCCGAGATCCGCGAGATCCTGCTGCGCGTCCCGAACACGCCGTCACCGGACTGCCCCGACGGTCTGACTCCTGAGGAGAACCCGGTGATCCGGCAGGTGGGCGCCGACCTCGACTCGTTCCCCGACCACCAGCGGGTACCGCACTGGGAGATCGGCGAGGAACTCGGCATCCTCGACGTCGCCACCGGCACGAAGCTCTCGGGCGCCATGTTCGTCATGTACTCGGGCCTCGGCGCCACGCTCTGCCGGGCTCTGTGCCAGTACGGCCTGGACCGCAACGCCGACGCCTACCGTGAGATGCGGCCCCCCACGCTGGTCAGGACCGAGACGATGGTCTCGACCGGGCACCTCCCCAAGTTCGAGGACGACGCCTACCATCTGGAGCGCGACGACCTGTGGGCGATCCCGACCGCCGAGGTGCCGCTCACGTCACTGTTCCGTGACGAGGTCATCGACGAGGCCGACCTGCCGATCAAGCTGATGGCACACACGTCGTGCTTCCGCCGTGAGGCCGGTTCGGCGGGCCGTGACACCCGGGGCCTGCTGCGGATCCACGAGTTCGACAAGGTCGAGTTGCTTGCCTACGCCACCGAGGAGCAGTCGCACGAGGTCCACATGGACATCCTCGCCCGGGCCGAGGGGGCCATCGCCGACCTGGGGTTGACCTACCGGGTCATCGACCTGGTTGCCGGCGACCTGGGTGCCTCGTCGGTCCGCACGTTTGACATCGAGGTCTACGCACCCGGCGCCGACCAGTGGCTGGAGGTCTCGTCGGTGTCATGGTTCGGCGACTACCAGGCGAGGCGTGCCAACGCCAGGTACAGGCCGACGGGCGAGCGTGGGACGCAGATCGTGAACACCCTCAACGGTTCGGGGCTGGCGGTGCCGCGGGTCTGGGCGGGCGTCGTCGAGACCTACCGGCAGGAGGACGGGTCGGTGCGGGTCCCCGACCTGCTCAAGCCGTACATGCGGGGTGTCGAGGTCATCGAAGCCGGGATGTAGGGGACGGGGTGCCCAGCGGGGTGCGCCCGGAGGTGTGGCCGGTGTTGGTGGCCGGTGCCCCCATGGGGTCTGGTGGCGGGGTGCCCGGTGTTG
>JACNKQ010000076.1:4493-18310 GCA_014381945.1 Actinomycetota bacterium
CCCCATGGGGTCTGGTGGCGGGGTGCCCGGTGTTGGTGGCCGGTGTCCCTATGGGGTCTGGAGTCGGGGTGCCCGGTGCAGGGAACAGGTTTCGTGTCAGGGCTGGTACTGCGAACAGATGCGAGCGTTCAGGCTTCCCCAACCTGGTCGGCCGCCCAGCGGTAGTCGACCTTGCCGGACGGGCTGCGGTACACCTCGTCGCAACGCACGACGACCTTGGGCAGTTTGTAGCGGGCGATGTGCCGTGCTGCCTCGGCCAGTAGGTCGTCGTCGGCTGGGTCCTGACCGGGGTGGCATGCAAGCACCGCGCACACTTCACTGCCCCACCGTTCGGAGGGGCGTCCGCAGACGACGACGTCGGCGACGGCGGGGTGGCGCATCAGGGCCTGTTCGACCTCTTCGGCGAAGATCTTCTCGCCTCCCGAGTTGATGGTGACCGAGTCGCGGCCGTGGAGGATCACGGTGCCGTCGGTCGCCAACTGCGCCCGGTCGCCGGCGACGGCCATGCGTTCACCTTCGACGACGGGGAAGGTTAAGGCTGTCTTGTCGGCATCGCCGAGGTAGCCGAGGGGGAGGCGGCCGCGCTGGGCCAGCCATCCGAGGTCGTCCTCGCCGGGCACTGCGAACCGTGTGCGGGTGCTGTCGACGACCTCTCCGGTTTCGGTGGCGGTGAACGAGCCGGTCCTGGCCTCCGACGCCGAGGTGGTGACCTCACGGGCCTGTGAGCCTGTTTCGGATGAGCCGAGCGTGTCGATGATCATCCGGCCGGGTAGCAGGTCAAGCATCCGGGCCTTCGTTTCGGCGTGAAGGGCAGCCCCCGAGTTGATGAAGGCGGCAATGCTGGAGAGGTCGTGGTGGCTTCCCTCTATCGCGTTGCAGAGGGGTCGGGCGAAGGCGTCGCCGACGATGATGAGCGTGGTGGCTGCCTCGCGTTCGACTGCTTCGAGGATGCTTGCCGGGTCGAGGCGCTCGGCGACCTCGGGGACGATGATCGTGTGTCCGGAAAGCAGGCCGGTGAGCGAGGGCCACTGGCCGGCGCCGTGTATGAACGGCGGCAGTGGCATGACCCGGGACCTTCCGCCCTTGATCGCTACCTCGACGACCGTCTCGATGGCGGGCCATTCGTCGCCGGTGTTGCGGTTGCGTCCGCCGAGCGCCGACACGTACACGTCGGCTTGGCGCCACAGCACCCCCTTCGGCATGCCGGTGGTCCCACCGGTGTAGAGCATGTAGAGGTCGTCGGGCGTCGGATCGACCCCGGGGTCGGGGTCGCTGGCGGCGAGTGCGTCGTCGAACCAGACAGCTCCGGGCAGAAGAGGGTTGTCCGACGTATCGGGCACCTGGATCAGCGTCTGCGGTCCGGTGATCCCCTTGAGCACTTCGGCGAGCGTCGCAGCGAATGTCGAGTGGTAGACGAGGCCACGGGCGCCGCTGTCGTGCAGCAGGTAGGTGAGTTCCTCGGCCACGTACCGGTAGTTGATGTTGAACGGCGCCACCCTTGCCTCGAAGCAGCCGAGGTTGGCGATCAGGAACTCGGCGCCGTTGTGGAGGTAGAGCCCGAGCGCGTCCTGTCCGATCTCGTGGTTGGCGAGTTCGTAACGCTCCCTGCGCACCTCGAAGCCCTGGTCGATCAGGTAGCGGCCGAAACGGCGGGCCCGGTCCTGCATGTCGGCATAGGTGAGGCGCTGATTGCCATGGGAAAAGCCCTGGACTGAGCTTTGAACGAAGTAGTCCCGGTCGGGTACTGCCTCAGCGACGGCTCGTGCGAGCAGGGCGATGTTGTAATCAGGCATTGGGGGGTGCTCCGGGGTGCTCGCGGGGGTTCAGGATGCGATCTCGAGGCCCAGCCATGCGGCGGCTAGGCCGAACACCAGTGTGGCGCCCACGTAGAGGACGGCGCCATTCCTGGGCGCGATGGTCGGATGATCCGCTGTCGGGTCGGATGCAAGGTCCACCGCATCCTGGGCGAATCTGGAAAATGTGGTGAGCGCACCGAGGCCCCCGGCACCGACAATTGTCATCGTTGTCTCCGATGCGCCGCTTCCTGCAAGTAGCCCCAGCAGGGATGCTCCGGCCACGTTTACGAGCATTGTTCCCCGGTGTCCGCCCGGCCAGCGGTCGGCGGCCAGCCAGCGGAGCGCTGCCCCCATGCCGGCAAGGACGATGAACGCAGCGGCGCTCATGGGGTCACCCTGCGACGATCTGCAACTGATCGCCCTGCCAGAAACGCACTCAAGCCTGCGAGGACCGACAACACCACGTACACAGCGGCCGCACCCGGGCGAGCTGTGCGCCACAGTCCGGCGGCGTCGACGGCGAACGTTGAGAAGGTGGTGAGGCCACCGCAGAAACCCGTGCCGAGCAGCAACTTTGACCGTGTGGATGTCCGGCGACGACCGATCAGCACGCCCAGTAGCCCGCACCCGATGATGTTCACCATGATCACCGGCCAGGGCAGTCCCCATGGCAGCCCGTCCCGGAGCCAGACTTGAGCGTCGCCGACTGCCGGCAGCATCGATGGAGAGAGTGTCGATGTAGTGGAGGTGCCGTCGTCGCCGGCCACAACGCCTGTCACGTCACCGGCAACGCCGCCGGAAAGCACCTCGAGGATCGTCCATCGAACAGCGGCTCCGGCCGCGCCACCTGTCGCCACGAGCGCGGCGGTGACCGCACCTGACGGTGTGCGGTCGGCCGGGGTGCCGGGTGTCGCCGGGCGTCGGGACATCTCAGGACCCTAGGGGCTTCGCCGAGTCTGTTGTCGGTGCTCGGGCTCGTGGCCCCGGGCGGCCTGTTCAGGCCGCCGCCGGTTTTCGGTCGCTGCTGCCGCCCGGATTGCCGCCCGGATTGCCGCCCGGATTGCCGCCCGGATTGCCGCCCGGACTGCCGCCTGAATCGTCGTCTGTAGCGTGAGCGTCCGTCTTCAGGGGCGGATCGGGCCGGTTCTCCCGTTTTGGGTCTGTCCGCGTCGCAGCTTCTTGCTCGGGTTCTCGCTCACGAGGTGGCGGGTCGTCCGGTGGCGATTCGCCGGGCGCACGCCGCCGAACCAGGTGGCTGTTGGACGGTCGAGGCTGTACTCCATGGGCCATCTGTCGAGCAGGGGCGGAGGTTCTGGCAGCCGGTCGGTCGGGGTCGAATCGTCGCCCTGACGGGTCGATGAACACGATCCGTCCGTCCCGGGACGCAATGTCGACGTGTTCGAGGGTCCAGTCGCCGTCGTGGACGGCATGGTGGTGGGAGGAGCAGAGGAGGCAGAGGTTCCACAGGTCGGTGGGGCCGTCAGCCAGCCAGTGCCAGACGTGGTGGGCTTCGCACCAGGAGGTGGGTCGGTCGCATCCGGGGAAGATGCAGCCGCCGTCGCGTGCGATCAACGCGGCCCGTTGGGCGGGAGAGATCGTGCGGCTTCGTCGCCCCAGGTCGAGTGCCTGACGGTCGCCACCGAGGACGACGGGAAGCACACCGGAGTCGCAGGCGAGGCGGCGCAACGTGGAGGCGCTGAGCGGCACACCGTCGGCGGTCTCGCAGCGGCCGGTTGGCGCCAATCCTGTCGCATCGGTGCGACCACGGGCGTTGGAGTCGTTGGAGTGGCCAAGCCCCGGCAGCGCCAGTTCGGTCTTCTCTGCGGATGCGCCGGCCCCGCCGACGACCGCATCGACCTGTCCGACCAGCCAGGCGTGGTCGACCACGCAGATGATGTCGGCCACCGAGCTGGTGGATCCGTCGGTTGACGACCCGCTCTGGGCCATCAGCACCAGGGCGTCGGCGTTGCGTTGTTGCACGGTGCGACCGTCGCCGCCGACTCCCGGAGCGTGGACCGCATCGGGTTCGCCAGCACGGCCGTCCCGTTGCCGCCAGAGCCGCTCGGCGATACGACCGATCACCTTCGTGACCACGGCGCCGTCGTCGGGCGGGAGTTCGGCTTCGATGCGGACCATTCCGTTGGACAGGACTGACCAGCCGGCCCGTCGTCGTTCGTACTGGCGCTTTGCAAGTTGTTGCCCGTCGGGGTCGTCGTCGTGGTCGCGTTGCCATGCGGCGACGGTGGCCCGGAACTCGTCGACGGTCTGCTCGCGTGCGGCATCGACGAGCCGGAGGTCGTGGCTCGCGTCCCACCGGCTGTCGCGTTCCACGCCGTAGGCGAGTGCCTCAGCGTGTCCTGTGGAGACCTCGCCTGAGGCCATCGCCAGCGCCAATGAGGGGTTGTCGTCGAGCGTTTCGGCGACCCGGACGGCACGCCGTGCATCGCGGGTGGACATGCCTGTGTCGGCGACGAGGTCGGCGGCGGCTCGAGTTCCGGTTACGGCGTCGGCGGAGAGGAGCCAGGAGAGGGTGGCGTCGTGCATCGACCGGCTCTGGGCGATGAGCCGAACCAGGTCGCGGCGCTCGCCGTAGGTGAGCACATCGGCCCGGAGTGCGTCGAAGAACTCCCGGTTCCACTCGCACCATTCGGTGCCGGTCTGTCGCGGTTCTTCCATGCCGATATCTAACTCCGGGGGTGTGACACCCACCTCGGTTGCGGCTCTTGTTCCGTTCGTCGGTCGCTTCTCGGTCATGTCCCCATCCTCGTCCGGGGGTGTGACAGCCGTTCGCTCGCCCGTCCTAACCCCCGTCCGAACCCCCGCCCGAACCCCCGCCCGAACCCGGGCTCAGATCCGGGTCACCTGGCCGCCGTCGACGGCGAGGACGTGGCCGGTGACCCACTGCGCCTCGTCGGAGAGCAGGAACAGCACCGGGCCCACGTGGTCGTCGGGTTCGCCGAGGCGCTTGATGGCGAGGCTCGCAACCAACGGGTCACGGAAGGCCTCCGGGACCTGCTTGTCGAAGGCTGCGGTCCCGGTCGGTCCGGGGGCGATGGCGTTGATCCGGATGTTGCGTCCGCCCAGTTCGTGGGCCAGCGACGAGGTGAGGAAGTTGAGCCCGGCCTTGGCCAGGCCGTAGAAGCCGGCGATGCCCATCCACGAGGCGGTCGACGACTGGTTCACGATGCTGCCGCCGCCGTCCTCGGCCATGGGCCCCATGACCGACCGGGTGCAGTGCAGGGCGCCCAGCAGGTTGACCTGCAGGAACCGGTCGAGGTAGGCGTAGTCGACGGTTGTGAGCCCGGCCAGTTCCATGTCGCCGAAGATGGCGGCGTTGTTGACGAGGTGGTCGATGCGCCCGAAGGCGTCGATTGTGGCAGCGGCCATTGTGTCGGTGCTGGCAGGGTCGCCCACGTCGGTCGCCACGAACAGGGCGCCCTGGCCCAGGTCGTCGGCGACCGCTCGGCCGGACACGGCGTCCAACTCGGCAATGACGACCCGGGCGCCCTCGGCGTGGAGGGCCCGGGCGTAGGCCTCTCCGATGCCGCCTCCGCTGCCGGTGACGATTGCGACCCGTCCTTCGAAGCGTGTGCTCATGAATCGGCCTTTTCACTGGAGCGATGTCGGTGCTTCAGGCTGTCGCGGCCGGGCCCACGCCGACGAGTCCGGCAACCACCCGACGCAACCGGCTGGGTCACACACCCGACACCGTCATTAGGGTCTCGCCCGTGAGCGCTCAGGCACCTCCCGATGAGCTCGTCTACAACCCGTACGCCTTCGCGGTCCACGACGACCCCTATGCCGTCTACGCCAGACTTCGCGGGGAGGCCCCCGCCTACTGGAATCCGGACCTGCGGTTCTGGGCGTTGAGCCGCTTCGGCGATGTGCTCGAGGCGTTCCGCGACTTCGGGACGTTTTCGTCGACGGGTGGTGTGGCCCTCGAGAGCCGTCGGGACCGGAGCCGCGAGCGGCCGGCGTTCGAGCAGTTGATCGAGATGGATCCACCTGACCACACGGTGTTCCGCCAGTTGCTGTCCCGGGTGTTCACGGTCCGACGCATGTCCGAGATGGAGGACGAGGTCCGTCGGATCGTGTCCGGGTACGTCGATGCGGTCGTCGAACTCGGTGAGGCCGACCTGGTTGCCGACATCACGTCGCCGTTCCCGATGGACGTCATTTCGGCTGTGTTGGGGATTTCCGAGGCTGACCGTCCGTTCCTGCGACGGGTGTCTGACGAGATCCTTGTGCGGGAGGACGGGTCGATGCAGATGCCGCAAGAAGCGCTGGATGCGATGTTCGAGATGGTCGGCTATTTCCAGGACGACCTGGGCCGGCGGCGCACGAACGGCGACGGAGGCCTGATCAGCGACCTGATGGCCCTGAAGGTCAACGGCCGTGCGCTGACCGAGGCGGAGTTGCTCGGCTTCTGCGTGCTGCTCGTGATCGCCGGCCACGAGACCACCACGAAGTTGGTGTCGAATGCCGTCGAGGTCCTGTCCCGCCATCCCGACCAGCGGGACGAGCTCGTTGCCGACCCGACGCTGACGCCGGGGGCGGTCGAGGAGGTGCTGCGGTTCCACCCCTCGACGCAGTACATGCACCGGACCCTCACCTGTGACCATGAGATGCACGGTGAGAAGATGAGCGAGGGCGATTCGGTGCTGTTGCTGATCGGCGCCGCAAACCACGATGTGCGCGAGTTCGGGTCGACGGCCGAGGAGTTCGACATCCACCGCCGGCCCGAGCGGCATCTGGCGTTCGGCTACGGGGCGCATTTCTGCCTGGGTGCGGCGTTGGCCCGTCTCGAGGGGCGGGTGGCGCTCGAGGAGATCCATCGGCGCCTGCCGGATTACGAGGTTGACCATGATGCGAAGGTCCGGTTCCACAGTTCGAACGTGACCGGGTGGGCGAGCCTGCCGATCCGGTTCACGCCGGGGAACGCCACGCCGGGGAACGCTGCATGAGCGTCGGGTATGTGGGCCTGGGCCAGATGGGTTCGGCCATGGTCGGGCGCCTGCTTGACGCCGGCGTGCACGTCACCGTGTTCGACATCGACCCGGCGGCGGTCGAGGAGGCGGTTGCCGCCGGTGCCACGGCGGCGGCGTCGGGTGCCGAGTTGGCTGCCACTGCCGACGTTGTAAGCATCTGCGTCCCCGACGCCCACCATGTCGAGTTGGTGGTCGACGACCTGGCCGCCGGCGCCGCCGGGCGGGATGTGCCCCCGACCGTTTTCGTCCACTCGACGATCCACCCTGACGCCGTGGTATCGGCCAGGGACCTGGCTGCCGGGTGGGGCGGCGACCTCCATGACGTGTGTGTGGCGGGTGGGGCGGTGGCTGCCCGTGCCGGTGAGCTCGTGTTGTTCGTCGGCGGTCGGGACGACCTGTCGCAGGCGGCGGGCGCCCTGCTCGACTGTTATGGCAGCCATGTGATCGCTGCCGGCCCGGTGGGTGCCGGTGCCGCCATGAAGTTGGCGTTCAACGTCATGACCTATGCGCAGTTTGCTGCGAGCGCAGCGGCCCTCGAGATGGCGGAGGGCGCCGAGGTCGATTCCGAAGCCCTTGTCGGCGCCTGGCGCCATGTCGGACAGTTGGGTGTCCTGACCGAGCAGTTCCTGCCGATCCTCGACCTGCCGTCCGGCTACCTAGTCGGTGAGAGTCGGGACCGGATGCAGGCGACCACCGATATCGCCCTCAAGGACCTGCGCCTGGCCGCCGACCTGTGCGCTGACGGTGACCTGCGTGGCATGGTCGAGGCACTCGGGCGGGCCATGCCGGAGGTATTCGGTGTGGGAGATCCAGGCGAATCAGGAGGCAAACCATGAGTGTCGAGCAGGACGATCAGAGCGACAACGACGAACACGACGGCCGGTCGGCGTGGGGGCGTGGCCTGGCGAAGATGCGCGAGGTCTACGGCGACGAGGTCCGGGAGATCCCGGAGGGTGTGAGCGCCTTCAACGACGTGATGCTGCGGTCGTTGTTTGCCGAGGTCTGGGACCGTGACGTGCTGTCGTTCCGCGACCGCCGCCTGTTGGCCATGGGCGTCATCGCGGCCAACGGGGCGACGGACATCTGGGGCCTGCAGGCCCGGTCGGCGCTGGCCAACGGCGAGTTGACGGTCGAGGAGTTGCGCGAGACGCTCGTGTTTCTGGCGCCCTACGCCGGCTATCCGAATGTGGCGCCGCTGGTGGGTGTGACCGAGAGGGCGATCGCCGAAGCCAACCCCGGACCCGAAGCCGAGCCTGATAAGAGTTGACCCGCCTGACCCGCCTGACCCGCCTGACCCGCCTCAGTCGGGGCGGGCGTCGAACCTGATCTCTGAGCTGTCGATCCCGGGGTGGTCGAGGGCGACAGCGAGCGTTTCGGCCAGCGCCCGCCCGACGTCGTCGACGTCCATCATCCCGCCGGGGATGCCGAGCCCCTGCCAGGCCTCGAGGGCCTCGCCCAGCCGTTCGGGGCGCATGTGTTCGGCGAATTCGGTTGGTGCGGTGTTGCCCATGACGATGCGTACGAAGCGCCGGTCGGGGTGTTCGTTGCGCCAGACCCGGATCGACTGGTCGAGTGCCGCCTTGGTGGCGGAGTAGGTGGCGAACAGCGGGTTGGCGTCGTCGACGGTGCGTGACGACACGAAGGCGGCGATGCCGTCGGTGCCGAGGTGCGGGAGCGCTGCGGCGGCGGCGAGGTTGGCGCCGACCACGTTCACCCGGAAGACGTCGGTCCAGGTGTCGGGGTCGGTTTCGACGAGGGGTTGGAGCACGCCGTAGCCGGCGACGTAGACCATGAGGTCGAGTCCGCCCATGGCTTCAGAGGCGGTGTCGGCGACGCGGCGGGTGTCGTCGGGGTCGGTGGCGTCGCCGGGAACGGCATGGCCGCCACCCATTTCGGCGACGAGTTCGTCGAGTCGGTCGGCGCGGCGGGCGGACACGGAGACATCCCCACCACCCGCCACCACTGCCTTCGCCAGCGAGGCGCCGATGCCCGACGAGGCGCCGACGACCAGCACGCGGCGTCCTTCGAGTGGCTGGTTCATGCGGCCAGCCTGCCAGACCGGGCGTGGGTCATGCCGACCAGCGGTCGGAGGAGGTCAGTGCCTCGATCGGGAGGCGGATGTCGAACCGCTCGCGCACGGCGGCGTCGACCTCGGGGGAGACGTGCGTCGGGAAGTGCGTCGACAGCACCTCGCTTGCATGCAGGCGGGCCCGTTCGTCGACCGATGTGGCGCCGGCGTCGAACCAGTCGGCGGGGCTGAGCCGGTCGCCGACCTGCGGGTAGATGTATTCGGACTGCATGATGGCGAGCGTCTGGTCGGAGCCGAGGAAGTGGCCGTCGCCGTAGATGACCGATCCGATGGTTTCGACCGAGAGCTTGTCGGGGGTGAGTTCGATGCCGCGGACGGTGCGGTTGATGGCGCCGAGCATGTCGTTGTCGATGACGAGCGCCTCGTAGGAGCAGGCCAGCAGGCTGGCGAGCATGCCGGCGGATTCGTAGACGAGGTTGGCGCCGGCGTGCCCGGCGAGGGTGACGGTGAGGCCCTTCTCGTGGCCGGCCTGGTTGTCGGGGACCTTGGAGTCGGCCATGCCGGCGGCGACCCCGGAGGGCAGGCCCAGCCAGTTGGCGACCTGGGCGGCGGCGGCGTTGAGTACCGCTTCTTCGCCCGAGCCGCCGGTCATGGCGCCGGTGCGCAGGTCGGACACGAACGGCCAGAGGCCCATCACGCACGGGTGGCCGGGTCGCATCATGTTGACGCAGGTCAGGGCCGAGAGGCACTCGGCGAGCGCCTGGGCCAGCGAGCCGGCCAGTGCCGCCGGCGAGGTGGCGCCGGCCTGGCCGGCGGAAAGCAGGTTGATGGGCATGCCGGTCTCGACCTGGGCGACCATCGAGCGCACGGCGTCCTCGGCGTAGCGCAGCGGCGGCACCACGAACGTGTTGTTGGCGACGCAGAAGGGCTTCTCGGCGAAGGCCCCGGGCCGCCCGAGGATGGTGTCGAACAGTTCGACGACCTCGTGGACGTGCTCGGGCTGGAAGAACGAGGTGCCGATCGGCTTGGTGGTGCCCATGGCGAGGGCGTAGGCGGTGTTGACGTCGAGGTCGCGGGCTTCGACCATGTCGCGGGCGACGAGGGTGCGGACGTGGAAGTGGATGTGCTCGAGCGTGTCGACGAGGCGGGCGACGTCGTAGATGTCGTGCAGGTCGGAGGGGCGGTGCTTGCGGGTCTCGTGATCCCAGACGGACACGGCGGCGCCGGCGGTGCCGAAGTGGACCCGGTCGCCGCCGACCTCGATGGAACGGTCGTCGTCGAGGCCGTGCCAGGTGAAGGACTTGGCGGCCATGCCGATGATCTCCTCGACGAGGCTGCGTGGGAAGTGGAGGCGCCCGTCGTCGTCGAGCCAGCCGCCGGCGGGGACGACGACCTCGGTGAATTCGGGGATGGGTCCGCCGATGCCGTATTCCTCGAGGAGGGTGAGGGCGGTCTCGTAGACGGTGCGGCACTCGCTGTCCGTGAGGGGTTGGTACCTGCCGCCGGCCTGGCCGGGGTGGACGGCCTTCTCCTCTTCAGTGGGTCCGGCGGCCCGGGCGGCGACCCGGGCGGCCCGTCCGCTGCGCCTTGGGGTGGGGTTGTCGCCCATCGTGTCCTCCTCAGGTCCGGAGTCGTTCGTTGGCCGGGTCGTGGGCGGCTGCGTCGAGGACGGTGGCCGTGTGGCGTTGGTTGAACAGGCGTACCTCGAAGGTGGCGCCGGGGGTGGCGTATCGGGGTGCGACGTAGGCGAAGCAGAGGCTCCGGTTGACGGTGTGTCCCCAGGTGCCGCTGGTGGTGACGCCCATGACGGCGTCGTTGCCGGGTCCGTAGCAGGGTTCGTTGCCGCGGCAGTCGGAGTCGGTGGTGTCGACTTCGGCGTAGACGAGGATCATGTCGAGGCCGGTGTTGTCGGGTCCGGCCTGTGTGCGGCGGGCGACGACGGCGTCGCGGCCGAGGAAGTCCCGGCCGGAGTCGAGGTCGACGAACCGGCCGAGGTCGGCTTCGACGGGGGTGATCTCGGTGGTGAGTTCGTTGCCCCACGCCTTGTAGGCCTTTTCTATGCGCATGGTGTTCATGGCGTAGGCGCCGAAGTGGACCATGCCGTGCGGTTCGCCGGCGGCGACGAGGGCGTCGTAGAGGTCGGTCATGCGGTCGATGGGGTGGTGGAGTTCCCAGCCGAGTTCGCCGACGTAGGAGACCCGTAGTGCGGTGCAGGGCACGCCGGCGATGTCGATCTCCTGGCCGGTGAGCCAGGGGAAGGCGTCGTTCGAGAGGTCGGCGTCGGTGAGCGGGGCGAGTACTTCTCGTGCGAGCGGTCCGGTGACGGCGAGGATGCCGGTTGTGCCGGTGACGTCGGTGATGGTGATGTCTTTGCCGGGTTCGGTGTGCTGGACGAGCCAGTCTTCGTCGTGGGTTTCGCCGGCGACGGCGGAGTTGAGGTAGTAGCGGGGTGTCTCGGCGTCGTCCGACAGCCGGGTGATGGTCATCTCGCCTTCGATGCCGCCGGACGAGGTGAGCATGTGGACGAGGCGCAGGCCGCCCCGGCGTGCGGGCAGCCGGTTGGCGGACAGGCGGTCGAGCAGGGCGGGTGCGTCGGCGCCGGTGACGACGAACTTGGCGAAGGCGGTCAGGTCGGCGATTCCGACCTTGTCGCGCACGCCTCGGCATTCGGCGGCGACGGTGTTGAAGGCGTTGGAGCGGCGCCAGTCGTATTCCTCGGGTTCGCCGTAGTAGCGGGGGCGTTCCCAGCCCCAGACGTCCTGCCACTGGGCGCCGAGGGCGTCGAGCCGGTCGTGGATGGGGGTCATGCGCATGGGGCGGCCGGCGGGGCGGTATTCGCCGGGCATGCGCACCTGGTACATCTCGTGGTATTCGTCGATGGACTTGTCGATGGTGTAGTCGAGGGTGGCCCAGGGGCCGAAGCGGCGGGGGTCCATTTCGCGGACGTTGATTTCGGTCTGGCCGTGGACCATCCACTGGGCGAGGTATTTGCCTGCGCCGGGGCCCTGGGTGATGCCGATCGAGGCGCCGACGCACATCCAGTAGTTGCGTAGGCCGGGTGCGGGGCCCATGAGGAAGCCGCCGTCGGGGGTGTGGGTGATGGGGCCGGAGATGGTCTGTTTGATGCCGGCTTCGCCGAAGACGGGGATGCGTTCGGCGGCCAGTTCGAGCCATGGCATGAGGACGTCGTGGTCGGGTGGGGTGAGGTGGAAGTGGAGGTCCCAGTCGATGCCTTCGGTGCCGTAGGTGACGGCGTCGGCCCGTTCGTAGGGGCCGACGAGGAGGCTGTCGATCTCGCGGCGGTAGTAGCACGACGACCGGGGGTCGCGGACGACGGGCATCTCGTGTTCGCAGGCGGCCATGGCGGGGAGCGATTCGGTGATGAGGTACTGGTGGATCATCGAGACGATCGGGACGTCGAGGCCGACCATGGCGCCGACCTGGGGGCCGTAGTGGCCGGCGGCGTTGACGACGTGTTCGGCGATCACGGTTGCCCGTTCGCCGGCTTTTTCGGTGACGACTTCCCAGCGGCCGTCGGGCAGTTGGTTGACGTCGGTGACGAGGGTGTGGCGGGCGATGGTGGCGCCGAGTTGGCGGGCGCCGGCGGCCATGGCGTTGGTGGTGCCGGTGGGGTCGGCCCAGCCGTCGTGGGGGGTGTGGAATCCGAAGATGATGTCGGAGGTGTCTTCGATGAGTGGGGCCAGTTGGCGGATCTCGTCGGGGCTGATGAGGTGCGATTCGATGCCGATGAGTTCGAGGACGCCCTGGACGTAGCGGTACCACTCGGCCTGTTCTTCGTTGACGGCGAGGCGGATGGCGCCGCAGCCGTGCCAGCCGGGGGAGAGGCCGGTTTCGGCTTCGAGGGTCTGGTAGAGGCGGGTGGCGTCGAGGTGGACCTTGGCCATGTTGAGGCTGCCGATGAAGTGCGGGATGAGTCCGGCGGCGTGCCAGGTGGAGCCTGAGGTGAGCTCACCCTTTTCGATGAGGAGCGTGTCGGTCCAGCCCTCGTGGGCGAGGTGGTAGAGGAGGCCGGTGCCCATGGCGCCGCCTCCGATGATCACGCACTGTGCTTCGTCGCGCACGGGTTCCCCCTTCGGGCGGCATTGTTCCATTGAGTGGAACGTTCCGGTGATTGGTGTTCTATGCTACCAGCGTGCAGTCGATCGAGCGGACGTTAAGCGTGTTGCGGGCCGTTTCGGCCGGCGGCGGCTCAGCGGGCGGCCCGGCGGGCGGCTCAGTGGGCGTGTCGGCGGGCGGCTCGGTCGGCGTGTCCGAGGTGGCCCGGGCGACCGGCCTGGCCAAGTCGACGTGTTCTCGCATCCTCGCCAGCCTGGACGATCTGGGCATCGTCGAGCGGATCGACGACGCCGGCCGCTTCGTGATCGGCGCCGGCCTGGCCGCACTTGCCGGTTCGGGCACATCGCCGTCGTCGCTGCGGGACCTGGCCCGCCCCGAGCTGCTCGACCTGGCGGACCGGTTGGGCGAGTGCGCCGGCCTTGCCGTGCCCGACGGCCGCGACGGCCTCTATGTCGACCAGGTGCCGGGCCCCGGCCACGTGCAGGTCACCGACTGGACCGGCCATCGGTTCCCGCTCCACACGATCGCCGCCGGCCTGGCCCTGATGGGAGGCTGGTCGGACACCGACGTTGCCGCCTATGCCGACGTCGGCCTCGACGAGTTCACGCCGCACACGGTCACCACGCTGGTGGGCCTGCGCCAAAGGGTCGGCGAGGTGCGCCGCACCGGCGCGGCATGGACGATCGGTGAGTTCAGCGAGGAGATCGCCGGAGTGGCGGCGGCGGTGTGCGGCCCCGACGGCACGGCCGTGGCGTCGCTCACGGTCTACGGCCCCGTGTTCCGCTTCCCCGGTGGAGCCGACACCTGCGAGATCGAAAGAGTGGTGCAGGAAGCAGCAGCAAGGGTGGCAGCCAGGCTGGCGGGCTAACAGTCTTCGTCGAAGATCCCGCCGGCGTCGAGTTCTTCGATGTCGTCGTAGTCGAAGGG
>JACNKQ010000012.1 GCA_014381945.1 Actinomycetota bacterium
GGGTGCGGGGGCGGGCGCGGCGGGGGGTGGTGGGCGGGGGGGGGGGGGAGGGGGGGCGGTGGTGGGGGGGAGGGGGGGTGGGGAGGGGGCGGGCCGGGGGGGTGTCGGGGGGGGGGGGCCGGGTGGTGTCGTGGGCGGGAGACCGGTCCTGGTGGGCACCGACGTGGCCGCAGAGGTGGTGGTCGTCGGAACCGGGCCGGAGAGCGGGGACCCGGTGGTGCCCGTGTCTGCGCAGGCCGTCGACAGGACGGCAACCAGCAGCAGGATCGGGCGCGTGATCAGCCGCGTGACCGTCGGCTGCGGCGTTTCCGCTGGGGAGCCGGTAGGGATGTGCTCTCGTGGACGGGAACCTCGACATCGGGCACGGGGAGTTCACCGGACAGCACCTTGGCGATCATCTCGATGTGCTCGGGCCCACTCCCGCAGCAGGCTCCGATGAGCGAGACGCCCGCATCCCGGACCCGTACGGCGTGTGCGGCAAGCACCTCGGGCGTGCCGTCGTAGTGGAGTTCGGCTCCGTGCCAGACGGGGATTCCGGCGTTGGCCTTGGAGACGACGGGAATGTCACCGCAGGCCGCCCGGATGAGCGCCACAGCAGCCTCGGTGTCGGGAATGGTCGATCCGCAGTTGGCGCCGGCTGCGTCGAGGCCCAGGGAGGCGATCATCTCGCCCTGGGCGGTGCCGGTGACGCCCATCATGGTGCGACCGGCCGTGTCGTAGCTCATGGTTGCCACCAGGGGCAGGTCGGACGCCTTGCGAATGCCCCGCACGGCCGCCTCGAGGACGTTGAGGGCGCTGAGGGTCTCGAGCCAGAGGATGTCGGCGCCTCCCTCGGCCAGCCCCTCGGCCTGTTCTGCGAAGCCGTCCTCGACCTCTTCGGGCGTGAGGCGGCCGAGCGGCACCACCAACTCGCCGGTCGGACCCATCGAGCCGGCGACGAGCACCCGCCGGTCGACTTCGTCGGCGGCGACCCTGGCATTTCGTGCAGCGGCGGCATTGACCTCGTGGACCCGGTCGTCGAGGCGGTGGAGCTTGAGGCGGAAGCGGGTGCCGCCGAACGAGTTGGTGAGGATGATGTCGGACCCGGCGGCCACGTAGGAACGGTGGATGGCGGTGATGTCGTCGGGGCGGGTGAGGTTCCAACTCTCGGGGGCGTCGCCGGCGACCATGCCGGCGTCGAAGAGCTGCGTGCCCATCGCCCCGTCGAGGACGAGATGGCCCCTCTCGGCCAGGAACTCCGCAAGAGCGTTCATGACGGGAAAACTACTGCCTGCGGCAGGGGTTCAGCCCACGTCGATTCGAACCGCTTGCATTGGTCAGCCGAGTGGCGCGAACATGGTGGCGACCGGATGACCGGGCGTACGTGCCCGACCGATACTCGGGTGTCGCCAAAGGGGGTCCTCCGGTCGGGGATCCGGTGAGCACCGGGTTCCGGATCGCACCCGCTCCGAGTTGGGGGCGGGTGCCTTCGCGAGGCGGCGCCGACGGCTGAACTACCGTGCGCACATGCGTCGGTGGGGAAGTCTGTTGGCTCTGGCCCTGGTTGCCGGTGCCTGTGGAGGTGGAGGCGAATCGGTCGACACGACCACCTCGACGACCTCGAGCATCACGCCCAGCACGACCGTTGTTTCGACGACCTCCACGGTTGTGTCCAGCACGACCATCGCCGAGGTTCCGGAGCCGACATCGGCCACGGTGGTCGAGACTACGACCACCACGACGAGCACCACCATGCAGCCCCCGCCTGAGCCGCTCAGCCTCGCCGACGGCATCATCGAGGTCGACGGGCTGTTGCGGGAGCCGAGGGTCCGGCATGACCGGGACACGATTCCCCGCCTGGACCTGATCACGATCGAACCCGAGGACGAGGGTTTCTACGTCGCGGTGAGCGGGGCCAGCGGTGCGGTGCCTTATGGGGTCCAGGATGCCGCTCGGGAGGATTTCAAGGTTCTGGTCCGGAACCTCGAGTGGGGCACGCTTGACTGCGTCGACCGCCGGGAGGACGGCTCGTTCACCGCCCGGGTCGAGGCTCCGCCGGGATCGACGCTCTACGTCATGGCGGCAAACTGGGAACCCTGCAGGACAGAGGATCCCGGCGCTGCGTCTGTCCACAGCCTCCCTCGAACCGCGTCTGGTGAACCGGACTCGTTCACGATCAGCGGCCTCATCCGTGGAGGCTCCCCAGACCGCTGGATCGCCAGCGGCACGATCGTTGGTCCGGAACTGAGCCTTCGCCTCGAGTTTCCCGACGAGTCGCCGGAGGGGTGCCAGTTTCCCGGGATTCGCCTGCACCGTCTCTTCGACGGTGCCGGGGAGTACCTCACCCAGGTCAACTTGAATATCCACGGGCCGGTGCTCACGCCGACCGGCCTGCCGATCGAAACCGACGCTGGTCTGCACGGGTACTACGAGGAGTTCGAGTTCGACGATGCGCCCCGTTGCCTGGAAGGCGACGTTGACCTGACTCTGACCCTGGATCCTGCGACACTCGAGTCGGGCTGGTACCTCCCGCGACTCGTCTTCGGCGAGTGGTGGGGTGAGACAACCGAGGGCTTCGATGTCAACTGCCCGACGGTCGAGCCGAACCCCGTCAATTTCGGGTGCTACACGGGTAACGGCTTCCTGCCGATGATCGACATCGGGGGAGCGGAGATGCCCCGCATTCCGGCGACACTGCTCAACCAGGCGGCCAGCTGGGGCGCCGCCGGAATCCTCGGCGTCGTTGCGAGGCAGGACGAAGGCCGCTTCGCCCTCGGGAGCCGGCGCGCCGCTCAGGCGCCGTTCATTCTCTCGCCACGCGACCCCTTCTCCGGCCGTTCGCTGCACTACACGCTCGAGCCCTACCTCCCGACCGTCGGCTACACAGGGTTCGCGGGTCGACTTCCCCAGCCGCTGTTCAGCCTCGACCCGGACGATCCGGGCCGGGTGAGCATCTCCCTGACCACGCCCGACGGCGACACCAGGGTGCTCGCCGACGGTGCCCCGGTGCAGATGTTCGTGTCGTCGGGGGACGGCGATGGGTACCCGGCCGGAACGTCGTTCGCCGGGCCGTCCCACACCGTCGGTCTGACGACCTTCGGTGACGACCTGGACGTGGCCTTCGACCAGTACGGCCACCACACGGTGCAGGTCGACGGGACGCTGTTGTCCTCACGCGGCGACGAGTTCATCGTCGAGGGCACCTACGACATCTGGGTCGCCGAGCCGCTCGACCTCTCGCTCGGTGTGTTCGAGGGCACGCCGTTGGACGTCGGGGACATCTTCAATCCGACCGTCGTGGTCGAGCCCGGGGTCCCCGCCGACATCGTCACCGATATCTCCCACTACGTGGACGGAGACCAGGAACAACTTCAGGTCCACTCGGTGTCCGGGACGGCGAACGGGTACGGCTACTTCGCGTCGTCCGAGGCATGGCAGCCGACCGAACACGGCGAGTACCGGGTCGATGTCCGGGCGTCCTATGTCGACCCCGTCGA
>JACNKQ010000061.1 GCA_014381945.1 Actinomycetota bacterium
TGCCGTCGCCGTTGCGGGAGCGGTTCGACGAGCCGCCGCCGCTGCCGTTGCGGGAACGGTTCGAGGAGTTGCCGTCGCCGTTGCGGGAGCGGTTCGAGGAGTTGCCGTCGCCGTTGCGGGAGCGGTTCGAGGAGTTGCCGTCGCCGTTGCGGGAGCGGTTCGAGGAGTTGCCGTCGCCGTTGCGGGAGCGGTTCGAGGAGTTGCCGTCGCCGTTGCGGGAGCGGTTCGACGAGCCGCCGCCGCTGCGTCGATCCGACCGCTCGGAATCGTTGCGGTCACGATCACGCGGGGACTGTGAGCGGTTTCGGCCGTTGCGGTTGCGCTGGCCGCCGTGGCTGCCCCGACCGTCCTGGCCGCGGTGTTCCCGATCGCCGTTGCGGTTGCGCTGGTCGCGACCTCTGTCGTGTGAGTGCTCGGGCGCCACGTAGGCGACTGCCCTGGCAGCCGTGGTCGGGCTCGGTACGAACTCCAGGAGCGCGTCGGTGTCCGGTGCCTCGACCGGCTCGTCGAGGCCGATGGAGCGTTGCATCCGTTGGGCTTCCTTGACCTGCTCGGGGGTCAGGAACGAGATGACCACTCCGCTGCGGCCTGCACGGGCCGTTCGACCGGAGCGGTGGATGTAGGCCTTGTGGTCCTCGGGCGGATCGAAGTGGAAGACCGCTGACACGTCGTCGACGTGGATGCCCCGTGCGGCCACGTCGGTGGCGACGAGGGCGTGGACCTTGCCGTTGATGAAGTCGGACAGCGCACGGGTGCGCTGGGACTGACTGCGGCCGCCGTGGATGGCGGCGGTGCGGATGCCGGCCTTGTCGAGTTGGCGGGCCAGGCGGTCGGAACCGTGGCGGGTACGGCAGAAGACGATGGCTGGCCAGGCCGTGCCGACCGCCTCGGCGAGCACGCCGGTGCGATCCGCTCGTGGGAGCTTCCAGAAGATGTGTCGGGCAGCGGTGATGTCGGGGGTGTCCTCGCCGACCTCGTGGCGGACGGGGTCTCGCTGGTGGTCGCGGGTGAGCTTGGCGACGTCGCCGTCGAGGGTCGCCGAGAACAGCACCGTCTGGCGGTCGGAGGAGGTCTGGTCGAGCAGCCGGCGGACCGCGGGCATGAATCCCATGTCGGCCATGCGGTCGGCCTCGTCGAGAACCACGTGGTCGATGGCACTGAGGTCGACGAGGCCCTGCTCGATGAGGTCCTCGAGGCGGCCCGGGCAGGCCACCAGGATGTCGACGCCCCGGCGAAGCGCAGCGATCTGGGGTCCGTAGCCGACACCGCCGTACACGACGCCGATGCGGACCGGGCCTGCGAAGGTTCGGAGTTCCTCGTGGATCTGCTCGGCCAACTCGCGGGTCGGGGCCAGGACCAGCGCACGGGGACGCTTCGGCTTGGCCTGCTCGACGTTGACGACGAGCGGGATGCCGAAGGCGAGGGTCTTGCCGGAGCCGGTTGGGGCCCGGCCACACACGTCCCGGCCGGCGAGGGCGTCGGTGATCGTGGCGGACTGGATGGCGAAGGGCTCGGTGATGCCGTTGCGGGCCAGCGCCCTGCAGATGACATCGGGGACGCCCAACTGGGCGAAGGTGGTGCTCATTGTTCTCGTGTTTCTCCAGGGCCGCGTTTCGGCCGTATCGGTGGGTTCGTGTCGCCTCGACGCGTCTGCGGAGGTCTGTATTCGCTCGGGGTGGTTCACCATGACCGGAAGAACCAACGCCCGTCTGCGAACCCACCGGGGGAGATTTCCACCGGAGTGCCCACAGGGTATCGGCGTCCCGGTCCCCATCCACGTCAATGTGGCGGGGGCCACACCCGAGCAGCATGCCAAGTGGGTGCGCCTCGTACACTCCGCGCCATGAGCGACCTGGACATCCGGTCCTCCCGGATCCCGCAAGACCTTGCCGACGACCTGGCGCTTTGCCGGGCGCCCGCTGGCGAAGCGTCGACGCTGCCACCTGCCTGCTACACGGACCCTGAGGTCCACGCACTCGAAGAGGCTGTGATCTTCCGGAGAGGGTGGGTGGGTGTCGGTCGGTCCGACACCTGGCAGGCGAACGGCGACTTCCGCACCTTCGAGTTCGGTGGCGTCCCGATCGTCGTCGTGCGCGACGGGGACGGCCGTCTTCGGGCCTTTGCAAACTCGTGCAGCCACAGGTCTGCCCGGATCATGGAAGGAGAGGGCACCTGTGCACGGATGCGCTGTCGTTTTCACTTCTGGACCTACGGACTGGACGGCCGCCTGGTCGGAGCGCCGAGCATGCAGCGCACGTCGCGCTTCGACGCCGGCGACCACGGCCTCCCCGAGTTCACGCTCGAGGAGAGGCACGGGTTCGTGCTGGTGAGCCTCGAGGACGAACCCCCGGCGATCGACGGATGGCTGGGCGACTTCGGGGACCTGCACGCCGACTGGCCGCTGTCCGACCTCGTCACGACCCGTCGGCGCGAGTTCACGGTCGGCTGCAACTGGAAGGCCTTCGCCGAGGTCTTCAACGAGTACTACCACCTGCCCTACGTGCACCCGGACAGCATCGACGGCACCTACGACGATCCGGACGATCCCGATCAGGTGGACGGCGCCTTCGCCACCCAGTTCGGGACCACCGTCGGCACCGGCGGCCTGCTCGACGACACTCAGGATCGGGCGTTGCCGGCTGTCCCGGGGCTCACCGGCAGGCCCACCACCGGAGTGCGCTACACGTGGCTGTACCCCAACCTCATCGTGGCGCTCGGACAGGAGGCGCTCTGGATGTACGAGGTATACCCGGACGGTCCCGATCGTTGCCGTTGCGCCCAGGTGGTCTGCTTTCCGAAGGCGACCATCGACGGGCCGGATTTCGACGACCGTGTCGGCGACTACTACGAGCGCTTCGACCTGGCCCTCGCCGAGGACATCCCGATGCTGGTACAGCAGCACGCCGGCCTGAGGTCCCCCTTTGCCCGTCAGGGCCGTTACTCGTACCTCGAGCCCAGCGTGGCGGCCTTCGCCGACTGGTACGCAGGCCGCCTGCTCTCGGTTTCCTGACGGGCGTGCCTCCGCAACTCAGCCGTACACAGGGCTTCGTCGCCGTTCTGCTGGCGGGGACGATGTTCAGCTTCGGACCCCTGACGTTCCGGGCAGTCCGGGAGGCCGATGCCTGGCAGTACCTGTTCCATCGGGCGCTCTGGACGGGGGTCGTTGCCGCCGTCGTGATCTCGATCGGCGGCCGCAGCCCCGTCACCGCCATCCGCCGCTCGGGGCGCCGCCAGCAGATCGCCGGGCTGCTGCTCGGAACCATGTTCGGCATCTTCGTCGTGGCGTTGAGCCGGACGACGGCGGCATTCATCCTCCTGCTGCAGTGCACCAGCCCGTTCTACGCCGCCCTGCTCGCACGGGTGTTCCTTGGCGAGCGGGTGAGCCGCCGCACCCTGGCGGCGATGGCCGTTGCGGCTATCGGCATCGTCACCATGGTCGGCGGCAACGTCGGGGGAGGCGACCCGCTCGGAATCGTGCTGTCCCTGCTGCTCCCGGTCTGCATCGGTGCCTACACCACGCTGATCCGCAGTTCGCCGGCCGAGGACCCGGGAGCGCCGACGGTAATCGCCGGGTTCTTCGCCGCCGCCGTTGCGGGCATCGTGTCCCTGGCCGGCCCGGGGCTCGTGCTTCCTGCCCGCGACATCCTGCTCGGGTTCCTCGGCGGCGGCCTCCTGATCGGACTCGGCGTTCCGCTATGGAACTACGCACACCGCTTCGTGCCGGTGGCCGAGGTGAACCTGCTCCTCGTGACCGAGGTCGTCATGGCGCCCCTTTGGCTGTGGCTCTGGCCCGGCGAGCGACCCACTGCATCGACGCTCATCGGCGGTGGCATTACGCTGGCGGCGGTGACGTGGCTCACCGTCGTCACGGCCAGGGCAGGCGAGATGGAGCGGGCACCCCGCCGGGTCGGGCTCAACGTCGGGTCGGCTCCCGGCTACCGCCGCTTCGTCAGGCGTACGGACGGCGACCGGTAGCGTTCGGGCATGGCTGGGCCATGGTCGCTGCTGCGACCCGTTCTGGGTGGGATTGTCCGGGGGGCGTCCGGTGTGGCGCATCGGCTCGCCGCGATCGGGCCCCGTGATCGTCGGGCCCGGCGCTTCGGCGGATTCGGTGAGGGATCCTGCATCAGCTGGCCGACCGGCTACGTGTTCGGTGAGCGGTGGATCCACCTCGGCGACGACACCCTTGTCGGCTCGCACGTGACGTTGTCGGCGGGCATGGTGCCGGGCCAGCAGATGGTGACGGATCCGGTGGTGCGCATCGGCGACCGCTGCCTGATCGGTCGCGGGTCGGCGATAGTCGGCCACCTCTCGATCGACATCGGCGACGATGTGTTCACCGGCATGAACGTCTACATCACGGACCAGAACCACGGCTACGAGGATGTCGATGCCCCCATCGGCAGGCAGCTGCCTTCGGAGGATCCGGTCACGATCGGGTCGGACAGTTGGATCGGCTCGGGTGCGGTGATCCTGCCGGGCGCCCGGATCGGCAGGCACGTGGTCGTGGGTGCCAACTCGGTGGTACGGGGCGAGATTCCCGATTTCTCGGTGGTCGTGGGGGTTCCCGGGCGGGTTGTCCGGCGCCATGACGGAGCGGCCTGGCGGCGGGAGGGTGAGGCCACGTGAGCGCCGACCCGGTGATCCGCACGATCCGGTCGGCCGACATTTCCGGGGTCGTGGCACTCTGGGAAGAGGCCGGCATGGCCGCCTATGAACTGTCCGGCGATGCCGCCGACGAGATCACCTCCAAGATGGACCGCGACCCCGATCTGTTCATCGTGGCCGAGGCAGACGGCGGGGTCGTGGCGGTCGTGATGGGCACCTGGGACGGGCACCGGGGTCGGATCAAGCGCCTGGCTGTCCGCTCCGACCTGCGGCGCAGCGGCCTGGGGCGTCGGATGGTCGAGGAACTCGAGCGTCGCTTCGTCGATGCCGGGATACGGCGCATACGCCTCGAGGTCTGGAGCCACAACGAGGGCGGCCTGGCCTTCTGGGAGGACCTCGGCTACCGGCTCCAGCCGGAGATCCGCTACTTCGTCCACAACCTCGACGACAGCGACGATCCCTGCTGAAGGCGGATGCCCCTGCGGGTTCGGCCGGTTGGTCGGCCGGCTCCGTCGGTGGCAAGACTTCCCGCCATGGACGACACCGACGGAAACCGGCAGGTGGTTGCCGACTACTGGGCGGCGCACTTCGCACGGGACTGGGAGCGAATGGCGGGGTTCTTCACCGAAGACTGCCACTACACCGATGTCGGAATGGATGCGACCGGTGCCACCGGGCCGGCGGAGATCATCCTCCGGCTCCGCCTCGGGATCGAACCGCTGTCCGAGTACCTGCACGTTCCGCAGAACGTGGTCGCCGAAGGGGACCTGGTGGTGACCGAGCACGTCGAGGTCTGGGGCTTCCACACCGGCGAGCGGATCGAGCACCCCTTCACGTCGGTCATGGAGGTAAGGGAGGGCCGCATAAGCCGCTGGCACGACTATTCGCACCTGGGCAACCTGCTGGACAACGCTCCGCAGTGGTGGTTGGAACACATAATCGGCGGCTGGCGGGACAGTTGATGGACAGGTTCGGCCCGTGACCGAGGTGACGCTGCTGACCGGCGGGCCGATCCACACGGTCGCCGGTAGCGGAACCGGGGCCGCCTGCGAGGCGGTGCTGGTGGTCGACGACCGCATCGCCGCCGTCGGGACCCGCGAGGAGTGCGAGGCGGCCGCTCCCTGGGCGCCGGCGGTACTCGACCTGGCAGGAGCGACGCTGCTGCCCGGCTTCGTGGACGCCCACACGCACCCCCTCATGCTCGGCCAGTGCGCCTCGTGGGCAGACCTCACCGGCGCGGCGAGCATCGACGAGGTCGTGAAGTTGCTGCGGGAGCACGGGCGGACGCTCGACGGGGGACCGATCCGCGGCTTCGGCTACGACCACCACCGACTGGGGAACGACGACCGGCATCCGACCGCCGACGACCTCGACCGGGTGTCGCCGGACCGGCCGGTCGAGATCATGCACTCGAGCGGGCACGGCTACGTCGTCAACCACGCATCGCTGAAGGAAGCGGGGATCGACGCAGCCACCGGGACGCCGGCCGGGGGCCGCATCGACCGGGACGGGACGGGGAACCCGACCGGGGTGGTCTTCGACGCCGCCTGCGACCTTCTGACCGGACCCGGTGGCGTCAAGATCGGCAACCACGGCCCCAACCTGCACATGTCGGAGACGCCGGACACCCTCGACCGGATGCTCGACCTGGGGCAGAGGCTCATCGTGGGCGCCGGGATCACGTCGGTGGGGGACTGCCAGGTGACCGAACGGGAGATGGACAGCTGGCTGCGGGCCAGGGACAACCGTCGGCTCCGACTCCGGGTGACGATGATGGTTCTCTCGAGCCACCTGGGGCACCTCTCGGCGTTGGGACTGTCGTCGCGGCTGGGCGACGACCGGCTGCACCTCGGCGGGGTGAAGCTCTATGCCGACGGCGCCCTGACGGGGGGCACCGCCTATGTGCCGTGCGGGTGCGACGTGAACCACCGGGGCGGTTACCTGTTCCACGACACCGAGGAGTTGGAGGGACTCCTGGTGGCCGCCCATGAACTGGGGTTGCAGACCGCCACGCACGCACAGGGTCCGGTCCCGATCCAGATGGTGATCGACGCCGTGGCCGAGGCGCAACGGCGCCAACCCCGGCGGGACGCCCGGCACCGGATCGAGCACTGTGGGTTCCCGAGCGACGATCAGATCGATGCCATCGCCTCAGCCGGGATCATCCCCGTGCCGCAGCCGACCCAGGTGCACCTCTACGTGGAAGGGGCGTTGCGCGACTACGGGGAGATCGCAGAGCGCATGTATCCATCGGGCCTCTTCGCCGATGCGGGCATCCCGGTCGTGCTTTCGTCGGATACGCCGGTGACGATGCCCGACGTGTTCACCGCCATGTGGGCGGCGGTCACGAGGCGGACCTCGTCGGGTCGGGTGGTCGGGCCGGAGTGCGCCATCGACCGGGTGGCGGCGCTGAGGGGCTACACGATCGAGGGCGCCAGGGCGTTGCGCCGCGAACACCTGGTCGGCTCGCTGGAGCCGGGCAGGCTGGCCGACCTCGTGATCGTGGACCGGGATCCGATGGCCGTCGACATCGACGAGCTGCCGGATCTCCGCGTGGAGCAGGCCTGGGTCGGCGGCCGGCCGGCCTGAAGTCGGCTTGAGGGCGACTCAGGCGGCGAACTCTGCGACCAGGCGGGCGATGTGCCCGGGGCCGATCTCGCAGCAGCCCCCGACGATGTCGGCGCCCATGTCGACCCAACGGCGGGCGGCCTCTGCGTAGCGTTCGGCGCCCATGGCGGTTCGTCCGGCGGGGAGGTCGTGGCCGTCCCGGCCCCGCCAGCCGACCGGCATGTCGTGGAACGCATTTGCATATGCGCCGACCGGCAGGTCGGTAGCCGAGCGGAGTTGGGGCAGCGCCTCGGTGACTTGCTCGGGCGGGCAGCAGTTGAGCAGGTAGGCGTCGGCGTCGATGGTTTCGACCGCTTCGGCGAAGGAGGTGCCGTCGAGGAGGTGGTGGCCGCCTGCCCCCTGCAGGGTGAATGCCACCCAGACGGGCAGTCCCGATGTCCGAGCGGCATCGGTGGCGGCTCTGGCCTCGAAGCAGGCACCCATGGTCTCGCAGAGGAACAGGTCGGCGCTGTCGGACAGCTGGTCGACGGTGATCTGGTATTCGTCGAACAGTTCCTCGTACGTGGCGTCCGGGCCCGGGTTGTAGCTGCCGCGCATCGGGGGGAGCGAGGCCGCTACCAGAACGGGACGGTCGGCGGCTGCGGCGGCCTCGCGGGCCAGGCTCCCGGCGAGGCGTGTGAGTTCGTCGGAACGGCCGCCGAGGTCGAACTGCTCGAGCCGGTCGGCGAACGTCGAGTAGGTGTTGGTGGTGAGGACATCGCAGCCGGCGGCCAAGTAGTCGGCGTGGATGCCCGCGACCAGGGCGGGGTCTTCGAGCATCGCCCAGGCAGACCAGAGTTCGGCCGACCGGGGGGCGCCGCGCCGGATCAACTCCTGTCCCATGCCGCCGTCGAGGATCGTGGGTCGGGTCATCGCTTGTCCATGGAGGGCACAGGCCTCGTCGTATTCAGAAGAACGTGCGGTTGCGTTTGACGCTGGGCGGGTCGATGCCGCGGCGCCAGAGGCGGGCGCCGACGAGGCGCCAGACCAGCCACAGGAACCCGGCGAACAGGACACCGCCCAACGTGGTGCGCCAGACCACCTCGAGTGGTCCGGCGTCGGAGAGGTCGTTGTAGGAGGCCAGGTAGGAGGGGCCGTTCCAGAAGGGTTGGAACGGGGTACGGGCGCCGAAGCGGGCGTAGAGGAACCAGGACACCATGCGTCCTGCGCCATAGAAGCACAGGCCCCGGTAGAGGGTGAGCAGACCGCGTTCGCCGAGCCCGGTCCGGCGGTGCAGCCACGCCCATGCCCGCGGGTCGGCCGGGACGATCGTCGACCGGAAGTAGTCGGCTGACAGCGTGCGGCGGGCGACCAGCACCAGGACGACCAGCCAGAACAGGTCCCACATCCCGCCGAGGCTGCTGTAGTAGGCGGCGGCGTCGCCGTAGCGACCTTCTGAGGCGGCGTGGCGCCACATGCTGATGGTGACGGGTTCGATCGAGAAAGGGAAAAACGGCATGACCCCGGCGGTGTCGGCGATGTCGGTGAACACGTGCGCCCACTGTCCGATGAGGATCCCGAGCGACCAACTGCGGCTGCGTGTGGCCCACAGGACGAGGAGGGCGAGTGCCACACCGAATATGAGCGAGTGGCTGAAGCCGACGCCGGGCCAGCCCCGGTGGAACATGGCAGGATCCTCCGACCGGTACACGAACGACTTGGTGAACAGGTCGGGCGAGAGGGTGCCGATGGCCAGGCCGAGGAACGAGATCTTGATCCCGGCGTGCTTCTGGATGAAGTAGTTCTCGAACTCGTGGGCGGCCCAGCTCATCGGCTGTCACCCCGGCCCAGCGCCCTGGGGATCAGGACCATGACGAAGAGGGGGAACAGGGGTCCGACGATCCAGTTCAGGACGAGGCCCTTGGTCCAGTAGCCGAGGGCTACGTAGGCGACGAAGGCAGCGGACCAGGCCAGGGCCTCCCGCCGCGGTGAATCAGGCATCGATGTTGTCCGTGGCCGTGGCGGGTCCGAGCACGCTGTCGGGGTCGAGTTCCATGGAACGGAGGAACGTCTCGGTGTCGTGCCGGATGGAGGCCCGTCGTTCGCCGGACAGGGGACCGAACCGGATGCGGCGCAGCCCGACGCTGCCCACGGCGAGGATTCCGGCGCCGTTCATGAACAGGGCCTCGGCGCTGGTCATGCAGCTCATGCACATGGGGGCCTCGTTCCTGTGGGGGGCGTGTCAGCCGGGCAGCAGGTCGGCGACGACAGCCCAGTGGTCGGTGGGGGGCCGCCCCTCCCGGACGGCGACGGTAGCAGCGGACACGCTCCAGGGCGGACCCACGAGCACGTGGTCGATTCGCAGTCCGTCCGTGCGGCCGGTGAAGTCGTGGTTGGTTCCGGGAGCATCCGCCGGGCAGGCATCCCGGTAGCCGGCGGCCAGCAGGGGGCCGAGTTCCGGTGCGTCGATGGTTGCGTTCAGGTCGCCGACCAGGACCGGGGTGATCCAGTCGGCCGACCATTCGGCGAGGAGTTCCGCGGAGCGGCGGCGTCGATCGGCGTCGCCTGCGTCGAGGTGCGTGTTGGCGACCGTGAACGTGTGGTCGGTGCGGCGGTCTCTCAGGTCGACGACCGTGGCGATGCGGGGGAACCGTGCGCCGGGCAGGTGTGACCCGGGCACGTTCGGAGTGTCGGACAGCCATCGGGTCGTCGAGCCGAGGACCTCGACCCGGTCCCGACGAACGAGGATCGGCACGTGTTCGCCGCGGCGCCGGCGACTCCGGCCGCTGCCGAGAACGGTGTATCCCTCGAGGCCACTGGTGATCGCCCTCACCTGAAACGCGAACGCCTCCTGGATGGCAAGCACATCGGCGTCGAGAGAGCGGAGGTAGTCGACCAGTCGGCGGCTCCTGAAGGGCCAGCTGTCGATGCCGTCGAAGGCCCGCCCGTTGCGGATGTTGCAGGTGGCGATGCGCAGCGTGTCGGCCATCGGCCCCGACGGTAGCCCGGAGTCGGGTACGGGTCTCAGCGGACCGAGACGAGGGCGATGTCGGTGGTGTCGCCGGTGGTCGTGGTGAGGTCCGGCCGGTAGATGTAGCCCTCGGGGTGGGTGAAGTCGACCAGGCCGTCGGGGTCGTCGAGGCGATGTTCGAGCAGGTACCGGACAAGCGCCCCCTTGAGCAGCTTGTTCCAGTGCGAGACGGTCACGAGTATGCGTTCGCCGTTCTTCTCCACGTCGTCGAGGAACCGCACCCGGATCCGGTTGGCGGCGACTGTCGGATCCCAGGCGGCAGCATGTTCGTTGGGAAGCAGGTCCCAGACCGCGGTGGCGCCCGCATCGGCGATGGCAGCGGTGAGGTGCGGCTTCCAGAAGCGGGCCGGCCTGCCGAGGTCGGGCAGGGCGGCTCCCATCTTGAGCTTGTAGTCGGGGATCGGATCAGGTGGCCGGACGGCGCCCCACAGGCCCGAGAAGACCACGACCTGTGCGTCGAGCCGCTTCCGGAGGAGGGTGGGGAGCGAGGCGGCGTCGAGGGCGTCGTAGAGCACGCCCGTGTAGCGCTCGATGGCGGGCAGCGTCGGGGAGGTGTCGACAGCGAGGTTGGTGGCGGTTGCCTCCTCTGTTCTTGCAGCCCCGACGCCGAGGAGCTTCGTGCGGGCCTCGAGCGGGCCGCACATGGCGTCGAGCAGGGCGGCGATCACCTGGCGGCGTGCTGCGGCGAGTTCGGGAAACGACTGTCCGGACTCGTGCCACTTGGGGCAGTCGCCTCCGGGGGCCTTCTTCTCGGAGGGCGGCAGCAGGATCAGTGGTGGCAAGTCGGTCGTATCAGGTGTCGGTCGGCGGAGGCATCTGCCCGAGCATGGCGGCCATCTGCTCCTGGACCTTTTCGACGGCCTTCCGGGGTCGGATCATGACCTTGAACTCGGTGATCAGTCCGTCGTCGTCGCAGGTGATGATGTCGACGCCGTTGACCGATACGCCGTCCATCGTCGTCTCGAACTCGAGGACGGCGTGGTTCCCGTCGAGCACGCGCTTCGTGTAGCGAAATCCTGAAACTTCGTCGGCCGGGCCGCCGGCGCTGCCACCATCGCCGGGGAAGACCTGGTAGGCGGCCCGAAGGTAGAGGGCCGTCAGGTCGCGGCCCTCCATGGGGCGGAACAGCACAGGTGACCAGAACACGCAGTCCTCGTGGAGAAGGTCCTCGATCTCCGATTCGCCGCGTAGGGCCTCGTGCCAGCGTTCGATCGTGGAGCGGATCACCGTGACAGGCCGGCTCGCGACTACAGGGCACACGCCATGTCGGCGCCGCAGCACATGGGGGACTTGATCTTGCCGTGATCGTTCGGGCAGCGCGAGACCTGCACGGTCGAGCCGTCGTCCCTCGTCAACGTGTCGTTCACAAGTGGGGCATCGCAGGCGCCACAGGTGGCGTTGACGGACATGCCGCAGGAAGCGCATTCGTAGGTGGCCATCGGGTTGTTCCTCGGAGGTCAGGGGTTGGAGCGACGATCCTGTCATACGCAGGCTCGTCGATCGATGACCGGGGTACCCTCGCCCGGATGGGACGCATCTCGAACACGATCGGTCTGGCAAAGGTCTCCTGGGGGGTGCTCCGCAAGGACCGTGAACTGCTCGTGCTCCCGGTGCTGTCGTTCCTGGTCTCCATCGTCGTGCTGGCGGTGCTGTGGGTGCCGACGCTGATTTCGATCGACACCTCCGTTCTTGCAGACGAGACTTCCCAGGTTCCCTCGATCGTGCCGGTGGTCGGGGTGCTCAGCGCACTGGCCCTCGGTGTGGTGAGCGTGTTCTTCACGGGCGCACTGGTGGCCGGCGCCCACGAGCGGCTCACCGGTGGCGACCCCACAGTCGGGTCCGCTCTGGGTCGGGCGATGTCCCGCCTGCCGGGTCTCGTGCCGTGGGCGTTGCTGACCGCAACGGTCGGGCTGGTGCTGCAGGCCCTTCGTGAACGGGCCGGGGGGCTGGGCCGCTTCGTGGTGGGGATGATCGGCATGGCCTGGGATGTCGCCACGTTCCTGGTCATCCCGGCGATCGTGATCGACGACCACGGGCCGGTGTCGGGACTGAAGGCCTCGGCCGCACACCTCAAGCGGACCTGGGGCGAGAACATCGCCGCCCGGGTCGGCTTCGGGTTCCTGGGCCTGTTCGCCATGCTCCCTGTCGTGGCCCTGTTGTTCATCATGGGCGCACTCGGGAGTGCCGCCTTTGCCGTCGGAATCGCCATCTCGGTGGTCTGGGTGGCCGCCGTCATGGTCGTGCTGAGCGCACTGGGGGCGGTCTTCCAGACGGCGCTGTACCTCTATGCCACCACCGGCACGGTGCCGTCTGGCTTCGAGCAGTCGAGCCTTACGGAGAGCTTCGGCGCCCGGTAGGTGCAGGGACAGGCAATGCCGTCACCACGGCACCGGGTGGGAAGCGGCTGATGGTGCAGCAGGCCGGATTCTCGAAGGCGGGCCTCCTCGAGGTGCTTCGCCGGGCGATCGGCACGCGCAGGGACTGGCCCCTGCGGATGCCTCCGATGCGACCACCCCGCCCCGGACGGACCTGGATCGGACCCGTCGTCATCGTCGTCTCAGTGCTGGTCACGTGGCCCGCCTTCGCGGGCGCCCGGGGGGAGGACGGCAGCGCCTCCTTCGGCCTGTTCGTCGGCGGCGTTTCCATCCTGCTCATGGCATGGAGCTTCATCCTCTCGCTGCGGCTGCGCATGCTCGAGCCTGCGTTCGGCGGGCTCGATTCGATGTACCGGTCTCACCGGTGGACGGGCACGCTTGCGGTCGTCGCCATGTACCTCCACACGAGCGTCGAAGCGGAGATCGAGGGTGGAATCCCCGGGGCGTCCGAGCGGATGGCGGACGCCGCCGAGGACCTCGTCGAGACAGGTCAGGTGATGCTCTACGTCCTGGTCATCATCAGCCTCATCCGCTGGATCCCGTACCGGTACTGGCGTCTGACCCACAAGTTCCTCGGGGTGCCGTTCGCCTTCGCCTGCTGGCACATGTTCGTGGCCGAGAAGCCCTTCGCCAACGGCTCGGGATGGGGGCGGTACTTCGTGGCGTTCATGGTCGCGGGCCTGGCCGCCTACCTGGGCCGGGTCGTCGGGTACGACATGGTGTCCCGGGGTCGCCGGTACCGGGTGGTGGGCGTCGACCGCCACGGGAGCACGACCGAGGTTCGCCTGGCGCCCCTCGGTCGCAGGCTCGAGCACAAGGTCGCCCAGTTCGCCGTCGTGAAGCTTCAGGTGCGCGGCATGAGCGAGCCGCACATATTCACGATCGCATCGGCTCCGCATGAGCCGGACCTGCGCTTCTACATCAGGAACCTCGGCGACTGGACCAAACGTGTCCAGCAGGCGGACCTGGTCGGATCAGAGGTTCGGGTGGAGGGCCCCTACGGCGAGTTCGCACCGCTGCCCGACGAGCCGGCGCCGACCTACTGGATCGCCGGGGGTGTTGGCATCACCCCGTTCCTGAGTGCGACCGAGACGCTCGAACCTGCGCCCACCGGGAAACGGCCCACGCTGCTCTACTGCGTCCGGTCGCGTGATGATGCGATGGCCTCCGAGTTGCTGGAGCGTGCCGCAGCCGACGGTCGCATCCACCTGGAGTGGTTCGAAAGCAGTGCCGGCCGGCGTTTCGACCGGGACGGCCTGGACGAGGTCAGCGGTGGGAACGGCCTCGCAGGTGCCCACGTGGCGGTGTGTGGCCCTGTCGGTCTCGTGAGCGGTGCGGTGGCTGCGGCCCGTGCCCTGGGAGCGGACCATGTGGAGACCGAGGACTTCGACATCCGCAGCGGTGTGGGACCGGACCTGTCGACGACCGTCGAGGAACTGCTGGGCAGGTAGGCGAGGGAACGTCGGGTTCCGCCTCAGATGTCAGGGTGGTCGTCGAGGTAGGTGACCTGAAGGTCGCTGGCCAGGATCGGGCCGAGCATCTCGAGCATGCCGGTCTCGATGCGCCAGGCCAGGTAGGCCTCATGGTTGGCCCGGGTGGCGAACTTCTCCCAGAGGACGACCTGGTCCGGGTTGTCGCTGTCGGTGTACGCCTCGATTGATTCGCAGCCCTCGAAGGCCCGGGTGTCGACGAGTGCCTCGTTCAGGATGGCGAGCAGGTCGGCGCCCTTGCCCTCCTGGCAGGGGAACACGACGTGGATGGTGTGGGACACGGCGTCCGCCTTTCGTTTTGGAATACCCCGTCCGGGGCTGCCTCGTGCATCATCATGTCACAGCCCCCCGGTTGACAGGTGTGCCGGCCGGGTGGCTGGTCAGTCGGCGGGGTTGAGCAGGACCAGCGGGATCTGGCGGTCGGTCCTGTCCTGGTAGCCGGCGTAGTTGGCGTAGCTGCCGGTCACGATCGGCCAGAGGCGGTCCCGCTCCTCCGGGGATGCGACCCGGGCGGTCATCCTACGTTCGGGCTGGTCTCTCATCGAGACGACGACCTCGGGGTTGGCCTGCAGATTGAGGAACCAGGCCGGGTGCGTGTCCTCGCCGCCCTTGGAGGCGACGATCACGATGCGGTCACCTTCCTGATGCGGTGAGGTCAACATGACCGAGCGGGGGAGGCCCGACCTGCGGCCGGTGGTGGTGAGTTGGAGCACGGGCATCTTGGCGGCTGTCCAGCCGAGCCTTCCCCGGCTGATCGCCAGCACGCCCCGGTGCAGGCGGTTCATGGTCTTGAGGTATCCGTCGCTGGGCATGGCCTGAAGTTAGCGCCAGATTCGTCGCGGCGCCGGCCGTTCAGTCGTCGTGGAACCAGGGCGTGCAGCAGACGCCGATGAGGAGCCCCTCGGGGCCGAGCAGCCGGGCGATGACCTGCCCCATGGCTCGGTGCGGGTTTCGTGGAGCAGTTGGTGGCCGTTGGCGACATCTTCTTCGGCGTCCCGGTAGAAGGCCCGCCCCTCGGCCGGGTCGGCGACGATCGGCGAGAAGCCGGCCACGAACAGGATCTCCATTCCCCGAGCCTTGCACAGGTTCCGTCGGGGTGGAGCCAGACGTCAGTCGGCCCGAACGGGTCGACGAATGGTCACCGTTCGGGAGGGTGGGCGCTATAGATCGGGGCTGTCGATGACCTGGGTCTGCCATCGGGTCAGCCGTTCTCGGGCCTCGGATCCGGTGGTCGTGGGCTCGAACAGGTCGCCTGTCGATTCCGTCCCGGCGACCTCCACGCCGACTCCCCGTGCACCGGCCAGGGCGGCGCCGAGGGCGGTGGCCTCGACCTGCGGGTGGCGGATCACCGGTCGGCCCAGGAGGTCGGCCTGTATCTGGCAGAACACGTCGCTGCTGGTGAGGCCTCCATCGACCGGCAACGGTGCCCGGGGGTCGACCGGGTGGATGGCGACCGTCAGGTCCACGATCTCGCACATGCGAAACGCCACTCCCTCCAGGATCGCCCTGGCCATCTGGGCCGGGGTCGTGTCGTCGGTGCGCCCCCGAACGGCGAGCCCGACCGTCGAGTCGTTGTACGGGGTTCCCATGCCGTGGAGGGACGGCCGCACGCCGACGCCTCCGGAATCAACGGCCTGTCCGGCCAGCGCCGTGAGCGCCTCCATCGAGTCGGCCATGCCCTCGGCGACGGCCCAGCGGAGCATCTCTCCGGCGCTGCGAACCATGCCCTCTGCGGCGAACGACGTCCGGTCGCCCCAACCTGCCAGCACCATGGGCACCAGGCCGGAGCGCAGGTCCGGGGTGTCGCCGGTGGCGACCATGAGAACGCCCGACGTGCCGTAGGTGGCCTTCCAGCCGGCGTCGACGGCGTCGTGGGCGAACATGCCGGCCTGCTGGTCGGCGACCACCGCCCCGATGGGGACCTCTGCGCCGATGGCTCCGATCGTGGTGGTTCCGATGTGCCCGGTGGTGTCGCAGAGCGACGGGAAGAAGCCGAGCGGCAGCCCCTGGTGCTCGATGAGCGGCTCGTTCCAGCGGGTCGGCTCGGCGAAGTCGAGGTAGGCGGCGGACCAGGCACAGGACCGGTCGGTGATGTGGAGGCCACCGCTGAGCCGGTGCACCAGGTAGCTGTCGAGCGTGCCCCAGGCCAGGTCGCCTTCATCGGCACGGCTGCGCCCGTCGGGCACGGTGTCGAGCACGGTTTCGAGTTTGGCGGCGGCGGCGATGCCCATGACCGGATGGCCGGCGGCCTGCAGTTCGGCGGCCCGGACCATGCCCCGCAGGTCGTTCCACAGAACCATCGACGCCACCGGCTCGCCCGTCGCCCGGTCCCAGATGACGACGCTGGACCTCTGGGTGGTGACACCGACCGACGCCAGGTCGTCCGGGGCGCAACCGGCGCCGGTCAGCGCCGCGGCTACGAGGGAACGGACCGTCTCCCAGATGGCGTCGGCGTCCTGTTCGGCATGGCCGGGGAGTGGATGGCTGGTGGCAAGGGGCGCCCGGGCGGAACCCAGTTCCCGGCGGTCACCGGTGAAGACCATGGCCCTGGCGCCTGAGGTGCCGACGTCGATTCCGAGGAGCAGGTCGGGCATGGGATCAGGGGGCGGGGTCAGGGGGCGGGGTCAGGGAGCGAGGGAAGGGGGCGGGGCCAGGGGGCGGGGCCAGGGGGCGGGTCCAGGGAGCGGGGGAAGGGCGATCAGGTATCAGGTATCAGGTATCAGGTATCAGGTATCAGGTATCAGGTATCAG
>JACNKQ010000039.1 GCA_014381945.1 Actinomycetota bacterium
CCCACCCCCGGCTGTTCGAGAACATCGGCCCGATGTGGAACTGGTAGCCGTGCCCCGCCGCCGACACCGTCCCGTCGTAGCGGACGGCGATCGGCAGGAAGTGGAACATCAGGTTCGGCCACGGCACACCGTCGTTGCTACGCAGGAACCCTCCCGCCTCAAAGTGGTTGCTGGCACCGGGCCCACGCCTAAACAGCCACTGCAACCCGATCCACGGCTTGCGCCAGTGCGCCAGGTGCGGCGCCATCGACACCGGCTGGGTGCAGGCGTACTGCACGTACACCTCGAGGTGGTCCTGGAGGTTCTCGCCCACGCCCGGCACCTCGACCACCTGCTCGACACCAGCATCGGCCAGAACCCCGGCCGGCCCGATCCCCGACAGTTGCAACAGCTGCGGCGAGTTGATCGCCCCGCCGCACAGGATCACCTCGCTCGCCCGGGCCACCCTGCGCCCGCCCGAACGCGAGCCACGCCGCCGCACGTACTCCACCCCGACCGCCTTCGACCCCTCCATCACCAGCTTCGTGGCATGGGCGTGGGTCACGACATCGAGGTTCGGACGCCGCATCACCGGATGCAGGTACGCCCTCGCCGCCGACAGCCGCCGCCCCCGGTACACGTTGCGGTCGAAGGCGTTGAAGCCCTCCTGCCGGTAGCCGTTGACATCGGTCGTCATCGGGTGTCCCGCCTGCTGCACCGCCTCGAAGAAGGCCCGGAACAGCGGGCTGCTGGCCGGCCCCCGCTCGAGCTTGAGCGGACCCTCGCCGCCACGCCACTCGTCCTCGCCGGCGATGCAGGTCTCCATGCGCCGGAAGTACGGCAGGCAGTGCGCCCAGTCCCATGCCTCGCAGCCGGGAGTGGCGGCCCAGCGGTCGAAGTCCATCGGGTTGCCCCGCTGGAAGATCATCCCGTTGATGCTCGACGACCCTCCAAGCACCTTGCCCCGTGCGTGGTACACCCGCCGGCCGCCCATCTCCGGCTCTGGTTCCGACTCGTACCGCCAGTCGTAGAAGCGGTTGCCGATGCCCATCGACAGCGCCGCCGGCATGTGGATCACGACATCCCAGCGCCAGTCCATGCGCCCGGCCTCGAGCACCAGCACCCGGTTAGACGGATCGGCACTGAGCCGGTTGGCCAGTGCACACCCCGCCGACCCACCGCCGACGATCACGAAGTCATAGGTGCGCTCAGGCAAGGCGGATCCTCGGTGCGGTTAGCTGACTCTCGACCACGAGAGCCGGAACCCGGAGGTTACCTTCCGCCGAAGATCAGAATCACTGGCCTGTGTGTACTTGTTTCGGTACACTTTCTTCATGACTAAGATCGTTCCAGTCCGACAGTTCCGCGCTGAGTTGGCAAGCCTGCTCGACGATGTCACAGCGCATGGGGAACATGTCGTCGTGACCAGAAACGGCAGCCCCGAAGCAGTGCTCCTCAACATCGATGAATACGAGTCGTTGGAGGAAACCGCCGAGATACTCTCCGACCCCGAGACCCTTGCCGCTCTCGAGGAGGGCCTCTCGGACTTCGCCAGCGGCGACTTCATCACCCTCGCCGAGTTCCGGGCCCAACACGAAGCACGTCGACCTGACGACCCGTGACGAGGCTTGAACTAGGCCGACGAGCGCAGGCCGATGCAGCAGAGCTCCCCTGGTCGCTTGCCGAGCAGACCAACCAGGCACTGACGCTCCTCGAAACGGACCCCCGGGCCGGCCAACCACTGCGCGACCGCCTGAGGGGTGTCTGGTCGCTCAGGATCGGCGCCTACCGAATCCTGTACCAGATCGTCGACGATGGCCGCACGGTCCGAGTCCTGACCATTCGTCACCGATCTGTGGCCTACCGCTCCGACCCCCGCTAGAGACCCGCTTCAGCCCCTCGCCGCCATGTCGAGGGCTTCGGCGGCTTCTCCCAGGGCTGCGGCGCACACAGCCAGCGAATCGGGCGAGGTCGAATTGGACGGGGTGTCCTGCGGCGTGTGGAACCACGGACCGGCGCCCGTCACCGACAGCAGCGGCGACCCCGTCTGACACCACACCTCACCCTCACCCAACCAGGAATCCGGCTCCGGAACGAACGACCACGCCCCCGGCGCCAAAGCCTCCTCCACCGACTCGGTGGCCGGAGTGCCCCCGCAGAACGCCACCCGGCTCGAAGCCAGGGAACGCACGCCGCCATCGCCGTACGCCTCGGTCGCCACGTCTGCGCCAACGTGCACGATCGCCGTGGCATCAACCCGACGATCCGCCACCCAGCGTCGCACCCCGTCATACAGCAGTTCGTGCCCCGATGTGGCCAGCACCATCAAAGGCCGGTCGGCCAGACGCTCGACCAGGTCGAGCAGCACCGCCACGCCCGTCCCCCGCTCGCCCGCACACCCGAACCATCCGGTCATCGGCGTCGTGAGCAGCAACGGTCGCCCCTCGACCCCGTTGGCGGCAACCACATTGGCTGTGGTGCCCGGCGATGTCCCGGCCGTCAGGTCAACCCGGATCCGGCCCGTCTCCGCCCCGTCCAGGCGATCGGCCTCACGACCCGGGACCAGCACGATCGGAAAGCCCGTCTCGTCGCCCGGCGCCCGGTTGACTCCCACCAGGGACCCGTGGGGATGCTCGGTCGCCAGGACCGCCGACGTACAACCCGACGCCCGTGCCGCTCCCGCCACCGCATCAAACGACTGCTCCCCTCCAAATCCCACCGAATACCCGGCAGCGAGCACCGGGCCCTCGGGCACCGGGCCCTCCCACTCGCCGTGCAGCGCCAGGCGCTCGACCGCCTCGTCGTCGATGCTGACCTCACCATGCGCCTGCCACCGGTCGAACCCGAAAGAGGCCACCTCGACGGTGAGCCCCCGGTCGTTCAACTCCTCGGCGACCCACTGCGTCGTCGCATGGTCGGCTTCGGATCCCGTGCGGTGGTCACCGAACGCGGCGTACTCCTCAACGAGCCCGTACAACCGCTCCCCCTCCATGCCTCCTGACCGTACCCAACGTGGGGGGACAGGGTCGACACGTCGTCCCCCTAGGGTTCACCCGTGGCCCGCACCCAATCCGAATCCTCCGCCAAGCCCCTCTTCCGGGGCGTCACGCACCGGGCCGCATTCACCGCTGCGTTGACCCTCGCTCCGATCATGGTCGTGCAGGCACCGGGCATCGCCCCCCGCTTCGTGACCGCCCTCTACTGCCTGTCGATCGTTGCCCTCTTCGGCGTGTCGGCCCTCTACCACCGGATCGACTGGGGGCCCCGGGGCCTGCGCGTCATGCAGCGCTTCGACCACGCCACGATCTTCGTCGCCATCGCCGCCTCCTACACGCCGGTCGCCGTCTTCGCCCTCTCGCCGTGGGCAGCCAAGCTGGTCCTGTCCCTGGTCTGGGGTGGGGCGCTCATCGGCACGTGGGTCCGCCTGCGATTCGTCGACGCCCCCACGCCGGTCGTCGCCATCCCCTACCTCGTCGTCGGCTGGTGCCTGCTTCCCGTGGTGGCCGACGCCTGGCACCACCTCGGCGTGGCCGGCTTCGTCCTACTCCTCGTCGGCGGCCTCCTCTACACGACCGGCGCGATCGTCTACGCCTTCAAGTGGCCCGACCCCTGGCCGGCCACGTTCGGCTTCCACGAGGTCTTCCACGCCCTCACCATCGCCGCCGCCGCCCTCCACTACGTCGCCTTCGCCTTCATCGTCCTCCCCAAGGCAGCATGATCGCACCCGTCTTCGCACTGCGGTCCGGCGAGTCCTGGCGCGACCCCCACCCCATGTACCGGGCCCTGCGCGACCTCGATCCGGTCCACCTGGTCGAGGCCGACGGACCGACCGGTCCCTTCTGGTTCCTCTCCCGCTTCGACGACGTGTTCTCGGCTGTCCGCGACACCGAGGCCTTCTCGTCGGCCCACGGCCTCACCGTCGATCCGGACTCACCCGGCACCCGCATGGGCGACGCCACCCCCATCGTCTTCATGGACCCGCCCGACCACACCACCATGCGCCGACTCGTCAGCAGGGGCTTCACCCCCCGTCAGGTCACCGAACTCGAGGACCGAATCCGCACATTCGTTGTCGAGGGCATCGAGCGACTTCGCGAGGCAGGCAGCGGCGACATCATCGCCGACCTGTTCAAGCCGCTCCCCTCCTACGTCGTGGCCTGCTACCTCGGCGTACCACCCGAGGACCGGACCCGCTTCGACGACTGGACCGGGCAGATCGTGGCCGCCGCCGCACAGGGCAACGCAACCGGTGCCGACGGCATCGCCGACCTGCTCGCCTACTTCACCGAACTCATCGAACGGCGACGCACCGACCCGGGCGACGATATGGTCTCGCACCTGGTCTCCCTGGGCGAGCAGAACGCATCGATCCTCTGGGTGCTGGGCTTTGCCTTCACGATGGTCACCGGCGGCAACGACACCACCACCGGCCTACTGGGTGGCTCGGCGGTACTCCTCACCGAGCACCGCGACGAACGCCGCCGTCTCCTCGACGACCCCGGCCTGCTCCCCGGTGCGGTCGAGGAGTTCCTGCGCCTCACCTCCCCCGTGCAGGGCCTCGCCCGCACCACCAGCCGCGACGTCGATGTGGGAGGCACCGTCATCCCCGCCGGCGACAAGGTCCTCCTCGGCTACGGCGCCGCCAACCGGGACGAGCGCGAGTTCGGCCCCACCGCCGAGGCCCTCGACGTCGGACGCGACGTCTCCCGACACCTCACCTTCGGATACGGCGCCCACCACTGCCTCGGAGCCTCCGCAGCCCGCCTCCAGGCCCGCATCGCCCTCGATGAACTGCTCGCCCGCTGCCCCGACTTCACCGTCGACGGCGCAGCCGCCGAGTACGCCACCGGCAACTACGTACGCCGCCACCTGTCGCTGCCCTTCTGTGCCTCCGGCTGATCCCGCTAGCGTTTCCCTGATGAACGCAGACTTCCGCTCCGACACCCTCACGGTGGCCGCCCCCGCCATGCGCGAGGCCATGGCGACCGCCGAGGTCGGCGACGACGTCTACGGCGAGGACCCCACCGTCAACCGCCTCCAGGACCGCATCGCCGAACTCGCCGGCAAAGAAGCCGCCCTCTTCCTCACCTCGGGCACCCAGAGCAACCTCGCCGCCGTCCTCGCCCACTGCCGACGCGGCGACGAGTTCATCATCGGCAGCAACTACCACGTCTACCTCAACGAGGCCTCCGGTGCTGCGGCCTTCGCCGGCGCCTCCCCCTGGCCGATCGAGGTCGATGCCAACGGCTCCCTCACCCCCGACGCCGTCCGGGCCGCCGTCCGTGAACCCGACCAGCACCATCCCGAATCCCGGCTGCTGTGCCTCGAAAACACCGTCAACGGCAACGTCCAACCAGTCGACCTGATCTCCAAGTTGGCCGCCACCGGCCACGACTGCGGGCTCGCCGTCCACCTCGATGGCGCCCGCCTGTTCAACGCCGCCGCCGCCTGCGATGTCGGCATCGACGCCTTCCTCGACGACGTCGACACCGTGTCGTTGTGCCTCTCCAAGGGCCTCGGGGCACCCGCCGGCACCGTGCTGGCCGGCGACCGGGCCACCATCGACCGGGCCTTCCGGGCTCGCAAGATGCTCGGCGGCGGCATGCGCCAGGTCGGCCACCTCGCTGCCGCCGGCCTCCACGCCCTCGACCACAACGTCGACCGCCTGGCCGAGGACCACGCCCGAGCCGAACAGATCGCCGAAGCTCTCCGGGCCATCGGTGGCCTTGGCGTCACCCAGGGCACCAACATGCTCTGGGTCACGCCCCCACCCGAACACCACGACGACCTGGTCGCCCACCTCGAGTCCGAGGGCCTGCTCGGCATCTTCTGGAAGCCCACGATGCGCTTCGTCACCCACCTCGGCATCGACGACGAGCAGGCCGATGCCCTGGTCGAATCGTTCACCCGGTTCTTCGCCGGCCGCTGAGTCCAGGGTTCCCGCCCCGACCCTCAGACCCGGAAGCGCTGCACCTTCCGGTAGGTGGCGCTGCGCCACGCCCACTCCGTCGGACCGAACCGGAACCTCCGCAACCACGGCACCGACCACGCCAACTGAACGGCCCAGATGGCGAAGGTGGCGAGCATCATCCAGAACGCCGTGACCCGCTCCCCCCGTGCTTCGTTGAGCGCCCCGATGAACAGGACCCCGAGCACGGTCTGCATCAGGTAGTTGGTGAGCGCCATCTGCCCGGCAGCCGCCAGTCGGGCCCGGGCCCGCGGCAGCCACCCCTCGGAGCAGAACCACATCACGAGGCACACGTACCCCAGCGCCATGAACGGCACCCCCATGTTGTTGATGTCCGAAGCCACGGCCTCGCCGCCATCGTCGGAGGCGAACACCCACGCCACCGTGCACAGCGGCAGCCCCACGACGAACGACCGCCACATCGCCATCCGGTACCAGGCGGCGTCGCGGCCGGCGTTGATGACTCCACTCCGGTAGAGGCCCATCCCCACGAGCATCATGCCCAACGCCCGCACCACGTATTCCTCCTCGGCACCCGACTCGACCACGAAGGCAAGCAGCCACACGGCACCACCCGCCCCCAGAAGCGCTCTGGCCGAGAGGCGTCGGAGCGGATACAGCACCAGCGCGCACACGCCGTAGACGAGCAGGATGTCGCCGAACCAGAGGAGCCCGTGCAACAGGCCGATGCCGGCCAACAGCACGTTGCGGACGTAGTGCACCCGCAGGGCCGAACCACCACGTGACTCGATGCGCTCGGTCACCAGCAGCACCCCGGCCCCGAACAGCATCGAGAACACCGCCATCATCTTGTTGAGCACGAAGACGAGGAACACGAACATGAACGGCGCCCCCGCCGGGCCCACCACCAGGTCGTCGTAGGCCTGCTCGACCGCCCCGATGTCGGCGACGTCGAACAGGCTGATGTTGGCGACGAGGATCCCCAGCAGGGCGAACCCCCGCAACACGTCGATGGCGACGATGCGCTCGGTCTGAGCGACGGGCGCCACCGAGGTCACCCCGTGGTGCCCCGGCTCCAGCCGGCAACATGGGCAGGGACCTCGGCGCCCTCAGGCATGTGTTCGTCCGGGATCGGCGTGCCGGCAGCCACCCCCAGCGGGATGAGCCCAGCCCACGACGGCTCACCGAGGTCTTCGTCGTCGTCGACCGGCGGACCGGTCCGGACCTTCATCGACCACTCGTCGAGCGGCATTGTCAGCACGGTCGTTGCCCTGACCTCTTTGGCGTTGTGCGGCCTGATCGCCGCCATGCGCCCGGGTATGACATGGTCGGTCAGCCGGTCGAGGGCCTCGACCTTGAGGTCATGGTCGACGACCTCGGTCGCAGTTCCAAACACCACGACCGACCGGTAGTTCATCGAGTGGTGCAGGCCAGACCGGGCCAGGACCAGGTCGTCGACCAGCGTGATGGTCACGCACACCGCGACCCCGCCCTTCGCCGTGCGCAGCAGGCGGCTCGCCGGCGATCCGTGCAACAGCAGTTGATCCCCGAGCCGTGCGTACAGCATCGGGATGACCACCGGATGTGCGCCATCGCCCTCACCCGCCATGAGCCCCACATGGGCGAAGATGCCCTCGTCGAGCACCGCGTCCCGCTCGGCCGGGTCTCCGACCGCCCGGTCGGGCATGCGTCGGAGTTCGCTCCTCTCGGTCAACCCGGACACTCCTCGTCAGTCGGCCGGCGTCAGCAGGTAGTCGCCGCGCTTGTCGTCCCAGGCCATCGTCACGAGGTCCTTCGTCGCTGCGGCCTTGCAGAACTGTAGAAAGCCGCCGTAGCCGATAGCCCTCTCGCTGAAATCCGGATTGCGGCGCCGCAACTCAGTCTTGAGGCCCGACATGGCGGCACCTTTCTTACCGGCATCGCCCACAACGGCGACCAGCAGGTCGAAGGCGGCCTTCGATGGCCCACCCCCGGTCACCAGATCGACATCGGGATCACGCTTGGTGCCCGACAACTCGACAACCTGCCGTTCGGCGAGGTGGCGCAGCAGTTCCGTGAAGCCCCGAAAGCCGTGGTCGGCCTCGGAGAACGTCGGGTCGATGCGCTGGATGGCCCGCTTCAGGGTCGACGCCCGCACGTCCACGGCCGAGCCCTGCATGCCCGCCAGGGTCGAGATGACCAGCTCGTCGAGGCTGGCCGCAGGACCTGCCCCGGCATAGTCGCCACCATCGTCTCCCTTCCGCTCAGGCGCCTCCCGCACCGCATCGACACCTTCGAGGCTGTCGTAGAAGAGAAACTCGTCGCAGGCCGGCGGCAGCAGCTTCGATGTGGAGTCGCGCACCCCGATGCCGATCACCCGGCGGTCGAGTTCGCGCAGCTTCTGCACGAGCGGCGTGAAGTCGCTGTCGCCTGTGCAGATCACGATCGTCGTGACAAAGGCCCGTTCGAAGGCCAGCTCCAGGGCGTCGACCACCATCTTGATGTCGGCAGCGTTCTTGCGGCTGGTACCCATGCGCTGCGGGATCTCGATCAACTCGACCTGGTGCCGGGCGAGGTGGCGCCGGTCCTCGTCGAAGCCCGACCAGTCGGCATAGGCACGGCGGTAGACCACCCGGCCCCGCTCGGCCATGGCACGGGCGATCGGCCCGAAGTCGAAGCGCTTCAGGCCCAGGCTCTCGCGGGCACCGATGGCAAGGTTCTCGTAGTCGAGGAAGACGCCGATGCGCTCCTCGGCGCTGTCCGTTCGCATCTGGCCAGTGTCGCACGCCCGACGTCACAAACCTCGCCCGGCGCCGGGTACGGCCCTTCAGGTTCAGTGGTCGCCGGGCAGCGTCTCGATCCCCGGGTCGAGCCGGTGGTAGTCGGCGGCCTCGTCTCCGAACAGGATCAGCACCGTCGACAGCCCGGTGGGGCCGTCGAGGCTCCCAGCGGCGATCGACAGCCGGTCGGCCTTGTCCCCGGCCCGCCAGAACAGGGTCGAACCACACGTTGAGCAGAACCCGTACTCGGTGGTCGGCGTGCCCGCATACCAGGACAGGGAGGCATCGGCATCGAAGACCACGTCGCCGACCGCCGCCGAGGTGGCCGCCATGTGGTGGCCGGTGATGCGCCGACAGGGCTCACAGTGACAGTCCATGACCTCGCGGACCGGCCCGTCGATGCGATAGCGGACGCCCCCGCAGGCGCAGCGCCCGATGCGTGTTCGATGCTCGAGTTCGCTCATGGCGACACGCTGCCACACCCGGACCACCGATGGCGACCCCCGCCCTGCCGGGGATAACCTGCGCGACCCGGCTCATCCCGCCGGCCCTCCCCACCGAGACAAGTCGAGGCTTCCCATGAGCGCTTCCCTCCAGGGACGTACCGTGATCGTGACCGGGGCAGGCCGGGGCATCGGCCGGGCCATCGCCGAGCGCTTCGCCGGCGTCGGCGCCAGCGTCGTCGTCAACGACATCGATTCCGCGACCGCCGACGAGGTCGCAGCCGAGATCAACGCCTCGGGCGGCACGGCCATGGCAGCCATCGCCGACGTCTCCGACGGCAGTCAGGTCAACGCCATGTTCGACGCCGTCCTCGAAGCCCACGGGACCGTCGACGTGCTCGTCAACAACGCCGGCCTCGTCTCGCCGATGCTGCACTTCCTCGAGGCCGACGAGGCGTGGTGGCGAAAGATCATCGATGTCAACCTCACCGGCCACTTCCTCACCTCCCACCGGGCAGCCCGGATCATGGCCGGCAACGGCGGCGGCGTGATACTGCACATGTCCTCCGGGGGCGCCACCCGTGCCCACCGGGCGTTCGCCGCCTACGACGCCTCCAAGGGCGGCATCGAGGCCCTCACCCGGGCCATGGCGCTGGACCTGGGGCCCTACGGCATCCGGGTGTGCGCCCTCGTCCCCGGCTCGATCGACTGCGAGGGCATGGACGACGAGGCCCGCCGACTGCGCGGCGAGAACATCCCGCTCGGACGGCCCGGCGACCCCGACGACATGGCCGGCCCCGCCGTCTTCCTCGCCTCGGACGACGCCTGCTACGTCACCGGCGTCACGCTGACCGTCGACGGTGGCATGCTCGCCCAACAGCGCTCCGCCACGGTCGACATCATGCCGCCCGGCGACTTTCCCTCGCTGGACTCGCTGGACCCGCTGGACTAGCTGGACTAGCCGGGTTCAGGTCCAACTCTCATGACCGGCCCCTCCACCACGCACTACGACACGGTCGTCATCGGCGGAGCCGCCCTCGGGAGTTCGGTCGCCTACTGGCTGTCCGAGAACCCCGACTACGACGGCTCCGTGCTCGTCATCGAGCCCGACCCCACCTACGAGCACGCCTCGACCACACTCTCCGAGGCCAGCGTCCGGCACCAGTTCTCCAACCCGGTCAACATCGCCCTCTCGCAGTTCGCCACCGAGTTCATCGCCGACTTCCACGAACGCGTCCAGGTCGACGGCGAATCACCCGACCTGGGCTTCCGGGACACCGGCTACCTCTTCCTCGCCACCGAAACCGGCATGCCGACGCTCCGCCAGAACCACGAGGTGCAACGCTCCTGCGGCGTCGAGGTGGCGCTGCTCACACCCGACAACCTCCTCGCCCGGTTCCCGTACCTCAACGTCGACGACCTCGCCGGCGCCGGCCTCGGCCTCCGCCACGAGGGCAACATCGACGCTTATTCCCTCTTCCGGGGCTTCTACCGCCGGGCCCGACACAACGGCGTCGAATACCTGGCCGACCGGGTCGTGGACCTGCGCCTCTCCAACGGTCGGGTCACCACCGTCGGGCTCGACTCGGGCAACGTCATCGGGTGCAACCGGATCGTGAACTGTGCCGGCCCGAGGGCCCGCTGGGTCGCCGAGATGGCCCGCCTGCCGCTCCCCGTCGAACCCCGGATCCGCTCGGTGTTCGTCTTCGACTGCCGGGAACCGCTGGAGGGCGACCCCCTCCCCCTCACCATCGACCCGTCGGGCCTGCACGTGCGGACCGACCCGCCCCAGTACATGGCCGGGATCCCGCCCGCAGATGACTGCGCCGTCGACCCCGACGACTTCCGGGTCCGGCGTGCCGACTGGGAAGACCGCATCTGGCCGCTGCTCATCCACCGCATCCCGCAGTTCGAGCGGATCGCCGTCACCCACACCTGGGCGGGGCACTACGCCTACAACACGCTCGACCAGAACGCCGTGGTCGGACCCGCCGACGCGGTACCCAACTTCTACTTCGCCAACGGCTTCAGTGGGCACGGACTCCAACAGAGCCCCGGCGTGGGACGCGCCATCAGCGAACTGATCACCTACGGCGAGTACCGCACCCTCGACCTTTCGGACCTGGGCCACGACCGCATCGTGCACGGCGAGCCGTTCCTCGAACGCAACATCATCTGAGGATCGATCTTCTGACGCCGGATCATCCGACGCCAGCCCACCGACCATCCATCCAACCGACCATCCAGCCAGTCAGTGGGCGTTCACGCCTCGCCGAGGTAGGCGGCCCGCATCTCCGGGTTGGCGAGCAGCGCCTCTGCGGTGTCGTTGAGGACCACCATGCCGGTCTGGAGCACCCAGCCCCGGTCGGCGATCGACAGGGCCATGTTGGCGTTCTGCTCGACCATGAAAATGGCCATGCCCTCGTCGTTGATCTGCTGGATCAACTCGAAGTTCTGCTGCACCAGTGCCGGCGCCAGGCCCATCGACGGCTCATCCATCAGCAGCACCTTCGGCCGCGACATGAGGGCACGGCCGATGGCGACCATCTGCTGCTCGCCGCCCGACAGGGTGCCCGACTTCTGGTTGAGGCGCTCCTTGACCCGCGGGAACAACTCGTAGACGTATTCGAGATCGGCCTCGATGTCGTCCTTGTCCTTGCGCAGGTAGGCGCCCAGCACCAGGTTCTCCTTGACGGAGAGCCGCTTGAAGAGACGCCGGTTCTCGGGAACCATCGTGACGCCGTTGGCGACCCGGTAGCTGGTGGGCTGGTGGTTGACCACCTCACCGTCGAACACGACCTCACCCGATGTCGGGATGACCATCCCGAGCAGCGTCTTGAGCGTCGTGGTCTTGCCGCTGGCGTTGCCGCCCAGCAGGCAGACGAGTTCACCCGGATAGATCGCCAGGTCGACGTCTTTCAGGATGTGGACGGCACCGTAGTGGGTGTTGACCTTGCGGAATTCGAGCAGCGCAGTCTGGCCCGCGGATTGTTCAGCGCTCATGCCCTGCTCTCCACAGGACGGCCCAGATAGGCCTCGATGACCTCAGGGTTGGTGGAAACCTCGTCGTACGAGCCCTGGGCGATCGGCACGCCGTGGTCCAGTACGACCACGCGGTCCGAAACGTCCCGCACGACCCTCATGTCGTGTTCGATCATGACGATCGTGAAACCCCACTCGGTACGCAGGCGACCGATGAGGCCGGTCAACTCGGCGGTCTCCATCGGGTTCATCCCGGCGACCGGTTCGTCGAGCAGGATCAGGCGGGGTTGCGTGGCCATGGCCCGTGCGATCTCCAACCGGCGCCGGTTGGCGTACGACAGCATGAAAGCCGCCTGCTCGAGCCGGTAGCCCACCAGCCGGGATCCGAAGAAGCCCAGGGCAGCCTCGGCCCGCTCCCGGATCTCGCGTTCCTCCTGCTTGAACGCCCTGGTCTGAAACAACGCTCCGAACACCAGTTGGCGGGTGCGGCAGTGCTGGCTCACCATCGCGTTCTCGAGGATGGTCATGTTCGGGAACAGGCGTACGTTCTGGAAGGTGCGGGCGATGCCGAGGCCGGTGACCTGATGCGGTTCGAGGCCCAGCACCGACTCGCCCTCGAACAGGATGTCGCCCTCCGTGGTCTCGACCAGGCCGGAGATGGCGTTGAAAAACGTCGTCTTGCCGGCACCGTTGGGACCGATCACGCTGACGATCTCCCCCTCGTCGACATGGAAGTTCAGGCCCGACAGTGCGTCGAGGCCGCCGAACGTGACCTTCAGGTCGCTGATCTCGAGGAGGTGGCTCATGCCTGATCGCCCGTTCCCTCGGAACCGCCAACGGCCGCCGCTGCCTCCGCTGCCTCCTCTATGTCATGGTCCTCGCCCTTGAGCCAGGCGTCCTGGAGGAACTCCTCCTGATGGAGTTCCTGGCTGCGGCGGGCACTCGGCACCAGGCCCTCCGGACGCTTCAGCATCATGAACACCAACAGGGCGCCGTAGATCAGCAGCTTGTAGGACTGAAACTCCTGGAGCAGGCCGGGCTGACGCGGGCCGCCCAGCACGCCGATGAGCACGAACGAGCCGACCAGCACGCCGGCGATGTTGCCCATGCCCCCCACGATCACAACCACGAGGATGATGATCGACACGAGGATCATGAAGCTGTTCGGGAACACCGATCCGACCTTGGCGGCCAACACCGCGCCGCTCACTGCTGCCATCATGGCACCGACCACGAAGGCCATGAGCTTGGCGTTGACCGTGTTGATGCCCATGGCCTCTGCCACCTGTTCGTCCTCGCGGATGGCCATCCAGGCACGTCCCAGCCTCGATCCCTGGAGCCGCCATGACACGTAGACGGCAAGAACGCACAAGACCAGCACCATGTAGAACACGGACCTCGGGTCGGTGCCCTTCACCACGGCGAATCCGAGGTCGACGTGTGGGACGTTTGTGATGCCCTGGGCGCCCCCGAAGTACGGCTTGAGCCAGTCCGACATGAACAGCAGCCTGATGATCTCGCCGAAGCCGAGGGTGACGATGGCGAGGTAGTCGCCGCGCATGCGGATGACGGGTGCACCGATGACCAGCCCGGTCAGGCCGGCCATCGCCACAACGACGATCAGCGCGAAACCGAAATGGAGTTCCGGGGTGAAGAACGGAGACTCGGCTGACGTGAGCACCGCCGTCGTGTAACCGCCGACGGCGAAGAAGGCCACATAGCCGAGGTCGAGGATGCCGGCGAGGCCGACCACGATGTTGAGGCCGAGGGCCAGCAGCAGGAACAGGCCGACGTTGGCCAGCAGCTCGTTCATGATCATTCCGAGGAACATCGGGAGAACGATGCAGAGGGCGGTAACTCCGCTGAACAGCAGCATCGAGGCCCGCTTGCGTTCAGCCCCCTGAAGACCCTTGTAGTGGTTGGCAGCACCCTTGACGCGACCCTTTGTGACGATCGACAGGACGCCGATGACTACCGCCAGGATGATCGAGAACTTCACGGTCAGGCCGCCACGTCTCGCGTACATGGCATCCGTCAGGGACTCGAGCCCGAAGCCCTCGGAAAGGTCGTCGATGGCGGCCTCCAACACCGAGATGAACAGCAACCCATAGGCGATGAACGAGACAACCCGACGCACGTTCGCCGGCAGCACGTGCATCGAAGAGCCCACGAGGCCGAGCACGGCACAGATGGCGAACCAGACCGCGACTCCGTAACCGATGCCGCGCCCGAAGGTCAGCAACTCGAGCAACTGCGGACTCCAGTTCACCAACGGCTTGCGTAGGTTGAAGTTGTCGATACCGAGGATCAACAGCAACGGCCCGAGGCCGGCCAGCACGCCGGCACATAGGCCGGCCAGCACGTCACGGATCCCCGGATCCGGATTCTCGACCCCTTCGAGGACGATCCGCTTCGGGACCAGGTAGCCGAACAACAGAGGCATCCAGATCAGGGCCAGATAGCCGAGGCTGAGTCGACCCTCGATGATGATGCGCCGGTCCAGCCCAACCGGCATGCCGATGAGCGAGACCAGGACGATGCCCAGGGCGCACAGTCCGCCCCACCTGCCGACGCGGCGCCAATCCAACTGGAACCAGGCCGGAGTCGCCGATGCGCTCATGTCCGGTCCTCGGCGGAAAGCCGCTCGCCGAACAGGCCGCTCGGCTTGAACAGGAGCACGAGGACCAGAACAGTGAACGCCGCAGCGTCCTTGAGTTGCGAGACGCCGGGAACACCGAGTGGCTCGAGGATGACCAGTGGGGCGACCGACTCGGCCGAACCCAGGGCGACACCTCCGGCCATCGCACCACCGAGATTGCCGATGCCACCGACGACCGCCGCTGTGAAGGCCTTGATGCCCGGCAGGAAACCCGTCATGTGGGTGACGCCGCGGAAGAGCAGGCCCCAGAGGATTCCCGCCACACCGGCCATCGCCCCGCCGACCGCGAACGTGGTGACGATGATGCGGTTGACGTTGATCCCCATGAGGGCGGCGATCTCCTTGTCCTCGGCAACGGCCCGCATCGCCTTGCCGGTCCTGGTGCGCTCCACCAGGTACCAGAGCCCCGCCATCGATACGCTCGCCACGACAAGGACGAGGATCTTGGTGCCGGCAATTTCGAAGGTCAGGATCGAACGCTGTTTCGACAACCACTCCGGAAGCCGGGGATAGCTCTTGGAAGCCGGACCGAAGAGGCCCATCACGGCGTTCTGGATGAAAAACGAGACACCGATCGAGGTGATGAGCGGAATGAGCCGGGGCGAGTTGCGGAGCGGACGGTAGGCCACCCGCTCCATCAGCACGGCCATGAGGGTCGAGATCCCGACCGCCATGATGATGATGAGGACGAGGCAGAGCAGGAAGTTGCTCTCCCACAGACCGTTGGCGTTGAACTTCTCCGAGGCGATGAAGCCGGTCATTGCGCCGGCCATGAACACCTCGCCGTGGGCGAAGTTGATGAAGCCCAGCACGCCGTAGACCATCGAGTAGCCGAGGGCGATGAGCCCGTACATGGCGCCCTGGGACAGGCCCGAAACGAGCAGACCCTTGAACTGGTCGGCGGTGAGACCCATGGCATCGGGGTTGCGCCAACGGGCGAACGGGTTGTCCGGAGCGAACTGCTGTGCCAGGAACGCAACCACCCCGATGACGATCAGGCTGACCAGGAAGACCCTGATGAACGTGAGGAACCGATCAACCTTCGAGACACGCCTGGCGGACTGTCGGTTCAGTGTTGCGGTCAACGTCGTGCTCCCTCGGGGCCCGGAGGGGCCATGACCGGGTTGAGTGTGGGATGTGAGAAGGGGCGGAGCCTTACGGCCCCGCCCCCATCCTCACATATGGTCAGCGCTGTCGACCTTCTAGCCGCCCAGTGGGGCGTATTCGTAGACGACGTTGGCGGTGGCGCCTTCGTAGTCT
>JACNKQ010000078.1:0-15079 GCA_014381945.1 Actinomycetota bacterium
GTGGAAGTTGGGGGTGAGGGGGGCGAGGGTCAGGTCGCGTGTATCGGCGGGAAGCACCGTGAACGACTGGTCGCCCGGATTCCAGTCGGCGCCGGGTTCTGTGACCCCATCGGCCAGATCGGCCCGGTCACTCCGGGCGGGCCGCAGTCCCGCCGTGGTCACCACCGCCACCCTGCTCTGTGCCAACGGCCCCGGAATGGTCCAGGGCACCTCGTCGAAGACGTACCCCTCGAGGTCGGCCAGGGCCTCGCGTACCTCTCTGTCACCCATGTCGCTGCTCCCTGTTCGCCGTTCGTCGGGTGCCCTCACTCTCTCAGCAGACGGGCCACCCGTGCCACACGAGCGCTCAACCGACGGAGACTGTCCAGCCGTGGCCTTCGAGCGCCCCGACCACGGCCTCGGCGTGGCGGCGGTCTCGGGTCTCGACTGTGAGCGAGAGGTTTGTCCGGCGGGCCGACACCTGGTCGAACAGGCGGCCATGGTCGACCTCGAGGATGTTGGCGCCCGTGTCGCCGATGGCCGATGCGACGAGGGCAAGCTGACCCGGGAGGTCGTCCACGCCGATTCGGAGCCGGACGATCCGCTGGTCGGTGACCATCTGGCGCATGAGCACAGAGGCGAGGAGCCGGGTGTCGATGTTGCCGCCCGAGAGGACCAGGCCGACCCGGCGGTCCCGGAAGCGGTCGGGGTCGGCGAGCAGGGCGGCCAGAGGGCAGGCCCCCGCCCCCTCGGCGACCGTCTTTTCGATCTCGAGGTAGAGCACGATCGCCCGCTCGATATCCGACTCCCCGACGGTCACCACGTCGTCGACGAGCGCACGGACGATCGGCACGGTGAGGGTACCCGGTTCCCTGACGGCGATCCCGTCTGCCAGCGTGTCGGCGGTGGCCACGTCGAGGGTCCGACCGTCGAGTGCAGCGACCATGCCCGGGTAGGTCTCGCTCTGCACGCCGACGACCTCGGTGTCCGGGGACCGGTCGGCCACCACGGTGGCGATACCGGAGATGAGGCCGCCTCCGCCGATCGGGGCGATCACGACGTCGAGGTCGTGGTCGGCGAGCAGTTCGAGTGCAAGGGTCCCCTGTCCGGCGATGACGGCCGGGTCGTCGTAGGGGTGCACGAGCGTGAGCCCCGCCTCGGCGGCAAGGGTTCCGGCTACGACCGCTGCGTCGGCATAGGAGGCACCCGTGAGGATGACCGTTGCACCGAGCGCCTCGGTGTTGGCGACCTTGCGGAAGGCCGCTGTCTCGGGCATGACGATCGTGGCCGGGATGCCGAGCCGCCGCGCATGGTGGGCGATGCCCTGGGCGTGGTTTCCGGCCGACACGGCGACGACGCCACGGGACCGGTCGCCGTCGTCCAGCAGGTGCAGTCGGTTGGCTGCACCACGGTCCTTGAACGAGGCCGTGAACTGCAGGTTCTCGAACTTGACGACCACCTCGGCGCCCGTGAGGGCCGACAACGTGGCCGAACGTGCGCTCGGGGTCCGGACGACCTGGCCGGCGATGCGCCCCGCAGCGGCTTCTATGTCGGAGACTGAGATGGCGAGGTCACCCATTTCCGGAACGCTACGTCATGCCGGCGGGCCGGACAGCAGGGTTCCGGCGTGGCATGCTCCGGGCCGTGGGCACACCGGCACCCTGGGAGAACCCGGAGCGGCACTTCGGCACCTCGATGGTGTGCTCGATCGATTCGCTCGCCTCGCAGGCCGGTGTCGGGATCCTGCGGGCGGGCGGCAACGCCGTTGACGCCGCCATCGCGACCAATGCGGTCCTGACCGTGACCTCGCAGCACATGTGCGGGCTGGGCGGCGACCTGTTCGCCCTCGTCCACCGTGGCGACGGGACGCCCGTCTGCCTCAACGCCTCCGGCCGGGCCGGTTCCGGCGCCGATCCCGACCGGCTGCTGACTGAGGGCCACCGGTCGATGCCGAGGCGGGGCGATGTGCGGGCGGTGACCGTTCCCGGATGCGTCGACGGTTGGGCGGCGCTCCACGACCGCTTCGGCTCGTTGCCGATGGCCGAGATCATGGCACCGGCGATCGCCCTGGCCGAGGAGGGCTTCGAGGCGTCGCCCCTCCTGGTCCATGCGGCTGCCGGGGTACAGGGGCTTGCCGGGGTGCAGGACTTCGGGGGGCTCTCGCAGACCGGCCAGGTGTTGCTTAGGCCCGGCGTGGCCAGGGTGCTGCGGGCCCTGGCGGAGGGCGGTCGCGAAGCCGTGTACCTGGGCGACTTCGGCGACGAACTTCTCGCAGTCGGGCCCGGTGAGTTCACCCGGGACGACCTGCACCGCTCCCAGGCCGACTGGGTCGATCCGCTCGGTGCGCGGGTGTGGGGCCACGATGTCTGGACCGTGCCGCCAAACTCGCAGGGCTACCTGACCCTGGCGGCAGCGGTGATCGCCGACGGCCTCGACCTGCCCGGCGAGGAGGATCCGCTGCGGGCCCACCTGCTGGTCGAGGCGCTGCGCCAGGCGGGCCACGACCGGCCCGGGGCGCTCCACGAACTTGCCGACGGTGCGGCCCTGATCGCTCCGGAGAGGCTCGACCCGCGCCGCAGCGCCATCCGTCCGGATCGACGGTCGGTGCTCGGGGACGCCTGGCACGACGGCGACACCATGTACGAGTGCGTGGTCGACGGCGACGGCATGTCGGTGTCGCTGATCCAGTCGAACGCCGACGGCTTCGGAAGCCACGTGACCCTGCCGGGCCTCGGCATCTTCCTCCACAACCGGGGCCTCGGTTTCAGCCTCGAACCGGACCACCCTGCCCGGTACGGGCCGGGCCGTCGTCCGCCGCACACCTTGGCACCGGCGCTGGTCAGCCGACCGGACGGTTCGCTGCGTTCGGTCCTGGGAACCATGGGTGCCGACGCCCAGCCCCAGGTGGTGCTGCAGATGCTGGTCCGACTGCTGCACGACGGCGCCTCGCCGGGCCACGTGGTCGGGGGTGGACGCTGGGTGCTGATCGGTGGGGGCAGCGGCTTCGACACCTGGACGGATCCGGGCGACGTCGAGGTTCTGCTCGAGGCCCATGCCCCGGAAGCCTGGGTCCAAGGGTTGACCGCCCGCGACCACCGGGCCCGGGTCGCACCTGCCAACTACGGCCACGCCCACTGCATCGAGGTCGTCGAAGGCGGCCTGGCCGGCGCCGCCGACCCCCGTGCGCTCATCGGCGAGGCGACCGGGGCATGATCTGTCCGTGACACAGCAACGCAGGTCGTACACGTCGATCGTCATCGAGCGGGAGATCGCAGCACCCCGACAGGTGGTTTGGGACGCCTTCCTGGCATTCATCGAGGAGGCGACCGGCGGATACGACATCGAGGGCGATCCGCCGCCCCACGGTCTGGGAGCGACTCTGGGTCTCACCCTTGGCGGCGAGACCCTGTGCGAGGAGGTCATCTCGTTCGAACCCCCGTGGCGACGTGTCTACGAACTCACCGGTGCCCCCGTGGGGATGTACCAGGGCACGACTGCAATAACGGATCGGGGTGACTCCTGCCTCCTTGCCTGGTCGCTGGTGGTCGACCCACTGCCCGATGGCGCCAGCGACTCGTTTCTCGAGGTAGCCGAGGCATTCCTCACCGGATTCGTCGACCGCCTCCAGGCCATGGTCGAATCCGGGGACTGACCGACCCTTGTTTCTCGACTCCCATCGGAGGACCTCCATGCGCATCGCCGTCAACGCCTCGGGCGAACTGCTCCACGCCGACATCGGCCGAATGCGCGAGCATGCCGCCCGCGCCGCCGAGGACGGATTCCACGGCTGGTGGCTCGCCCAGACCGGACTCGTCGACGCCCTGACCGTGTTCCCGGCGGTGGCCGACGCCGCACCGGGCCTCGAGTTGGGTTCGGCGGTGATCCCGACGTTTCCCCGCCATCCGACGATGCTGGCCGGACAGGCGCTCACCACCCAGGCGGTGCTCGGAGACCGGGACCTGGTGCTCGGCATCGGCCTCTCGCACAAGCCGGTGATCGAGGGCTACCTCGGCCTGTCATTCGACCGGCCGATCCGCCACCTCATCGACTACCTGGAGGTGCTCATGCCGCTCCTCGAATCCGGTCGCGTCGACTACGACGGCGAGGCGTTCTCGACCCACATGGAGTCGGCACGCCCCGGTGACCGTTCCCCGTCGGTGATGGTCGCTGCACTCGGTGAGCAGGCACTGCGGGTCACCGGGCGGCGTACCGACGGCACCATCCTCTGGATGGTCGGTGCCCGCACGATCGCCGACCACATCCGGCCGCGGATCACCGCCGCTGCAGCCGAGGTGGGCCGACCCGACCCTCGAATCGTGGCCGGCCTCCCCGTCTGCGTCACGAGCAACACCGCTTCGGTGCGGGAGGCTGCGGCGCAGATCTTCGCCATCTACGGCGAGTTGCCCTCGTACCGGGCGATGCTCGACCGCGAGGGTGCGGCCGGCCCGGGCGACGTGGCCATCATCGGCACCGAGGAGGAGGTCGCCGCCGGCCTCGAGGACCTGGCGCAGGCCGGGGCCACCGACTTCGTGGCAGCCGAGTTCGGCACGACCTCCGATGAGTTCGCCCAGACCCGCAGGCTCCTGGCAAGCCTGGTCTGACCGGCTAATTCCCTGTGGCGGCGTCGGCCGCCTCGATCTCCTCGCGGCTCACGCCGAGCAGGAACAGCACGGCATCCAGGTAGGGCACGCTCAGCGTGGCGTCTGCCGCCTGGCGGACGACCGGCCGTGCGTTGAAGGCGATGCCGAGTCCGGCCACCGCCAGCATGTCGACGTCGTTGGCGCCGTCGCCGATCGCCACGACCTGCTCCAACGGGACGCCCTCGGCGGCGGCGATGTGCTCCAGCAACTGTGCCTTGCCCTCGCGGTCGACGACCTCCCCGACCAGTTCGCCGGTGATCCGTCCGTCGACGACCTCGAGGGAGTTGGCATGGGCATGGTCGATGCCGAGCCGACGTCGGAGCGATTCGACCACCTCGATGAAGCCTCCGCTGACCACTGCAGTCACGAACCCCAGGCGCCGCAGGGTACGGACGAACGTGGCGGCACCCGGGGTGAGCCGCACCCGGTCGGCCACCTGCCCGAGGACAGCGGCGTCGGTCCCGGCCAGGAGGCGTGCCCGGTCCCGCAGCGAGGTCTCGTAGTCGAGGTCGCCGACCATCGCCCGTCTGGTTATCTCAGCGACCGCTGTGCCCACCCCGGCGGCCTCGGCTACCAGGTCGATCACCTCGTCCTGTATGAGCGTGGAGTCGACGTCCATCACGACCAGCCGCTGTGCCCGACGGGCCAGGCCCTCTGCCTGGACAGCCACCTCGACTCCCGGGTGTGTGGCGCAGGCGGTGAGCAACGATGTGCGGATCGCTACTGGATCTCCCCCGGCGACCAGCAACTCATAGCTCCAGACCGGATACCGGGCCAGTCGGGCGATGCGTTCGATGTTCCCGCCGCTGGCTGCGACGGCGTCTGCCACCATGCCGAGGGCGTCGGGGCCGAGCCGCTCGCCGACGATCGTGACAACGTGGCCGGGCGGCCGCGGCTCGACGGGTTCCTCGGCGACCTCGAAGTCGATCTCGACCTCTCGTTCCCATCCGAAGAGCAGCAGTTCCTTGAGCAGGTCGCGTCCGCCGGGCACGGTGACCTCCAGCCCCAGGCTGAGCCGGCCATGGAGGACCACCTGTTCCATGTCCTCGACATCAGCGCCCGCCTCGTCGAGGATGTGCATCAGGCCGGCCGTGATACCCGGACGGTCCCGGCCGGTGACGCGCACGAGGACGGTGCGGGTCCCGGGGTTCGCGTTCTCCGTCACGCCCTGACGGTACGCCGCTCCTGCGGCGTCAAGCACGTCGAAAAGGTACGGTCTCGGTCGGTGCCGCGCTGGGCGACCCTGCCGTCAGCGCGCTACCGTGCACACATCTGACGCACCGTCAGAAACTTTCGACAACCGGGAGCCCACATGCCCGATATCCCCCGGATCATCTCCGTCGACGACCACGTCGTCGAGCCCCCCGACCTGTGGACCTCCCGCCTCCCGGCGAAGTACCAGGATCGGTGCCCACGCGTCGAGCGCGACACCGCCGTGTTCGACTTCGAGGGAGGTGTCTTTTCGTACGAAAAGGGTGTCGAGGGCGGAAAACCCTGTGACTGGTGGCTCTACGACGACCTCGTCTACCCGTTCCCCAAGGTCTCGGCGGCCGCCGGCTTCGACGACCTCGACATCACCCCGGTCACGTTCGACGAGATCCATCCCGCCGGCTGGATCCAGAAGGACCGCCTGGCGTCCATGGACGAAAACCACGTCGACGTCTCGATCTGCTTCCCGAACGTGCTGCCCCGCTTCTGCGGCCAGACCTTCCTCGAACGCGAGGACAAGGAACTCGCCCTGCTCTGCGTCCAGGCCTACAACGACTGGATGATCGACGAGTGGTGCGCCGGCGAAGGCAGCGGGCGCCTCGTCCCGCTCACGCTCATCCCCCTCTGGGATCCGGTCGCAGCGGCCGCCGAGGTGCACCGTTGCGCCGAAAAGGGCTCGTTCGCCGTGGCGTTCTCGGAGAACCCGTACCCGCTGGGGCTGCCCTCGATCCACGACAAGGACCGCTTCTGGGATCCGTTCCTCCGGGCCTGCGAAGAGACCGACACGGTCGTCTGCATGCACATCGGGTCCTCTTCCAAGATGCCCAGCACATCTCCCGATGCCCCGTTCGCCGTCTCGTCCACGCTCACCTTCTCGAACGCCATGGGTTCGATGTGCGACTACATCCTCTCCGGCGTGTTCGTCCGCTTTCCGAGGCTCCGCATCGCCTACTCCGAGGGCCAGGTCGGCTGGATGCCGTACGTGATCGAGCGCATGGACAAGATCTGGGCCGAGCGGGGCGACGCCTCCTTCGGCATCGACCTTCCCGAACCGCCCAGCTCGTACATCCCGGGCCACATCTGGGGCTGCATATTCGACGACGAGATCGGCCTGCGGAACCGGGACATCATCGGCATGGACCAGATCTGCTTCGAGGTCGACTTCCCCCATGCCGACTCGACCTATCCCCATACCCTCGAGGTGGCAACGGGAATCTGCACGGCGGCAGGCCTCTCCGACGAGGAGGCCTACAAGCTCATGCGTGGCAACGCCATCGACTGCTTCGGCCTCGAACGCTTCGGCATAACTGCCTGAATCAGGGCTGCTGCCCGCAGAGGGCGGGCGCGTTGCCGTAACGTCGTGTCCGTGAGGACGTGGCTCCCGGCGCTGTTCGCCGTCGCACTCGTGGCCGCCGCCTGTGGCGGAGGCTCCAACCCGCCCTCCTCGACGGCTTCGACCCTGACGACCACCTCGACCACGGAGCCTCCGACCACGGAGCCTCCGACCACGGAGCCTCCGGCCACCACTTCAACCACCTCGACCTCGACTACCACTTCGACCACCACCTCGACCACGGAGCCTCCGACCACGAGCGAGCCCCCTCTCCCCGCCTCCTGGCAGGGCGTCACGGCAACTGAACTCCACATCGGCCTGCTCCTCGAGGACGACGACAGCCTCAACGAGGACTTCTACGCAGCCTTTGCCATGGCACAGAACAACCGGGGGGGCATCCTCGGTCGCCAGATCGTCCTGCACACCCTGCGCTTCAGGCCGGAGAGCGCCGGTTCCGCCGAGTCGACCTGCACCACGCTGCTCGAGGTGGGAGCCGTGTTCATGGTCCTCATGGACACGGTCGACGAGGATGCGGCCCGGTGCGTGGGCCAACGCTACGGAGCCCCCGTCGTCGCCCGTTCCGGCCTCGGCTCCAGCCTCGGTGCCGAGCTCGGCGGCCTCCTGGTCACCGCCGAGATGGATCCGGACGACGCCCGCCTCCTCGGGCTCACCGCCCTTGTGCGACGCGGCGACCTGGACGACCTCCGGCTCGGAATGGTCTGGACGGAGGCCACGTCCAGGTTCCGTGACCGAGTCGAGGAGCTTGTCGAGGAGTTCACGCTAGATCTCGTCTCGGAGACGAACCTCGAGACGACACACGCCGACGTCGACCAGTTCGTCACGGCCCTGCGGGACCACTTCGCTGTCGAGGGCGTCGATGTCGTGCTGGTATTGGACGACGCTGCCAACCATGCCGCAGCCCTCGAACTGGTGGGGTCGGTCGTCGAGCTCATCGTCACCGACCCCGAGGCGGTGGCACCCGGGTTTCCCGGCGATGTCAGCCTCTCCACGTTCGTCGGTGGTCAGGTCTCGGCGCTCACGATCGACGTTCCCCGCCTCGAGGAGACACAGGCCGACCCATCGGTCCAGGAGTGCTTCTACGAGGTAGCGGCGCTCGACGACACGGCATCGACCTCCGCCGCCATCTACCCGGATGTCATGCGCGCCTGCCAGGTGTTCCGGCTGGCGATGAAGCTGCTCTGGGAGGCCGGGGAGGCTCCGACCCCTGATGGTTTCATCGGTGCCGTCGAATCGATCGGGTCGTTCAGGCTGCCCGGGCTGGCCGAGGCGTCGCTGGGGCCGGGCAAGCATGGTGCCGGCGACCTGTTGCGGCGGTTCGCCTACGACCCCGATCTGGGCAGCCTGGTGGCGATCGGCGATCCGATCAGCGTGGCGGGCCTGCGCTGAGGCAGGTGAGCGGGCAGGCCGGCGCCACCCGGATCCTTCTGGACATCAGGGACTAGGGCCGGGTGAAGGCCGGACTCCAGTTGTCCTTCGGAAGCCCCTCCAACGGTGTGGCCACCTCGTCGACAGTGGGGCCGTGCTCGGCTGCATAGGTGGCCAACGCCTCGGCGTCGAAACCGTAGACCTCGACGGCGTTGTCGCAGAAGATGGTGCGCAGGTCGGCCTCGTCCCAGTCGGAGAACGAGCGGCGCAGCGATTCGCGCGAATGCGGGAACGTGCCCTCGTGGTGCGGGTAGTCGCTGCCCCACATGACCTTGTGCACGCCGACCTTCAGGATGGCTGCGGCCTCGGACGGACTCGGGAAGCTGGCGCCGATCCAGACGTTGCGGTCGAAGTACTCGCTCGGCCTGTTGGGGAGCACCAACTCGGCAGCGAAGCCGAGCTCGCCGACCCGTCCTGTCGACATCTGGGCGTGGTAGCCGTCCATGCGCCGCAGGTCCTGAAGCACCCACGACACTCCCTGCTCCGTCATCACGAATCGCAACTCCGGGAACCGCTCGAACACGCCGGACATGATCAGGTGGCCCAGGTTGCGGTGGGCGAAGAACGGCACCTCCATTAGGAACATGAGGGTGGCGGCCGGGGCCTTCCCGTAGTTGGGGCCGCCCGATCCTCCGTGCTGGGTGATGGTCAGGTCGAGGTCGCGCACCGTCGCCCAGAGCCGATCGTAGTGGGGGTCCCAGAGCCCGGGGATGCCCATGTCGGGCGGGATGGCCGGAAGCATGAAGCTGCGAAAGCCGTTCTCGGCGGCCCACTCGAGGTCGGTGATGGTGTCGTCGAGGTCGTTGAGGAACACCTGGGGCAGGCCGCAACGGCGCTCGGGGTGCTCGTTGCACCAGTCGAGCAGCCAACGATTGTGGGTGTGGATGCCGGCACGTCGGCGTTCGTATTCGGTGCGATCGGTGGCCGGGTAGGTGATGAGGGTTCCCGTGGGAAAAAACGGCGGAACCGTGTTCGGGAAGGTGACCTCGGCGACGACCCCGTCGGCGTCCATGTCGGCGATGCGTCGCTCGTCGTCCCAGTTCCGTGAGCGGCCGTCGTCCTGGAGGTCGCGGAACGGATTGGAGTAGGCGCCCCGCCATTCGGCGAAGGCGTCCTTCCACCTGTCCTCGAGGTACTCCTCGTACATGGCCATGTTGCCGCCGGCGTGGCAGTCCGACGAGATGATCGTGTACGGGATGGAGGGTGTCATGGTGTCGGTGTCGCTCATGTCTACGTATCTTAGACATATCCCTACTATGCTTGCAACATGGCGAGGAAGCGTGGGGTCACCCGAAGCGACGTCGTCGCCGCCGGGCTGGCGGTCGTGGACGCTAACGGCGCAGGGGCCGTCAGCATGGCCATGGTGGCCGGGCTCCTCGGGGTCCGCTCCCCCTCCCTCTACTCCCATGTCGACGGCCTGTCCGGCCTGCGCCGCGAACTCGCACATGCCGCCACAGTCGAGTTCGGTGAGATTCTGCGCGATTCCGTGCTGGGTCGCAGCGACGAGGAGGCAGTCCGCTCGTTCGCCCACGCGTATCGAACGTGGGCCACGACCTTCCCCGGTCGCTACGACCTGACGCTCATACCCATCGACCCGGACGACGCCGAGCGTCGGACCGGAGCCCGCCTCGCCCTGGGCGCCATCCAGGCGGTGATCCGCGGCTTCGGGCTCGATGACTCCGAGGCGGTCAAGGCCGGACGATCGTTGCGGGCCGCCATGGACGGCTTCACCCGTCTGGAGAACCTCGACGTCATGGGCCGCGGCGACCACGACGCCGAGTTCGAGTTCCTCGTGGACCTGCTTGTGGACGGCATCCGTTCGGCAGCCGGGGTACCGGCCGTCCCCTGACCGTCGGGATTCGCCTCGCCCACGACCACGGGGGATACTGGCCCATGGCCTCCGACCTCTTCGACCTGACAGGCCGCGTGGCGATCGTGACCGGCGGCAGCCGGGGCCTCGGACGCGAGATGGTCCTGGCCTTCGCAGAACACGGTGCAGACGTCGTCATCGCCAGCCGCAAACTCGGAAACTGCGAGGCCCTGGCCGTCGAAGTCAATGAACGCTTCGGCCGCCGGGCGCTCCCCGTCGGGTGCCACGTGGGCCACTGGGAACAGGTCGACCGCCTCGCCGACACCGCCTACGACGAGTTCGGCCGGGTCGACATCCTGGTCAACAACGCCGGCATGTCCCCGCTCTACGACTCCATCACCTCGATCACCGAGGACCTCTACGACAAGGTCATGGACGTGAACCTCAAGGGCGTGTTCCGGCTGTCGGCGGTCGTCGGAGAGCGCATGAAGGCCGACGGTCGCGGCTCGATCGTCAACGTGAGCTCGGTGGCCGCCGTGCGACCAACCCCGGGCGAGGTCGTCTACGCCATGGCCAAGGCCGGTATGAACAACCTCACGTCCTCGCTGGCTCGTGCGCTCGGACCGGAGGTGCGGGTCAACTGCCTCATGCCCGGCCCGTTCCTGACCGAGATCGCCGAGGCATGGGACCTCGAGGCGTTCGCCATGGCGGCCCGGAAGAACATCCCGCTCGGCCGGGGCGGGGAGCCGGCCGAGATCGTCGGTGCCGCCCTCTATCTGGCCTCGGACGCCTCGAGCTTCACAACCGGCAGCGTGATCAAGGTGGACGGCGGGCTGGCGTGAGGCCTGTTCAGCCCCCCGACCTTCCCAGCGGAACAGCCGTGCGGTCGCAGATGGGCCGCAGGGCAAAGCTCGACACCATCCGCGCCACCCCCGGCAACTGCGCAAGGTGCGTGCGGTGGAGGACCTCGTAGTCGGCTACATCGCTCACCACCACGTGCACCAGATAGTCGAAGTCGCCCGCCATCAGGTGGCAGCTCATGATCTCAGGCCGCCCGGCGACCGCCAACTCGAACGCATCTAGCGTGGCCTCGTCCTGGCCGGCAAGGGTGATCTCAACGAAGACATCGGTACCGAGCCCGACCCGGGCCGGGTCGAGGAGCGCCGCATAGCGGTCGATCACCCCCGCCTCCTCGAGTCGTCGGACCCGCCGCAGGCAGGCAGACGGCGACAGGTTGACCGCCTCGGCAAGGTCGACGTTGGCCATCCGGCCGTCCTGCTGGAGCATCGCCAGGATCGCACGATCGACATGGTCAAGATCAGGTGACGCTTGTGTCATGCGTACAACCCTATATCTACACAATCATGTTGTGTCAAATGGTCCTCATGGAGTCATCTACACAATCGCCCGGCGGCACCGTTTGCGTACGATTCTCCCCACAGGACCCGCCGGATCGGACGGGCCGTGAGCCCCGCAGGAGCCACCCCCATGCACATCGGCGTGCCCACCGAGATCAAGACCGCAGAACGACGCATCGGCGCCACACCCGCCGTCGTCGGAGATCTCACCGCCAACGGCCACGAGGTCATCGTTCAGGCCGGAGCCGGTACCGGAGCCGGATTCGACGACGCCACCTACAAAGCAGCCGGCGCCTCCATCGTCGACACCGCCGCCGAGGTCTTCGACGCTGCGGAGATGATCGTCAAGGTCAAGGAGCCGCAGGCGGTCGAGCGGGCCATGTTGCGCCCACACCACACCCTGTTCACCTACCTGCACCTGGCCGCCGACCGGCCCCAGACCGACGAGTTGCTGGCCAGCGGCGCCACCTGCATCGCCTTCGAGACCGTCACAGACGATGCCGGCCGCCTGCCCCTGTTGGCGCCGATGTCGGCAATCGCCGGCCGCATGTCGATCCAGGCCGGCGCCCACGCACTCGAGGCCACCCAGGGTGGCGCAGGCCTGCTCATGGGCGGCGTTCCCGGAGTGCGTCCCGCCAAGGTCGTCGTGCTCGGCGGCGGCGTTGTCGGCGAGAACTCGATCGAGATGGCCATCGGCCTGGGCGCAGACGTCACGGTCCTCGACCGCAGCCCGGCGGCACTCGACCGGCTCGACAAGCGCTTCGGCGCCACGCTCCGCACGGTCTTCTCCACCCGGTCCGAACTCGAGTCATCGGTCGCAGACGCCGACCTCGTCATCGGCGCCGTGCTTGTCAAGGGCGCACGTGCCCCCCACCTGGTCACACGCCAGATGCTGTCCACCATGCGGTCCGGCTCCGTGATCGTCGACGTCGCCGTCGACCAGGGTGGCTGTGTAGAGACCACCCGGGCCACCACGCACCTCGAGCCCACCTATGTCGTCGACGACATCGTCCACTACTGCGTCGCCAACATGCCCGGTGGCGTGCCCCGAACCTCCACGCAGGCGCTCTCCAACGCCACGCTCCCCTTCACCCTCGCACTGGCAGGGACTGGCACCGACGCTGCACTACGTGCCGACGCCAACCTGCGCAACGGCCTCAACGTCTGTGCCGGCATGGTCACCGACCGCGCCGTGGCCGAGACCTTCGACCTCGACTACGTCGACCCCCTCGAGGCACTCGACCGCCGCTGATTCACTGCCGGTCCTTCAGACCATGTGGGCGGCGATCGCCCGGAATGCCTCGTCGGCCGTGGCCGGTCCGAGCGTCGTTGTCGGGAGCGCCAACTCGGAGCGCACCTGGCGAAGCTCCGAACGGGAGAAGGTGCAGTCCCGGTGCACCGGTTCGATTCCGTGGAGGCGGGCGGCGTTGAGGCCCAGGATGCCGGCCTTCACCTCCGGCGTGAGCGCCGGGTAGCCGTAGGCCTCCTGGTAGGCCTCGGTGATGGCGAACGCCCGGAACGCCTCGATCTGGTCCTGGGGGGAGCCGTACCAGAGGCAGTCTGTGCCCCACACCACGTTGCCCGTCCCTACGGCGGACAGCAGCTTGCCCAGCACATGGGCTGCCTGGTCGGGGCGTGACATGAGGAACCGCCACGTGGACCCGAGTTCGGCATAGACGTTTCGGCCGGGCCCGACCCCCGACCGCTCGAGCGAGGCAACCAGCCGGTCGACCCCGCCGTTCGGCGACGAAGAATCGTAGGGGCCCTCGGCCACGTCGGCCTCGAAACCAGAGTGGTAGACCACGAACGAGATGTCGGGGTTGGCTGCGGCGGCGGGCCCGATATCCACCGGGTCGGCGAACCGTGCCGAGCCTCCACCCACGCCCCGGAATCCCTTGTGGACGCACACAACAGGGGGGCCGACCTGACGGACCGCCTCCAGGAAGGGGCGGCCGACGGGAACGCCGTCGGGGTCGTGGTCGTCGAGGAAGAATGGCACCGTCGCCGGCAGGTGCGTGTAGGCCTTCCATGCGACGATCGGGTACCGGTCCCGCAGTTCCGCCATCGATCCGAGCATCGCAGCCGGGTCGCCGAGGTTCGGCATCGCCTGCCCGTGGGCCAGAACCCGACCCTCGGTGCACAGGGCGTCGGCCATACGTTGGGTGGCGGCCATGACGTCAGCGGAAAGCGGGTTGTCGGGACCGGGAACCGGGATCGCCGAGAGCACCGCCAGCGAGGTGTCACTCTGAAGGAAGAACAGGTCCAGAAAGGCCTCGATCGAAAAACACGCCCGTGGGTCCGTCTCACCGCAGGCGATCTGGGGAAACAACTGTCCCAGGAACGGTGTTCCGTCCCAGGGAACGTCGGGTGTGATCTCGTAGTCCAGCAGGTGGGCCTGCAGGTCCATGACGAACTCGTCGCCGGCCAGTATCTGTTCGGCGACCTCAGGCTCGGTCGTGGCCGCTGGCGGAACCTCGTATGTGCCGCCGGTCGTGGTGGGCGGCAGCGTGGTCGTGGAGGTGGAAGTGGAAGTAGTTGAGGTGGAAGTGGAAGTGGAGGTGGAAGTAGTGGAGGTGGAAGTAGAAGTGGAGAGGGAAGTAGTGGAGGCCGTTCGGGTCGCCCGCTCTGCCGATGCACAGGCGTCGAGCACCATCAGCGTCAGGGCGGATCCTCCGAGTGACGCCAGGAACCGTCGCCTCGACATCCCCAGGCGTCGGGCGAGCACGTCGGCCTCGTCGTTCGTGCGACGAATGGCCTCACGTACCACGGGAGACACCGGCGGCGGTATGAACTCGCCGTTCGATGCGGGACCCAACCTGATGGGCAGCCCACCGTGCCGGTCAGGTCGACGTCGCATGACACGATCATGCCCCATCGTCGGCGGCGATGCCGATCAGGAAGCGTTATGGGGCTGTAACCACACCTATACGGCAGGCGCCGGATCGACAGCGCCCAACTCTCTGCTTGGAACGTTGCTGTTCTGTTCAGGTATGCGGTTCTCAGCCCAGCGAGGCCAGGAACGCTGCGGCTGCGTCGGTCGCCAGCCACGTGTTGGTCGCCGCCGCAGCCGTTGCCGTCTCTGCCGCCGCGATGGCGCCCAGGAAGGCGGTGGCGTTGTCGGTGGCGAGCCAGTCCGTGGTGGTGGAGGGACCCTCACCGAGGTAGTTGGCTGCCTCGGTCGAGGCCAGCCATGCGGTGGCTGCGGCCTCTTCCTCCGCCTTGGTGGGCAGGCCCAGGAAGCGGCGGCCCGCCGCTCGGTCGGCCCATACCGCAGAACCCTCGTTCTCGGCCGTGGGCGGCAGGC
>JACNKQ010000078.1:15089-15976 GCA_014381945.1 Actinomycetota bacterium
GGGGGGCCGGGGCGGGGTGGGGGGGGGCCCCCCCGCGGGGGGGGGGGGCGGCCGGGGGGGGGGCCGCCGGGGGGGGGGCGGGGCCCTCTCCCCCCGCTTGGGGGGGCGGGCCGGGGAGGCGGGGGCCCGCCGCTGTGTCGGCCCATGCCGCAGATGCCTCTTCCTCGGCCTTGGTCGGCAGGCCCAGGAACCGGCGGCCGTCGGCGCTGTCGGCCCAAGCCTCGGCTTCAGCGGCATCAGCGGCAACCTGCTCTGCAGTCTCGGAACCCAGGAAGGCGAGGAGTGCGAGGAAGTCGGCGGCGCTGTCGGAGGCCAGCCAGCCGTTCACCTCACCGGCAGATGGTCCGGTCTGGACCTCTGCGCTGGCGGTGGAGGCCGTGCCGGTGCCGACGGCGTTGATGGCCGAGACCCGGAACGAGTAGCTGGCGCCGGAGGTGAGGTCGCTGTAGGTGGCGGTGACCGCCGTCGAGGCGGTGTCGGCGGCTGCGGTCGTCCAGGTGACGCCTGTGTCGATCGACTGCTCGACCTTGTAACCGGTGATGGCCGTGCCGCCCGTGACCGTGGGTGCCGTCCAGGTGACGGTTGCCGAGGTGCCGTCGGCGGTGGCAGCCACGGAGGTGGGCACACCCGGCGTCGTGACGGGGACCACGGCGGCGCTGGCCGTGGACGTGGTGCCCGTACCCACGGCGTTGATCGGCTTCACCCGGAAGGTGTAGCTCGTGCCGTTGGTAAGTCCGGTGAGCGTGGCCGAGGCGGTGGTGGAGGTGCCGTCGGCGAAGGTGGTCCAGGTGGCGCCCGAGTCGGACGAGTACTCGACCGTGTAGTCGGTGATGGCCGACCCGCCGTTGTCGGTCGGGGCGGTCCAGGTCAGGGCGACCTGTGTGTCG
>JACNKQ010000004.1 GCA_014381945.1 Actinomycetota bacterium
AGCGCTGGCACCGGGATTCGAAGATCTACGACATCTTCGAAGGCACCGAACAGATCCAACAGTTGGTGATCAGCCGGGCCATCTCCGGCATGCGCATCGAATAGTCGGGCGTCAGCCTGAAGGGCGCCCGGGCCTGCACGCCGCCGGCCCCACCGCCTATTCCACCAGGCCGGCCTCGGTGAACAGGTCGGGCATCGAGTCGCCGATCGACAGCAGCAGGTCGAAGCCGTGCAGCTGCGACCTGAACCGACGCAAGGTGCCCGGCAGTTGGTCGATCTGGGACACGTCGAGGTCGATGGCGACCACGAAGCGACCCTCCTCGAACCAGTTCTTGAGGCAGGGTCGCGAATGCACCAGGCCGTCGAGCCGCCGCCGCACATCGAGGCTGTCCTCGGCGTTGGTGGCCACCACCGTCGAGATTCGCAGCACCTGCTGGTCGACCACGTCGTGGAAGGCGACCCGTACCGCCGGGCTGCCCATCACCGAGAATGCGTCGTCGGCGATCGGTGTCACGGACTCGCCGGCCTCCTCCAGGATCTCGGTGGCATGGGGGATCCACCTGGCGAAGGCGAGGCCTGTTGGCGGCACCCAGGCGGTCCAGTCTTCGGCGGTGACCCTCAGCCACTTCTCGAACACCGCGAGCGTTACCGATTCCGAACCCCGTGTCACGCCCCTGACCAGTTCGGTGAGGGCGACAGGCCAGAACCCGAAATGGGCAGAGCCGTCGGTGGTTGCAGGTGTCCGGAACGTGGCCCTGTGGCCTCCTGCCATCGACCAGTCGGCCAGGAACCCGATCTCGCCATCGCTGATGCCCAACTCGAGTGGCAGCGGCTCTTCCTGTCCGAGCCCGGTCGGAGCGATCGATGCCGGGAACAGGCAGTGGAACAGCCGGTCGGCCTCGAGTGTCGCCGTAGCGGCCGGCTGCCAGGGGTTGGGGAGTTCGTAGCCGGGCGGGACCGGCAGGAGGTTCTCGACCAGGCTCGAACCGTTGGTTCCGCGCACGGTGGCGTAACGGTTGTCGTCGATCGTGAGCACACACCCGCCGTCGAGGTCGGCGAGGGCGGCGGCGTGGATGAGGAGACGCGTGGGCAGCGCCACGGCGAACGGCTCCATCCTCGGCACGTCGTGCCGAACCTCGACGAGGGTCCCGTCGATGCAGCGCAGCCGCCACTGTGGATCGACGCCCAGTTCGGGGAAGGGATGCTGGAGGACCGGCGGGTTGTGCCGGTCGTCCCATGCGGTGACCTTGGCGACGCGCACGATGCGTTCCCACTCGTCGGTGGCGATGGGAAGTTCGATCGTGCTCATACCTGGCCCCCGAGGTGCGGGCCGACGGTCATCTCGACGGGTACGTCGGGTGCGGCAACCGGGGCGATCGCCCGTCGGGCGGCCCTGTCGGCCTCGGTGGTGCGACGGTGCGAGCGCCGTTCACCCTGCCGTTCGAGGCAGAGTTCGTCGAGGCGGCACATGATGGCCTGCATCCGTCCGGGCTCGATGTCGCCGAACGTGTAGTTGCCGGTCTCGGGGTCGATCGACGCCCAGTCGTGGCCGAAGACGCCGTCGAGACCGGCGTCCTCCAGGAGGCGGCGGAACTGCCGCAGCCGGACGTGGTCGGCACGGCTGGTGGTGGATGTCTCGTCGGTCGATACCTCGTTCGCGGCGTCTTCGTGGGTCGTCAATGTGCCTCCTGCAGGGGATTGGCCGGAAAATTCCCCAGTAGAGGGGGGTACCTGGCTGCTGTGACAGGGATTCATGGGGTCGGGGACGCGGCATCGTCCCGGTGCTCGTCGGCCTCGCCACCGGATTCGTCCGCCTGCTGGTCCCGCAGGCGGGCGTCCCGCCAGGCCCTGTACAGGTCGTCGTCGTTCGTGAACCGTCCCAACTCCTCGTGGCCACGTTCGGTGGAACGCCAGTAGAGGCCTCTCTGTTCGAAGAGCTGGTGCGTCGGGTCCTCCTTCATCGGCTCGTCAGGTGGGAAGTAGTTGCAGGGCTCCATGTGCTCGATGACATCGTCATGGATGTGCCAGCCGTCGATGCAGATGTACCAGTCGCATTCGCCTTCACAGGCCGTCGGTTCGAGTGAGTCCATCCACTCTCTGATCTGCTCCTGTTCCTCCTCTGCGGCCTCCTCCTCCCGCAGGTCGATGAGGTTGGCTTTCCGCCACCTCTCGACGGCCTCCTCGTCAGAGTCGAATCGACCCATGGCATGCCAGCCGTGGTCGTCGTGGGACCAGTACAGGTCTTCGATGCCGTAGAGCTCGAAGCTGCCGGCGCTGCCGGGAAAGTCTCCTTCGTAGGACCATGAATCGATGGGGAAGTCCTCGGCGGCGCACAACAGGTCGTCGCCGATGTGGACGTCGCCGAAGCAGACGACGTTGGCGCAGGTCTCGCCGTCGCATGGGGTGGGTACCGGGTCGGGCGTGGGCTTCGGTCGGGTTCGGCGGTGGGCGCGGGGGCGCTTCGGCTCCGGCTCCGGCTCGGGCACAGGTGGAACGGCCAGGAGGCGCAGCGCATCGTCGGCCTTCGGGTGCGCGGCCACGGCCTTTCGCACGTGCTCGTCCACATCGGCGGCCAGGTGCCGCAGGGCAGCCAGGGGACAGCGGCGGTTCTGCGCCACCTTCAGTCGGACATCCCTGTCCAGGTCGTCGGTAAGGCGGCCGAGGAGCACGGCAGTGCTCGACCTGTGCTCGGCGACTTTCCTTCGGACCCGGTAGTCGTCGTCTGACGCCAGGGCCTCGAGCACTTCGAGGGGTGCTTTCGGGTTCGAGGCGGCGAACCACCGAACGTCGGCGTGTTCGTCGGCGGCGAGACGGGCAATTGTGTCAACGGGAGTACTGCGGTTGGCCGCCACTGCCATCCGGATGGGATTCCAGTGGCCGATGTAGCGGCCCGGGACCCGCCCCTCGTCGGCGGCGAGCGCGTCGAGCACGTCCGGAGGCGTCTTCGGGTTCTCGGCGGCGGTCCAGCGGTACCTCGGGAACGGCGACCCGGCCAGGGGTCGGAGGCCTGCCTCGCCGAAGGCGCCCGGGTTGGCGAGGATGGCGGCGATGGGGCGCATCCGCCCGGCGTCCCTCGGGATCTCGACGGCCGCCGGAGGCGCGGCGGGGTTGGCGGCGACCGCGCGGCCGGC
>JACNKQ010000022.1 GCA_014381945.1 Actinomycetota bacterium
TCAGCCGAGGGGCAGGACCACCTCGGGCAGGGGGTGCCGGTAGAGGCGGGCGGCGTTTTCACAGCAGAGCATCCGGAGCTCTTCCGGCGGCAGGTGGCCCCAGGCATCGGCGATGACCTGCTGGGTGTGCGGCCAGGTGCTGTCTCCGTGGGGGTAGTCGGTCTCGACGCAGATGTTGTCGATGCCGATGGTGTGGCGGGTGTCGATGGTGGATGGGTCGTCGAGCGTGCAGAACCAGAAGTTGCGGCGCAGGACATCGGCAGGGTGCTCCTCCCAGCCCTGTCCGTAGCCCGAGCGCCCGACGAGGTTGTCGAGGCGGTCGATGAGCATGGCGACCCAGCCGATGCCGCCTTCGGACATGGCGACCTTGAGTCGGGGGTGGCGGACCGGGTATTCCGACCAGAGCCACTCGGCGCAGGCCTGGAGGGAGAGCTGCCCGAAGAGGGTGGCGCCGATCTGGAGCGCAGGACCCCCGGGCGGCGCCGGGTGCATTCCGGAACTGCCCACGTGGAGGGAGATCACCGTGTCGGTCTCGACGCAGGCGGCGATGATCGGGTCCCAGTGGTCGCGGTCCCAGAGGCTCGGGAGCCCGACCGCGTGGGGGCGCTCGGGTAGGGCTACCGAGACGAAGCCCCGCTCTGAGTTGCGGTGGATCTCCCGGACCGCCTCTGCCGGGTCGGAGAGGAAGGTGATGCCGCACGGGACGATCCGGTCCGGATGGGGCGCATACCATTCGGTGTACAGCCAGTCGTTCCACGCCCGCATGGCGTCGATGCCCACCGTGGCGTCGTCGGCGTCGGTGAACACCCGTCCGCAGAACCCTGTGATCTGGGAGGGGAAGTTGAGCATCGCCCAGATGCCGGCCAGGTCCATGTCGGCGATCCGGGCGTCGACGTCGTAGCAGCCGGGGCGCATCTGGTCGAAGCGGAACGGTTCGAGCCGCACGGTCTCGGGGCGGCGTCCGGCCACGGCGTTCATCCCGACCTGGGAGTATGTGTTGCCCTCGAACTCCCAGACCTGGTGCCCTTCGGGTGTCTCGACCAGTTGTGGGCCGTGCCCGCGCAGCGCCGGGGACATGTACTCGGCGAACAGGTGGGGTGGCTCGACGACGTGGTCGTCGACCGAGATGATCGTGCAGCGGACCTCGGCCGGCTCGGGTTCCGGAAGGAACAGCGCCGGGTCGAGGCTCGGGCCCATCGTTGCCGACGACTCAGCGCAGGTTGCGGGGGCCGCCCCGTCGGCCGGGCCAGCGGGAGCCGCCGATGGTGTCGGCGTGGGGCCAGAAGGCGACCGGGTCGAGGGGGCCTGCGTTGGTGATCTCTCGTGCCTTGTGGACCGAGGTGATGAGCCGGGCCGAGAGTTGCTCGCGCATGGGCAGGAGGTCGGTGTGGGGGTCCCACGGGCTGTCCCGCAGGGTGAGGGTGCCGTCGAGTTCCTCGACGTGGACCTGTTGGCTGACCTGGCGTACCCGCACGACGTGGGGCGGGTAGTCCCACTCGCCCTCGGCGCCACCGATCGCCCGCGAGTACTTGAGCCACCATTCGTTCTCCTCCCGGTCGCCCGGTTCGGGATCGACGATCCCGGTGGATCGGCCCCGGAACTCGAAGAACGTGTAGCCCTGGTGCGTGGCCGTGGCCTCGACGGCGTCTCCGAACCGGAAGAAGCGGGTGGTGCACGGGAACTTCGGCTGCCCGTTGATCTCCTTCGAGTTGAAGATTGCCGCCTCCTGGTCTATGCCGATGCCGAGCGAGAACTGTCCGGCGATGCCGTCGAAGTCGGCCTGGACCCTCGTGCTGGTGCCGAACTCGGGCTCGTCGAGGATCGGTACGCAGTAGACGCCGATCGTGACGATGGGCTCGGCACCCGGCTCGATGCCGGGGGGGAGCAGGGCGGCCACCTTGTCGGTGTCGGTGCGGTACGTGATGACCAGCTTGGGCCAACCGGCTATCTCGGCTGGCGCGGTGCTCTTGCCTGTATCGCCGGTCTCGCCCATGCGGATCTCCTCAGTCTCGTGTCTGTGACAGTGTGACACGGGTACTGGTAGGGGGCCGAGGCGGCCCCGTGGAGGTGCCTACCCGGGTCAGAAGTCGCCGGCGTCCCTACGGAGTCCGGTCAGGGCTGCGGTGACCGCTGTCAGGTCGTCGCGTCGCATGCCGTCGAGCCCGAATTTGATGTCGGCGAGCGCAATGGCGGAGCGCTCGACAAGCGCCCGCCCCCGACTGGTGATCCCGGCGAGGGTGGCTCGGCGATCGGTGGGGTGGGGCGTCCGCCGCACGAGGCCGTCCGCCTCGAGCCGGTCGATGGTGTTGGTCACCGAGGTCGGATGGACCTGGAGGCGGTCGCCGATCTTGCCGAGGGGCAGCGAGCCGCTTCTCGAGAAGTGCAGGAGGGCGAGCGCCTCGAAGCGGCTGAAGTTGAGGTCGAATGGGGCGAGGGCGGCGTCGATGCGCCGCAGGAGGACCTGGTGCGCACGCGTGATGGAGGTGGCGGCTGCCATCGGGTCGGCGGCCCCCCAGCGGTTGGACCTCCAGTTGCGACGGGCCTCGACGATCGGGTCGAACGGCAGCGGCATCAGCGCATTCTAGTCACTGCAGGCGAAAGCTTGGGTGGCAAATAGTTGGATATCCAACTATTGTTCTCTGTGTGGCAGACCAGCACCGCACCCTCTCCGGCATCCCTGTCGACCCCGTCTACGGCGAGGGTCCACTCCCCGGCGAGTACCCCTACACCAGGGGCATCCACGCAGGGATGTACAGGAACCGACTCTGGACCATGCGCATGTTCGCGGGCTTCGGTACCGCCGGGGACACCAACGGCCGCTTCAGGGAACTTCTCCGGTCCGGCGGCACAGGGCTCTCGACCGCCTTTGACATGCCCACGCTGATGGGTCGGGACTCCGACCATCCGCTCGCCCTCGGTGAGGTCGGTCGTGCCGGCGTGGCCGTCGACACGGTCGAGGACATGGCCGACCTGTTCGCCGACATCGACCTCGGAGTCGTCACCACGTCGATGACCATCAACGGACCGGCACCGATCCTGCTGGCCATGTACGTCGCCGTCGCCGAACAGGGCGGCGTCGAACGGGGGCGCCTGGCCGGAACACTCCAGAACGACATCCTCAAGGAGTACCAGGCCCAGAAGGAGTACCTGTTCCCACCCCGTCCCTCGGTGCGACTGGTTACGGACGTCATCCGCTTCACCGCCGCCGAGATGCCCCGCTGGAACCCCGTGTCGATCTCCGGCTACCACATCCGCGAGGCCGGCTCGACCGCCGCCCAGGAGCTGGCCTTCACCCTCGCCAACGGATTCGCCTACGTCGAGGCGGCTGTGGCGGCCGGACTCGACGTCGACGACTTCGCCCCGCGGTTGTCCTTTTTCTTCAACAGCCACAGCGACTTCTTCGAGGAGATCGGCAAGTTCCGGGCCGCCCGACGCATCTGGGCCCGCTGGATGCGGGAGCGCTATGGCGCGACCGACGAGCGCAGCCTCCGGCTGCGCTCCCACACCCAGACCGCAGGCGTCTCGCTGACAGCACAGCAGCCCGAGGTCAACATCGCCAGGGTCGCCATCCAGGCCCTGGCCGGCGTGCTCGGCGGCACCCAGAGCCTCCACACCGACTCGTACGACGAGGCCCTGGCGCTCCCCACCGAGGAGGCAGCACGCATTGCACTACGGACCCAGCAGGTCATCGCCCACGAGTCCGGGGTGGTCGACGTGGCAGACCCCCTCGGCGGCTCCGCCTACGTCGAGTGGATGACCGATGAACTCGAGCGGCGTGCCGAGGAGGTCTTCGCCCGCCTCGACGACGAGGGCGCTGGCTCGATCCTGGAGGGCGTCTACGCCGGCATCGAGAGCGGCTGGTTCATGGGAGAGATCGCCGAGTCGGCCTACCGGTTCGAGCGCGAGGTAAATGCCGGCGATCGGATCGTGGTCGGTGTCAACGCCTTCACCGAGGGCGACGAGGGGCGAGCGGGCCGGCTGCTGCGAATCGGCCAGGACACCGAGGACCTGCAGCGTCGGCGCCTCGCCGGTGTGCGACACGCCAGGAACGGTGCCGCGGTGCGGGAGACCCTTTCCCGGGTGGCGGTGGACGCAGAAGAGCCGGAAGCCAACCTGATGCCGGCGATTCTCGAGGCAGCGCGGGCTCGTGCCACGGTAGGTGAGATCGTCAATGTCCTCGAAGGGGTCTTCGGCACGTATGTGGAAACGGCAGTCGTGTGATGGATGGTCCTGAGGAGGGCGCAACACCGATCCGCGTGGTGCTCGCCAAGCTCGGCCTGGACGGGCACGACCGGGGGCTCAAGGTGGTCGCCCGGATCCTGCGCGACGCCGGCATGGAGGTCGTCTACCTGGGGCTCCGTCAGACGACGGCGACGATCGTCGATGCGGTCGAACAGGAGGACGCCGACGTCGTAGGCATCTCGATGCACAACGCCGGACACCTCACCCTGGCACCCCTGATCGTCGCCGCCCTCGTCGCCGCAGGGCTCGGCAATGTACCCGTCGTCATAGGTGGCGTCGTTCCCGACGAGGACGTAGGCGAACTCGAAGCGGCCGGTGTGGGTGCGGTCATCGGCCCCGGCACCTCGGCAACCGAGGTCGTGGCATCCGTGCGAAGGGTCGTCGATGGCCGGCACGGGTGAGGAGCGGAAACCCGCCGAGTTGCTTGCTGCTGCCCGCGGTGGTCAGCGCCGGGCGGTTGCCCGCCTGCTCACGCTGGTGGAGCGGGGTGGTGGGGCCGCCGAGGCGATCGCCGCCGCCACCCACCCGTTGACCGGTGCTGCACACATCGTGGGAATCACCGGGGCTCCGGGCACCGGCAAGTCGACGTTGACCGGCGCCCTGACCACCCTGCTGGCCGCCGAGGGCCGACGGCCGGCGGTGGTGGCGGTCGATCCCTCCTCCCCACTGACCGGCGGCGCCATCCTCGGCGACCGCGTGCGCATGGAGGCGGCCACCGGGGCGGGGGTCTTCATCCGCTCGATGGCGACCCGCGGCCATGCCGGCGGTCTCGCCCTCGCAGTCCCTGGGGTGGTCCGGGTGCTCGACGCCTGCGGTTTCGACCCGGTGTTGGTCGAGACTGTCGGCGTCGGCCAGATCGAGGTCGATGTCGCAGCAGCCGCTGACACCGCCGTGGTCGTCGTGACCCCCGGATGGGGGGACGCAATCCAGGCCAACAAGGCGGGCCTGCTCGAGGTCGCCGACCTGTTCGTCGTCAACAAGGCCGATCGTCCCGGCGCATCCGATGCCCGCCGCGACCTCGACCTGATGCTGGACCTGAGCGAGGTCTCCGGCGCAGCAGCCGGCACCGGTGCCGACGCCGAGAGCCGGCCGGCCATCATCGAAACGACGGCAACGGAGGGCGAAGGCGTCCAGGACCTGCTCAGGGCCGTCGACGCACACCACCGGGCCCTGAAGGCAGGACCCGGCCTCCAGGCGCGTCGGGACCGTCGGTTCGTCGCCGAGGTACGCGCCCGCCTCGAACACGTGTTGATCCAGGCGGCCGACGATGTCCTCGTTGACGTCGATTCCCGGAGCGGAGCCACACCGGTAGAGGCCGCTCGCCACCTGGCAGACCGCTTTCTGGATACCGATACTCCCCGGTGACCGAAGGCACGACTCGCCGGAAATGGTGGGGATAGGCTCTCGCCCCATGGTCCGGAACCTGCTTGCCCTCCCTGCGCGCCTCTGGCGCGACTACGGGCAGAAGCTGATCCGATTCGCCGGGGTTTCGATCATAAACGTGTGCACCGGCCAGACGCTGCTGTACATCTGTTACGCCCGCCTGGGTTGGAACGGCATGCTCGCCAACGTGGTCGCCGTGGCTGCTGGCAGCATCCCCGCCTACCTGCTCAGCCGCCACTACGTCTGGAAGCGTGAGAAGGGCGACCACAACTTCGGCGCAGAGATCCTGCCGTTCTGGGGCCTCGCCTTCGTCGGCCTGGTGCTGTCGACCGCCCTGGTCGGCGTCGTCGACGCATTTTCGGATCGCACGCTCGCCGTGCAGGGCGCAAATGCCGCAGCGTTCGGTGCGCTCTGGATCGTCCGATTCGTGGTGCTCGAGCACCTCCTGTGGGGCGAGCGGACCGAACACGAGTTGGTGCGCAAGCACAGCTGAGCCGTGGACGACCGCCGTCGGCAACTGTTCGGCCTTGCCGAGGCCACCCGCGGGTTCATGCCTCCCGACGAGGGAAGGGCCCTCCACGACCACGCCCTCGAGGTCACCGTCGACGGCCCCTTCCTCGAGGTGGGCAGTTACTGCGGCAGGTCGAGCGTCTACCTCGGCGCTGCAGCAGAGGCCGGCGGCCGTCTGTTGTTCGCACTCGACCACCACCACGGCTCCGAGGAGAACCAGCCCGGCTGGGAGTGGCACGAGCCTGACCTCGTCGACCCGGAGGCCGGTCGCATCGACACCCTGCCCCACTTCCGCCGGACCATCAGCGCAGCCGGCCTCGAGGAGACCGTGGTCGCCCTTGTGGGCGACTCACCCCGTGTCGCCGATGCCTGGTCGACGCCTCTTTCCCTGCTGTTCATAGACGGTGGGCACGGGGTCGAGCCGGCACACCGTGACTACGAGGGTTGGGTGCCGCAGTTGGCCGTCGGAGGCACGCTCCTGATCCACGACGTCTTTCCGGATCCGGCCGACGGGGGGCGACCCCCCTTCGAGATCTGGTGCAGGGCGGTCGGATCGGGATCGTTCGACGAGGTCGACGCCGTGGGTTCGCTCCGGATCCTGCGCCGCACCGCCGTTGGGATCTGATCACCTGATCGTCGACACCACCGGTGGGCGGGTGCCCGTCAGTCCAGGTCGCGGATTCGAAGGTCGATCCCCGGGTCGATCTCCGGGTCGATTCCCACGTCGATCTCCACGTCGATGATCTCAGGCAGGTTCCGGTGGTCGACGAACAGGCCGGCGGCCGGGCTCGAGCCGCTCAGCGCATCGGCGGCGAGGATCACCGCGGCTGCCGTGTAGGTCGTGTGCTCGCCATCCGGAAAGCTGACCTCCTGCGGGTATGCGATGCCGGTCAGGTAGCGGCCATCGGGGCTGCGCATCGCCTGCGCCCAGGCGAACAGGCGCTCGGCCATCGGTTGGTCACCGACCAGCAGGTAGGCCATGGCGCACTCGCAGGTTTCAGCGGCCGTGACCCAGTCCTTGTCCCCGACGCAGCGGACACCCCGGTCGGGCAGGATGAATTCGTCGAAGCGGGAGGCGAGTTGCAGCGCTGCCTCGTCCCCTGTGACGGCACCGGAGAGCACCGGGTAGTACCAGTCCATTGCCCACCGGTCCTTCGGAGCGAAGGCACCCCCGGGTCGGGTCCTTACGACATGGGCGAGGTGGGCCAGCGAGAGTTCCCAGTCGGGGCGCTCGTGGCCCAGTTCCTCGGCCGCGGCGATACCGCACCGGAGGCTGTGGCACACGCTCGACGATCCGGTGAGCAGGGCGTAGGACCAGGGTGTGCCGCCGGGGTGGCGTGCCCAGAGGATCTCGCCCCGGGGAGTCTGGAGGTCGAGCACATAGTCGAGGGCCCGCTCGACGACCGGCCACAGCGACTCGAGGAATCCCCGGTCGCGGGTGAGTAGCCAGTGGTGCCAGGCGCCGGTGGCGACGTAGGCGATCACGTTGGTGTCGAACTTGGGGTCCTCGACGCCGCCGTCCACGTAGTAGGCGTGCCAGGAGCCGTCTTCGTGCTGGTTGGCGGTCAGCCACCCGTAGGCGGCCTCGGCCTCGTAGAGGTGGCCGGTGACGGCTAACGCCATGGCGGCCTCGACATGGTTCCACGGGTCGGCATGGCCGCCGGTGAACCAGGGGATCATGCCGTTGCGGAGTTGGACCTCGACGATCGAGTCGGCCGTGCGGCGCAGGTCATCGGCCGACAACAGGCCGGGCATCTCAGGCAGGGACATGCGCAGGCTCCTTTTCAGGATCGGGCTCACCATGGGACCCCGGGTCGACGGTTGGTCCCGCGACCCCGGGCTTGGTGGCGTAGACGACGAGGCTCTTGCCCAGGACCGGGTTGAGGATCCTGTCAAGGGTCCTGGTCGTGCGGGGCGCCTTCACGATGTCCCATGTGAGGAAGCGATGGTAGAGGCGGACCAGCCGGTTGCCCTCGATCGGCCGGTTGGGGCCGACGGCACAGCGCAGCCACCAGTAGGGGCTGTGGAGGGCATGGGACCGGTGGTCCCCGTCGACGTCCAGGCCGGCTGTGGTCATGCGTTCACGGAGCTTGTGCCGTCCGTAGATGCGGACGTGGCCGCCGACCGCTGCCGGAGCGTGGTAGTCGGACGAGATCTTCCAGCAGATGCGCTCGGGGAGGGCGGCCGGAACGGTGATGGCGATCGTGCCGCCCGGGCGCAACACACGGGTCAACTCGGCGAGGGCGGCGTCGTCGTCGTGGATGTGTTCCATCACCTCGCTGGCGATTACCCGGTCGAAGGAGCCGTCGGCGAACGGGAGCCGTGTGGCATCGCCGTTTGCGGTCTCGAGGACCACGTCAGGGCCGATCTCGTCGGCCTCCGACATGGCGGCCACGGTCGCCCTGACCCGGTGCAGTTCGTCGGTACCGATGTCGCAGGCGACGACGTTGGCACCCCGTCGCAGGGCCTCGAAGGCGTGTCGGCCGAAACCGCAGCCCAGGTCCAGTATCCGGTCGCCGGGTCGGAGCCCGAGTCGGTCGTAGCCGACGGTCAGCACTGGCGACGGGGGCCGGACAGCAGCCCGGAGAGAGACCCGGAGCGAGCGTCGGGCCGCGGTTCTGCGAGGAGTTCCCGGTACTGGTCGACGGTCCGCTCGGCCGTGTGGCGCCAGCTCCAGTTGCCGATCACCCGTCGGCGGCCGTTGGCGCCGACCCGGCTCCGGGCATCGGGGGTGTCGAGGACGGTGCGGATCATGGCGGCCAGGGCGTCGCTGTTGCCCGGGGGCACCTGGAAGCAGGTGTCGTCGTGGGTGCCGGTCACCTCCGGCAGGGCGCCGCCCGTGGTGGTCACCAGCGGCACGCCGCACGACATGGCTTCGATGGCGGGCAACGAGAAGCCTTCGTAGAGCGACGGCACGACCGCCACCTCGGCCTCGCTGTAGAGCTCGACTATGCGCTGGTCGGGTACGTCGTGGACGTACGACACGCAGTCGGTCAGCCCGAGGCGCTCGAAGGTGTCGCTGGCGGCGCTCGACGCCTTGGGCCTGCCGATGATGACCAACTCGACGTCGCGTTCCGTGCGCAGCTTGGCGACCGCCTCCAGCAGGAACCGGAGGCCCTTCATCGCCACGTCGGCGCTGGCGGTCGTGACGATGCGGCCCGGGATCCGGGTGACGCCCTCGACGGGTCGGAACAGGTCGGGGTCGACGCCGACGGGTACGACGTGGATCCGGTCGCCGGGGACCCTGTGGTCGGCGATGATGTCCGAGCGGGACGACTCGGAGACGGTCATGACACGGTGCATCCGCTTCGCCACCCGGGTCTGCATCCGGGTGAACGAGTACCAGCGGCGCTTGCCGATTTCCTCCCAGAGGGTGCGGGCGTGTTCGATCTCGAGCTTCCGGTCGATCGTGATGGGATGGTGGATGGTGGCGAGTACTGGCATCCGGAGGTGCTCCTGCATCAGGAGCAGGCCCCAGCCGAGGCACTGGTTGTCGTGGACCAGGTCGAAGTCCCCGGTGCGCTTCCGCAGGTGGTCCCATGCGCGCATGCTGAACGCCATGGGCTCCGAGAAGTTTCCGGTGTTGAACGACATCGCCTCGGCGATGTCCCACACGCTCTTGAACTCCCAGAAGCGGGCCTTGCGCATCGGGAAGTGGTCGTTGTAGAGGTCGAGGCTGGGCAGTTCGACCAATGGGACCCGGTCGTCGAGGACCGGGTACGGCTGGCCTGAGAGGACCTCGACGTGGTGGCCGAGGTCGACGAGTGCCCGGGTGAGGTGGTGCGTGTAGACGCCCTGGCCGCCGCAGTGCGGCTTGCCACGGTAGGCCAGGTAGGCGATGCGCAGCGGGGCGTCGTCGAGCGGTCCGGGACTGGTTCCGGGACTGGTTCCGGGACTGCTTCCGGGACTGCTTCCGAGATAGGGCATCCGGCAAGTCTGGCGGGAGAGAGCGCGAAAGGCTCCACCGGGACGGGTACCTTCGGTCACGTGCGAGCGCTGGTGCAACGGGTCGGGCGGGCCTCTGTGACCGTGGACGGGGAGGTGGTCGGCGCAATCGGGCCCGGCCTGTGCGTGTTCGTCGGCGTCACCCATGACGACGGCGTTGCGCAGGCCGACCGGATGGCCGGGAAGTTGGCCGGATTGCGGATCATGGACGACGCTGACGGGGTGATGAACCGCTCGGTAGTCGATTCCGGTGGCGAGGTGCTGGTCGTCAGCCAGTTCACCCTCTACGGCGACACGTCGCGGGGACGGCGCCCCACCTGGATTTCGGCGGCCTCACCCGAACAGGCCGAGCCGTTGGTCGAACGTGTGGCGGAGGGATTGGGCGACATGGGAATCAGGGTGGCGACCGGGCGCTTCAGGGCGCTCATGCAGGTCGAGCTCGTGAACGACGGTCCGGCGACGCTGATGATCGAGGTCTGAGCGTGCCGGCAGTCGACGGCGACCGCTTCGGCTCCAGGGCGGCCGACTATGCCCACCACCGCGCTGAGTTCCCGGCGGACGCGGTCGACCGCATGGTCGAGGTCGGCGTGGGTCGACCCGGCCAGAGGCTGCTCGATGTGGGTTGCGGTACCGGGACGCTGGCGCGACAGTTTGCGGCCAGGGGATGTCTGGTGACCGGCCTCGACGTGGATGCCCGGATGCTCGAAGCTGCCCGACTGCTCGCCGATGAGTCCGGCCTGGACATCGTCTGGCATGAAGCGCCTGCCGAACGCACCGGCCTGCGAGGTGCCTCCTTCGACATCGTCGCCGCGGCACAGTGCTGGCACTGGTTCGACGGTCAGGCGGCTGCGGTGGAGGTACGTCGCCTGTTGGTGCCGGGTGGCCTGCTGGCGATCGGCAACTTCGACTGGCTGCCGGTGCCCGGTTCGGTGTCCGGGGAGTCCGAGGCCCTGATCCAGGCCCATCACCCGGCCTGGGACCTGGGGGGCATCCGCGATCCCCTCCCGGAGGCGATCGGGCATGTCGAGGATGCAGGGTTCGATGTCCTCACCACCTGGGTCGAGGACATCGACGTGGCCTATGCGACCGGGTCGTGGCGTCGTCGGATCGGCGGCAGCGCCGCCATCGTCAACCTCGAGCCGGCAGCGGCTGAGGCCTTCGACCGCGATCTCAAGGCGTTGCTCGCCGAGCGCTTCCCCGGTGACGAGGTCGAAGCTCCGCACCGGGTGTCGGTGCTGGTCGCCCGGGCGACCGGGTGATCGATTCAGTCAGGCAGTGGTCGATTCGCGCCGGGTGGGGGACCGGGCTGCGATGAGCAGTCCCAGTGCCAGAGCCAGCATCGGCCATGGACCGAAGCGCGTGGCCCAGGTGTCGCCCTCGCGCAGTTCGACGGTGGCGTGCAGCACGGCCTGTTCGGACACGCCGGTCCGGACCAGGACCCGGCCCTGTGCATCTATGACGGCGCTGAAGCCGGTGGGTGCCGCCTGGAGCAGCCACCTTCCGGTCTCGAGCGCACGGAGGCGACTCGAAGCCACCTGCTGCGACTGGAGGACCGTCAACCAGTAGCTGGCCCCGTTGGTCGGGTTGAGCAGGACCTGGGCTCCGTTCCGGGCGGCATCGCGGGTCCGGTGCTCGAAGAACACCTCCCAGGAGATGCTCACGCCAAGTCGTCCGACGCTTGTTTCGAGTACCGCCGACCCCGTTCCGGGGAGCAGGTCGCGGGCGGGAAGGTCGCCGCCCGCCACCGCCTCGACGAGCCCCCGCAGCGGGACGAACTCGCCGAACGGCACCCTCAGGACCTTGTCGTAGGCGTCGACCACCGTGCCGTCGGGTTCGATTGCGGTCGAGTAGTTGAGGTTGGCGGTCGGGATCGTGGGGTGGCGGTGGAACCATCCCGGAACCAGCACGGCGTCGAGGCGCCCGGCCTCGGCCTCGAGGGCAGCGGTGGCGTCGTCTGCGTAGATGCGGTCGGGGAAACGTCCTCCTGTTGTCGGTTCGGGTGACGGGTTGACCACGTTTTCCGGCCAGAGCACCAGGTCGACGGGCGTTTCCACCAGGGCAGCGGCCTCGAGCTGGTTGGCGAACACGATCGCCGCCCCGGTCGGGGTGGCCCGTGTCCTCTGCGGACCGCCACCCTGGACGAGCGCCACGTCGATCTCACCGACCACGTGTCCGGACGGAGCCAGGGCGGCGAGCACCCCGCACAGGACGACGGCGCCCATGGCACCGGCCACGGCGATGACCGAACCGTTGTCGGCCCGACGGCCGTCCGCCAGGGCGCTAAGGCCGACACCGATCACGACGACGAGGGCGACGAGCAGGAGGGGACCGCCGACCCGGACCACCGGGGCGAGCGGGCCACCTGCCTGGCCCATCGGCAGGGTCGCCAGCGGAACGCCACCGAAGGGCACGCTCCAGCGCACGAACTCGGCCAGGGTTACCGCACCCACGAGCCCGACACGCCGACCGCGACCTGCGGGGATGGCCATCGCCGCCAGGCCGAAGAAGGCGCCTTGGATGAGCAGGACGATCAGCCAACCGGGTGGGGTGAGGTCCCACATCCAGAGGGTGCCGGGGGCCAACCACGCAACCGTGACGAGCAACGTCCGGACGAATCGCCGTCCGGGTGGCTGGTCGGCGAGCAGGCGGTCGAGGATTGCAATCCCGGGGAATGCCGCCGGCCACCAGCCCCACGGCGGGATCGAAGCGGCCAGCAGAAGGCCGGCTGTCAGGGCGACTGCGGCGATTCGCAGGCGTGGGGCCACGAACTTCAACCGGTGCGGTGGCCGAGTCGCCGGACCCCGGACCCTGTGCCGCCCGAGGGGGAGAACACCTGCCCGGCCCACGCGACTGCTGGTGTCGTCTGGGATTCCACGCCCACCATCGAACCACGTTGCCGACCGGTTTCCTGCGTTGCCAGCGTTGTCGCGTGCGGAAACTGCACAAGATTCCGTCAGGGCCCGGCTCAGGCCGTGTGTCCGACTGCTGCAGCGGCCTCGTTGCCTGACCGGATGCAGGCCGGTATGCCGACGCCGTGGCGGAAGGCGCCGGCAACAGTGATGCCGGGGGCGGCGGCAGCGAGGCGATCGTCGATGGCCGCCATCCGGTCGGCGTGGCCGGGAGCGAACTGTGGCAGCGACCGCGGCCAACGGGACACGCGTACAGCGTCGGGAGGTGCCTCGACACCGAGCGTTTCAGCCAGGTCATCTGCGAGCGCCCGCTCCAGGGCGCCGTCGTCCATCTCGGCATGGCGGAGGTCGTCGAAGCGTCCGGCCGAGACGCGGAGCAGGACCCTGTCTCCCGTGCCGAGATGGGCCCACTTGCTGCCGGCGTAGGAGCAGGCGGTCATGAACAGTCCTGCATCCCGGGGGACGAGGAAGCCGCTCTGGTCCCCGGGGACCTCGAGGTCATGGTGCCGGTAGGCGAACGCTGCGAGCGACACGGAGGCATACGGAACCCGAGCCAGGTGGTCGGCGGCCTCGGCCTGGACGGGGGTGAGGAGGTCGGCGGCCACGAAGGCGGGGACGGCCAGCACGACTGCGTCCGCCAACTCGACGCCACCGGTGGTGCCCACCAGCCAGCCGGCATCGCTGCGTCCCAGCCCGGTGACCCGTGAGCGCAGGCGGAGGCGGTTGCCCAGGCGCCCGGCGAGCGTGTCGACGAGGTGGCCCATTCCGGACGGATGGGCGTTGAATACCGGCGCCGCCGGGTCGGCTTGGGCATGGATGGAACGCAGGGCTGTCAGCAGGCCCTCGGGGCTGCGGGCAGCGGCAAGCAACTGCGGGGCCATCACCCCGCAGCTCATGTCGTCGGCCCGGCCGGCGTTGACACCACCCAGCAGCACATCGATCAGGCGCTCGAAGACGGCGTCGCCAACGCAGGAGCGGACAACCTGTCCTACGGTGAGATCGCCGTCGGGCAGGGGAGCATCGGGTAGCCCGGCGCCTGTGAGCCGTTCGAGGTCTTCTGGTGGGAGCAGGCCCTCCTCGACAGAGTTCGGGTCGAGGGGTATTCCGAGAACGTTCGGCGACGGCAGGGGACGATGGGTCCCGTCCAGCCAGACGGTCGCCGTACGTGCGTGTGGGGCTACAAGTTCGTCGTCGAGGCCCAACTCCGTGCACAGGTCGAGAGCCCACGGCACCCGGACGAGGAAGGAGTCGGCCGCCTCATCGACGGGAAGCCCGGCGAAGGGGCTGGTCCGGATCAGGCCTCCCGGAGAGGCGCCTGCCTCGAGGACGACAAGGTCGACATCGGGAAGGTCGGTCAGGAGGCGATGGGCGGTCGTCAGCCCGGTGATACCCGCACCGACGACGATGATGCGGCGGTCGGCCATGTTCAGCCCCCGGGCCGGTGGGCGTGGACGAGGTCGACGACGTGTTCGAGCACCGCAGGGTCTGTCTCGGGGAGCACCCCGTGGCCGAGGTTGAAGACGTACCCCGGGTGGTCGCCGTTGCGTCGCAGCACATCGCCAACTGCTGTGTCGACGGCCTCGATCGGGGCGAGGCAGACGGCGGGGTCGAGGTTGCCCTGGAGAACCGTGTCCGGTCCGATCCGTCGACGGGCTTCGTCCAGGGGGACCCGCCAGTCGACGCCGAGCACGTCGGAGCCGGCGGCAGCCATGAGGTGGAGGATCTCGCCGGTGCCGACGCCGAAGTGGATTCCCGGAACGCCCAGGTCTGCGATCCGGTCGAAGACACTGCGGCTGGCGGGAAGCACGTACCTTTCGTATACGGGAGGTGCCAGCGCACCGGCCCAACTGTCGAACAACTGCAGTGCCCCGGCTCCGGCATCCACCTGTGAGCGCAACGAGGCGACGGCGAGGTCGACCAGTCGGTCGAGCAGGGCGAACCAGAGGTTCGGATCGCCGAGCATCAGCGCCTTGGTGCGGGCGTATGTGCGGGACGGGCCACCCTCGATCAGGTATGAAGCGACGGTGAACGGCGCCCCGGCGAAGCCGATCAGCGGGACGGTCAACTCAGAGGCCAGGGCCCGAACCGTCTCGAGCACGTACGGGGTGTCGGCCTCGGGATCGAGTGGCCGGAGCCGATCGAGGTCGGCGGTCCGCTCGAAGGGCCGTTCGATCACCGGTCCGACACCCGGCACCACATCGACTCCGAAGCCGATGGCATGGACGGGGACGACGATGTCCGAGAAGAGGATCGCAGCATCCGTGTCGTAGCGGCGGACGGGTTGCAGCGTGATCTCGGCTGCCAACCCGGGGTCGGCGATGGCGTCGAGGATGCTTCCGGTGCCCCGGATCGACCGGTATTCCGGCAGCGAGCGTCCCGCCTGGCGCATGAACCACACCGGCGTACGTTCGTGGGGCAGTCCCCGGCAGGCGGCCAGGAACGGATCCACTTGGGCCTCCGACTGCATCACGGTGCGACGCTAGCGAACGGGTGCACGGAAGCCGTCAGGGCACAAGGTCCCGATCCTGGGCGGCGGTAGTGGTGAGCAGTCCCCGTGCCCGCTCGGATGCTGGGTGGGCCAGCCTTGCCAGGGTCGAAATCCGTGCGGTTTCGCAGACCTCGTTCAAGGGTGGATCATCGGGGAACGGGTCGAGGTCGTCGGACCCTCGGAGGGCGAGGTCGTCGGCCGTCGGTTCGATGACGAGGACCGCAGCCCCCCGGCGGCGGATCGCCTCTACCTCCCGGACCAGCGTGCGGCTGTGCCAGGCCCGGCCGAGGGGGCCGCCGGGCCAGGCGTCGAGGCCGCGCACGGCTGTCATCGATGACGAGACGACGACCAGGTCGAGGCCGAGCGTGGCAAGCAGGTCTGCGTTGGTGGTCGAGTGGATTCCACCGTCCACGTAGCGGTGGCCGGCGGATTCGACCGGTCGGAGGAAACCCGGCACGGCACAGGATGCATGCACGGCCGTGCCGATGTCGGCGTCGACGTCGTCGCGGCCGAACACGACCCGCCTGCCGGAGTCGAGGTCGACTGCGCAGATCCAGGTCGGTCGGTCGGGCCAGTGCCCCGGGTGGAGTTGTTCGGCCCGTTCCCGGAACAAGGTTCCTTCGACCGTTCCTTCTGGAAGCAGGCCGGCGAGGGCGACGACCGGGCGGGGGCGTCCCCGACCGAACAGCCCGCGGGCTGCCAGCAGCGGGTTTGCCGGTCGACGGGATTCCGGACGGGGCGGCGTAGTGGGCAGGTCGAACGGGGTGGTCACCCGGTCGACGACGGCCTGGCCTTCGGGGGAGAGTGGCCGGCCGACGTAGCGGCCTGCCTGGTCGGTGGCGCTGAGGCCGGCCCGTAGGGCAACGGCTGAGGTTGCCCCGGCGCTGGTGCCGACGATCACGTCGGCGGTGCGGGGATCCCAACCGGTGGCCTCGGCGAGGGCCGAGAGCACTCCGGCATGGTGGGCGGCTGCGTGCATTCCGCCGGCGCTGAGTACGAGCCCCACGGTGATCATGGCGCCATCGTCGCACGTGGTGGGCGACAAGGGGTGCCTGGCAGCGGGTGCGGCGGGAGTGGGACGGCGGGGGCTCAGTTGGCCGATACATGCCGCCCGGTAGAATCGCTCTCCGGCCAAAACGCGTGGTTGGCACCGGAACCCTCATCGAGCACCCAGGAGAGGCGGTCGAGATGCACCCCGAACTCGTCTCGGAACAGGAGTACCTGGACCACGCATTCTCCTGCCTGGAGGACGCAAGGGAGCGGGCGCTCCAACTCACGGACATGGTCCAGGTGGGTCGGGGTGGTACAAACCAGGCCCGGTTCGAGCGGGAGGCCATCTGGGATGCCGTGGCCACGCGGCTGGCGCAACTCGAGATGGGTGATGCAGCACTGGTCTTCGGCCGGATCGACCAGGAGAGTGCCGGCGAGAGTGCCGGCGAGAGTGCCGGCGAGAGTGCCGGCGAGGAGGCCGGCGAGGAGGGCGGCCGCTACTACATCGGCCGGGTCGGAGTCTGGGACGACGATCAGGAGCCCGTGGTGGTCGACTGGCGCGCTCCGATCGCCGAGGCCTTCTACCGTGCGACGGGCCGGATGCCGATGGGGCTCGAGCGTCGTCGCCACTTTGTGAGCCGGGGTCGCGAGCTGCTGGCCATCGAGGACGAGTTGTTCGGTGATGTCGAGCGGTTCCGCGAGAACGGGGACCTCCGTGGAGAGGGTGCGCTGATTGCCGCCCTCTCCACTGCCCGCACCGGTCGCCTGGGCGACATCGTCGGCACAATCCAGACCGAGCAGGACCTGGTGATCCGGGCACCGCTACCGGGCGTGCTGGCCGTGCAGGGCGGACCGGGCACCGGTAAGACCGTCGTGGCGCTCCACCGGGCGGCCTACCTGCTCTACACGAACCGCTTTCCACTCGAGGGCCAGGGTGTGCTCGTGGTGGGCCCGAACCGACTGTTCCTCGCCTACATCGAACAGGTCCTGCCGTCGCTCGGCGAGGCGGGTGTCGAACTGGCGACCCTGTCCGATGTCGTGGCCAAGGCCAGCATCAGCGACCGTCATGATGCAGAGGAGGTCTCCCGCCTGAAGGGCGACCTGCGCATGGTCCGGTTCCTGTCTCGGGGGGTTCGTACCAGGCAGCGCCCACTGCGCGACGACCTCCGGATCGGCTATGGAGTGCGCTGGCTGCACATCACCGTCGAGCAGACGCAGCGGATCGTCAAAGAGGCCCACCGCCGGTTCCGGACCCACAACGCCGCACGGCGCTTTGTCGAGGAGGAGTTCTTCGGCGCCCTGGCAGAGAGCGCAAGGTCCGACCTCAATGTCGAGGACGTCCGCGAGGGCCTGCAGGGAGAACTGTCCGTGCGCCAGGCCCTCGACTGGATGTGGCCGGTCCTGAGCCCTTCGGAGATGCTCAACGACCTGTTCGGCTCACGGGCACTGATACGTGCAGCCGACCCTTCGCTCACCGACGACGAGGTGGATGCCCTCCACCGGCCGCGCTCGGCGGAGCCGGAGAGCATCCGCTGGTCTGCTTCCGATGCCCCGCTGCTCGACGAGGTCCGTGCGGTGCTCGGGGCCCGACCGGGAAGCGGTGGGCTCGACGCCGTCCGGACCTATGGCCACATCGTCGTGGACGAGGTCCAGGACCTCTCACCGATGGAGTTGAGGATGCTCGAGCGCCGCTCCCTGAACGGATCGATGACCGTCGTCGGCGACATCGCCCAGGCCACTGGGGCCTGGGCCCACGACGGCTGGGGGAGCATCCTCGACCACCTGCCGGACAAGCGCCCGGTGCAGCACCATGAGCTGACGGTCGGCTATCGGATTCCCGGGCCACTGATGGACCTGGCCTCCCGGGTGCTGGCCGTGGCAGTCCCGGGGCTCAAGCCCCCGGTCGCCGTGAGGGGAGACGGTGGGGAGCCGCGTTTCGTGGAGGCCGGCACGTCCGCGGGTTCAGGCATGGAAGGCGTCGGTTCCGGGGTACGGGGGACGGGCTCCGGGATCACGAGCGTGGGCGACGAGGTGGCGAGGGTCGTGGCTGAGGAGTCGGCAGCGGTCGAGCCCGGCAACGTGGCGGTCATCGTCGCCGCTTCGCAGGTCCAGGAGGTCGAGGCCGCCCTCGAATCGGCCGGCATCGAGTTCGGTCGGCCGAACCGTCACGGGCTGGATGCGTCGGTGGCCGTTGTGCCGGTGACGCTTGTCAAGGGCCTCGAGGTGGACGCTGCAGTGATCGTCGAACCCTCCCGGATCGTGGCCGAGCAGGTGCAGGGGCTGCGGGCGCTCTATGTGGCCCTCACCCGTGCCACGCAGCGCGTCTCGATCGTCCACGCGGAGCCGTTGCCCGAGGTGCTCGAGGGCTGAGTTGTTTCTCGACCGTCGGGTTCCCTCGAGGCGGCCCCACCTGCCACATCCACGCCGTACCCTCGTCATGAGCACCTCCCCCTGACCCGATGACCTGACCCGGCGACCCTGCCGGGTGAGTTCTGCGTTGGATGAAGAAGGTGCAAGAATGCAGTTGGATGAACAAGATCGGCAATCGTTGCGAGAGCGGCTCGAGGAAGTGCTGGGTAGCCAGCCGACCGGGGTCCTGATGGACCTACTCGAAACGCATCCCGACAACGAACTGGCCAGGCGCAGCGATGTCCTGGCCATCGGCGCCAAGTTGAATGGGATCGATGTCAGGCTGGAAGGGATCGATGTCAGGCTGGAAGGGATCGATGTCAGGCTGGAAGGGATCGATGTCCGGCTGGATCGGATCGAGGGTCGAATGGATGGGATCGAGGGTCGAATGGATGGGATCGATGCCCGGATGGATGCGTTCGATCGACGCATCGAGGGGGTCGAGACCCGGCTCACGCTCCAGTCAGCCGTTCTCACCAAGACGGTCGTATTCACCGGAATCGCAACCGCCACGAGCAGCTGGGGGCTGCTCTTCGGCGCCATGGCGTTCGCCTGACAGCGGGTTCCCGGCCCCGGACCGGTTCCATCGATCCAGGGCGGTTCCACCCGGGTGCTCCCGGTAACTACTCGTGCGAGATCGCCTCGAGGATGTCGAGGCGGGCGGCGCGACGTGCCGGGAAGATGGCGGCGACCACTCCGAACAGGCCGGATACCACCAGGTAGAGAAGCAACTTCATGACCGGAACCGAGATCACGTCGATGAACGTCTCCGGAATGGCTGCGATTGCCGCCAGGCCGAACAACACCCCCATGGCCACCCCCAGCAGGCCACCGAACAGGGCGATGATCACGGCCTCCCAGCGCACCATCCGGCGCATCTGGCGGCGGGTCATGCCGATTGCCCGGAGCAGGCCGAGCTCGCGGGTCCGTTCGTAGACCGAAAGTGCCAGCGTGTTCGTGATTCCCAGCACGGCGACGAACAGGGACAGACCGAGGAACACGGTGATGATCGACAGGAGCTGATCGAGCTGGCCCTCAATTTGGGCACGGAGTTCGTTGCCGTCGTTGACGCTGGCCTGCGGATAGTCGTCGGCAATGGTCTCGACCAGGGAGCGTGCGGCGATAGGATCGGCATTCGGAGCAAAGGCGACCGACATCGAGTTGTCGGGTGTTCGGGGCAGGAAGCGGTCGAAGGCCGTGTTGTCGATCACCCAGTTGCCCATCATCGTCGAGTCGTCGAAGATGGCGCTCACGCTGAACGTTTCTCTGTGGCCACCGGGAAAGCCCATGTCGACCTGCGAGCCGACACCGACGCCGAGGTCGGCAGCCGGATCGATATGCAGCAGCAGCGAGAAGGCGGCTCCATCTACAGGTGGGTCGGCAGGGTCTCCGTCGACGATGCCGAGGCGCATATGGGCGTCGATCAGTGCGAGGTCGACGCCGCCCACGTCCTTGAAGTCGCCGTCTACCTCCATGCCGCCCAGTGCGAACCGGTAGACGGATATCGATGCAACGAGGTCCGGGCGCTCTGATGCAACCTCGATCAGCCTTTCGGACAGTTCGTCCGGCAGGCCACCGGTTGGGCTGAACGACACCGTATAGACGAACAGGTCGGCCTCGATGCCGTCCTCGACTGCCTGGACGAAGGTGGCCTTCATCGAGTCGCTGACAACGGCGGCTAATGACACAAGCGCCAGGCCGACGGTCAGGGCGGCGGCGGTTGCAGCTGTGCGTCGCGGTGAACGGCGGGCATTGTCGCGGGCGAGGCGGCCGGGGACCCTGTAGATGCGCTCGATGGGCCGACCCAACAGGTCGGCGACGGGCCGGGCGATCACGGGGCTGAGCATGTAGACGCCGAAGAAGGTGCCGAGGGCGCCGAGACCGAGGCAGAACAGCAGTGGCCGGGTCCCGAGGTCGGTCGCCATTCCGACGGCCAGGAGAACAACGCCGACGAGGGCGACCAGGCCGCCGGCCTGGAGGCGGCGGCGGAGTCCGGTCGGTGTGAGTCCCACGTCGTCGCGTAGGGCGGCGACCGGCGGAATCGACCTGACCCGTCGGGACGGTCCGATTGAGGAGGCCACGGTCGTACCGATGCCGACCACGGCGGCGACGATCAGCGTGCGGGGTCGGACCGGGATGCTGCCCGGGAGTTCCCCGAAGCCGGTTGACACCAGGACCAGGCGCAGGAGCATGGCCAGCAGGTAGCCGCCGATCAGCCCGAAGAAGGTGGCCACGGTTCCGATCACGAAGCCCTCGAAGCGGATCGATCGGCTGACCTGTCGTCCCGTGGCTCCGAGCGCCCGGAGTAGTGCCAACTCGCGCACCCGTTGGCCCAGCACGATCGAGAACGTGTTGTTGATGATGAACGCGCTCACCACGACGGCGATGACGGCGAACGCCAGCAGCACCGACGAGATGACGGTGATGAACTGGTCGAAGTCGGTCTGCGTCTCCTCGATCTGCTGTTCGCTTGTGATGACCTCGAGCTCGGCTTCCAAGAATGGGGCCATCAGTGCCTGGATGGCCTGCAGTTCCTCGGGTATGCCAGACAGGTCGACGAGGAACTCGTCCTTTGCTGCGTCGAGTTCGGCCTGGATTGCGGCCCGGACGGTGTCGCGGTCGGCACCGGTTTCGATCGAGACCTCAATCTCGTCGAACAGCCCATCCATGCCGAAGAACTCCTGGGCGGTCAGGCGATCGAAGGCCGACATGTTGGCGCCGACGGTCTTATTTTCGTCGGGGTCGCCGAAGTTGAAGATGCCCACGAGCGCGAAGTCGCGCAGGCCGGTCGGTCCGCTGATCGTGTAGGTCTCGCCGACGGTGAACCCGTGGTCCTCGGCGGTTCGGGCATCGAGGATGAACTCGGCTACGAGGTCGGGGTCGTCGTGCAGGGATCCGGTCCGTTCCGGCGCCCGCCCATCGATCAGGAACGACTGCGACAGTCCGGGAACCTCGGAGTAGACGAACCCGAGTTGTGGGGCACCCCTGGAGGGGACGGCGCGGGCCTTTTCGTCGCCGTCAGCGGGAATGATCGGGATGACGTTCCACGTCGCGATCTGGGGGTTGACCTCGGCAACCCCCGGGACACCGGCAACGATCGACTCGAGTTGTTCGGGGACCGGGAGCCGGCTGAGCCGGTCGCCGTCGCCGAGCGTCGTGCGGACCACGAGGTCGAGGTCGCCGGTGATGTCGGTGGCTAGTTCCTCGAAGGTGTCGCGGATCTTGTCGGTCAGGAAGAAGGAGGTGGACAGGAAGGCGACGCCGAGGATCACGGCCAGCGTGGTCAGGGCGTAGCGCAACTTGCGCCGGGCGATGTTGCGAAGGGTCAGGCGGAGCATGGGTGGCTACCTGAGCGTTCGGGGTTCGGGGTTCGGGTTGTGCATCGGAATCCGGGTCTCAGCCGCCGAGTTCCCTGATGCGGTCGAAGATGGCGTCGGCGTCCGGATCGTTGATCTCGTCGACGATCTGTCCGTCGGCGAGGAACAGGACCCGGTCGGCCCGTGCGGCTGCGGCTGCGTCGTGGGTAACGAGTACTAGCGTCTGGCCGAGTTCGTCGACGACCTCTCGCAGGAAGTCGAGTACCTCGCCGCCGGTGACCGAGTCGAGGTTTCCGGTGGGTTCGTCGGCGAACACGATCGATGGCTTTGACACGAGGGCACGGGCGACGGCGACACGCTGCTGTTGGCCACCCGAGAGCTCGTTGGGTCGGTGGCTGAGGCGGTCACCGATGCCGGTCGAGGTGACGACCTGGTCGAGCCACTCGGGATCGGCCTTCCGGCCGGCGAGGGTGAGGGGGAGCTTCAGGTTCTCGATGGCCGTCAGCGTCGGGAGCAGGTTGAAGGCCTGGAAGATGAAACCGACCTGATTTCGGCGCAGCAGGGTCAGGTCTCGTTCGGAGAGGCTGTCGAGTTCCGTGCCGTCGATGTAGGCCGATCCTGAGGTCAGGTTGTCGAGGCCGGCGGCGCAGTGCATCAGGGTCGACTTGCCGGATCCGGAAGGTCCCATGATGGCAGTGAACTGCCCGTGGCCGAATTCGACGCTGACGCCGTCGAGGGCGTGTACCGCAGTCTCGCCGGTTCCGTAGACCTTGTGGCCGTCGACCACGCGGGCTGCGGCGGTGAGTGGGGCGGATGGTGTTTCGGACGGTGGGGCGTCGAGGCTCATGGCTGGCAGGCTAGGTGTGGAATGCCGACGGGCACCCAGCGATCGAGGACAAGGAGGGACGATTGTGACTGATGACAAGGGGATGCTCCTGCGGCCGGTTCGGGCAGGCGACCTGGCTGCGGTGCGGCGCCTCAACACGGCAGCAGTGCCGGCGGTCAACGGGCTTTCGGCCGGGGAACTCGTCTGGTTCAGCGAGGTTGCCACGAGTTTCCTGGTGGCGGTGCAGCCGGATTCGAGCCTCGTCGGGTTCCTGGTCGGCCTCGAGGGCCCGGGGCTCGACTACGACAGCAGCAACTACCGTTGGTTCGAACAACGCTACGAGAACTTCCTCTACGTGGACCGGGTGGTGGTCGACCCGTCGGGACAGGGCCGTGGCATCGGTCGTTCCCTGTACGGGGCATTCGTGGAGCGGGCGGAGGGGCACAGGTTCCTCTGTGCCGAGGTCAACATCAGGCCCCGAAATGACGTTTCGCTGGCCTTCCACGATGCGTTCGGATTCTGCGGGGTTGGCGAGCAGGACACCGAGGGGGGGAGCAAGCGGGTGCTGATGTTGGTGAAGGAGATCTGAACGGGTCCGGGGCCCGCGTGCTACTCGGCTACGAGCACCGTGCCGGTGGGCCGGCGTCCTTCTGCACCACACGACCAGCAGGGTGCAGCCGGCCGGCCCCGCCAGGTGACCTCGCAGCGAACGCAAGTGAGCGTCATGGTGTCGGGCGGCTCGAGGACGGATGTACTGAGTGCGGGTGCTTCGTCGCCGATGAGAAAACGCATCGTCTCAGCTGGCGCTGGTAGCGGCACGGGGGCCATGCGCGGCACCCTAACCACATGGCATGGACGGCCCGGTGGACCCTCCGGCCGGCATGGCGCTTCCTTCCTGGAGCAAGCGGTGCCCGGGCCCGTAGCCTGACCCGGCGTTGAAGAGACGTGCCTCCGGATACCCGACGAGAAGGATCCCGTTCATGCAATTCGACAGCCCTCCTGAAATGGAAATCGACTCGGACAGGTCCTATTCGGCGGAGATGGTGACCAGCCTCGGGTCGATGACCATCCACCTCGATCCGGTACGTGCCCCCAGGACGGTGAACAGTTTCGTCTTCCTCGCCCGGCAGGGCTTTTTCGACGGCGTCATCTTCCACCGGGTGATCGACGGCTTCGTCGTCCAGGGTGGCGACCCCACGGGAACCGGCCGCGGCGGTCCCGGCTATCGCTTCGCCGACGAACTTCCGCAGCCCGGCCGCTACGAGCTGGGTTCGCTGGTGATGGCGAACGCCGGGCCGGACACCAACGGAAGCCAGTTCTTCATCATCACCGGCCCCAGCGGAGTCGGTCTCCCACCGCAGTACTCATTGTTTGGCAAGGTCGTGAAGGGCTTCGAGGTGGCCGACGCCATGCAGAAGGTTGCGGTTGGCCCCGGTGATCGGCCAGTCGAGGATGTGGTGATCGAATCGGTCACGATCTCCGAGGGCGAGTAGCCGGACCGGGCCACGGAACGAGAACGAGGGAGAGGAAACCTTGGCGATTCAGCGTGTAGGCATCGTGGGCGGGGGACAGATGGGCGGCGGCGTGGCCGAGGTCATGGCCAAGGCCGGGCTGACGACCGTCGTGCGCGAGATCGACGCTGCTGCCGCCGAGCGCAGCCGGTCGGGGATCGAGCGCTCCCTGGGCCGGGCACTCGAGCGGGGCAAGCTCGACGAGGACGGGCACGCGGCCGCACTCGGCAACCTCTCGTTCACCACCGAACTATCTGATCTCGCCGACTGCGACCTGGTGGTCGAGGCAATTGTCGAGGACTTCGGGCTCAAGGCCGAGGTGTTCGCCGAGCTGGACCGGGTGATCACGTCGCCCGATGCCATCCTGGCCACCAACACGTCCTCGATTCCCATCATCGACATAGCGATGCGCACGGGTCGGCCCGAGCAGGTCGTCGGCCTCCACTTCTTCAATCCGGCCCCGGTCATGAAGTTGGTCGAGGTCATCCCCTCGGTCCGCACCTCGCCGGAGGTCGTCGAACGCATAACAGGTTTCGCCACCGATCTCATCGGCAAGACCGTTGTGGCTGCGAAGGACCGGGCCGGTTTCGTCGTGAACATGCTGCTTGTGCCCTACCTGCTGGGCGCCATGCGGATGCTCGAGGGTGGCCACGCCTCCGCCGAGGACATCGATACCGGCATGAAGTTGGGTGCGGCCCATCCGATGGGTCCGCTCGAGTTGAGCGACCTGATCGGCCTCGACACCATGTTGCTGGTGGGCGAGACGCTACATGCCGAGTACGGCGAGCCCTCATATGCGCCGCCGCCGCTGCTCAAGCGAATGGTCGCTGCCGGCCAGTTGGGCCGCAAGACCGGTAAGGGCTTCTACGAATATTCCTGAGGGGAGCCTGGCCCCGGCGTCGCGCCCTCGCGGCCGATCCGGTTGGCAAAGCAGGCGGCAACGAGTGCCAGCCCGGCGGCCAGCAGGTGGAGGGCCAGGAACCGGTCGCCGCTGTCGCTGTCGCCCATGAGGGCGGTCAACACGGTGATCCCGAGCGCCGCACCGATCTGCTGGAGCATGTTGAGCGAGCCACCGGCGATGCCGAGGTTGTCGTCGCCGGCTGCCCGGGTCACGGCGTTGGCGACCGTTGCGCGGATGTAGCCGCTCCCGGCACCTGCGAGGGCTGCGCCGCCGATGAACACCGGCAACCACCGGCGTTCCGCACCGATGCCGGCAATGACCATTGCCGCGGCGAACACGAGGATGCCGCTCACCGCCACGCGGCGGGCGCCGTGCTGGGGGTCGTGGACACCGCCCAGGCGTGCGGCCATGGCGAAGCTGAGGGGACGGGGCAGCATCAGCAGGCCGATGATCGTGGGTCGGAAACCCCACGTTCGTTCCAGCAGGAACGGAGCCATCACCATGGCGCCCATGTAGCCGGACTGCATGACCGCCTGGGCGGTCATCGGCATGGTGAAGGCGGGTTGTCGTAGCAGCATGGGCGGGAGCAGCGGGTGTGGGCTGCGGGTCTGGATCCTCGTGAACAGGGCGAGGCTGAGAGGAGCCACCACCAGTGCGCCCAGCACGGTGGGGTGGTTCCAGCCCCAGACGATGCCCCGGTTGACACCGAGGAGCAGGCTGCCGACCCCGATGCCGAGGCTGGTGGCGCCAGGGATGTCGAAGCGTGTGCCGGGTCGGGTATCGGTCTCGGGAACGGTGACCAGTGCGGCGAGCAGGGCAAGCAGGATGATGCAACCCTGGACGAGGAACAGCATCCGCCATCCCAACCATTCGATGAGCGGCCCGCCGGTAACGACCCCGAGTGCCGGTGAGAGGGCGACGACGCCTGCCCAGATGCCGAGTACCCGGGAGCGTTCCCGACGGGGGTAGGTGGCGATGATCATCGCCATTGCAGATGGCCCGGCTGCCGCCATGGCCGCCTGTGCGAACATTCGGAGGATGATCAGGGACATGATGTCCCAGGCGAAGGCCGTGGTGATCGCCAGGGTCGTTCCGATCACGAAGCTGGTGATGTAGGTGCGCCGGTGGCCGTAGAGGTCGCCGATCTTCCCGGCGATGGGGGTGGCGACGGCGAACGCCAGCAACGGGGCTGCGATCACCCAGGAGATCGTGTCGTCGGTGGTGCCGAGGTCTTCTGCGATCCGTGGCAGCGATGCTGACAGCACGGTCACGGGATAGCTGGCGGCGCCGGCACCGAATAGCGCCACGAGGAGGACGAGTCGGCGATAGTCGGGCCTGTCGGCGATCCGTTCCCGGAGGGTGCGGAGCGTCATGTGTCCGGTGTTGGCCGTGGCGCCGCTTCCTGCATCGGGATTGACCCTACGGGCTACCCGTCAGGACATCGTTCCGCTCTGGCGGAGGCGGCTGGGCTCGCTCCCTGACCGCCGCTGTACGGTCCAGCGCCATGGCCAGCGATGTCGTCGGAAGTTCCCCGGGCGCTCCGATCGGCATTGTGGTCAACCCGCGCGCAGGTACCGATGTGCGGCGTGCGGTGGCGGCCGCCGGGAAGGTGACGCTCGAGGACAAGGTCAACGTCGTCCGACGGGTTGTCCTTGGCGCACGGGAGTCCGGGGCGACGAGTTTCGTCGTGCACCATGACCCACACCGGATCGTGCGACGTGCGACGGAGACGATCAGGGGTATCGACCTGCACTGGGTAGAAGGTCCGTTGACCGGCTCGGAGCAGGATGCGATCGATGCGGTCACCGCCATGCGGTCGGCAGGGTGCGCTGTCGTGGTCGTGCTGGGTGGTGACGGGACGAACAGGGCAGCGGCGCTGGCCTGGCCGGACCTTGTCGTAATTCCGTTGTCGACGGGCACCAACAACGCCTTCCCGGTGTTCGTCGAGGCGACCGTTGCCGGGGCGGCCGCCGGGCACGTGGCCAGAGGACGTGTGCCGGTCGCCGAGGTGGCACCACGCGCCAAGGTCGTGCGGGTGAGGTTCACTGGGGGTCCGGGTGGCGAGGGTGGCGAGGGTGGCGAGGGTGGCGAGTTTCCTTCCGGTGACCTGGCGCTGGTGGATGTGCTGGCGGTGGACGACCCGTTCGTGGGTTCGTACGAACTGTTCGATCCGGCAACGCTGCGAACTGCGGTGTTGAGCCGTGCGGATCCGGCCGTAGTCGGATTTGTCGGGGTCGGTGGCCTGTTGGACCCGGTGAAGCCGGACGAGGACCAGGGCCTGCTCATACGGTTTTGTGCGCCCGGTGCGCCCGGTGCGCCCGGTGCGCCTGGTTCGCCTGGTTCGTGTGAACGCGTGGTGCGCGGGCCGACTGCTCCGGGCCACTACGACGACCTGGGCATCGTCGAGGTCAGACGCCTGGCGTTCGATGAGGAGGTGGTGATCGAGGGCCCGGTTCTCCTTGCCTTCGACGGTGAGCGCAAGCGGCGCCTGCTCGTCGGCGAGCGTGCGATCGCCACGGTGCGCCGGGATGGCCCGAGGGTGGTCGATGTTCGGGCGGTGATGCGCAGGGTCGTCGAGGCGGAACCGAACCTCTAGTCCCGGTGCCGCCAGTCGGCGAGGAATGCCGGCAACTCAGTGAACGAGTCCAGGACCGGAAACTCGTGTCCGTCGATGTCGGAGACCGTTGCGGTCTCGAGTGCCCAGGTGAGGTGATGGGGGATGTGGACGGCTCGGCCTCCGGCTTCGAGGACCGGGATGACGTCTGACGGGACCGAGTTGCCGACCATCACGAACTCGGCCGGGTCGACGCTGTGGCGGCCCAGTACCTCCCGGTATGCATGTGTGCTCTTCTCGGCCACGACCTCGATGCGCCAGAAGTGGTCGGCCAGCCCGCTGATGTCCACCTTGCGGCGCTGGTCGGTGAGGTCGCCCTTGGTTATGAGCAGCAGTCGATGGCCATCGGCCAGGGTCCTGATCGTCGCGGCGACGTCCGGAAGCAGTGTGATCGGGGCGTCGAGCATGTGTCGGCCCCACTCCAGAACCCGGGAGATGTCTGCGGCCTCGACCGATCCATCGGAGACTGTGATGGCGGTTTCGACCATTGAAAGGACGAATCCCTTCACGCCGTAGCCGGTGATCGGTAGGTTCGCCCGTTCTGTGTCGAGCAGGACTGCCTCGGTGGTGGGTCCGTCGGCCCAGGGTGCCATGAGTTCGACGAAGCGCCGTTCGGTCTCCCGGAAGTGGACCTCGTTCTCCCAGAGGGTGTCGTCGGCGTCGAGCCCCAGTACGGGAAGGTCGTCCATCCGGGCGAGCCTAGAACCTGCTGTCCGGAGAACCGGGGGAGGCTCAGGCGGTCTTGTTCGATGTGCCGGGTCGGGGTCGAGTCCGGCGAGCGTGCCTGATGGCGTGGGCGCGGGGGTGCCTGATGGCCCGGGTCGTGGATGGCGTGGGTCGTGGCTGGCCCGGGTCCTGGATGGCGTGGCCCAGGCAGATCCTGCTCGGGCTGGCCCGGGTCCTGGATGGCGTGGCCCAGGCAGATCCTGCTCGGGCTGGCCCGGGTCCTGGATGGGCATGCCTCGGGCTGGCTTGGGCCATGGACGGGCATCGCTCGGGCGGTGTGCCCCGGGTTGTGGGTTGTGGCTCGGGCGGTGTGCCCCGGGCGGCCGTGGTCAGGCCGCCGGGGTTCTTCGGGTTCTTCGGTCGGGTTCGTGGGTGCGGCCGGCCGGGTCGGTGAACCCGATGCGGCCGTTGCCGATGCCCTGTTCGGACAAAGGGTCGAGGTGTTTGAGGGTCCAGCCGCCGTCGTGGACGTGGTGATGGTGGTTCGAACACAGCAGGCACAGGTTCCATAGTTCGGTTTCTTCCCTGTCGAGCCAGTGGATGATGTGGTGGGCGTCGCACCATGACGGTGGCCGGTCACAACCCGGGAATATGCAGCCCCCGTCGCGCACTATCAAGGCTGTGCGTTGTGCGGGTGACACGGTGCGTTGTCGCCGTCCCATGTCCAGAACCTGCCCGTTGCCACCCATCACGACCGGCAGCACCCCGGCGTCACATGCCAGGCGCCTCAGCTGCGTTGGCGTCAGCGGTATCCCGTCGTCGGTTTCGCAACGACGTTTCCCCGACAAGACATCACACAAGACATCACACAAGACATCAGACAGGGCGTCAACGTTCGAGGGCAGGGCGTCGGCGGGTGGTGGCAGTTCCAGGGCTGCTGTGTTCGGATCGCCTGTCGGCTGCGGCAGGTGTTGGAGCCTGCGTGAGATCCACCCATAGTCCACTACGCACACGATGTCGGCCCGGCCCCGAACCGGCACACCAACTTCAGAGCCGCCGCCGGTGGCGCCCGTAGAGGAACGCCGAGCCATCTCAACCAATGCGTCGGCATTGCGTTGCACGACGCTGCGCAACTCACCCGCACCACCTGTGTGGCCCTTCCCGGCGGCTGCGGGGCGAGCCACACCCACCCGGCCGTCCTCGTTGCGCCACAGGCCCTGTGAGATACGCCCCAACTCACCGGCTATAACCGCACCCGCATCAGGCGCCAGGTCAGCTTCGAAGCGCATCATCCCATCCGACAAAGTGCGCCACTGCGCCCTACGCCGCCGATGCTGACGCCCCGCCAGACGCCGACCATCGACATCACCCAGCCGGTCACGCTGCCACTCATCGACCACCGCCCGAAACCCGTCAGCCGACAACTCCCTGGCCGCCGCCCGCAAACCCGGATCGGCATCAGCGGCAACCCGATCCAGACGGTCCACCCCATAGGCCACAGCCTCGACATGACCCGGGGTGACCTCACCGGCCGCCAACGCCGCAGCCATCACCGGAGCCTCAGCCAACGCCTCCGCCACACGCACCGACCGCCGCGCCTCACGCTGCGACACCCCCGACGCACGCACCAGCTCCGCCGACCGTTCCGCAGCCCCCACCAACGCCGAACCCACCGGCTGCCTCGCCGCTACCAACCGCGCCACCAACGCATCATGCCGGGCCCTGGTCCGCCCCAGAGACGCAAACAGGTACTCGCGCTCCGACGCACTCAAGGCCCCGACCCCGACATCCTCCAACGCCACACCCGCCAACTCGAACCGGTCAACAACCACCCGCACCTGCTCCGTGGCCACGTTCTTGCCAGGGGCTGAGACACCCGACCCGGCGCCGGTCCCCGAGCCCTCTCCGTTCGTCTCCGACGTTTCTCCCATGACCACATTCTTCACCCGGGGTGTGACAGTCGCCCCGGCGCCCACGCCGGCTCCAGAGCCGTTCGACACACGTACCTGTTCCATGCCCACATTCTTGCCATGGGGTGAGACAGCCGACCCGGCGCCGGTCCCCGAGCCCGACCCGGTCCCCGCCCCTGCGCCCTCTCCGTTCGTCTCCGACGTTTCTCCCATGACCACATTCTTCACCCGGGGTGTGACAGTCGCCCCGGCGCCCACGCCGGCTCCAGAGCCGTTCGACACACGTACCTGTTCCATGCCCACATTCTTGCCATGGGGTGAGACAGCCGACCCGGCGCCGGTCCCCGAGCCCGACCCGGTCCCCGCCCCTGCGCCCTCTCCGTTCGTCTCCGACGTTTCTCCCATGACCACATTCTTCACCCGGGGTGTGACAGTCGTACCGGGAGTGTCCCCGATGGGTCCACACTGCCGAACTACCTTTTCCACCCATGCGCACCTACTGCATGCGATCGGCCTGTCGCGGCCATGCCGTGGCGCTCGTGATGATCAATGTGGCCGACAGCTCGTTCACCGTGCGCAACCTTGCCGAGGTCGACGGGCCGGGGCGGGTGGTGCTGTGCGAGAAGCATCTCGACCGCCTGAGCGCCCCCATGGGCTGGTCGTTGCGTGACGAACGAACGGGTGGTGATCTGATCGCGTTTCCCGGGCCGGGTACGCCGGAGTCCAGGTCGAAGGTGGCCGACCTGATCGAGGCACCGACCCCACGCCCGGTCGTTGCCGCCACCCACCCCCTTGCGGCAGCTCGGCTGGAGTGTGCGGCAGGACAGGCCTCCGAGTCCGACAGCGAGCCCGCCCCGGAACTTGTCCGGTCCACCCTTGGAATAGATCGCCATCCGGCCGGGCTTACGGGTGGAACGCCGTCTGGTTCCCTGGGTCCGGTCGTCGACCTGGATGACTTCGAGGGGTTCGTCGACGAGCAGTTGCCGCTCGAGCCCTTCGATCCGGATCCGTCGGCCTGAGGGCCAACTCCACCTGGGCGACCTGGTTGTCGGCCGGTGGAACTGCCGTGGAACCGGCTGGCGAGCCTGCATGAGCCGTTGGATCACATCTGGCCGGTGGCATCGACGTCAGCGTTGCCGAGGGGGACCGCCGGTGTGGGTCGTCGAAACGGCCACCTGCGGGTCCCCGGCTGAGGCCCGACCGGTTACCGACAGGTAGGTTCGGTGCTCGAACGAAGTCTCGCGCAACCATCAGGAACCATGCCGATGCCCGACATATCCGAAGCCGAAATCCGGGACCTCACCCGCCAACTCGTGGCGGACGTCCCGCCCGACTCGGTCGATCAGTTCACGTTCCGCGGCGAGCAGTTCGACCGGGGTCTGGCGCTGGTCCAGTTCCCGGTTGGCCTCGGCGGCCTCGGCCTCGAGAGCCGACGGCTCCAGACGGTCGTCGACGAGGAGTTGCGGAATGCCGGTGTCCTCTACCACGACCTCAACATCAACCCGATCGGCATCGGCATGGGCGCCCCTGTGGTGCTCACCTACGCAAGCGACGAGCAGAAGAAGCGCCTCCTGCGCCCCATGTACACGGGTGAGGAGATCTGGTGCCAGTTGTTCAGCGAGCCCGGTGCCGGTTCCGATGTGGCCGGGCTTTCCACCCGGGCCGTGCGCGATGGCGACGAGTGGATCGTCAACGGCCAGAAGGTCTGGACCACGCTGGCCCATGTTTCCAGGTGGGGGATGCTGGTCGCCCGAACCGACCCGGAGCAGCCCAAGCACAAGGGCATGACCTACTTCCTGCTGGACATGGAGGCCGAGGGGGTCGAGGTCCGGCCGCTCCACCAGATCACAGGCGAGGCCGAGTTCAACGAGGTCTTCTTCGACGACGTCCGCATCCCGCACGACCATGTCTTCGGCGAGGTCGGCGGCGGCTGGGGTGCTGCGGTGACCACGCTCATGAACGAACGCGTCGCCCTGGGGGGCGGTGTGCCCCGCAAGGGTGCGGGCCCCATCGGCGACCTGATTCGCGTCTGGAACGAGCGCAAGGGGTCGCTCGACGCTGCGACGCTGCCGGTGGCCCGTGACCGGGTGGTCGACCTCTGGTGTCAGGCCGAGGCGCTGCGCCTCACCAACTGGCGGGCACGCGACAGTTCGAAGTCCGGCAACCCCGGGCCGGAGGGGTCGGTCGGCAAGTTGATTTCGGCCGAGATGAACCAGCACATCTATGAAGCGTGCCTCGACCTGCTGGGCGCCGAGGGCCTGGTGCACGAGGCCGGCTACGAACGCAAACGGCCGGACGGGCTGCGGCTCACTGGTGGCGAGAGCACCAAGTACGCATTCCTGCGGGTGCGGGCCAACACCATCGAGGGCGGCACGTCCGAGGTGATGCGCAACATCCTCGGCGAGCGTGTGCTGGGCCTCCCCGGCGACGTCCGCGTCGACAAGAGCGTGGCCTGGTCCGAGGTTCCCAGGAACTGATGGTCTGAATGGCGGGCCGGGGCACGCCCCGGAGGGTCACGCAGTGGCCTGGAGTGAAGTTCCGCGGGACTGAGCCGGGCAAACGTCGGGCACCACCTGACGTAGCGTGAGGTTCGATGGGCAGGTACGTCGACACGAACGGGATCAGGCTCAATGTCGTGGAGCAGGGGAAGGGCCGCTGCCTGGTCCTCATGCCGGGGCTGACGGCGAACGCCCGGTTCTTCGACTCGCTGGTGGCCGCCGGCCTCGCCGACGACCGCAGGGTGGTAGCCGTGGACCTGCGTGGTCGCGGTCTGAGTGACAAGCCGGCGTCCGGCTATTCGATGGCCGACCACGCCCTGGACGTGTTGGGCCTGCTCGACGCCCTCGGCCTCGAGAGGGCCGACATCGGTGGCCACTCGTTCGGCGGCCTGCTGACCTACTACCTGGCTGCGAACCACGCGGACCGTGTCGAGCGGTGCGTGGTCCTGGATGCGCCGGCGACGGTGGATCCGGGGATCCTCGAACAGATCCGGCCTGCTCTCGAGCGTCTGGGGGCGACGGTCCCTTCGTTCGAGGAGTACCTGGAGATGGTCCGGGCGATGCCCTACTACGAGGGCTGGTGGGATCCGCGCATCGAGGACTACTTCCGTGCCGATGTGGAGGAACTGCCTGGTGGCTCGGTCCGGACCCGCTCGCGATCGGACAACATCGCCGAGGCGGTCGAGGGGACCCTGGAAGTCGACTGGCCCGACACGGTGCGTCGGATCCGCCAGCCGACCCTGCTGGTCCGTGCCACCGGTTCGTTCGGGCCGCCGGGGTCGCCCCCGATTCTTTCCGAGGCGGCGGCATCCGAGACGCTCGGCCTGTTGGCGGGTGGGCGCCTGGTCGAACTGGCCGGTAACCACATGACCGCCTTCTTCGGGGAGTCGGCGGGCGTGGGTGCTGCGGCGATCCGGGCCTTTCTCGGTACTCCGACTGTCTGACCCCCGGAACCGGGAGCGGTCAGCTCCGACGCCAGGTGGTGCCGGTGGCCGAGTCCTCGATCACGATGCCGAGCGAGGTGAGTTCGTCGCGGATGCGGTCGGCCTTGGCGTAGTCCTTTGCCGCCTTGGCGGCGCTGCGGGCAGCGACCAGGTCGTCGATCGCACGGTCGGCTCCTTCGTCGACCGGGGCACCCCGGGCGCCCTTGCCGAGCCGTAGCCCGAGCACGCCGGTCAACTCGAACACGGCGGCGGCGAGTGCGGCGGCAGAGTTCTCGTCCTCGGCATCCAGGGCCCGGTTGGCGTCGCGGACGGCGTCGAAGACCACGGCCATGGCGCCGGCGGTGCCGAGGTCGTCATCCATGGCGGTGCGGAACCGTTCGACGGCTGACTCGTCGGCGGCGGCGTCGGGAAGGTCGGCACCGGCGATGCGACGGGCGAACCCGTCGAGTCGTTCGAGGGCGGCTGCTGCGGTGGTGAGCGTGACCTCGCCGATTTCCATTGTCTTGCGGTAGTGGGTCTGCAGGACCAGCAGGCGCAGCGCACGTGGGTCCCAGGTGTCGAGCAGGTCGGCGAGGGTCCGGAAGTTGCCGAGCGACTTCGACATCTTCTCGCTGCCGACCTGGACCATGCCGTTGTGCACCCACAGTTGGGCGAAGGGCCGGCCGCAGCCGAGGCATTCGGCCCGTTCGTTCTCGTGGTGGGGGAACACCAGGTCGTCGCCGCCGCCGTGGATGTCGAAGCCGTCGCCGAGCAGGTCGAGCGACATGGCCACGCACTCGATGTGCCAGCCGGGCCGACCGGGCCCCCACGGTGAGTCCCAGGTGGGTTCGCCGGGCTTGGCGGCCTTCCAGAGTGCGAAGTCGAGCGGGTCGGCCTTGTCGTCGTCGACCTCGACCCGGGCGCCGGCGCCCTCCCGCAACTGTTCGGGTGACTGGCCGGCAAGGGCGCCGTAGCCGTCGAGGCGGTCGACGTCGTAGTAGACGCCGGAGCCGGTGGTGTAGGCCATGCCCCGGTCGACGAGTTGGCTGATGATGTCGATCATCTGGTCGACGTACTCGGTGGCCCGGGGTCGCAGGTCGGGGTGGGCGATGTCGAGGCGGTCCATCTCGGTGATGAACACGTCTTCGAAGTGCTGGGCCAGTTCGGGTTCGGTGGTCCCCTCGTCGGCGGCCCTGGCGATGATCTTGTCGTCGATGTCGGTGATGTTGGACACCGCCGTCACGTCGAGGCCGGTCCAGCGCAGGTAGCGGACGAGGATGTCGAAGGCGAGGGTGCTGCGGGCGTGGCCGAGGTGGGGGGCGTCGTAGACGGTGGGCCCGCACCAGTACACGGACGCCTTCCCCGGGTCGCGGGGGGTGAACTCGACCTTGTTGCCGGTCAGGCTGTCGGTGAGGCGCAGCACCGGTTCAGGATAGGTGAGGGTCGGGCAGGGAGGTTCGGACGAACCGCTCAGGTCCCGGAGGGGGCGTCGCCCGCCGGGGACTCGTCGAGGCGGATGCCGAGCAGGCCGGCGGCCTCGCGCAGGCCGGCAGGCGCCGAAGGGTCGTCGCCGGCGTGGGCGATGATCGCACCGGCGAGCACGTCGATGGCGTCGAGGGCGGTCGGTGCGTCGAGGTCGTCGTCGAGGGCGGCCCGGACGGCGGCGAGCGTGGGGGCCGGGTCGGGTCCGCAGGGTCGGCGTTCGGCGTCGACCAGGCGCTCGAGGCGGGTGACCCCGTCGTCGATGTCGGCGTCGAACCACTCGAAGCCGGCTCGGTAGTGGTGGGACAGCATGGCGATGCGCAGGGCCCGTGGATCGTGGAGGTTGCGGAGCATGCGCACGAACACGAGGTTGCCGAGCGACTTCGACATCTTGGTGCCCTCGTAGGCGACCATGCCGACGTGCATCCAGTGGCGGGCCAGCGGCTCGCCGGTGGCGCCGCGGGTCTGGGCGTCTTCGCATTCGTGGTGGGGGAACACGAGGTCGTCGCCGCCACCGTGGAGGTCGATGGTGCCGGTGAGGTTGGCCATCGCCATGGCGGAGCATTCGATGTGCCAGCCGGGTCGCCCGGCCCCGAAGGGCGAGTTCCAGGCCGGCTCGTCTGTGCCGGAGGGCTGCCAGAGGATGAAGTCGAGGGGGTTGCGCTGCCTCGGGTCGTCGGGGTGGCCGCCCCGTTCGGCGGCGAGGGCCAGCATCGTGGCCTCGTCGTATCCGGACAGGGAGCCGAAGTGCTCGTCGGTGGAGACGTCGAAGAAGGTGGTGCCGTCGACGGTGTAGGTGTGGCCGGCGTCGGAGAGGCGTTGGATCAGGTCGAGCATGGGTTCGATCGACTGGGTGGCCCACGGTTCGACGGTGGCGGGGCGCATGTCGAGCGCCACCATGTCGGCGTCGAAGTGCGCCATCTCGACGGCGGCGAGGGACCGGTAGTCGACCTTGAGTTCGCGGGCCTTGGGGAGGATCGAGTCGTCGACGTCGGTGACGTTGCGGACCATGCGCACGGTGTGCCCGAGGTCCTCGAGGCGGCGGATGACCAGGTCGAAGGTGAGGTAGGTGAAGGCGTGGCCGAGGTGGGTGGCGTCGTACGGTGTGATGCCGCAGACGTACATGGACACGTCGGGGCCGGGTTCGAACGGCACGATCTCGCCGCGGACGGTGTCGTGGAGGCGCATGGGCATGGGACTGAACGGTAGCGGGACGGGGAGGCTGTGTGCCCCGTCTGGGCCTAGTCGCGTTCGAAGGGAACCGAGTGCTCCCAGTCGGCGAGCAGGGTCCGCAGGGCGGTGACGACCAGGAGCGGTTGGTCGAGCATGAGGTGGTGGCCGGCGAGCGGGATCTCGATGACCGGGGCGACCCGGCCGAGTTGTTCGTACATGTAGGCGCCGATGTCGGGGGTGACGAGCCCGTGCTCGGCACGGAACAGCGCCACCCGGCAGGTGACGGTGGCCAGCAGTTCGTTGGCGGCGGAGCGGCGGGGCATGAAGATGGCGGGGTCGAACTTCCAGGTGACGCCGCCCTCGACGGGGCGCAGCGACGTGGCGGCGACGTGGGCCATGACCCAGGGCTCGTAGTGGTCCTGTTCGGGGACGGTGCGGAAGCGGGCGATGGCCGTGGCGGCGTCGGGGTACACCTTGGGGTCCCGGAACTGGCTGCGCCGGCCGCTTTCCATCTCGGGGTCGGGGGCGGTGACCGGCGAGTCCATGATGACTGCTCCGGCGATCCGGTCGCCGTGGGCGGCGGCGGTGGCGAGCGTGACGAAGCCACCCATGGAGTGCCCGATCACGATCGGGGGTCCGGCCATGTCGGCGTCGTCGGCCGCTGTCACGACCTCGTTGCACCAGCGTTCCAGGGAGTACTCGTCGCGACGGTCGCTGTCGCCGTGCCCGGAGAGGTCGATGGCCGCCACCCGGTAGACGCCGGCGAACTGGGCGGCCACGTGAGTCCACCAGTGGGCGTGGGCGGCGCCGCCGTGGACGAACACGAGGCCGGGCCGTCCGGTTTCGCCCCAGGCGAGGTAGTGGATGTCGGCGCCGTCGACGGTGACGGTGCGGTCGGCGTAGGGCACGTCGAGGGCGCGTCGGTACCAGGCGGGTGCGTCGTGAAATGTCGTTGGCATGCGCCCTCGACAGGAATCGAACCTGTGGCCTACCGCTTAGGAGGCGGTCGCTCTATCCGACTGAGCTACGAGGGCGGGATGGCGCGGTTCGTGGTGCGAAATGGCCGCGACCGCGATCCCTTGTGCCCGCAAGGCTACTGAGGAGGCCGAAGCGGCACGCAGGTAGTCAGCCGGCGTAGGCGGAGCCTTCCCTGGGTTCGAAGGCGATGAAGGTCGCAGAGGCGGTGGCGACCTCTTCGCCACGGTCGTCGGTCGCCCGGGCCTCGAGGCTGATCCTGCGTCCCTGGTGGTCGACCACAGAGGCCGTTGCCACGACCGACCCTTCGAACACCGGCTTGAGGTACCGGACCCGGATCTCGGCGGTGGCGCACATCTGCGTGGGCTCGAGGTAGGTGCTGGTGGTGACCCCCATGGCGAGGTCCAGCAGGGTGAACATCGCCCCGCCGTGCATCGAACCGTTCGGGTTCAGGTGCCGACCATCGATGGCGATCCGGCACTCCACCCCGTCGGGGGTGGTGACCTGTTCGATGTCGAGGAACTGCGACAGCGGGGAAGTGTCGAGCCGCGCGCTGTCCGGGGTCGGGGTCATGAGCCCCCGGTGAGTTCGGACATCTGCCCAGAGTATGTGGCCATGTCGAAGTAGTCGCGCCAGAGGCTGATCTTGCCGTCGGTCACCTCGAAGATGCCGGCGATGGGCAACTCGAGCCAGCCGTCGCCGACCCTGAAGCGGTCCAGGCGCTCGTTCACCACGATGTCGCCGACCTCGAACTGGCGCAGGATCGGCCACTCGACCTCCGAGGCCGGAGCGAGGAACATCTCGAGGGTGGTGGCCATGGCCTCGGGGCCGACTATCGGCTGCATGGGCATGTTCTCGTACGACACGTCGTCGGTGACGAGTGCGATGGCCGCCTCGATGTCCTTTCGCTCGATGGCGGCGATGAAGGCGTTGACGGTCTCGGTCGGGGTCATGGGGATGTTCCTCCTGGTCAGGGCCGGAAGCCCTTCGTGGTCGCTTCGAAGATCATCTCCCGCTGCAGTTCGTTGGCGCCCTCGCCCCACTCGTTGATCTTGCAGTCACGGTAGAAGCGTTGGGCCGGACTCTCGAGCATGAAGCCCTGGGCGCCGTGGAGGTGCAGGCAGCGCTCGCTCACCCAGGTGGCCGTCTCGGAGGCGACGAGCTTGGCGATGGATGCAGCCGTGTCGTAGTCACCGCCGCCGCCCAGCGTCTCGGCAGCGGAGTAGACGAGGTGCCGGACCGTGCGCAGGCGGGTGGCCATTTCGGCGACGGTCATCCGGACCACCTGCTTGTCTGCCAGGGGAGCGCCGAACTGCTCGCGGGTGCCGACATGGGCGAGCGCTGAGTCGAAGGCGGCGCGTCCCAGGCCCAGGGCGAGCGCCCCGGCGAACACCCGGCCCTGCGACAGGACGGCCAGGCACTGTCGGAACCCCCGGTCGACCTCGCCGACCAGGCGGTCGGCGGGCACGACGCAGTCGTCGAAGTGCAGTTCGGCTAGTTCGGACGGTCGCATGCCCAGCTTGTCCATCGGTGTGCGGGTGAGTCCTTCGGAGGCCCCGTCGACGGCGAGGACCGAGAGGCCGCCGAGCCGCCCCGGCTCGCCCGAGGTCCGGACGACCACCAGGATCAGGTCGGCGAAGGTGCCGTTGGTGATGTACACCTTCGACCCGTTCAGTACGAAGTGGTCGCCGTCCCGGCTGGCGGCCAGGCGGACCCGGGTGACGTCGGCGCCTGAGTCGGGTTCGGCGTACGCCCACGCTCCGGTGGTGGTGCCGGCCAGCAGGCCGGGGACGAAGCGTTCGGCCAGTGCGGCGTCGGCGATGTCGGCGAGCGCCCCGGCCGCCAGCGCCGTGTGCACGTAGAGGCCGAGTGCCGCCCCGGCCGAGCCGTAGGCGAGCTCCTCGAACAGGATGCACCGTTCGACCGGGCCACCGCCCGAACCGCCGATCGCCTCGTCGAAACCGATTCCGAGCCACCCGAGTTCCCCCAGGCGGGTGAACAGGTGCATCGGGTAGGCGCCGTCGCCGTGCTCGGTGTCCCAGCGGGTGGCGTTCGGGGTGATCTCGGCGGCGGTGAACTTCGCCACCTCGGCCCGGAGGGCGCCCTGTTCGGACGTCGGGTCAGACACCGCGGAACTCCGGTCGGCGCTTCTCCTGGAACGCCAGGACCCCTTCGTGGTGGTCCTCGGTCTGGATGCACTGGACCTGGGCGAAGATCTCGAACTCGAACTCTGCGTCCATGTCGACGCCGAGGGAGCGGTGGATGGCCCGCTTTGTCCAGGCGTGGGCGATGGGCGGTCCGTCGGCGAGCCTGGCCGCCAACCCGGCGACGGCGTCGGAGAGCCCGTCGGCGTCGACGACCTGTTGCACCAGTCCGATGTCGAGCGCCTCGTCGGCGTCGACCAGGCGCCCGGTGAACATCAGCTCGGTCGCCCTGCCGAGTCCGACCAGGCGGGGCAGGAACCAGCCGGCCGACATGTCGCAGCCGGCGAGGCCGATGGGGGTGAACGGGGCGCCGAGGCGGATGCCCCTGGCGGCGATGCGGAAGTCGGAGGCCAGCGCCAGGCCCAGGCCGCCGCCGACGGCGTCGCCGTGGAGGGCGGCGATGACCGGCTTGTCCATCCCGACGATGGCCCGGACCGGGTCGAGGTAGCGGCGCACGATCGGCTCCCATTCCTGCGGCTTGCGCTCAACCATCTCGGCCTGGTCGGCGCCGGCGCAGAAGTACCTGCCGTTGCCGGCGAGCACCACGACGCGGACGCTGTCGTCGGCGGCGACTACGTCGAGTGCGTCGACGAGCAGGCCGACCGTCGGGTTGGCCAGCGTGTTGAGCCGGTCGGGCCGGTTGAGGGTGACCGTGCCGACGCCGTCGGCGATGTCGACCAGGACGTCGTCGTTGTCTGTGGGGTCGTCGTTCATTTGACCTGCTCCCTGGGGATGATCACGGTCCGGCCGGGCCCGAGGGGCTCGGTGAACACGGTGGCGGCTTCGGCGATCGGGACCTCGCGGTGGATCGACCGGGACACGTCGAGGTGCCCCGAGGCGATGAGGTCGAGCACGGTGCGGATCTCGACGGTCGTGGACCCGAACGATCCGAGGACGCCGAGTTCGGCGCCGATGAACATGCCGAGGGGCGGCAGCCGTGGCCGGTCGGTGCCGACGCCGACGACCACGAGGCGCCCGCCGGGTGCGAGGGCGCCGAGGCCGAGTTCGACGGTCTCGGCCCGCCCCACGCACTCGAGCACCAGGGTGGCGCCGCGTGCGATGCGTCGCAGCGCACGGGCCGGCTCGTCGTCGACGGTCGGGTCGAGGGTCTCGTCGGCCCCGGCGGCGATTGCTGCGTCGCGGGCCGCTGCCGACGGATCGACGGCCACGACCCGGGCGGCGCCCAGAAAGCGTGCGAGTTGGACGGCGTGGAGGCCGAGGCCACCGGCCCCTATGACCACCACGGTCTCGCCGGCCTGCAGCCGGCCGACGGTGTCGAGGGCGTGGTACGGGGTGGCGATGGCGTCCGAGGCGATGGCGCCGACGGCGTCGGAGATGCCGTCGGGGAGGCCGATCAGGCAGGAGGCGGGCAGGGCGACCCGTTCGGCGAACCCGCCCTGTCGGGCCATTCCGAGGATCTCCGGGGTGCGGCAGCGGTTGGAGCGGCCGTCGAGGCACGGCGGGCACGTGCCGCACGTGGCCTGGCCGAGGGAGGCCACCCGGTCGCCCGGCCTCCAGCCGTCGGCGTCGCCGTGCACCTCGAGGACCGTGCCGCAGATCTCGTGCCCGGGCACGGTGCCGGCCGGGACCCCGAGGTCGCCGGCCACGATGTGGCGGTCGGTGCCACAGACCCCGGCGGCGTCCACGGCGAGGAGTACCTCACCGTCGGCCGGGACCGGCTCGTCGATGTCGCCGAGGGTGATCCGACCGGGGCCTTCGTAGACCAGGGCCCTCATCGCAGGCCCATGTGGTGGGCGATGATGTTGCGCTGGATCTGGCTGGTCCCGCCGCCGAGCTCGCAGCCCCGCACCTCGAGGTGGCGCCGCATGAAGTGCGATTCGGCCTCGAAGCCGCGGGCGCCCGCCACCTGCATGGCGTTGGAGGTGGCCCGGCCTGCCACGTTGTTGGCCAGCATCTTGGCCATCGAGGCCTCCATGGGGCAGGGCCCCTCGACATCGCGCTTGTGGGCGGCCGCATAGACGAGCAGTCGGGCGGCGGCGACCTCGGCCTGTGATTCGGCCAGCGGGTGGGAGACGGCCTGGAACCGGGAGATGGGGCCGCCGTACTGCTCCCGGTTGCGGGCGTAGACGACGGCATCATCGATCGCCGCCTGGGCGACACCGATCGACTGGGCGGCATTGGCGAGGCGCTCCGGGTCCATCAGCTTGGCGAGGTTCAGCCAGCCGTCGTCGATGTCGCCGAGCACCGCATCGTCGGGCACGAAGACGTCGTCGTAGGCGATGTCGTTGACCATCAGGGCCTTCATGGACAGGTAGTCGCGGCGCTCGAACGACAGGCCGGGGCTGGGGTTGTCGACGAGGAAGAGGGTGATGCCCTTCTGGCGGGGCTGGTCGGGGAAGGTGTTGGTGCGGGCGGCGGTGATGATCGTCTCGGCGCGTTCAGCGCCGGAGATCGGACCCTTGGCGCCGTTGACCCGCCAGCCGCCGTCGACCTTCTCGGCGGTGGTGGTCATGCCGGCGAAGTCCGAGCCGGCCCCGGGCTCGGACATGCCCAGGGCGAACCGCTTGTCGCCGGTGACGATGGCCGGGAGGTAGCGGGCGGCCTGTTCCGGAGAGCCGCAGATGTGCAGTGCGTGCGAGCCGAAGATGGTGCCGGTGATGTACAGCGTGGCCATCGAGATCGACGTCTTCCCGACCTCCTCGACGAAGACGCAGAGGTCGAGGACCGAGCCGTCGGAGCCCCCGTACTCGACGGGCACCGGGATGCCGGTCCAGCCGCGGGCGGCACACTCCCGGTAGAAGGCGTCGGGGTACTCGAGGTCCCGTTCCATCTGGAGGATCCGGTCGGGCGGATAGTGCTCGTCGAGGAAGGCACGGACCTCGGCCCGCAGCTCGAGTTGGCGTGGTGACAGGTGGACATCCATCAGTTCCCCCGAAAGGTCGGTTGGCGCTTGTTCCTGGCGGCGTCGAGGCCCTCCCTGAAGTCTCCGGAAGAGATCGCCTCGGCCTGGATGGCGGCCTCGAGGTCGAGGTGCTCGGCGAGCGTCCGCTGTCCGATGCCGGCCAGGGCCCGCTTGTTGCCCCGGGTGGCGAGGGGGGCGAGCCCGGCCAGCCGGTCCACGAACCCGTCGACGGCCGTTGCGAAGTCGTCGGCCGGTGTGACCTCGGTGACCAGTCCGGCGGCGAGTGCCTCTTCGGCGGAGTAGACGGCCCCGAGGGTGACGATCTCCATGGCCCGTACCGGTCCCACCAGGCGGTTGAGCCACCAGGTGGCGCCGGTGTCGGCTCCCGAGAGGCCCAGCCGTGCGAACACGAACCCGAGGCGGGCCCCGTCGCCCATGATCCGGAAGTCGCAGGAGAGCGCCACGGCGGCACCCCCGCCGTAGGCATCGCCGTTGACGGCGGCCACGGTGGGGACCTCGAGCCCGGCGATGGCGAGGATCCCGTCGTTGGCATGGCGCAGCTCCGCCTCGGCGTACCGGCGGTCGCCGTCGAGCAGGTCCTGGAGTGCGTCGAAGTCGCCGCCGGCTGAAAACGCCACCCCCTTGCCGGTCAGCACCATTGCCCGGGCGGCGGGGTCGGCGCCGACCTTTCCGCACGCCCCGATCAGTTCGGTGAACGCCTGCGGGTTGAGGGCGTTGCGCACCTCGGGGCGGCGGAACGTGATCGTGTGGACCCCGCGGTCGTCCCGTTCGTGGGACAGCAGGTCAGGCATCGATCTTGAACACCTTTGCGGCGTTGTCGCGCAGGATCTTGCGGGTCGCCTCGGGGGAGAACCCGCAGTCGTAGATGTCGTCGACGGTGCGCTTGAACGGCAGCAGCGGGTAGTCGGTGGCCCAGATCATCTTGTCCTGGCCGTAGCCGCCGGAGAACTTCTTGACGCTGTCGGACCAGTGGCGGGCCGGCCGGGCGGAGGCCTCCACGTAGACGTTCGGGTGCTTCCAGGCGAGGATCGTCATCTCGTCCTGCCACGGGTCGCCCACGTGCGTGCCGAGGATCTTGAGTTCGGGGAAGGTGAGGGCCACCTCGTCGAGGTAGATGGGGCGTCCGCACTCGGAGGGGAGCAGCGGCCCGGTGTGGCCGACCTGGATGCACAGCGGGATGTCGTATTCGCAGCAGGCCACGTAGAACGGCCAGTAGATGCGGTCGGTGGGCGGCGGGGCGGTGGTGCGTCCGTCGCCGCACTGGAAGGGTTCGAGGCGGAACGCCTTGTAGTCGAGTTCCTCGACGCAGCGCCGGAACTCGCGGATGGCCGGCATGGGGTCGCGGATGTCGACGGTGAAGGCGCCGATGAACCGGTCGGGGGCCTCCCGGACGTAGGCGGCGTTCTCGTCGTTGCTGACGACCCACGAGTCGAGGAACTTGAACGACGACGCCACGCCGATGTCGACGCCGGCGTCGTCCATCTCGGCGAGCACCTCGTCGACGGTGAAGCCGCGCCTGAAGCGCTCCTCGACGCCGTACTTGCGGAAGATGTGCCAGAACGAGGTCGGCCAGCGGTCGGCGGACCCCGGCGGCGGGATCGTCATCCAGGCGTCGATGGCGCCGACCCTCGGGGTGTCTTCTGTCGTGGTCATGGTCTGGTCCCTTCTCAGGTTCGGGTGGCTAGATGAGCGCGCGGGCGATGAGCTCGCGCATGATCTCGGACGTGCCGGCGCCGATGGAGAAGCCGGCGACGTCGCGGTAGTAGCGGGGGATCGGCGACTCTTCCATCTGGCCGAACCCGCCGTGGAGTTGGAGTACCTCTGCGGCCACGAACTGCACGGCGTCGGCTGCGTGGAGCTTGGCCATCGACACGGCCATGTCGCCCGGCGGTTCGTGGTCGCTGAGCAGGCGTGCCGCATGGTGTGCGAGGAGCCGGGTGGCCTCGAGGCGTGTGGCCATCTCGGCGAACCGGTGCCGCCAGGTCTGCAGTCCGAGGATCGGCCCGCCGAAGACCTCGCGGCTGCCCGCATAGTCGAGCCCCAACTCGATCAGGCGCTCCATGATGCCGACGGCGAAGGCGGCGATCACCAGGCGTTCGCCGCCGAAGTGGGAGAGGATGTACCGGAGCCCGTGGCCCTCCTCGCCGACCAGGTTGGTGGCCGGGATGCGACACTCGTCGAAGAACAGTTCGCCGGTGTCCGACGCACGTGCCCCGAGCTTGTCGAGGCGCCGTCCGACCTCGAAGCCGGGCGTGTCGGTGGGGAACACGACGAGGGAGATGCCCCTGGGGCCTGCCTCGCCGGTGCGCACGGCGAGGGTGATGAAGTCGGCCCGGGTGCCGTTGGAGATGAAGGTCTTCTGACCGGAGATCACGTAGTCGCCGCCGTCGCGGCGGGCACGGGTGGTGATGGCGGCCACATCGGATCCGGCGTCGGGTTCGGACACCCCGATGGCGCCGATCAGCTCGCCGGCGATGGCCGGTGCCATCCATGCGGCCTTGAGCTCGTCGCTGGCCTCGTCGGCGAGGATGGCGAGGGCGAACTCGGACTGGGCCATGAGGGCGACGGCGGTTCCGATGGAGTCGCCCTTGGCCAGTTCTTCGGCCAGCACACAGGTGGCCATGAAGTCAAGCCCGCTGCCGCCGAGTTCGGGGTCGTAGCGGAGCCCGAGGAACCCGGCGGCACCGGCCTTCGCGTAGAGCTCACGGCTGCACTGTCCGTCCTGTTCCCATGCGTCGGCGTTGGGCCGGATCTCGCGTTCGACGAACGACGCCACGGTCCGTCGGAAGTCGTCGTGGTCGTCGGACAGGAAGCTCGACGGGGGCCGGGGGTAGGTGGTCTGTAACTGGGGCACAGCAGGCTCGCTTTGGTGCAGGTGGCAAGAGATATGACCAGTGACCAGAATAGGAGTCTGGTCATTTCTTGTCAAGTGGAGTAGGGTGACGCCCGTGACCGCAACCGTTGCCACCGCCACCACCGTCGATCCCGCAGAGCGGCTACTGGCCGCCGCCGAGGCCCGGTTCCGCAGGTTCGGCTACAAGCGCACCACCGTCGAGGACATCGCCGTCGAGGCCGGCACGGGCAAGGGCAGCCTCTACCTCCACTTCGACTCCAAGCAGCACGTGTACCTGACGGTGGTCGAGCACTCGCTCGAACGGTTCCTGGACGCTGCCGAGCATGCACTTTCGGCACATGGCGCCGTTCCCGAACTGCTCCGCTCCCTGGTCGAGGCGACCGTCGACCACTACGGCCACGACGAACTCCTGCGCGCCTCGCTGATCGGCGACACCGACCTGGTCGAGGGCGAGGTTGCCCGGATGGCATCCGACCTGCAACGCGACCGCATCCGCGCCCTCCTTAGGGGCGTGCTCTCCCGGGGCCAGGACGAGGGCTCGGTCAGGACCGACCTCGACGTGGAGTCCGCAGCAGCCGTCCTCCAGGAGTCGGGGTGGGCGCTGGTGCGAACCGGCCTCGCCAGCGACGACCCGGCAGAACTCGAGAAGCTGCTCGAGGCCCTGAACACGATCCTGGGCCTGGGCCTGATCCCCCGGCACTGACCGCTGATCCCCGGAGGACACCCATGGCGACATCCTCAGGCAACGGACCGCTGCGGGTCGAGGCACAGGGCGACGGCGTCGTGCTGCTCACCCTCGACCGACCCGAGCGTCGCAACGCACTCAGCGCGGAGCTCCGCCACCTGCTGGCCGACACGCTCGACGGCCTCGCAGCAGATGACGGCTGCCGGGTCGTCGTCCTGACGGGTGCCGGCACCACGTTCTGCGCCGGCTTCGACCTCGGGGAGATCGCCGAGGCCGACTCGCTCGATGAGCTCTTCGCCGACGCCGACGCCTACCACCACGCCGTCCACACCTTCGCCAAGCCGCTGATCGCCGCCATCGCCGGACCGGCGGTGGCCGGCGGCATGGACCTGGCGCTGATGTGCGACCTGCGCCTCGCCCACGTCGACGCCACGTTCGGCCAACCCCAGGTGCAGGCCGGCATCCCCGCCGCCTACGACCTGGTGCGCACCGTCGTGCCCGATCCCGTGGCCCGCGACCTGTGCCTCACCGGCCGGGTCATCGACGCCGCCGAGGCGCTGCGGGTCGGGTTGGCCAACCGGGTGGTCGAAGGCGACGACGTGGTGGGCGAGGCGCTGGAGACGGCTGCGGCGATCGCCGCCTCACCGGCGTCCGGTGCCACCAGGCAACAGATCGTGTCCGCCCAACCCGACCTGTTCGGCTGAGGTGCGGCGACCCGGCTGCCGACTGCCACGATCTGGAGGTGTGGCTACAGGCTGGGGGGTCGAGGTGCGACGAGGGGTCGCTCCGCCTACTTCCCGACTGCCTGGACGGTGAAGAACGAGGCCACGCTGGGCATCTCGGGAATGGTGACCTCGTAGTCGGAGCACCGGACGCGCCCCGTGTCCACGCCGACCACCACCTCCTGGTCGAAGCGGCTGGGCAGGTGGTTGGGGGCCAGCGGGTGGGCGTCCTCGGCGTGGTACTGGACGATGAACAGCGAGCGTGCCCGGTCCGAGAGGTTCGGTGCCGAGCCGTGCAGCACCCGGGCGTTCATGAGGTAGGCGGAGCCGGCGGCCCCACAGCAGGTGACGACCTGTTCCTGCGCCCATGCCGCCACCTCGGGGCTGACCGCACCGGTGAAGATCCCGTCGTGCCAGTGCTCGTACAGCGGGCCCCGGTGGCTGCCCGGCACCACCTCGAGGGGGCCGTTCTCAGGAGTCACATCGTCGAGGTGGAACAGGACCGTGACCAGGTCCTCGTTGGTCAGGGGTCCGAACGGGAGGTCCTGGTGGAACTTCAGGTGGGTTGCCGTGCCGGCGAGCTTCGAGTTGACCTTGGACTCGCGGAAACGCAGGTTCGGGCCGATGAGCTGGGCCACGGCGTCGAGCGCCGGGTTGTCGCGCATCACGTCCAGGTAGGCGTCGGACACCTCGACCGGGGAGGCGACGCGCCGCAACGCCGGATGCTCGGCGCTGTGGCCGGGTTCCACGTCGAAGCGGGGCCGCCCGTCGAAGGTCTCGCCGTACGGTCCCTCGTGTGTCCGGCTCTCGTCCACCCATCCGTTGAACACCTCCCGAAGGAGGGACAGTCGGGCGGGGGTCAGTGCGTCCTCGAGGTACAGGTAGCCGTCGCTCTCGTAGCGGGCCACCTGCTCCCGATCGAGCACGGGCGTCTGCCTGCCGGCCATCATGCGCGAAGACTAGAAGAGACGTACCCTCCGGTCCATGTCGGTCCCATCCCTCTGTCAGGTCGTCGACCTCGACGCCCATCCGCTCCACGACGACGGCTACAGGGCGCAGTGCCGCGCCACCCTCGACCGGGACGGGGCGCTCGTGCTGTCGGGTTTCCTCCTCCCGGCGGCCGTCCGGCAACTCGTGGCCGAGGCCGAATCGCTCCAGCACCTGGCGTTCCACTCCGAGCAGACGCACACCGTCTACCTTGAGACCGCCGACCAGTCGTACCCGCAGAACGACGCCCGCAGCCGGGAGGTGGCCAGCACCAAAGGTGCCGTCACCGCCGACCTGGTCCCCGATGAGTCGGCGCTGCGCACCTTCTACGACGACCCGGTGTTCCGGTCGATGCTGTGCGACGTGCTCGGCGAGGACGAACTCTTCGAATACGCCGACCCGCTGTCGTCCATCAACGTCAACTACTTCCTCGCCGGACAGGAACTGGGCTGGCACTTCGACAACTCGTCGTTCGCCGTCACGCTGCTCGTCCAGGCACCCGGCGCCGGTGGCACGTTCGAGTACATCGACGCCATGCGCAGCGCCGAACGCGGCGAGCACAACGAGCAGGGGGTCGCCGCAGTTCTCGACGGCAGGCCGGACCGACCTCCGGTCGCCCTCGACCAGCGGGCCGGCGACCTCGCCCTGTTCCGGGGCCGGGACGCCCTCCACCGGGTCACCCCCGTGGTTGGCGACCGCACACGCATCCTCGTGGTTCTCGCCTACAACACCGAGCCGGGGCTGTCGCTCTCGGAACACGCCCGCATGACCTTCTTCGGCCGACTGGGATGACCCACTCCGCCGACCGCGCCTAGGTTGCGCGACCGTGGAACCTGATTCTGCAGTTGTCATACCCGAAGCCGCCCTCTGGCGTGGGTCGGAGGGCGGCGGGATCGACGACTTCGCGGTCGACATGGAACCGGCGGCATACGCCATGCTCGAGGAGGCGGCCGTTCGGCTGGTAGCCGAAGGCATCGACCCGGTGGATGCCGGCTCCGAGGACCTGCCGCTCGGCGACCTGGGCCCGACCATCGAGGCAGTTCGCCTCGAAGCCCTGTACGGCACCGGCATGGTCCTGCTGCGCGGGTTCCCCGTCGACCGCCTCTCGGGAGATGAAGTCGCCATGTTCTTCTGGGGCATCGGCCTGTGCCTGGGCCGGGCCGTATCGCAGAGCGTCATGGGCGAACGCCTGGGCCACGTGATCGACGTGTCCGACGTCGACCCGCACGCCCGCGCCTACCGCAACCGCTCCGAGCTCACCCCCCACTGTGACCCGGCCGACCTGTTGTCGTTCCTCTGCCTCGCCGCTGCAACCGAGGGCGGCGAGAGCCGGTTCGTCAGTTCGCCCACCGTCCACGAGGAGATCAGGGCGACCCGACCGGACCTGCTCGAGCACCTGTACCGGGGCTTCCGGTACCACCGCTTCGGTGAGAACGAGGAGGGCACCGAGCCGGTGACCCCATGGCGGGTTCCCGTGTACAGCGTGTGCGACGGCCTCCTCAGCTGCCGCTATGTGAGGGAGTTCGTCGAGATCGCAGCCGACGAGGACCCGGCCATCGAGATCACGGACGACGAGCGGGAGGCGCTCGAACTGTTCGAGGCGACCGCACAGCGCCCCGACCTGAGGGTCGCCTTCACGCTCCAGCCGGGTGAGGCGGTTGTCGCCAACAACTTCACGGTGCTCCACGCCCGCACGGCCTTCACCTGCGACACCGACCGGCGGCGGGAGCTGTTGCGCCTCTGGATGGCCGCCGAGCCGCCCCGCCCGGTCGTACGGGAGATAGCTCTCTACGAGCGGGCCTACCACGGTGGCGAGGTGGGCGTGCCGCCACAACCGGGACGGGTGCCGTCGTTCGCCAGCAGGTTCGACCAGAACTGACCGGGGAAGTCCGCTGTCGCAGGGCTTGTTGTCACAGGGGAGTGCGACCATGTGGGTGAGCGAGACACACACACGAGACCTGGGAAGGAGGGACCATGAGCGACTTCTTCGACGACGGCCCCGGCGTCGGCATGGGCGGCACGGCCGACGTGCCTTCCCGCAGCGGCGTGCACTGCGACGCCTGCAACGAGTGGATGGACGTCAGCGACGCCAACTGCCCCAACTGCGGCAGCGAGCGCTAACAGCCGGGCTCGCCCCCGTCGTCGACGACGACCGGCCGGCCCAGCAGCCCACCTGGTCGCCGGACGGCCGTGCCCTGGTCCACACCCTCGTAGATGCCGATGGTCCGACCGTCGTCGTGCAACCGGTCAACCCGGTGGGCGAGCGGGTAGTGGTCGGTCGGGATGATGCCGCCTGGTGGTCGCCCGGCTGAGCAGGGTCGTCGACGACATGAAGGGCCGTCGGGTGTCACGATGTCCAGGTGAGACCCCGGCAGCCGGCCCCGGACCCGGTAGATGCCCGTCGGCGAATGGTCGACGAGCAGATCGCGGCGCGCGGCATTTCAGACCTCCGGGTCCTGGCGGCGATGGCGGTGGTTCCCCGGCACCTGTTCGTGCCCGCCTCCGTGCAGGCTGAGGCCTACGGGGACGGTCCGCTCCCGATCGGTGCGGGCCAGACGATCTCGCAGCCGTACATCGTGGCGTTCACCCTGCAGGCCCTCGACCTGCGGCCGGGCGGGTCGGTGCTCGACGTGGGCACCGGCTCGGGCTACCAGGCTGCCCTCCTGGCCGAGATGGGGGCTGTCGTGACATCGGTCGAACGCCGGCCGTCGCTGGCTGTCGGTGCGCGCGATCGACTCGCCGACCTGTGCTACGCAGCAGACGTGGTCGAGGGGGACGGGAGCCTGGGTTGGCCTCCGGGTGCCCCCTACGACGGCATTGTGGTGGCGGCATCGGGTCCGGTCGTTCCCGACGAACTGGTGGCCCAACTGGGTGTAGGGGGCCGGCTCGTGATGCCGGTCGGTGGGCGTCGCCACGGACAGGAACTGGTCCGGGTGACCCGGAGCGAGGAGGGGGTCGGCGGGTCTGTGCCCGAATCACTCCTGCCGGTGTCGTTCGTGCCCCTGCTGGGCGAGGCCGGCTGGTCGCGCTAGCGCCCGGGACTGAGTCGTCTCCGGATGATCCCCGCGTATGAGACGGTGACGGCCACGACCACGACCAGGCGGGCGGTGACCAGGTGCCCCTCGGGGTAGATGACGCCTTCCAGGTAGCGCTCGATGAAGCCCCGCTCCTCTACCGACGGCCGGAAGTACCGTTCGAGGTCCGTGAGCGGGCACGGGTAGCTGATCACCACGACCCCGATCGCCCATGCCACGGTGGCCAGGTGGGGCCAGATCGCCCGGGGGAACCTCCAGGCGAGAAATCCGCCGACCACGAGGAACACGAGGTAGCCGAAATGGAGGAGGACCGCAGCGTCGGCGAGGAGCGAGTAGGTCTGGCCGGCGAACAGGTGGCTGTTCACGGACCTCTCCGGAGCGATCCGGCCACGGGCACAGGGTGCGGGCTCAGCCGTCCAGGCGTTCGAGGGCCTCGTCCCGGGAGAGGCCCTCGACATGGAACCGCTTCGTCCGCGAGGTCATTCCGGTCCGCAGGGTCACCGAGCGGCGCCTCAGGCCCAGGGCCGTTGCCAGGACCCGGCGGGCGGCGTCGGTGGCGCGCCCGTTCTCCGGGATCTCAGCCACCCTGATCCGGACGAGGCCGTCGCTCACCCGGATGTCGTTGCGCCCGGCCCGCGGCGTGACCCGGACCTCGATCGTGCAACGGGGATACCTTCCCATGCATGCAGCGTACGCCAGCGTGCCCACAGCCGTCATATGCGATGCGGGGAGGTCGGTCATCGCCGTCGTCCCTGGCGGTGCCGAAGACCTGGCACATGTCTTCGTCCGGCTCCAGGACTTCGGGGCACCTGCCGATCCAGCAGTCGGTGACCTGGGTCGAACCACACCGTGTACACATGTCCTCACCGAACCCCAGCCACTCGTCGCAGTACCGGCAGTGCTGTTTCGGCCCCATGGAGGCAACCTCCGTTTCTTCTGCGCCTATCCGGTCCGCGCCCGCCGTGACACGTCCCAGACAGCCGCGACCGAACCGGGCTTGCGGAACACGAGTCCCCGGGCCGGCGTCGAGCGCTCCGGTTCGAGGCGTATCCCCGGCAACAGGTCGAGAACGGCCTCGATCGCCTCGCGGGTCTCGAGCCGGGCCAGGTGCATTCCAAGGCAGACGTGCGGCCCCTGCACGAAGGTCAGGTGCTGGCGGGCGTTGACCCGGTGCAGGTCGAAGCGGTCGGGGTCGTCGAACACTTCGGGGTCCCGGTTGGCAGCGGCCAGCGACACGGTCACCAGGTCGCCCCTGCGGATGGCCACCCCTGCGAGCACCACGTTGCGGGTGGCATAGCGGTCGACGAGGCTGGCCGCCGGTTCGATCCGAAGTGCCTCCTCGACGACGTTGGCCACCAGCGAGAGGTCGACCAGGACCTCGGCGAGCTGTTCCGGTGCGGACAGCAGGTGGAGAAGGGCACTGGCCGTGGTGCCCTCGGAGGTCTCGATGGCGCCGAACATGATCACGGCGGCGTTGGCGAAGACCTCATCGGCGCCCAGCAGCCTGGCAGCGTCGGCGAGCAACCCGACACCCTCGGCCACGGTCGCGTCGATACGGGAACGCAGCCCGGCCACGGCGGCTACTGCTCCATCATCGACCGACTGCCCGGCGTTCACTCCCTCGATGGCTGCACCGATCGTCCTGTACCAGGCGAGCACCCGGTCGTGATCGACGTCGCCGAGACCGAGGGTGTGGACGACCGTCGAGACCGCCAGCGGTGCGGCGAGGGCGCTCCGGAGCTCGGCGGAGCCGTCGCCGGCGAACGAGCCGACGATTCGCCGGACCTCCTCCCGGACCCAGGGCCCGAGTTCCTCCCGTACGGCGCCGGACCGGAACGGATCGCTGAAGGGCGAGCGGTGGCGGTCGTGCTCGGCGCCGTCGACCGAGAGCATGGAGCGGCCTACGACCTGTGCCGTCGAGAAGCGCTGGTCGTCGACGGTGAAGGTGGTGTCGTCGCGCATCACCTCGATTGCCGTGGCCCGGTCGGTCACCAGCCAGCCACCGAGTACCGGCAGCCAGGAGACGGGACCGGACGCACGCAGGTTGGCAAGGTGGGGGTGGGGGTCGCCCTCGAGGTCGACGAGCGACGGCGTGGATGTCGCGTCCGGCACTGCTGCACTCCGTTGCTGGCCCTGGTCGGGATTCCGGGCGGAGCCTACGGCTGCGCAAGCCGTGCCGAGTGGTCGTACTGTCGTCCCATGGCACTCGATGGGGTCCTGCGCGGAGCGCTGGCCGGAGCCGACCTGGGCGCCGGCTTCCACGTCCTTCCGGGCCAGGGGAATGCACTCGTGGCCGAGACAGACGCCGGGCTGGTTCTCGTCGACGCTGGTTCGCTGCCGGCAGCACCGGCGATGGTCGAACACCTCCGGACGGTCACGGACTCGCCGCTCCACGCCATCTGCTACAGCCACGGACACCTGGGGTACAACGCAGCGGTCGGGACGTGGCAGGCCCATGCCGACGAGCGCGGCGATTCACCTCCCCGACTGGTCGCCCACGAGAACCTGGTGCACCGGTACGCGCGCTACCGCGAGACGCTCCACCTCCAGGCGCGAATGGCCGCGGTGCAGTTCCCGTCCCGCGAGGGATTCGCCTGGGAGAGGATGCTCCCGGCGTTCAGGATGGTCGACCCGACCGAGACCTTCGCCGACTCTCTGGTGGTGGTCACGGGTGGCCGCACCGTCGAGGTTCGCTGGGCACCGTCCGAGACCGACGATGCCATCGCCGTCTGGTTCCCCGACGACGGCCTTCTCTACGGTGGTCCGGCCACGCCGGGCGATGCGATTCCCAACATCGGGACGCCCCTACGTACCCAGCGCTTCACGATCCGCTGGGCCGACACCCTCGACGCCCTGGCGGCACTGGGAGCCGACACCCTCGTGACCGAGTTCGGTCCTGTGGTGCAGGGGGCCCAGGAGGTACACCACCGGCTCTCGCACACGGCCGAGGCTCTGCGCTGGTTGCGTCGAGAGGTCGTCGACCGCATGAACCGGGGAATGGGGGAGGGGGAGGTTCTCGCCGACCTCGAGTATCCGTCCGAGTTGTTCGACCAGCCGTGGATGACCCCCAACTACGGCTGCCCGGACTACATCGCCCGCGACCTGTACCGCGAGGAGAACGGCTGGTGGGACAGGAACCCGACGACCCTGCACCCTGCGCCGCCTTCCGAGGCCGCCGCCGCAGTGCGCAGCGCGCTGGTCGACCCCGGGGCGGTCCTCGAGCGGGTCCGCGGGCTGGCCGCATCCGGTGAGACGCAGTTGGCGCTGCATGTGGTCGACCTCCTGGCCATGGCCGGTGGCGACGACCCGTTCGTGGTGGCCGCCCGAGAACTCAAGGCAGAACTGTGCCGTACCCGGGCGGGAGAAGTGGCGCCCTACGTTTCGAGGGCCGCCTACCGGTCCTCGGCCCGCCTTCTCGACGGCGGGGCGACCTCCTGGCAGGACCTGGGGTAGACACGACCGGCTTACGCCGACCGGGGCTTTCCAACTGCGGACGGACCGGCTATCGTCCTTCACCCGGCGGGTGGGCACAGGTAACCTCACGGGCGACCCGGCTCGAAAAGGTGCTGGCGACGACCGACAGGGAGGTGGCCGCCGTGGCCACGGACAGGACGGGTGCCGAATGATCGTCCACGACGGCGGAGATGCGCACGCATTCTCTTCGGACGACGTCTGCCGGGTCGTGGGCGAGCGGGTGCGCGACGCACGGCGGGCACTCGGGCTGACGATGGCGCAGTTCGCCGAAGTTGCCGAGATCTCCCTCGGAATGGTTTCCAAGATCGAACACGGCCAGACCTCACCCAGCCTCTCCACCCTGACGCGGCTCGCCCACGCGGCTGAGGTGCCCATCACGGCGTTCTTCCGTGGCCTCGACGAGGAGCACGATGTCGTCATAGTCCGGGCCGGCGAGCGCATGGAGATCCTGCACGAGGGGACCCGGCCCGGCCACGTCTACGAAGACCTGGGATCGCTGCGCGGGCCGCACCGGATCATCGAACCGATGATGGTCCTGCTCGAGTCGTCCGACGACGTGTTCCCCCTGTTCCAGCACGAGGGCGTCGAGTTCCTCCACATGCTCGAGGGGTCGATGGACTACGGCTACGGCCCGAACACCTACCGGTTGGGTGCGGGCGACACCATCCAGATCCACGGTGAGGTGGCACACGGCCCCACCACCCTGATCGAAGTGCCTGTCAGGTTCATGTCGGTGAAGGTCTACACAGCGCCCGAGTAGGCGGAGATCCCGAGGGCGGGCGTTCAGCCCGCGGCGAGCACTGGAGTCGATGGCGTGAACGCCACCGGCAGGTGCTTGATGCCGTTCACCAGGTTCATCCGTAGGCGGTCGGGTGGCCCGGTGGCCTCGAGGTCCGGCAGGCGCCGCGCCAGGCCCTCGAACATGACCTCGATCTCCAGTCGGGCCAGGTTGGCACCGAGGCAGAAGTGGGCGCCACCACCACCAAACGCCAGGTGGTGGTTGGGGGTGCGGGTCAGGTCGAAGCCGTGCGGGTCGTCGTAGACGGTTTCGTCGCGGTTGCCCGAGGGGTACCAGAGCGTGACCTTGTCACCGGCCCGGATCGACTCTCCGCCCAACTCCGTGTCTGCGGTGGCGGTGCGACGGAAGAAGTTGACCGGGCTGGTGTACCGGAGTACCTCGTCGACTGCAGTCGCGTCCATGCCCCGCTCGCAGACCCGCTGCCACTGGTCGGGATGGTCGAAGAACGCCAGCATCCCGAGGCTGATCGAGTTCCTGGTCGTCTCGTTGCCGGCAACGATGAGCAGCGTGAAGAAGAGGTCCCGCTCGAGGTCGGTGAGTTCGGTCACCGTGCCGTCGTCGAGCGTGATGCGGGCCTCGGTGAGCGCCGTCCACACGTCGTCGGCCGGCTCGGCACGCTTGCGCTCGGTCAGGTCGTGGGCGTACACCGCCATCTCGATGACGGCCTTTTCGTATTCACCCCCCGGTTCGCTGGGGTCGGTCGAGAACTCGGGATCGCTGCCGCCGATGGTGCGGTTGCTCCAGTCGAAGAGCAGCTTCCGGTCGGCATCGGGGACTCCGAGGATGTCGGCGATCGCCATGAGGGGTAGTTCGGCGGCCACCTGGGTGACGAAGTCGGCCTCGCCGGCCTCGCAGATCCGGTCGAGGATGAGGTCGGTCCGGGTCCGCATCGTGTCCTCGAGGCGACGGATCATCCGCGGCGTGAAGCCCGTGTTGACGAGCTTGCGGTAGCGGGTGTGCTGCGGAGGGTCGGTCATCACCATCTGGAGGCCGGGGCCGCGGCCGTCCTCTATGTCGGTGAGGGCGATGCCGCCGGCGCCGTTGCGGCCGGGGCCCGTCTGGTGCGAGTAGAGGGTGCCGGACCGGTGGACCTCGGTGATGTGCTCGTACGAGGACACCACCCAGAACGGTTCGGGCTCCTCCTCGGTGGCGGGGTGGAGCCACACGGGATGCTGGCGGCGCAGGGCGTCGAACCACTCGTGCGGCATGCGTTGGACGAACACGTCCAGGTCGGTGAGGTCGATCTCGTCGAAGATGCCCATGTGGTGGTGCCTCGAGGTCGTCGCCGGCCCGGTGTGGACGGAGCCTGGTGCGTAACGTACCGGATCGACAACCGGGGCTCCCCAGCGGACGAACCACCCACGGAAGGCTCTGCCGTTTCCCACTGATTGCAGAAATTTCCTCACAGTAGAGATTTCTCTTGACTCGTGTGGCAGGTGTCGCTACTCTGGTGCAAGGTTCGGGGGAGTAGTCCATTCAGGGGCGCCCTGCCGGCCGGCATGTGGGGGTGGAATCGTCACCCTCTCGATCAACCAGAGGGGAAACTCGATGTTGAAGCGTCTGATCCTGATCCTCACGTCGCTGGCGCTCGTCGCCTCGGCCTGCGGATCCGACGGCGGTGGTGACACCACGCCGACAACCACGACCAAGGCACCGGTGGTGACGACCACCACCGCTGCCCCGACGACTACAGCGACTCCGGATGCGCCGGCGGATTCCGATGATCCGATCAAGCTGCCGATCCACAACTGGTCGTCGCAGAT
>JACNKQ010000003.1 GCA_014381945.1 Actinomycetota bacterium
GAGACGAGGAACAGCGACGGGTGCACTCGGGGTCCGGGACGGCGACCGGGTACGGCTCCTTCGCGTCGTCCGAGGCATGGCAGCCGGACGAACACGGCGAGTACCGGGTCGATGTCCGGGCGTCCTATGTCGACCCCGTCGACGGCACGCTGTGGATGGGAGCACGCTCCTCGGCGTCCATCGTGGCGACCCCCGACACGCCCGTGACCGCCCATGGCGAGCGCAACAAGGACTTCCTCGACCCCGAAGCAGGCCAGGTCCCGCGCATCTGGTACTTCTTCCGGTCGTTCGACCCGGAATGCCCGCCCGACAGTGGCGATTGTGATGGGGGTGGCTCGTACCCGTTCTTCACCGGCGATGTCATGTGGCTCACCGACGTCCGGCCGCTGGGTCCGACAATCACGGTGGACGTGCCGGCCGGGATTCTCGAGAGCGTGGCTCCCGAACTCGAATCCCACGAGAAATGCTTCGCCGGAGGATGTATCTCGTTCGACGACGAACGGGTGCTGGTGTCGGTCGCGGACGTGGGCGAGGGCGCCCACTTCCGGCCCGACGATGTGACGACGTGGGCGTACTGGTACTCGAGCAGCATCCGGGCCGACGTGTCGGTCTTCCATGCCGCCACGGCCTCCCGGTCGGAGCACAACAGCTGGTACGGCACCGACACCTACAACTGCCAGATCGGGCTGCCCTGCTATGGAGCACTGGCGGGCATTGCCATCGAACGAGACGACGGGAACTCGGTCCATGAAGAATTCAGCGGCGACGAGGAGGGCGACGTCAAGTTGATGTTCGGCGGTGCGGTCCTGCGCACCGCCGAGGAGCAGCACTTCGTGCCGTATGCGTCCTTCGCCGTCCTGATCGAGGGTGGCAACTTCGAAGACGGCGTGCTGGTCTCGGGCGACGAGAAGGGCGACCGGGTCTGTCCGCCCTACCAGGGGGCCGCCGGGGGGCTCGGGACCTGCGGCCCGATCCTGATCCACCGCGGCCGCGAGGTAGACCTGTTCATCACGCCCACTGGCACCAGGCCGGGCAGCGTCCTCGAACCGGGTGACCTGTTCACGTTCAGCGGTCAGGCGTGGCCCACCCTCGACGTCGCCGTCGATGTCACGCTCACGACGCCGAGTGGTGTCGTGCACGAGTTCGCCGACCGCGCCAGCGTGGTCGGGTACACGGATCCAGCGGGCACCTTCCTGGTCGAGGAACCGGGCGTCTACGAGGTGCACGTCAGCGCCATCCAGGACCTGCCGGTTCCCTCGACGGGTCTGGCGCCCGACCCGGTGTTCATCGCCGACGGACGCACGACCATGGACGTCTACGGCTACGAGCACCCGCTGTCGGCAGTGCTCGGAACCCAGGACTCGACGTACCGGTTCTTCGTCGTCGAGGGCCGTGCCGATGAGGTCATCGAGGTCGATGTCGACTCGGAGGTCAAGCCGAGCATGTTCTCGCCGACCCTGTCCGTCGGGCAGATCTCGTTCTCCTATCCGCTGCCCGTCGGCGTGGCCGATGCCCATGTGAGCCTCACAGCGCCGGGGCTGGTGCTGGTCGACGAGGTGGTGTCGGCGGTCGATGGCGTCATCGAGGTGGCGATCACCCAGCAGGAACTCGACGAGGCCGGGTTCACGCAGATCAGGCTCGGTGCCGACACGCTGCAACTGTCGATCGCCTACGAGACCGCCGACGGTTGGGAGGCCCAGATCCTCAACCAGCGCGGCTTCTCGCCGCTCGGGGGGCGGGTTACCGAAGCCGGCTGATGAACCGCCTGCTTCGATCGACTGCGGGTGGGGCACTTTTGCTGCTGCTGGGATGCGGTTCCGATGCCCCGGAGGATGTGGGGGCACGGTGGAGTTCGACGATCGTGCTGTCGGCAGACGGGGCGATGCTCTACGTCGCCAACCCCGACTCCGGGTCGGTATCCGCCGCCGATGTCGGCGCCGGCGTACTCCGCTGGGAGGTGCCGGTCGGTGAGGGACCGACGACGCTCTCGTTGGACCCGGCAGGGGAGCGGGTGTACGTGGCGGTGGCCGGGGCGGACTCGGTCGTCGCCTTCGATGCGGGCAGCGGTGTCCGGCTGGCCGAGGTGGCGACCGACTGGCGTCCGTCCGGGGTCGTGGTGTCGCCGGACGGCAGGCGGCTGTTCGTGGCCTCCTCCGGCGATGACCTCGTCGCGTCCTACGGGCTTCCCGACCTGGCGTTCCGCGGCGCTGTCGAAGTCGGGCCCGACCCCCACGGCCTGGCGGTGACCGCTGATGGGACGACCCTGTACGTGACCCACCTGCGCTCCGGGGACCTCACGGTGATCGACGTCGCCGAGGGGGCCGTCCGGGCGGTCGTCGACACCGGCCAGGAGAACAACGCCTCCCGCCAGGTGGTGCTGCACCCGGACGGAGACCGTGCCTACCTGCCCCTGAGCCGTTCCCGGGTGGAGAGCGGCCGCCCCACGTTCGAGAACACCGTGATGCCACGGGTCGTGGCGATCGACCTCGAAGCACGCCGGCCCGTTTTCAGGGAACTGCTGGGGCTCGACACGATCGACCGGCCGGTCGGCCTGCCCTCGTCGGCGGCGTTCTCACCCGACGGGCGCCTCCTCTACGTGGCCAATGCAGCCAGCGACGACATTTCTGTTGTCGACCTCGAGGCGGGCATCGGTGTCGGGCACATCGACGTCGGCTCGAACCCGCGTGGGATCGTCGTGTCGGCAGACGGCAGCACGGCCTGGGTGCACAATGCCCTCTCCGACGACGTGTCCGTGGTCGACCTGACCACTCTGGAGGAGACCGCCCGCATCACCGTGACCGACAACCCCCTGCCGGACGACGTGCTGGCCGGCAAGGTCCTGTTCCACTCGTCGGCACGACCGGAGTTGGCCCGCGACGGCTGGATCAGCTGCGCCAGCTGCCACCTCGACGGAGGCCACGACGGCCGCA
>JACNKQ010000065.1 GCA_014381945.1 Actinomycetota bacterium
ATCGAGCACGGCTTCCGCCTGCCCTCGGCGGCCGACAACCGCCCCCTGCAGTTCGAGGAGTTCAGCGACCGGGTGGGGCAGGTGGTGTTCCTGTCGGCCACCCCGGGCCCCTGGGAGCTTGACAACAGCAGCAGCGTCGTCGAGCAGATCGTGCGACCGACGGGCCTCATCGACCCCGAGGTGGTGGTCAAGCCCACCCGTGGGCAGATCGACGACCTCCAGGAGCTGATCGCCGCAAGGGTGGCCGCAGACCAGCGGGTGCTGGTCACCACGCTCACCAAGAAGATGTCCGAGGAGCTCACCGACTACCTGCTCGAGCAGGGAATCCGGGTCCGGTACCTGCACTCCGACATCGACACCATCGAACGCATCGAGATCCTGCGCGACCTGCGCCTCGGCGAGTTCGACGTGCTGGTCGGCATCAACCTGCTCCGCGAGGGACTGGACCTGCCCGAGGTCTCCCTCGTCGCCATCCTCGATGCCGACAAGGAGGGCTTCCTCCGGAGCGAGACCTCCCTCGTCCAGACGATCGGGCGGGCGGCACGCAACGTCGACGGGCAGGTCGTCATGTACGCCGACGGGCTCACCCGGTCGATGGACCGTGCCATCGCAGAGACCAACCGGCGCCGCAGCCTGCAGCAGGCCTACAACGTCGAGCACGGGATCGACCCGCAGACCGTGCGCAAGGCCGTCACCGACATCCTCGAGTTCCTGCGGCCGGATCGTGGTGGGGCGCCCGCGCCGAAGGGGAGGAAGCGCCGCGGCGAACGCCTCATCGACGAGGTCTCCGACCTGCCCCGTGCCGACCTCGAGCGCCTCCTCGGCACGCTCGAGGAGGAGATGAAGGAGGCGGCCGGGGACCTCAGGTTCGAATATGCCGCCCGCCTGCGCGACGAGATCTCGGAGATGCGCCGCGAACTGCGGGACCTGGCCGAGCACGCCTGAGGGGGTTCTCAGGGGAAGATCTCGACCCAGCACGACTCCGAGGGGTTCCGGGCCTGCCGGTAGGCTCGCCGCCGTGTCCGATCGACTGGTGGTGCGCGGGGCGCGCGAGCACAACCTGCGCGACATAGATCTCGACCTGCCACGCGACCGGCTGATCGTCTTCACGGGAATCTCAGGCTCGGGCAAGTCGTCGCTGGCGTTCGACACCATCTACGCCGAGGGCCAGCGGCGCTACGTCGAGTCCCTTTCGTCGTATGCCCGCCAGTTCCTCGGTCAGATGGACAAACCGGACGTCGACTTCATCGAGGGCCTCTCGCCGGCCATCTCGATCGACCAGAAGAGTGCCTCCCGGAACCCCCGCTCGACCGTAGGCACAATCACTGAGGTCTACGACTACCTCCGCCTGCTGTATGCCCGGATCGGCGTGCCACATGACCCGGAGACTGGTGAGCGCCTGGTTCGCCAGACCCCGCAGCAGATCGTGGACCGGGTCCTCGAACTCGGGGAGGGTACCCGCTTCCAAGTGCTGGCACCCGTGGTCCGGGGCCGCAAGGGGACCTACGACACCCTGCTGTCCGACCTGGCCTCCCAGGGCTTCAGCCGGGCGATCGTCGACGGAGACCTCCACGAGCTCACCGACGAGGTGGACCTGGCCCGCTACGAGCAGCACACCATTCAGGTCGTGGTCGACCGGCTGGTGCTGCGCGAGGGCATCGAGCGCCGCCTGACCGAGTCGATGGAGGCGGCGCTGGCGCTGGCGGAGGGGGTTGCCGAGATCCAGGTGATGCCGCGTGAAGGGGATGGGGGAGCGCAACTAGACGAGGACGGGGAACCCGTCGGCCCGCACACGATCGTGTTCAGCCAGCACCTCTCACGACCCAGCGACGGCAAGTCCTTCGAGGAGCTGGCGCCCCGCAACTTCTCGTTCAACAGCCCCTACGGGGCCTGCGACCACTGCAACGGCCTCGGTTCGGTGTTCGAGGTCGACCCTGAGCTGGTCGTACCGAACCCGGACCTGAGCCTCGAGGAGGGTGCGATCGCCCCATGGTCCAGCGGGCACAACCGCTACTTCAAGCGCCTTGTGGCGGCCGTCGCCGAGGACCAGGGCGTCGATCCGGGAAAGCCGTGGCGGTCGTTGGCGAAGAAGCACCAGAAGTTGTTCCTGACGGGCGGCATCGACCATCGGGTGCAGGTCCGCTACAAGAACCGCTTCGGCCGGACCCGCGTCTACTCGGCACAGTTCGAGGGGGTCATGCCGTACCTGCGTCGTCGCCACCAGGACAGCGAGAGCGACAGCGGTCGGGAGCAGATCGAGGGCTACATGCGTCAGGTTCACTGTCCCGACTGCGGCGGTGCACGGCTCTGCCCGCTGTCGCTGGCGGTGAGCATCGACGGCCATTCGATCCACGACGTGTGCGAGATCCCAATCGGCGAGGCGGCGAAGGTCCTGGCCGGCCTCGAACTCTCCGACCGTGATGCGATGATCGCCGAGCCGGTCCTCAAGGAGGTCAATGCCCGGCTCGGGTTCCTGCTCGACGTCGGCCTCGACTACCTGTCGCTCTCCCGTTCGGCGGCGACGTTGGCCGGGGGCGAGGCGCAGAGGATCCGTCTGGCCTCGCAGATCGGCAGTGGCCTGGTCGGCGTGCTCTATGTGCTGGACGAGCCGTCGATCGGGCTCCACCAGCGCGACAACCGACGGCTCATCGAGACCCTGCTGAGGCTGCGGGACATCGGCAACACGGTGATCGTCGTCGAACACGACGAAGAGACGATCCGCAGTGCCGACCATGTGGTCGACATCGGTCCCGGGGCGGGGGAGCACGGCGGGGCGGTGGTGCACTCCGGCACGGTCGAGGGGCTTCTAGGAAAGAAGGGTTCGATCACCGGCCAGTACCTCTCGGGGCGGAGGGAGATTGCCGTGCCCCGGGCGAGGCGCCCCGGTTCCGGCCATTCGCTGCTGGTCCGTGGAGCACGCGAGAACAACCTCCGGGACATCGAGGTCTCGTTTCCGCTGGGTTGCTTCATAGCCGTGACCGGCGTCTCGGGTTCGGGCAAGTCGACCCTCGTCAACGAGATCCTGCACAAGTCTCTCATGCAGGCCGTCTACCGGTCGAAGGTGCCGCCGGGACTCCACACGGCCCTCGAGGGCGTCGGCCACATCGACAAGGTCATCAACATCGACCAGGCTCCGATCGGGCGTACTCCCCGCTCCAACGCCGCTACCTACACCGGCGTGTTCGACCGTATCCGGAAGCTGTTCGCCCAGACCGAGGAGTCGAGGGTGCGCGGCTACAAGCCCGGCCGGTTCAGCTTCAACGTCAAGGGCGGCCGTTGCGAGGCTTGTTCAGGCGACGGGACCCTGCGCATAGAGATGCACTTCCTTCCGGATGTCTACGTGCCATGCGAGGTATGCAAGGGGGCCCGCTACAACCGGGACACGCTCGACATCGAGTTCAAGGGCCGCACGATCGCCGACGTGCTGGCGATGTCCTGCGAGGAGGCGCTCGGCTTCTTCGAAAAGCACCCGCCGATCACGCGCCACATGCAGACCCTCGTCGACGTGGGCCTGGGCTACATCCGGCTCGGCCAGCCGGCGCCGACGTTGTCCGGTGGTGAGGCGCAACGGGTCAAGTTGGCCTCCGAGTTGGCGAAGCGTCCGACCGGGCACACCGTGTACATCCTCGACGAGCCGACGACGGGCCTGCACTTCGAGGACGTCCGCCGCCTGTTGGCGGTGCTGTGCCGGCTGGTCGACCAGGGCAACTCCGTGATCGTCATCGAGCACAACCTGGACGTCGTCAAGACCGCAGACTGGCTGATCGACCTCGGACCGGAGGGTGGGCTGGGAGGTGGTGCGGTGGTAGCCACCGGAACGCCTGAAGAGGTGGCCACCGCATCCGAGAGCCACACGGGCCGTTACCTGCGCGGCTTGCTGGAGGGCTGAAGGGCCTGCGCCCGCGGATCTCGCCTCAGGTGATGGCGAGCATCCGGTCGAGGGCGACGTGCGCCCAGACCTGCGTGTCGGGGTGGACGGTGATGCGGTTACGGACCTTTCCGTCGACCAGTCCCTCGAGGATCCATGCCAGGTGTGCGGCATCGATGCGAAACATCGTGGAACAGGGACAGACCATCGGGTCGAGGGACTCGATGGTCATCTCCGGGTGCTCCGTGGCGAGCCGGTTGACGAGGTGGATCTCGGTACCGACGCCGAATGCCGTGCCGGGCCCGGCTTCCTCGACCTGGCGGATGATGAAGTCGGTGGACCCGACCCGGTCGGCGAGGAGAACCGTCTGGTGGGCGCATTCGGGGTGCACGACGACGACGCCGTCGGGATGCCGTTTGCGGAAGTCGGCGATGTGTTCGGGCCGGAACCGCTGGTGGACCGAGCAGTGCCCACGCCAGAGCAGGAAGGTGGCGTCTTTCACCTCGGCTTCGGTGAGGCCACCCCGGTCGCAGCGCGGGTCCCAGAGGGCCATGTCGTCGAGTTGGTGGCCCATGGCGATGCCCGTGTTGCGGCCCAGGTGCTGGTCGGGGAAGAACAGCACCTGGTCCCCGTGTCGGAAGGCCCACTCGAGGACGGCACGGGCGTTGCTGGAGGTGCACACGGCGCCACCGTGCTCGCCGACAAACGCCTTGAGGGCGGCCGACGAGTTCATGTAGGTGATGGGGACCACACGGTCGATGTCGGCGACCCGGGCGATCTCATCCCACGCCTCGGTCACCTCGTCGAGGTCGGCCATGTCGGCCATCGAGCAGCCGGCGTTGAGGTCCGGGAGGATCACCTGCTGGTGGTCGCCGGTGAGGATGTCGGCGGACTCGGCCATGAAGTGGACGCCGCAGAACACGATGTAGTCGGCCTCCGTGCGCTCCTGGGCGAGTTGCGACAGGCGGAACGAGTCACCGCTGGCATCGGCCCAGCGCATTACCTCGTCGCGTTGGTAGTGGTGGCCGAGGATGAAGATTCGGTCGCCGAGGGCGCCCTTTGCCGCCTCGATCCGTGCCGCGTTGGCATCGTCGTCGTCTGTGTACCGCTCTGGGAGCGGCGCCTGGAGTCGGAGCATCGGCCGGAGCCTCGTTTCCGTATGTTGTCGATTGCCTCCCGAAGTGCTCGGGAAGGCGACCTGGTAGTTGGAGCCTCCGATTGTCGGCCGGTGGGGGCAGCCTGGTCGCCACGCCACGGGGTTGTCGGCCTCGGAAGCAGATATGTCGCCGGTCACCAGGCCGGCACAGACAGTGTAGGCGTGCGGCGTGACATGCCGAGGGGCGGGTCGCTCGGCGGTCGAAGCGGATGCGGTCGGGCGCGCCCTACGCTGCCGACATGATCGAGCGGCCACCCGCCGGGACGATCCCGGATCTGCCCGGCTCGTACCAGTTCAAGGACGGCGATGGTCGCGTGCTCTATGTGGGCAAGGCGAAGAGCCTCCGCCACCGGCTCGGCAGCTACTTCGGACGCCCGGATCGAATGGCCGTGCGGACCGTGCAGATGCTCGAGGCAGCGGAGAGCGTCGAGTGGATCCAGGTCTCGAACGAACTCGAGGCGCTGATGCTGGAGTTCAGCCTCATCCAGGAACACTCGCCGCGTTTCAACGTCGACCTCAAGGACGACAAGAGTTATCCGTTCCTGGCGATCACGCTCGACCACGAATGGCCCCGTGCAATGGTCATGCGCGGCCGTCGCCGCAGGGGTGTCCGGTATTTCGGCCCCTACGGGAGCGCCGGCGCCATCCGCGACACGCTCGACCTGTTGTTGCGCACCTTCCCGATCCGTACGTGCACGGACAGCAAGTTGGATGCACACCGGCGGCTCGGTCGACCGTGCCTGTTGTTCCACATCGAGAAGTGTTCGGGGCCTTGCGTCGGGGAGGTGGGGCGCGGAGACTACGACGGGATAGTCGCCGACCTGGGCCGCGTCCTCGGGGGCGACACGGACGAGGTCGAGGCCCGCCTTTCCGCCGAGATGGCTGCGGCATCGGCCGGTCTCGAGTTCGAGGCTGCGGCCCGCTGGAGGGACCGGCTGGGGAGCGTCCGCAAGGTGGCCGAACGCCAGCAGATGGTCGGCAGGCAGAACGAGGACATCGATGTCTTCGGCCTTTCGGGCGACGAGCTCGAGGCAGCGGTCCAGGTCTTCTACGTGCGTCGGGGCCGGGTGATCGGACGCAAGGGGTTCGTCGTCGACCGCATCGAGGACCTGAAGGCGTCCGAACTGGTCGGCGAGGTCGTGTCCGCCCACTACCGGGGCGACCCACCGCAGGGGGTCCCGAGGGAGGTCCTGGTGCCCGACCTTCCGGAGGGTGCCGACCTGCTGGGTGAGTGGCTGAGCGGGGAGCGCGGGACCAGCGTCAGGATCCGTGTGCCTCAACGGGGCGACAAGCGGGCGCTGCAGGAGACCGTCACCCGCAACGCAGCCGAGGAGTTCATCCGGCACCGTCTCAAGCGGGCCGCCGACCACAACAGCCGGGCCAGGGCCCTCAACGAGCTCCAGCAGGCGCTGGGGCTGCCCGAGGCGCCGCTGCGGATCGAGTGCTTCGACATGAGCCACCTGCAGGGCACCGACTACGTCGGGTCCATGGTCGTGCTCGAGGACGGCCTGGCGAAGAAGTCCGACTACCGCCGTTTCAAGGTACGGGGGGTGCCCGGCAACGACGACTACGCCGCCATGGGGGAGGTGTTGACGAGGCGCCTCACCGCCTATCTGGATGAGGCCGCCCTTCCCGTCGCCGAGCGCCCCGGCCGGTTCGCCTATCCGCCGCAACTGCTCCTGGTGGACGGGGGCATGGGACAGTTGGGGGTTGCCGAGCGCGTGGTAGCCGAGCTGGGCCTGACGGACCGGATACCGGTCGCTGCGCTGGCCAAGCGCTTCGAGGAGGTGTTCGTACCCGGCCGGAGCGGGTCGATCCTGCTCCCACGCGGGTCGGAGGCGCTCTACCTGCTGCAACGGGTACGCGACGAGTCCCACCGTTTCGCTGTCGCCTACCACCGTCAGCTCCGCTCCCGACGCATGACGGGTTCCGTCCTGGACGACATACCGGGTCTCGGGCCGGCCCGCCGGAAGCGCCTTGTGAAGGAGTTGGGCGGTGTCCGGGCCGTGCAGCGGGCCACGCTTGCGGACCTGCAGGAACTGTCGTGGCTGCCCGACGCCGTGGCCGACGCGGTGTACGTGAAGGTGCATCGCGGGCAGTGACATGGGCAGTGACATGGGCGGTGACATGGGCAGTGACATGGGCGGCGAGCCGGGCTGCGAGCCGGGCCTCGCCTAGCATCGTGGTGTGAGCGAATTCCTGGTGTTGACGGGCCTCTCGGGGGCGGGGCGCACGGCGTTCGCCAGCGACCTCGAGGACCTCGGCTGGTTCGTCATCGACCGGCTGCCGCCCGACCTGATGGTGAAGGTGGCCGACCTGGCGAGGGGGCCGGGCTCCTCGCTGGACAGGGTGGCATTCGCCCTGCGCAGCGACACCGTCGACGGGGAGACCCTGGCCGGAATCGTCGAACTGCGCTCCCTCGTGGAGGGGCTCCGCATCGTGTTCCTCGACTGCTCGACCGAGGTGTTGGTGCAGCGCTACGAGAGCAGCCGCCGGCCGCATCCCCTCGGTGGCGGGGCAGGCCTGGCCGACACCATCGAGGCCGAGAGGGCGCTGATGGAGCCGGTCCGGTCCGCAGCCGACCTCATCATCGACACCTCGGAGTTGAACGTCCACGAACTCCGCGACAAGGTGACGGGCCTCTACGGACGGACCCACGACCGTCCCCTGCGGCTGGCAGTGACCTCCTTCGGGTTCAAGCACGGCGCACCCCGCGATGCCGACCTGGTCCTCGACTGCCGTTTCCTGCCGAACCCGCACTGGGTCGACGAACTGCGCCCGCTCAGCGGCCTGGACGCACCGGTCAGCCGGCATGTGCTGGAAAGCGACCTGGCGCAGGGCTTCCTCGAGCGCCTCGATGGCCTGCTGGTCCTGCTGCTGCCGGCGTTCGTGGCAGAGGGGCGTTCCTATCTCACCCTGGCCTTCGGCTGCACCGGTGGCCGGCACCGCTCGGTCGCCATCGCCGAGGCGGTCGCCGGTTCGCTCAGGGAGCAGGGTCGGGATCCCCTCGTGACCCACCGAGACCTGGATCGCTGAACCTGCGCATGTGTGACCGATCTACGTCGGCGATCGCGTGTCGCTGCGATGTGGATCGGCTAACAATGCAGGGGCACGTGTCCAGAGACAACGACAATTTCTTCCAGTTCGACGACGCGGCGGCCCGGCCACCGCAGGAGGCAAGAATGCAATGACCGTCCGCGTGGGTGTGAACGGCTTCGGCCGCATCGGCCGCAATTTCTTCCGGGCCGCCCGTGCCCGGGGGGCGAACATCGAGTTCGTCGCCGTCAACGACCTGGGCTCCATCGACACGATGGCCTTCCTGCTCGCCAACGACTCGGTGCACGGCCGACTCGACGCCAGGGTGCGAACCACCCGCGACAGCATCGTCGTCGATGGCCAGAAGGTCAGGGTCCTGTCCGAACGCAACCCGGGCGACCTGCCGTGGGGGGACCTCGGCGTCGACGTGGTGATCGAGTCCACCGGCTTCTTCACCTCGCGCGACAAGGCGGCACTGCACCTCGAGGGTGGCGCACGCAAGGTCATCATCTCGGCACCGTCCGGCGACTGCGATGCGACGTTCGTGGTCGGCGTGAACGACGACGACTACGACCCGGCGAAGCACCACGTGATCTCCAACGCCTCGTGCACCACCAACTGCTTCGTGCCGATGATCAAGGTGCTCGACGACCGCTTCGGCGTGGAGCGGGGCCTCATGACCACGACGCACGCCTACACCGGCGACCAGAGCCTCGTGGACGGTCCGCACAGCGACCTGCGGCGGGCCCGGGGTGCCGCCGTCAACATCGTGCCCACCTCGACCGGCGCCGCCAGGGCGACGAGCCTGGTGCTGCCGAAGATGAAGGGCCGCCTCGACGGCATCTCGCTGCGGGTGCCGATCCCCGACGGCTCGATCACCGACTTCGTGGGCACGCTCAGGAAGCAGGCCACCGCCGAGCAGGTCAACGCCGCCTACGCCGAGGCGGCCCGTCGTGGACCGTTGGCGAAGGTGCTCGACTACAGCGAGGACCCTCTGGTCTCGTCCGACATCGTCGGCCGGCCGGCCTCGTGCACGATCGACGCCGGCCTCACCATGGCCTCCGGGAACATGGTCAAGGTCCTGGGCTGGTACGACAACGAGATGGGCTATTCGACCCGCCTGGTCGACCTCGCCAAGATCGTCGGCACCCGCCGCACGAAGAAGAGCCGGGCTTCGAAGAGGGGGCCGGCCAACAAGGCTCGCAGGTAGTCGGGGAACCGGTCATGGTGGACGTCCCCCTGCTGGAGGACCTCGGCGACCTGGCGGGCCGAAGGGTTCTGGTCCGCTGCGACTTCAACGTGCCCCTTTCCGGGGGCGTGATCACCGACGACCTGCGCATCCGGGCGGCACTGCCGACCCTGCACTATCTGCTCGAGGCCGGTGCCGATGTCACTGCGTGTTCGCACCTGGGTCGTCCGAAGGGTTTACCGGATCCGGCGTTTTCCATGGACCCGGTCCGCCGACGCCTCGCCGAGTTGGCGCCGGGGGTATCCCTGCTCGAGAACCTGCGCTTCGATCCCGGTGAGACGGCGGACGATCCGGTGTTCGTCGAGCGGCTGGTCGATGGCCGGGACGCCTACGTCAACGATGCCTTCGGTGCATCGCACAGGGCCCACGCTTCGATTGTCGGGCCACCGAAACACCTGCCGTCGGCCGCCGGGCGCCTGTTGGCCCGTGAGGTAGAGGTCCTGGGCAGCCTCAGGGACTCGCCGAAGCGGCCTTTCGTGGGAATCATGGGCGGCGCCAAGGTCAGCGACAAGCTCGGCGTGGTCGAGGCGCTGCTCGGTGTCGTCGACGAACTCATCGTCGGTGGCGGCATGTGCTTCACCTTCCTGGCGGCACGGGGCGCCTCGGTGGGATCCTCGCTCATGGAGGAGGACATGGTCGAGTCCTGTGCGCGGCTGCTCGACTCGGGGGCCCCCATCCGCCTGCCGATCGACCTGACTGCGCTCGGCCCCGGTGGGAAAGTCGGTGATCCCTCGGCCGGAGGGGAGGTGCGACAGGCCGGCACGTCGCTGCCCGACGGCTGGATGGGCCTCGACATCGGACCCGGGTCGGCGGTCGAGTTCTGCGACCTGATTGCCGAGGCCCGCACGGTGCTGTGGAATGGCCCCATGGGCGTCTTCGAGGATCCGAGGTTCGCCGCAGGAACGCGCACGATCGCCGAGGCGGTGGCGGACTGCCGTGGCTTCACAGTCGTCGGCGGCGGCGATTCGGCGGCAGCGGCCCGACAGTTCGGGGTGGCCGACCGGATGGACCACGTGTCGACCGGTGGCGGTGCAGCGCTGGAGTTGATCGAAAAGGGCGACCTGCCGGGCCTGGCGGCCCTGCGCGGTGATGCCTGAGCATGTCAGTCTGATTTCGGGATCGAGCACGAGGAGCAGGTAGATGGCAGGAACGAGGCGACCGCTGATCAGCGGCAACTGGAAGATGAACCACAACCACTTCGAGGCCATCCAGACGGTCCAGAAGCTGGCCTTCGTGCTCAACCCGGCTGACCACGACGCCGTCGACGTTTCGGTGCACCCCCCGTTCACCGACATCCGCTCCGTGCAGACGGTGATCGAGTCCGACGAGATGCGCCTGATCATCGGAGCCCAGCACTGCCACTTCGAGGAAAGGGGTGCCTTTACCGGCGAGGTGTCTCCGGCGATGCTCGCAAAGCTCAACGTGGCGCTGGTGATCGTCGGACATTCGGAGAGGCGCGAGGTATTCGGCGAGACCGACGACGAGGTGCGCCTCAAGGCGGCGGCCGTGCTCGCCAACGGCATGACCCCCATCTTCTGCTGTGGGGAGACGCTGGAGGAGCGGGAGGCCGGCGGCACCGACGCCAAGGTCACCGGACAGGTGAAGTCCGGCCTGGCCGGGCTCTCGCCGGACCAGGTGGCGGGGCTCGTGATCGCCTACGAACCGATCTGGGCGATCGGCACCGGCCTCACAGCCACCCCCGAGGACGCCCAGGCTGCCTGCCGGGTCGTGCGTGGGGTGGTGGCCGAGGGGTGGGGAGGGTCGGCGGCCGACTCTGTGCGCATCCAGTACGGGGGGTCGGTCAAGCCCGTCAACGCCCCGGACCTGATGATGCAACCCGACATCGACGGCCTGCTGGTGGGCGGCGCCTCGCTCGACCCTGACGAGTTCGCCCGCATCGTGGCGTACCACCGGCTCATCGGCTGATCCCCGAACCGCGCCGCTAGCCTGTCGCCACCATGTTCGTCCTGACATCGATCCTCTTCGTCGCCTCGGCGCTGGGCCTCATCTTCCTGGTGCTGCTGCACAGCGGCAAGGGCGGCGGCCTGTCGGACATGTTCGGTGGCGGCATCGGCGCACAGACCGCCGGCTCCACCGTGGTCGAGCAGAACCTCGACCGCATCACCATCGTGACGGCGCTGGTGTTCGCCTTCACGACGGTGGCCCTCGGCCTGATGTTCTAGAGGCGGTTGGCGTTCCGGGAAAGGAACACCCTCAGTCCACCGAACCCCTGTGTACGACCCATTCAGCGGACTGTCCGGTGACGTCGGCTATCCGGTCGAAGTCGGCGTCGTAGTGGAGCAGCACGAGGTCGTGACTTCGGCTGTGGCGGCGATCAGCAGGTCGGCGATGGAGAGGTGGTGCTGCCCTCGCTGTGCCTGCAGGGCCTGAACTTCGAGCGCACGCTCCGCCGTGCCCCTAGTTGTTCCAGGACTGGAGTCTGGTGGGCGTGTGCAACAGCGCTCTTGTCGGCGAGGTAGCGGGCCCTCACCTCCAGGCGCCCTTCATGATCTCGGGGTCATGAAGGTCGAGCCCTTCCATGGTGGACAACCGAATCGTGTGGCGTCGCCAGACCTCCATGTCGGAGACCAGCTTGAGGACATCGTTGACGGTGTCCTTCATGGTCGGGGAACCGAGGATCTCCCTGGCTTCGGCCAGGAGGTCGTCGTCGACGCTGACGAGGCGCTTTGTCATGGTGTGGAGTATGTACCGGTCCGGACAGCGGGATATACGTCAGGGAAGTTGCTCAGCGGGCGAAGGCTCCGGCGTGTATGAGGGCGGTGGGGAGCACGAGGGCCTGGCCGACGAGACGGTCGGTGCGGACGTGGTGCTCGGTGCCGTGGCCCAGGCCCTCCCTGCGCTCCGACGGGCTGGTGGCCAGGCGGTTCAGGAACCGTAGTGCCCGGCCGGCCGAGGGGCGTCCGTCGGCGGTGGGGTGTTCGAGAAGGTGCGACCTGATTATGGCGCCCCAGTGTGGCTGGAGCAGTTCGGTGGAGGCGAACAGTTCGGTGGCGACGATGCGTCGGCCGTGTGACACGACCAGGCCGCACTGGCCGGGGAGCGGGCCAATCTGAATGAGATCCTCGACCGCCCTGTGCCGTCCGGAGTCACGTTCGATGAACGCATCTGCATCGGCCATGGCCCGGCTGGAGGAGTCGATGCCCATTCGGCCCAACTCCTCGTCGACCACGTGCCAGACGGCGCCCTGGTCGGCGTGGCGTTCGTGTGTGGGCGCTCCGACGGTGACGAGCCGCGCTGCGACTGCATCCTGCTTGGTGCGGCGTACACGGCGGGGCGCCATGGCGCTGCCGTGTTGAAAGGCCCGTCGGGAGCCCCATCGTCCCTGTTCGAGGCAGGTGACGGGGATCTTCAGGGTGGCGCCTGCGGGGACCAGCACGCTGACGTTGAGGGTGCGGTTCTGGGCGCCACCGACGAGGCACTCACCCTCGATGAGCAGGATCGCCCGGTCGGTGGGGTTTGTGACGGAGAGCGTCGGTACCGAGGCGTTGGGGAGTTCGTCGACGATGAGGCCGGAGCCCGGGCCGGTGGCGATGGGCGGCAGGTCGGATGGCGGCAGGTAGACGGGGAAGAGCGAGAAGCCGAGGCGGGTGATGGGACGACCGATGGCAGCGTGCTCGAGGGAGGGGATGTTCATTGGAGGTACTCCTGTTTCGTGGGGTACCTCATGGGTAGGGCGTCCGTGTGACATGGGGCGTGGTGATGGGGGAGACTGGGTGGATGGACCGCTTTGTGGGTGCGATCGACCAGGGGACCACCAGCACCCGGTTCATGGTCGTCGACCATTCGGGTGGCGTCGTCGCGATGGCCCAGCGATCGCACGGGCAGGTGTTTCCCCGTGCGGGGTGGGTCGAGCACGACGCCCACGAGATCCTCGACAACACGGAGGCGGTGATCGTCGAGGCCCTGTCGTCGGCAGGCCTGACCGCAACCGACCTGGTGGCGGTGGGTATCACGAACCAGCGGGAGACCACCGTGCTGTGGGACCGGCACACGGGTGAGGCGGTCCACAACGCCGTCGTCTGGCAGGACACACGGACTTCGGAACTGGTCGATCGCCTTGCCGACGGCCAGGGGCCGGATCGCTGGAGGGCGATCACCGGGTTGCCGCTCGCCACGTACTTCTCCGGCCCGAAGGCGGCGTGGCTGCTGGAGAACGTCGAGGGCCTGGCCGGGCGGGTGGCGTCCGGCGACCTGCTGTTCGGCACCATCGACTCATGGCTGACCTGGCATCTGACCGGTGGAACGGATGGCGGCAGGCACGTCACCGATGTCACGAACGCCTCGCGGACCCTGATGATGGACCTGGCCTCGTTGGACTGGGACGCCGACATCGTCGGGGCACTGGGGATCCCGGCGTCGATGCTGCCCGAGATCGTGCCGTCGGTCGGCCGCATCGGCACGCTCGCCGGACCGGTAGCCGGTCCGCTTGCGGGCAAGCCGCTCTCCGGCATCCTCGGCGACCAGCAGGCTGCCCTGTTCGGGCAGACGGCGTTCGCTCCGGGTGAGGCCAAGAACACCTACGGCACGGGCTGCTTCATGTTGCTCAACACCGGGACGGAGGCCGTTCCCTCGACGCACGGACTGCTGACGACGGTCGGCTACCAGCTCGCTGGCGAGGCGCCCGTCTATGCGCTGGAGGGTTCGATCGCCGTCGCCGGTGCGCTCGTGCAGTGGCTGCGGGACGGCCTCGGGCTCATCGGCGAATCATCGGAGGTCGAGGCGCTGGCCCGATCGGTCGCGGACAACGGCGACGTGTACCTGGTGCCGGCGTTCTCGGGTCTGTTCGCGCCGCACTGGCGGTCGGATGCCAGGGGGCTCCTGATGGGCCTGACCGCTTTTTCGAGCCGGGGGCACGTCGCCCGGGCGGCGATCGAGGCCACGGCCTTCCAGACCCGGGAGGTGCTCGACGCCATGCGTGCCGACAGCGGCGTGGAGCTCTCGTCGCTGCGGGTGGATGGAGGGATGGTTGTCAACGAACTGCTGATGCAGTTCCAGGCTGATGTGCTGGGGGTGCCTGTGGTGCGGCCGGTGGTCGAGGAGACGACCGCTCTGGGTGCCGCCTACGCCGCCGGCCTGGCAGAGGGCTACTGGGAGGGCCTCGACGACCTGCGGGCCAACTGGCAGGAGGGAGGCCGCTGGGAGCCGACGCTGCCGGAAGGGGAGC
>JACNKQ010000018.1 GCA_014381945.1 Actinomycetota bacterium
GGGTGTGACAACCGACCCGGACCCGGCAGCAGCAATGCTCGTAGAAACCATGCCCCCATCATGACCAAGGGGTGCGACAACCGACCCGGACCCGGCAGCAGCAATGCTCGTAGAAACCATGCCCACATCATGACCAAGGGGTGCGACAACCGACCCGGACCCGGGTGCTGTCCCGTCCTAGGCGCCGTCACCCGCCCCGGGTGCCGTCACCCCAGCCGGTGACGCCGGCGGCCAGCCCGTCGATCAGGTCATCGAGTTGCGGTGCCCGGGGTGTGCCGTCCCGGTCGCTCCAGTCGTGGGAGTCGAGGTTCCAGCGAATGCCCGGAGGGAGCTCGACCTGTACACCACCGTGGCGTGGACGGTTGACCGGGTTGCGGGGGTGGACGCCACGGAGCCTGCGGGGCATCTCGGCAAGGTCGTCGACCACCCGGTAGTCGTCGGACAGCGTGCCACGGAGGTGGCCGGCCAGGTGGTGGGCGAACGTCCTGTTGGTGCCGCCCAGGAGCACGGCGAAGAAGTCGTCGTCACGCCCGTAGCCGTGGATCGAGACGACCGTCTCGACCCGGCCGAGGAAGTCGGCCAACCGGGATGAGGCGGCGGTGTCGAAGCGGGTGGAGGAGAGGTGGTGCCGGGAGCCCTCGGGTTGGACCACGCCGTAGTAGGAGGCGCCGGTGCGGTCGGCGACCTCCCGGGCGACCACCTCGGTTGCCCGCTCCAGGCCCCCGCCGTGGAGGGCGCACACCCCGAGCGTCGAGCCCAACTCCAGTTCCTCGACCACACCGGGTAGTTCGAGCAGGGTGGCGAGATCGGCGACCCGGCGAACGGGGCTCATCGGCGCCGGAACACCGGCCGGACGATGAGCACGAGGGTCGCAAGGGTGACGAGCGTCAACAGCGCCTCCAGGGGGACCGCCCAGCGTCCCGGGGCGTCGATCCAGTTGGCTATCCGGGCCGGCCAGTCCATGGCGAGCCGCCCGACGGGAAGGATTACGAGGTCGCCCCGGTGGGCGACTCCCTCTCCGAACAGCCAGGCCGCCCCGACGATCGTCCATCCGGTGCGACGGGCTTCACCGGTCAGGGCCGGTCCGATTCCCCAGACGACGGCGGTGAGCACGACTAGCCACAGTGCCAACCCCACACGCGCCCCGCCCGTCTGTGCGACCCAGTTGGCCAGGTGGGTCTGAAGGTCGGTCACGGCGTCGACGACCGGGTTGGAGGGCGTGCCGGGGTTGCGCAGCAGACGGATCTCGTAGATGCCGTAGACGACGAGGTATGCGCCGCCCAGCACGAGGGCGAGGGTGGCGATCCGGTCCATGAACGGGAGGAGTCGACGCAGGTTCCGCACGAGCCCGCCGCGGGCCAACGCCAGCGAGAGGGTCAGCGAGGCGACGACGGCCGTCATCCCGGCGGCGAACGCCAGGTAGGTGGCGGTGCCCTCCAGGATTCCGTCGCGGCCGAAGCTGCCTGCCACCTGGAGGAGGAATATGGGTGCCGCGCAGCCGATCGAGACGACTGCATAGGACACGCCGAAGCCGAACACGGACCACAGTTCGCTGGATCCCGGTCCGCGCCGTGGCTTCGGGATCGGCAGGCGGACCTTCCTGCCGGTGAGCAGCGCCAGGCCGTAGCCGATGAGCAGCAGGCCGATCAGGACGGTGATCCAGGGGGTCCGTCGGGCGACCGACTCTTCGGTGACGAGGTGGGTTACCGCCAGACCGAGGGTGCCGAATACCAGCACGAAGGCGCCGGCCATGACGAGGCTCACGAGCAGGCCCCGGAGCACCTGTTCGGGGCGGTCCTCCCGGTCGGCGGCGTCGCCGGTGAGGAAGTAGCCGATCCAGGTGGGGAGCATGGCGAAGCCGCACGGGTTGATAGCCGTCACGAGGCCGAGCGTGAACGGGAACGTGAGGCCGAGGTCGAACATCAGGCGGTGATCCGGAAAGATGTTTTCGCCGGGAGGGTCGCCGCCGGCATCAGAGGTGCTCCTCGACGAGTTCTGTGAGGCGCTCGAGGTCGAGTTGGCCCTGGTGCACGAGGGCGAGTCGACCCTGGCGGGTGATGAAGGCGGTGACCGGCAGGCCGACGGCGCCGAACGCCGCGACGAATACGCCCTCGGGGTCGCTGCCCAGCAGGTAGGTGATGTCGAGTTCGTCGGTCATGTCGGCTGCCCGGGTCGGCGAGTCGGAGATGTTGAGTCCCAGGAGCCGTATTTCGTCACCCCGCTGCCGGTGGAAGGCCTCGAGGATGGGCATCTCGGCGAGGCATGGTGCGCACCAGGTGGCCCAGAGGTTGACGACGAGGGGCCGGTCGTCGTCGGCCTGGAGTTCGGCGAGGGTCGTGGTTCCGCCGTCCACGAGTTGGAAAGGGCGGTCCAGGACCGTCGCGTCGGCAATGTCGGTGCCCGAGCCGCAGGAGGTGAGGCCGGCGCTCAGCAGCAGTCCGAGGACCAATCCGAGGGCGAGGGCGACCGGCCGAATCACGATGCCGACGGTAGTCGGGTCAGGGGCCGATCACGCGGGTGCGGGCAGGGATGGTGCGCCCACGGGCCGGGGCTCGCCGAAGCGTCACCCCGACCCGTGTTGATGGCGGCTTGTGCTCCCCGTGGCGGAGGGGTCCCGCCGGTCGGCTCAGGCCGAGCGGAGTTCCGATTGGAGGTGGACCGGAATGGGCACCACGGGGAGCTGGTCTTCGGGGCGGGGCACCTTCGATGGTCGCCCGCGTCGCCGTTTGGTGGCGAGCATCCTCCCGTTGCGGAAGATCTGTCCGCCCCAGACGCCCCAGGGTTCGCGTCGGGCTAGCGCTCCTTCGAGGCACGGCACGAGGGCCGGGCACTCGGTGCAGATGCGCTTCGCCTGGGCGATGTCGCCGAGGTCGTCGGAGAAGAAGATGTGGGTGGGTACGCCGAGTCGTTCGCACTCGGCGTCTGCTCGCCAGGTTTCGGGTTCGTACTGCAGTGCCTGCATGGTCCTGCTCCTGTGTCTCGTGTAGGTGGTTTGCTTGGGAAATGTGGATGGGCGGAAAAACCAGAAAGACCGCCGGATTTCTCCGGCGGCCTCGGGGGTTTGGTGTGCGTTGGCGTCTAGCCGAACGTCTCCCGGGGCCGCTGGTGCTTGGTCCAGAACATGAACGAGGTCGTCGAGTTCTGGGCTGTGGCCGTGGTCGGATAGTCAAAGGAGTGCAGACGAGCGTGCAGACGAGCGTGCAGACGCGCGTCGGACACCAGCCGGACGGCCGTGGTGCCGTGGTGGTGTCGATGCGTCAGGTTCTGCATGGAAAAGGTCACTCGGTTGGGGACTTTGCTCGGTTGGGGACTTTGCTCAATCGGGGACTATCGGGACATTGTCGACTGTTGGTTCTGCGTCCTGTGTCCCACGATAGGGGGAGTCACGCGGAGTGACCACCCAACACCACCCCGTGGGGTTCTGTCAAGTGAATTACGGGTGTTGCCGTGAAACAACGTGGCAGCGGGCCTCAGGCGACCAGATAGCTGCTGATTCCGCCCTCTTCGGTGCGTTCTGCACCGCCGGTGAGGCGGAGGTGTTCGAGGTGGGCATAGGTCTCGCTGGCGGCCATGTAGCCCCAGGACCGTTCCTTGAAGAGGCGCTGCATGAAGGCGTCGACCGTCGCACTGCCCATCTCGCTGCCGGCCTCGCGGATCACGTCGAGTCGCTCGCCGTGGTGTCGCCGGATTGCGTCGGCGCGGCCGGACAGGTCGGTGAAGGGGTGGCCGTGGGCGGGCAGCACCAGAGATACCGCCGCGAACTCGTCCATCCGGTCCAGCGAGTCCATGAACGTGGCGAGCGGGTCCTCGAGTTCGGAGATCCCCCCGATGTGCGGCGTGATGGTCGGGAGGATGTGGTCGCCGGCGAGGAAGAAGCCGTCTGCCGGGTCGTAGAGGCAGAGGTGGTCGTGGGTGTGGCCGGGGGTGTGGACGGCCAGCCAGGTGCGACCCCCGAGTTGGATCTCGTCGGCGTCCCGCACGGTCCGGTCGGGTCGGGGGACCTGGAAGGCGCGGGCTCCCAGGCCTCCTCCGCTCCAGGACCTCATCTCCTCCATGGGTGGGGGCTCCCGGAGTGTGCCCCAGGGGGTGGCCCGTCGCATCTCCTCCCGGAACGCCTCTACGACGCCGTCCATCGACTCGTCGGCGTCGGCCAGGGGTTCTTCGATCAGGTCCGCAAGTTCTGCTGCCGCTCCCCCGGCCTTGTCGTTTCCGTAGATGGACCGGAAGTCGGTGTGGGTGAGCAGGGTGGCTCCGGCCTCGTCGCGCAGTTGGTGGACGCCGCCGAAGTGGTCGGGGTGGCTGTGCGTGACGATCACGGTGTGGACGTGCCCGATGCGTGCACCGAGTTGCCCCAGCCGTTCGACCAGGACCTTCCATGAGGCCTCGCCGGGGAGGCCGGGGTCTACGAGGGCGAGGCCCTGTTCGTCCTCGAGGGCGTAGCAGTTGACGTGCCCCAGGCCCGGCATGGAGATCGGGAGCTGCAGCCGGTAGAGGCCCGGGGCCAGTTCCAGGATCTCGTCTCCCGCAGGTTCCTGCTCCTGACGGCGGACAGGAGCGGCGGGTTCGGTCACCCGACGAACCCTAGGTGGGGACGTTCGCGGCGGGCGAAGCGGCGGGGGTGGCCGGTGGGCCGTCAGGCTCCGGGACTGTCCTGGAACAGGTGCGTGCGGTAGTGGCGGAGTTCGGCGACCGATTCCCGGATGTCGTCGAGGGCACGGTGTCCGCCCGCCTTTTCGGGTGCCGAGTCGAGGACCCCGGGGTGCCAGCGGCGGGCCAGTTCCTTGAGGGTCGACACGTCGACCGACCGGTAGTGCAGGAACTCCTCGATCTCGGGCAGCCAGGCGTGCAGGAAGCGCCGGTCGGTGCCGATCGAGTTTCCACACAACGGAACGGTGCCTGCCTCGGGGATGTGTTCGCGGAGGAAGGCGAGCGTGGTGGCGCCGGCCTCGGCGAGGGTGGTGGTCGAGGCGGCGATCTCGTCGAGCAGGCCGCTGGTGGTGTGCATCCTGCGGACCGTGTCGCCCATGCGGGCCAGCACCTCGGGGGGCTGGTGGACGACCAGGTCGGGTCCTTCGGCGACGATTTCGAGGTTGTCGTCGGTGATGAGGGTTGCGATCTCGACGATGACGTCGTGGGCCGGGTCGAGCCCGGTCATCTCGAGGTCCATCCATGCCAACATGCCGCCGAGCCTACGTGCGACTCATCCGCCGACGGTGCGAACGACGCAGCCCGCTATTGTCCGCCCGTGCTCGAGATTCCCCTGCTGCGCCTCGACCCCGACCTGCCGATGCCGGCCTACGCCCGCGAGGGCGATGCGGGCGCCGACCTGGTGGCCGCCGAGGCCGTGACCCTTGCCCCCGGCGGCGGTCGTGCGCTGGTGCCCACCGGTGCGGCCATCGCCATCCCCGAGGGCTATGCGGGGTTCGTGCAGCCCCGCAGCGGCCTCGCCCTGCGGCACGGCGTGACCTGCCTCAACACCCCGGGCCTGATCGACGCCGGCTACCGGGGCGAGCTCAAGGTGCTGCTCGTCAACACCGATCCGTCAGAGCCCTTCGAGGTGGTGCGGGGCGAACGCATCGCCCAACTGGTGATCCAGCGGGTCGAGTCGTGCCGGTTCGTCGAGGTCGACGATCTTCCCGACTCGGAGCGGGGAGAGGGCGGCTTCGGGTCGACCGGCCGCTGAGTGGCGTACCCGCCGGGTTCTAGGCCCGGGGCGCCTCGACGGTCATGCTGCCGCCGGGCCCGGTCAGCACCACCTCGACCGTCGCCCCGGTCGCCCGGAAGTCGATCGTCAGGTCACCTCCGCCGGCGATGAGGTCGGCGGACGCCTCCTTGAGGCGTGTGGCGAGGTCGCCCAGGTCGGCGGGGTCGATGCGGTGTATGCGGAGCAGCACGGCCAGGCACACCCGGGGCAGGTCGGTGAAGGCCGGGTCGGCGGGGATGCGCAACGTGACGGTGTCGTGCACGATTTCGGCATCCATGGCGCAAGTGTGGCACTTTGACGCTCATCCGGCCCAGCATGGGGCATGACGATCCTTGTGGACGAGGCGATGTGGCCCTGGCGGGGTCGCCGCTGGGCGCATCTCGTGAGCGACGCCGGCTATGGGGAACTGCACGCCTTCGCTGCGGACCTCGGCCTGCGCCGCATGGGTTTCCAGGGCGATCACTACGACGTGCCGGCCGAGGGCCGTGATCTTGCGCTCGCTCAGGGTGCCGAGGCGGTGGATGGCCGCGAGTTGCTCAGGCGCCTGAAGGCGGCGGGGCTGCGGCTGCCGCCGGGTCGCCGCCCGGGTTCGTGGGAGGAGGTGGGCCGGTGGGGCAGCCTCGGAGAGGTTGCCGGTATTCCGGATGTGCTGCTCGAGGCCCGGGGCGGTGTTTCCGGCCAAGTTGTCGAGGTGTCTGTGTGGCGACGGGGCGGCGAGGCGGCTCTGGTGGTGGAGGTATCAACCCCGATCGGGTTCGATTCGTTCCCCGGGGTGGAGCACCGTCTCACCGACGGCGGATGCCTGTTGGAGTTGCTGGTGGGTCTCTCCTAGGCCGTCGGGCAGCCGTCCATCTCGGCGACCCAGGGCAGCCGGCCTGACCACATCCGTACGACCTTCTCGCCGTCGGTCTGGAACATGATCCGGAAATCCCTGTCGGACTCGTCCTTGGGGACGAAGGCCAGCAGGTTGCCGGAGTCGTCGGGCAGCGGCGAGGTCTGGATGTGTTCGGGCCATGCCCCGCGGATCCACTCTTCGGTGCGACCGATCCTGCCTCCCGACCTGGTGCTGATATCGGCGGTGTCGATGTCGACCCGTTCGAGGGTGCCGTCGACTATCCAGAAGGTGATGCCTTCGGGGGCGTCGTCGGGGGTGACGAGGTAGCAGAATCCGATCGGTGTTATGGGTGTGAAGCGGCTGCCGGCGGCCCGTTGTGCGACTGCTGCGGTCATTCCGAATTGCACCGTGTCAAGGCCGACCGTGCTGACCGAGGAGGCGGAGTCGAGCGTGGGCGAGCCGATCCCCTCGACGGGGGGCAGGGTGCCGAGCGATGCAGGGTCGAGCGTCGTCGTGGTTGTGGTCGTCGACGTCGACGTTGTGCTGGTGGTCGATGTCGACGTGGTCGACGTGGTCGAAGACGCGTCTTCCCCGGACTGGCCACACGTTCCCAGGAACAGGACGAAGGCAACGAGTATCAGGGCGATGCCTGCGACGGCGAGCGACCTCATGCATGTGAGCGTAGGGCAGCAATCCGGGTCGGTTCGTGCGCCCCGGTCAGGAATGTGGTGCACTAGCCGTTGTGCGGATGATTCTGGCGGTGCTGGGCGCCGCGATGCTTGCTGCGTGTGGGTCGTCGGGCACCGTCGCGCCTTCGACCACGACGGTTGTCGAGACGACTACCTCGACCACGACGTCGACCACGACCTCGTCGACGTCGACAACCAGCACCACTTCCACCTCGACCACGACCTCGTCGACCACCACGTCCACCACCACGACGACGGCGCCACCCGGTCCGACGGCTGTCGAGTGCATCGCAGAGTTGGCGCCTGCCACACGCATCGGGCAGGTGCTGTTGCCGGTTGTCGATCAGGCGGGGCTGGCCGACGTGACCGCCCTGGCGGAGCGTGGCCTGATCGGCGGAGTGGTCGTCATAGGGAAGCCCGACGAGGGCGTAAGCGACGCGATCGATGCGTTGCATGCGTCGTCGATGACCGGTCGCCTGGTCATCGCCGTGGACGAGGAGGGCGGGAGCGTGCAGCGCCTCGACGGCCTCCTCGGCCTGCTCCCGTCTGCCTTCGGGCTGACGGAACTGGAGCCCCGTCAGGTACGGGTGGTCATCGCGGACCGGATGGCGGCCCTGGCGGATCTGGGCTTCACGGTCAACCTGGCACCGGTGTTCGACGTGGGGGCAGGCCCGGGCATCGGCTCACGGTCGTTCGGCGACGAGCCGGGGGTGGTCGTCACCTATGGGCGTGCGTTTGCCGATGGTGTGCTCGACGGGGGGCTCTTCCCGGTGGCCAAGCACTTCCCGGGCCACGGGCGCGCCGACGCCGACAGCCACGACGACCTGCCGATAACGCCGCCGCTCGAGGAGATGTCGGACTTCGACCTGGTGCCGTGGCGGGGCCTGACCGGGCGCATCGGCGTGATGGTCGGCCACCTCGACGTGCCGGGGCTCACCGTCGGCATGCCGGCGAGCCTCTCGCCGGAGGCCATCACGGGGCTGCTCCGTACCGAACTCGACTTCGACGGCGTGGTCTTCGTAGATGATCTCGAGATGGGGGCCATCGAGGAGATCACGACGCTGCCGAAGGCGGCGGTCCTCGCTCTGGCTGCCGGCGCCGACCTGCTGATCACCGGTGTCCACGACAACGTGATCCCGGCGGCCTGGGAGATCATGACGGCGATCGACGACGGACGCCTGGGCGAGGAGCGCCTGGCGGAGGCGGTGGAGCGGGCATTCGCGCTCCGCGGTGTCGATCCGTGCGCGCTGGTGTCGTGAACGCCGGCGACCTCCTTCCCTCGTCTGCAGAGCGGGAACTGAACAGGCGCCTGCGGGTCGAGCACTTCGACCACCTCGCCGATCACCCCGAGTGGGCGCCGTCGGCGCTACGGCGCTGGCCCCGGTCGGTGGTGCGGTTCCACAACCGCCTGTCGCCCCGAATGCCGATGACCCATCCGTTGGGCTGGATCGAGGGCACCACCTGGGCCGACGACCAGGAGCGTGGACGCATCGACGGGCTTCCCGACGGCGAGCGGGAGGCGGCCCGGGTGCTGCACGAGCGCGCTGTCCACTTCCGTGTGCTGCGGTCCCGGTCGCTGCTGGACCCCGGCCGGGATGGAGTCGGCCACGGGAGTGGCGATGGAAGCGACGAGGGCTGAGAGGCTGAGCGGAGTCATGGATTTCAACCACTTCCTCTCCAGCTACTACCCGGATCCGACGTACGGTGGGCAACGGCTCTATGCGGACATGGTCGAGCAGGCGGTGGCGGCCGATCGCCTCGGCTACCGGGGCGTCACGCTGCCGGAGCACCACCTCATCAACGTGCTGATCACGCCGTCGCCGCTGCTCATGGCGGTGAAGGTCGCCGGGGTCACGGAGCGTCTCGAGCTGGTCACGTCGGTGGTGGTCCTGCCGTTGCACGACATGCGGATGTTGGCCGGCGAGATCGTCCAGGCCGACATTCTCACCGACGGCCGGCTGGTGGTGGGTGTGGGCCGCGGCGCCTTCGCCTACGAGATGGCCCGGATGGGGTCGCCGATCGAGACGTCGAGGGAGAAGTTCGACGAGAGCCTCGATGTGCTCATCGCCCTGTTGACCGGCGAGGAGGTGGAATGGCACGGCGACTGGTACGACTTCGAGCCGTTGACGATCATGCCCCGGCCGATGACGCAGCCGATGCCGCCGATCATGGTGGCCGTGCTGAACCCTGCCGGTATCGCCGCCTGTACGAAGCGGGGCTTCAACATCCAGACGACGCCGTTGTCGGGCGAGCCGGAGTTGTTCCTCCGGCAGGTTGCCGCCCACAAAGATGCCAAGGCCGAGATGGGTGCCGCCGGTGAGCACCTGCGGATCATGATGTCGAGGGTCGTCTACTGCGCCCATGACGCAGCCCATGCACGGCAGATGCTCGAGCGGGCGCACGACTACTACGGCCGGTTCGACAACGTGTTCACCGGTCCGGGCCTCGTGAGCAACGGCTGCATCGATCCGCTTCCGTGCGCCAAGAGCGTTGAGGAACTAGACGAGAACCTGATCGTCTGCCCGCCTGCGGAGATGGTCGACCGCCTGGCCGAGTACCACGAGGCGGGGATCGACGAGGTCATCCTGAGCTCGAACATGGGGCAACCGCAGGACGAGCATCTCGAGGCCATGGAGCGCTTCGCCACCGAGGTGATGCCACACTTCTCGGCTTCGACGCCCGTCGTCGTTCCCACCTGATCCGCTGAAGGACCGGTTCGCCGTGCCCGCTGTCGATGTCGCCCACACCGTGACCGGTGAGGGGCCGCCCCTGTACCTGGTGCACGGCATCGGCTCCCGTCGTGCCACCTGGGACGCCATGCTTCCGGCCCTTTCTGAGCACTTCACGTGTGTCGCCTACGACCTGCGTGGACACGGCGACAGCCCGGTGCCGCCGGTGCCCTATTCGCTCGACGAACTGGTCGCCGACCTCGAGGCGCTCCGGCAGCGGCTGGGCCACGAGCGGATCCACGTCATGGGGCACTCGCTGGGAGGCCAGGTCGGCCCGGCCTACGCCCGGGCGCATCCCAACCGCACGGCGTCGGTGGTACTGCTGTCCACGGCCGCCGGTCGCACCGAGGACGACAGCGGCAAGGTCAAGGGCGTCGTGGCGGCGATGCGGGACCGGGGCGTCGAGGCGGTGCTCACCACGCTGGTGGGTCGTTGGTACACGGATGAGTTCATCGCCGCCCGCCCCGAGGTCATCGAGCACCGCATCGAGCAGGTGCTCGGCACGCCCGAGGACGTGTTCCTGAGCGTGTTCGACGTGTACGCCTCGACCGAGATGCTGGCCTGGCTGCCGCAGGTCGGGTGCCCGTGCCTGGTGCTGACCGGCGAGTTCGACGGGGCCTGCAACCCGCGGCTCAACGCCGTGATCGACGGCGCCCTGCCGGATTCCGAACTGGTCGTGCTCCCGGACCTGAAGCACTCGATCCTCGTCGAGGGCCCGGATCTCGTGATGCCGCCGGTGCTCGACTTCCTGCTGCGCCACCGGGACGACTGAGCCTGCACGTCGAATCGGCGCGTCGGCCGTAGATTTCGGCCATGCCTCGTATCGAGTGGCCCACGGTCGCCGTGGCGGTGGGCGTCTATGGCGGTTGGGTGGCGATCCTGATCGTGCACGGCTCGTTGCCTTGGCCGGCAACAGTCGCCCTGCTGGCCGGGGTGGTCGCATGGCACGGATCGCTCCAGCACGAGGCGCTCCACAGTCATCCGTTCGCCGGTTCGTTCGCCAACGAGGTGGTGGGGTCGATTCCGATCAGCCTGCGGCTGCCGTTTCGTGTGTACCGGCGGTCGCACCTGCGTCACCATGCCTGCGCCGACCTGACCGACACGACCACCGATCCGGAGAGCTTCTACGTCACGGCCGCCACGTGGTCGCGGGCGACCCCGGTCGGTCGGGCATTCCTGCTGGCCCACCACACGCTGCTGGGTCGGATGCTGCTCGGCCCGCTGGTGGAGAACGTGTCGATGGTGCGACGTGACGCCGGCGAGATCCGTTCGGGTGACGGGCGCCTGCTGCGTTGGTGGACGGGCCATCTGGTGGCGGCGGCGGCCGTGGCCTGGCTGGTGGTGGCCGTGGCGGGGCTGCCGCTGTGGGTGTACCTGCTGGGCGTCTATGCCGGCAACGGGCTGAGCCTCGTGCGGTCGTACCTCGAGCACCGCTACATCGATGGCGACGCCACCCGCTCGGCCGTCGTGCGCGCCTCGTGGCCGTGGCGGCTGCTTTTTCTCGAGAACACCCTCCACGACACGCACCACGAGCAGCCCGGTGTGCCGTGGTACCGGCTCCCGGCCCTGGCAGACGAACTCGGCTCCGACGAAAGGGCGGCTGCCGGAGCGGGCCACCACCGTGGTTACGGGGTGGTGTTCGCCCGGCATCTGCTGCGCCCCTTCGACCATCCGGTCCACCTGCGTGAGCGCGCGGCTGCCGGCCTCCGGGCTTCCGCCTAGCCTCCCGCCGATGGACGATGAGGTGCGGTTTCGGGACCTGTCGGTCACCCTGTCCGGGGTGGCCGGCGAGAACGTCGAGGTTCCCAGCGCCAACCCCGTCAACTTCCACCAGGCTGTCAACGACCCGAAGGGCTGCGAGCCGGTGGTGGTAGACGGCAAGCTGTTCCTGCCGCCGTCCGACCGGCCGCTGCCGTTGGTGATGGTTGTCCCGGGGAGCCTCGGGGTCGGCGACGGCCATCTCGCACACACCGGGGCACTCCTGTCGGAGGGCTACGGGGTGTTCGTGCTCGACCCGTTCGGTCCGCGGTCGGTCACGTCGACGGTGGCCAACCAGACCCAGTATTCGTTCGCCGCCAGCGCCTTCGACGTGCTCGCCGCCCTGGTCGTCCTGTCCGACCACCCGGGTATCGACCCGGAGCGGATCTGTGCTCAGGGCCACAGCAGGGGCGGTTCGGCGGTGTTGACGGCGGCAATGCGGCGCTTTGCCGATCCGATAGTCGGGGAGGGAGTCGGGTTGGCTGGGGTGTATGCCGTGTATCCGTGGTGTGGACACCAGTTCGCCGATCCGACGGTGGGCGCAACCCGGATGCGGGCCATTGTCGGCGAACAGGACGACTGGGTGTCGGTGCAGCAGGTCCAGGCGCAGGTGCAGGCCATCCAGGTGGGCGGCGGCGATGCCTCGATCCGGATCGTGGCCGGTGCAGCACACAGCTTCGATCGGCTGGAGGCGCTCTACGAGATTCCCGAGGCCAGCGTCACCCCGGGGGCGCCGACGGTCTACGTCGATGACGACGGGTCGATGATCGACCCCGGGACGGGTCAGGCTGATCCCGGGATCACGGATCGTGACATGTTCCTCGCTGCGATCGACGCCGGGTTCGGCCGGTGGGGTGCCCACATCGGCAGCGTCGGCGACCAGCCGGACGTCTTCCGCGCCGACATGCTGGCCTTCCATACCGAGGTGCTCGGCCCGCCGGGCTGACGGGGCTGTCCGGTACTGGTGGGTCGCCCGGGGCTCGAACCCGGCGCCTGAGGATTAAAAGTCCCCTGCTCTACCCGATGAGCTAGCGACCCAACGGCGGACCGTAACGCGGATTGAAACCCCTGGGTGGGGTGCCGGGGTGCCCCGGTGGCGGGTATGGGAACCAGCGGGACTCTTCTTGCGTTTCATATACGTGCCAAGTACAGTCGCCCGCTGGCGCCCTCGGGAATGTCGGTGCCGTCGATCTGGAGGGGATTGAGAGAGTGACTGATCGAAGCAGCGCGGCGTTCGTCGTCTTCGATCACGTCCAGAAGAGTTACGACGGTGAGACGATCGTCGTCGCCGACCTGAACCTCGCCATCGAGAAGGGCGAGTTCGTGACGATGCTCGGCCCCTCAGGCTCAGGGAAGACCACGTGCCTGATGATGCTCGCCGGCTTCGAGTCGGCGACAAAGGGCGACATCTTCCTCGACGGGAAGTCCATCAACAACATCCCCCCGCACAAGCGCGGGATCGGCATGGTGTTCCAGAACTACGCCCTCTTCCCCCACATGAGCGTCGCAGAGAACCTGGCGTTCCCCCTCGAAGTACGGGGAATGAACAAGGCGGAACGAAAGGAAAAGGTCGATCGGGCGCTCGAGATGGTCCGCATGGGGGGCTTCGGGGGCCGTCGACCCGCACAGCTGTCCGGCGGTCAGCAGCAGCGTGTCGCCGTGGCCCGCTCCCTCGTCTTCGACGCAGAGCTCGTCCTGATGGACGAACCGCTGGGCGCCCTCGACAAGAACCTGCGCGAGGAAATGCAGTACGAGATCAAGCACCTCCACGAGTCGCTCGAAATGACGGTCGTGTACGTCACCCACGACCAGGGTGAGGCCCTCACCATGTCGGATCGGATCGCCGTGTTCGACGACGGCCGCATCCAGCAACTCGACTCTCCGACGAAACTGTACGAAGAGCCGGCAACGGCGTTTGTCGCCCAGTTCATCGGCGAGAACAACCGACTGCTGGGCAAGATCGAGAGCCGCAACGGCGACAACGTCATCGTCGATGTCGGGGGAACCCGGATCGACGCAGTCGCCGTCAACTGCGGAGAAACGGGCGATCGCACCCAGTTGTCGATTCGACCCGAACGCATTGCGATCGGAGACAGTCGGGACAACGTCGTGCCCGCCGTGGTCCGGGAACTGATCTACCACGGCGACCACATCCGATGCCGCCTCGAGGTCCTCGGCTCCGATGAGTTCGTGGTCAAGGTGCCCAACAACGTCGGAGCCCGGGTCCCCAACGTCGACGAGGCCACCGAGGTCAGTTGGGACACCGCCGACTGCCGCGCCCTCGACTCCGGGACGGTTGAACAGGGTCAGGACCCGCAGTGACCACCGCTCGCTTCCACCACCAATCCACTAATAACAAGGAGAAGAGCAATGCGTAGATACCCGATGAGGACAGTCGCCCTCCTGATGACGTTTGCGCTCGTTGGCGCAGCGTGTGGGGATTCGGAAGAGTCCACGCCCACGACGACAAAGGCACCAACGGTCACCACGACCGCTGCGCCTGAAACCACAGCTGCGCCTGAAACCACAGCTGCGCCTGAGACCACAGCGCCTCCTGAGACCACAGCGCCGCCTTCCAGCGACCTGGAGTTGACGGTTGTCTCTTGGGGTGGTGCGTATACGGCTTCTCAGCAGAAGG
>JACNKQ010000029.1 GCA_014381945.1 Actinomycetota bacterium
CACGACAGGTTCGCATCCAGCATCGACTTGAGCTGCAACTGCCGCCTCACCCACAACCGCCGCTCAACCCCCGACAACGACTCCGACCGCAACCCGACCAGCACATCACGGTTCCCCTCGAACCACTCGTCAGCCGTCAACCGCACCTGTCCCATACCCCCACCATGCTCGAGGGGTGTGACAGCCACCCCGGCCCCGGCACCTGATCCGGCCCCGACCCCATGCATCCGCAACGTGTCTTCCATACCCCCACCATGCTCGAGGGGTGCGACAACCGACCCGGCCATCCAACCGCCCGGGTCGCTCAGCCGACGGGGGAGGGCAGTTCGCTGACCGCTGGTTCGGGGGCGCTCTGTCGTGAATCCCGACGGAATACGAGCACGGCACCGGCCACCGGGAGGAAGCTCGTCACGAGCAGCCCGGGCAGGAATTGCATGAACTCCGGCTCTTGCGGCAGCCACGCGACCACGTGGTGGATGTACCGGTGGTGCGTGAACCACAGATACGCGGCCACGATGCAGAGGGGGTGCAACAGGACAGACATCGCCGCAGGGACCGCCGGTGCTCGCGACGCGCGTCGAAGGGCGAGGATGGCCAGAACCATCGGGACGACCACGAGGAACATCTGGGGGAACAGCAGGCGCCCACCCCCAATCAGGCCGGGGATGATGTCGAAACCGTGCTCTGCGCCCCCTACAACTCCGGCCACCCTCGCTTGTTGCGCATTGCCTTCCGCTCGCGGTCGCCCAGTGCCCAGACCCGGCGCCATGCGCCGATGTCGGGTCCGGTGAGGTCCGGCGAGGTGCCGGCGTGGGCCCGCAGGCGGGCCTGCCACCAGTCGGAGGTGGCCTCGTCCGCCAGTGCCGCCACGGCGGCCTCCAGGCGGGTGGCGAACGCCCGGGAGACTTCGCCTTCGCCGGGCAGCAGCGGGTCGCCGAACGTGACCGTGGTGCGTGACGGCTGTGGCAGCTTGCGGCCCTTGCGCAGGATCCGTCCCGTGCCCTGCAGGTGCACCGGCACGACCGGCACGCCGCAGCGGTTCGCCAGATAGGCGGCGCCGCCCCGGAACGGCTGCCCCCACCCGTCGGGGCTGCGGCCCCCCTCGGGGAAGATCAGCAGGCTCCAGCCGTCGCCGATGAGGTCGGTGGCCAGCGACGCCGACTGGCGCCCCACTTTGGTGCGTTCGATCGGGATGGCGCCCATGGCCAGCGCTGCGACCGAGCCGCCGATCCGGGTGCGGAAGAAGTAGTCGGCGGCGGCCCCGACCACCAACCGGTGCCGCCACGGCTCGGGCACGGTCGTGAGCAGCAACGGCGTGTCGGCGTGGCTGTGGTGGTTGGCGGCGAAGATCACCGGGCCGTCGAGCCGATCGAGCCGGTCGAGTCCTTTGACCGCGGGTGAGGCGAAGGCCGCCATGATCGGCCGCATCACGCCCTCGACCAGCGCCAGGCGCGCCACCCGGGCCGGCTGCGAGCGGGCCCAGTCGGTGTCGTAAGCCGTGCCGGTGCGTCGCACGGGAGGCGGTGGCTCCACACCGGTCGGCACGGGTGCAGCGCGCAGTGGGAAGCCCAGGCGGGCCACCCGGGCCCTGGCCTTCGCCACCTGCAGGCGCATCTTGTTCATGGGCGGGTCGCCCGCCTCATCGGCGCCCCATCGGGGAGGAGGGCCATGTTCAACTCACGTCCGCCATGAAGATGGGCGGGTTCTTGACGTGTGTGATGGTCGGCTGCGGCCCGACCACGTCGGTCGCCATCTCGAGGGCGTCCTGCAGGGTCGACGCCGGCTGGAACCCCATGCGCCGCACGGCAGCCACTTCGCCGCCGACCACGATCACCCGCCCGAGATGCTGCAGTGCGTGCGCCCCCCAGTACCACATGTAGAAGGGGTGGACGCCGTGGTAGGCGTACGAGGTGCGGTACAGGTGGATGTACCACTCGTCCTCGGCGAACTGCTTCTCCCACCTCTTCTCGATCTCGGCCGGATCGGTGGTGTCGGCCAGGACCTGCTCGAAGAAGTCGATGTAGCTGGGGTGGTGCACGGGATGGAACTCCCACGGCGTGGGGTGCCCCATTATCAGCACGCCACCCTCCCGCACCAGCGGCTTCCCCCGGTACAGGTTGAAGAAGTAGCCCAGCCCGAGGCACATCACGAGGATCGGGTTCATGATCGAGTTGACGTTGTAGGGGCAGATGTAGGGGAGCCCCATGGTGAGCACGTCGGTCTGGCCTTCGACGGGCACGAGGTGCTGCCGGTAGACGTTGGCGGTGGTCACCTCGTGGACGGCCTCGATCTCGCCGGCCTGTACCGACGTGAGTTCGTAGGGCGCCTGCCACGACGAGAACGCCTTGCGCTTCGCCTTCGACGGCATGATCCTGAGCCCCTGCTGCATCCCGAGGAACGATGCCCGGTCCTTGGCCGACCATTCCCACTCGCGCTTCTGGAGCATCGACATCGGCCCCTCGCGGCCGAAGGTGTTGTTGTTGACGGTGGTCTCGATCTGGAAGATCCTGATGTCGGCGTCGCGCAGGACCTTGCCCATCCGCCAGTTGGAGGCGTGCAGCGCCGAGTTCTCCTGGTCCATGAAGGATCGTGAGTTCTCCATGGTGTGGACGTTGTGGTGGTGGCGCAGGCTGGTGTAGCCGGACAGGCCGGTGGCGGTGCTCTTGTGGCCGCCGTCCATGGCCACGAGGTTGATGTTGACGTAGACGACGAGGTCGCTCTCGGCGGCCCGCCTGGAGAACTGCACGTCCTCGCCGTGGGGGGTCTGGCCGAGGATGACCATGCCGTCGGGGTCCTCGGCGTCGTGGTTGTAGAGCCGACCCGACGGGGCGAAGGCGTCGTAGACGCGGTCGCCGACGGCGTGGCGCAGTTCGTCCTCGGTCATCCGTCGGTGGATGGCGAGCGCTGCGATGAGGTGCACGTCGTCGACGCCGGCCTCGGCGGCCAGGTCGAGGACCGCCTCGATGACCCGTTGGCGGATGTCGGGGCGGCGCATCGGCGGCAACGGCAGCGAGATGTCGTCGAAGGCGATCGTGAGCTTCATGCCCGGCCGAAGCAGGGCAGGGAGGGGCTCGGAGTCGCCGAGCGGGTTCAGCAGTGCCTCGCGGATGGCGCCGTCGGGGTCGGCGAGCCCTTCCAGGGGTTCGGCAGGGTAGATCACCCGGGTGCGGTCCGCCGGCAGCTTCTCGAGACGGAAGCCCTCGCCGTGGTGGAACACGATCGGCGGGCTGGTGCGGTCGACGTCGAGGACGAAGCCGGGTCTGGGTGCCAGGTGGCCGTTGCTCACTTGCTCGTCTCCCTGCTGATCGTAATGTCTTCGCCTGTCGGCCATCGTGTGCTCATCGGTTCTGCTCCATGAGGGCTTCGCGTTCCTTTTCGTCGCGCAGGTCGAAGGCCACCTTGACGGCGCCCCGGCGGCCGGCGGCTGCGGCGTGTTCGAGGGCTTCGCGGTAGCGGTGCAGGGGATAGGTGGCCGACACCAGGCGGCCCAGGTCTGCAGCCCGGACGAGTCCGGCGGCCAGGTCGAAGGTGCGGGCGGTGGAGCCGTCGGGCAGGGTCTCGGTGCCGTAGGTGTAGGCGCCGACCAACTGGATCTCGCGGTGCCAGAGCGGGGTCAGTTCGAGTGTGACGGAGGCGGGCATGCCGACGAGCACGATGCGCCCCCGGGGTCGGGTGACCGCCAGGGCGTCGGTGATGCTCGACGAGGAGCCCACGCAGTCGACGACCACGTCTGCGCCTCCGCTGAGCCGGTCGACGGCGCCGTCGTCGCCGGAGAGGCTGACTGCCCGGCTGCCGGAGGCCCGCCGGACTGCCCGTCGGATGCCGTCGGGTTCGACGACAAGGTCGGCGCCGAGTTCTGCGGCGAGCCGCCGCTGGCTGGGGTAGCGGGCGGTGGCGACGATCGTGCGCGGGTTGGTGAAGTTGCGGAGTGCGGCGATGGTGAGCAGCCCGAGCGTGCCGGCGCCGAGCACCGTGACGATGGCGCCCTCGGGGACGCCTGCAACGAGGGCGGCGTGCACTGCGCAGGAGGTGGGTTCGACCATTACGGCTGCTTCGTCGCTGAACGAGGCGTCGACCGGGTGCAGTTGACTTGGGTGGGCGGAGAAGGCGGTGGCCCAGCCGCCGCCCGTGTCGTGGCAGGAGCCGGTCTGGATGCCGGGTTCGAGGTCGCCGAAGGTGGTGTGCTCGCAGTTGCCGAGGTGACCGGCGGCGCACGGTTCGCAGGTGGGTGACAGGTTCCGGCTGACGCAGCCCAGGACCGGCTCGAGCACCACCCGGGTGCCATCGTCCAGGTCGCCCACGACCTCATGGCCCGGCACGAACGGGAACGAGACCAGCGGTTCGAAGTAGCGAGCCGACCGGCCGTCGATCGTGGCGAGGTCCGATCCGCAGATGCCGGACAGCCGCGGGCGGACGCGCACCCAGTCGGGGCCGGGGGCGGCGGGGGCCTCGAGGTCGGCGAGCCGCAGCGGGCCGACGGCGGCGCCGCGACCGGGGGTGAGGCTGCCGGCCAGGCGTGCTGCGGCGAAGCGGGGGACGTTCCGCCGAAACTGCAGCGCCTTCATCGTCGGGCGTTCATTGTCGCGAGTTCATTGTCGGGCCTTCATCGGACTGCCGTCTGTGGTGGGGCGAGGGGTAGGAGCCGCCGGGTCATGCCGGGCGACTTGTGGAAGTCCTCGACCAGCCAGCCACGCTTGCGGGCGATCGAGGCGAGGCGGGTCTCGGGGTTCACGGCGACGGGGAAGCCGACGGCCTCGAGCATCGGGAGGTCGCTGGCCGAGTCGGCGTAGGCGATCGACTCTCGGAGGTCGTAGCCGTGTTCGTCGGCGAGGTCGGCCAGCGCCTGGTAGCGGGCCTCCCCGGTGGGGGGCACGGAGGTGAGTTGCCCGTCGTAGGTGACGCCGTCGGATCCGAGCCGGGCGCAGATCACGTCGTCGAAGAGGGGCCGTAGCGGCTCGACCACGAAGTCGAGGGCGCCGGTGATGAGCACGGTGCGGTGTCCGAGAGCCCGGTGTTCGCGCACCCGTCGGATGGCGGCGGGGAACGACCTGGCGAGCAGCAGCTCGTTGACGTGTTCGAGGGCGTCCTCGGCGATCTGGTCGACCGGGGCGCCGTCGTAGCGCCGGTAGAAGTAGCGGAGGAAGTCGCTGCGGTCGAGGCGGTCGAGTGCCAGCAGGCGGGGGGCCTCGGCGAGGGTCCGCAGCACGAAGCGGGCCCGGTCGCGCTTGTCGAGGTGGCGGCTCGCCAGCCACGAGTACGAGGCCACGACGTTCGAGGCGATGAGGGTGTTTTCGAGGTCGAAGGCGGCGAGGTGCCGGTCGGGGGACAGGATCTGGGAGCGCAGTCGTTGCGAGCGGCTCTGGCCGCCCCGTTTCGGCGGTTGCATCGGTGCACGGCCGGCCTTGACCACCGAAGGGAGGTGCACCTCGGGGACGTAGCGGTTCCAGTCGATGACCCCGGGGTCGAAGCAGAACGCCGCCCGGTCTGCGTCTTCGATCTGGCTCCAGAGGGCCATCAGCCGGTCGAGCCCGTAGACGGCCTCGCATTCGGCGTAGGCGCCGTAGAGGTCGACGTAGCCCATGGCCCGGTCGACGAGCTCGCGCTTCTCCTCGAGGCGGGCGGAGGTCATGGCGTGTCGGCCGCGCACGGGGAGAATGTCGAAGGCCTTGTGCACCCTGTCGAGCATGGAGCCGGCCCGTTCGAGCTGCTGCTTGACCCGGCCCCGGCCGGGGAACGACCACTGGGGCACCGATATGGGCTGGCCGTGCTCGTCGTAGATGGGGTGCTCGGTGAACCATTCGCGCACCAGGTCGACGAGCTTCCCGTAGCGCAGCGGGTTCTGCGCCCCTGAGGCGACCTGCACGATGTCGCCGCCCGGGGGTGCGTCGGGGTCGGGGCCACGGGCGGCGACGGCGCAGATAGCGGCGACGACGAAGTCGACCGGGATGACGTCGACGGTGCCCTCGGGGACCCCCGGGAACTCCTTGAGCAGGCCGCGGGCGTACGAGATGATGACGGGCTCGGCCATGCGGAAGCCGCGGATCCAGCCGGGGACGGGCTCGGCGAGGGCCGATTCGATGATCGAGGGTCGCACGATGCTGACAGGCACGTTGTCGGCGGATTCGGTGAGCGCGACCTCACCGAGGGCCTTCGTGTAGGCGTAGGCGTCGGGGAAGCCGAGCGACGAGGCACGGGAGCGTCCGGCCTCGGCCATGCGGTCCTCGACCCAGCGCGTCCGGAGCTGCTCGGTTTTGGCGGCCAGGGCCGGGGTGCCGGCGGCGCCTAGCTCATTGTGGGCGGCCACGCGGAACTCGGCCAACTTCTCGGGGGTGCGGCTGGCGGTCTCGGTCTCGGATCGGATGCGCCGGGCGCTGTCGACCTCTGTGCGCCAGTCGACGGCGACGAAGAACGGGCTCTGGTCGACGGGTTCCTCGGGTGCGGCGCCCCGGCGGCTGCCGGCCACATAACAGGTCGAGACGGCGACGAGGTGGGGTGTGATGTCGAGGCCCCTGAGTGTCTCGACGATGCGCACGGAGCCCAGCAGGTTGATTTCGACGGCCTGGTCCAGCGGCGAGTCGAAGCTGACGATCGCCGCAGAGTGGATGAACAGGTCGCAGCCGGCGAGGGCGGTTCGGCCCTCGTCGTCAAGGCCGAGGCCGTCGTCGGTGACGTCGCCGGCAACGGCGGTGATGCGGCGGGCGGCCATCTCCTCGAAGGCCTCCCTGCCGAGTTCGGAGCGGAGGCGGTCGAAGGCGTCGTTGTGGAGGATGTCGCGGTCGACCCGCCGTTCGGCGCCGCGGCGTCCGGGTCGCACGATGAGCACGAGCTCGCATTCGGGGGCGCTGCGGAGGAGCCGCTCGACGAGTGCGGTGCCGAGGAAGCCGGTGCTTCCGGTGATGGCGATGCGGCGTCCGGCCAGCGATTCGGCGATCATGGCCTTCTTTCTACCAGATGGTCAGGGGACTTACCATATGGTCAGTAAAGAGGGCTACGGTGCAGGCATGGCAGAGACGCCAACCCTCCGGGACACGGTGCGCGACACCGTGCGGGACACGGTGCGCGGGGCGGGTCGCTCCTCGGGCCGGGGCGCAGATACCCGGGAGCGCATCCTCGATGCCGCCCTGGAGTCCTTCGGCACCATCGGCTACGACGGCACGTCGCTCGACGGCCTGGCCGGCGTTCTCGGGATCCGCAAGCAGACGATCCTCTACCACTACGTCAGCAAGCGCGGCCTGCTCGGGGCCGTGGTCGATCGCAGCGCTGCCGACCTCAACCTCGCACTCCTCGAGGTGCTGGCAGGAGAGGCCACCGACTGGGAGCGGGTGGAAGCCCTGGTCCGCTCCGTATTTCGCGTGGCGCTCGAGCAACCGCTTCTGATGGGCCTGCTGCGCGAGGTGTCCCGACCGGGCTCGCCGGCTGCCCCCCGCCTCAAGAACGCCATGGGGCCCCTCATGGACCGGGCGCAGGCATGGATGGAGCGCGAGATGGACGCCGGTCGGATGCGCCGCACCGATGCCCAACTGGTGCTGATCAGCGCCTACTCGACCGTGGTCGGCCTGGCCACCGAGATCGAGGTGCTGCGCGCCGCCGGCCTCGAGCCGACGATGCGCACCGTCGCCACCCGCCGCCGCGAACTGCTGAGGTTCCTGCGCGCCTCCCTCGACCCGCAACCCTGAGCGGAAGGTCGGCTTCCGACGGCAGCGCCTCAGCGGTGGGTGTTGCGACGGCGGCGGGTGTGGCGCTCGACCGCCAGATCCACCAGGCGGTCGACCAGCGCCGGGTACGACAGGCCCGCCTTCTGCCAGAGGCGGGGGTACATCGAGATCGGTGTGAACCCCGGGATCGTGTTCACCTCGTTGAGCACCGGACCCCGGCCGTCGTCGGCGAGGAAGAAGTCGACCCTCGCCATGCCCGAGCAGCGCAGCGCCAGGAAGGCCCGTGCGGCGAGTTCCTGGAAGCGGACGGCTACCCCCGGGTCGAGGTCGGGATCGTCGACCAGATCGGCGGCGTCGGTCTCGTACTTGTCGGCGTAGTCGTAGAAATCGGCGCCGGGGCGGATCTCGCCTGGCCCCGATACCTGCGGCACCCGGTCGCCCAGCACCGCCAACTCGATCTCGCGACCTGAGATCGCCTCCTCGACGATGATCCACTCGTCGTAGGAGGCGGCGGTCGCCAGGGCCGCCTCGAGGGTGGCGGGGTCGGTGGCCTTCGACACCCCGATCGAGGATCCCAGGTTGGCGGGCTTCACGAACACCGTCGGGCCCAGGTCGGTGAGCAGCGAGTCGAGGAGGACGGCGAGCGACTCGGTGCCGGTGGTGCCGATGTCGTCGGCATGGAGGCCCCGGTAGCGGGCCTGGGGCAGGTCGTGCCGGTCCAGCACCTCCTTGGCGACCAGCTTGTCCATTGCCAGGGCCGAGCCCAGCACTCCGGCGCCCACGTAGGGAACGTCCGCCAACTCGAGCAGGCCCTGCACGGTGCCGTCCTCTCCCAGCGGACCGTGCAGCAGCGGGAACACGACCACGGGCCCGGCTGCGGACAACTCGGCGAGGCGGGGGAGCGGATCCCAGGCGGGTCCGGTCGGGTCGAGCGCATCGGGCAGGTCGCCGGCGGCGTAGGCGGCGGCAGCGGCCTCGGCCAGAGACCAGCGTCCGTCAAGGCTGATGCCCACCGGGACGATGTCGTAGCGGTCGGCGTCGACAGCGGCAAGCACATGGCGGGCCGAAACGCACGAGACGTCGTGCTCGGCGCTGCGGCCTCCGAACAGGAGGACGAACGTGCGTCGGGGTGATTCAGGAGAGGCGCCGGGCATGGGCAGATGGTACGGCCGGGCCGGTCGGGCGAGGTGGCACCTCCGGCGGGTCCCGGGCTGGGAGACTCCCCACATGCGATTCAAGGCCTCGCAGGTGGCCACCGCCGTTGGCGGCGAGTTGGTCGGTGACGACTGCTGGCTCGAAGGCGCCACACAGGACTCGCGTGCGGCCACGCCCGGCTGTCTGTTCGTGCCGATCGTCGCCGAGCGCGACGGCCACGATTTCATCGCAGCGGCCCTCGACGCCGGTGCTGCCGGCTACCTGACCCAGAACGGGCCCGGGCCCGGTACGGCGATCCGGGTGGCGGACACGCGTGCCGCCCTCCTCGCCCTCGGTGCGGCTGCCCGCGGCTCCCTGTCGGGCCCGGTGGTCGGCATCACCGGCTCGGTCGGCAAGACCTCGGTCAAGGACCTGGCCCGGGCGGTGCTCGCACGCCGAGGTCCGGTCCATGCCAGCCACCGGTCGTTCAACAACGAGATCGGCGTGCCGCTCACTCTCCTCGGGGCCGACCCTGACGGCCCGGTAATCGTCGAACTCGGGGCCCGCCATGTCGGCGACATCGCCGCCCTGTGCGAGGTGGCGCGGCCCGACATCGGGGTGCTCACCACGGTTGCGGTCGCCCACACCGGCGAGTTCGGCTCTGTCGGGGCCGTGGCACGGACCAAGGGAGAGCTGTTCGACGCCCTGCCGCCCGACGGCTGTGCGGTACTGAACGCCGATGTGCCAGAGGTCGTGGCGCAGGCATCCCGTGCCCGGTCCCGGGTCCTCACGTTCGGCGAAGCCGGCGAGGTCAGGGCCCGTGGCGTCGTGCTCGACGACAACCTGCGGGCCTCGTTCCGCCTGGAGTCGCCGTGGGGCCGGGCAGAGGTGCGGTTGTCGGTCCACGGGGCGCACATGGTGCCCAACGCTCTCGCTGCTGCAGCCGTGGGGCTGGTACTCGACGTTCCCCTCGCCGACGTGGCCGCAGGCCTCGCCGAGGGCGGCGCCTCACCGTGGCGCATGGCGCTGGGCTCGGCACCGTCGGGGCTTCGGGTCATCAACGACGCCTACAACGCCAACCCGGCCTCGACGGCGGCGGCACTCGACGCACTGGCCGCGCTGCCGGTGACCGGCCGGCGGGTGGCTGTGCTGGGCCTCATGGCCGAACTGGGCGACCGGGCGGCCGACGAGCACAGGGCTATCGCACAGCGGACCGCCGACCTCGGCGTCGAACTGGTGGCCGTCGGCACCGACCTCTACGGCATCGAGCCGCTGGCCGACGTCGACGCCGCACCTGCTGCACTCGACCTAGGCACCGACGACGCCGTGCTGGTCAAGGGCAGCCGGGTGGCCGGCCTGGAGGTGCTAGCCGAAAGGCTCCTGGCCGGTTGAGTGCCGGCTGAGCCTGATCAGTCCCTGTCGAATGGCAGTTCGGTGGGAGACAACGGCGTGTTCGACTGGTTCCAGACCGCCAACTGTTCCTCATCGCAGACCCGGCATAGGTACACGACCTGCATCGACTGGATCGACAGTTGCGTACCCCGCGACTTGTCGACGATCGACCGCAGAGCCGCCCGGACGTCGTCGGAGCCGCAGGTGGGGCAGCGAGGCGTTAGGTCCCTGTCCCAGACCAGCCCGCAGGCAGCGCATGTGACGGTGATCGTCTCGGTACCCGGATCACCCTGCCGGTCGCCCGACAGGTCGTCCTCCTCGCCGCAGCCCGGGCACTTGATCACGCTCACCGGGAGCAACCGTAACCACGCTCGTAGGGTTGCCGGGTGCCGACCGGTCCCGACCACTACCGCACGCTCGGCGTGTCGCAGAACGCATCAGCCCAACAGATCCGTAATGCGCACCGCGCCCTGGCCCGGCTCCACCACCCGGACCTCGTCACCGACCCCGCCGAGCGCGGTCGGGCCGAGCGTCGCATGGCGGCCATCAACGGCGCATGGCACGTACTGGGTGATCCGGTCCGTCGGGAGGAGTACGACGGATTGCACCGGTCACCCGCCCCACGGCAACGTCCACCTACGGCACCCGAGCCTGAATACCGCTCCGACGCCTTTCAGGGAGTTGCAGTCTCGCCGGTTGCAGGATGTGCCCTGCGCCTCGGACCCGTGGTCCTGACGGTCGGCGTCCTGTTCGCCATCCTGATCGTGACCGCCCTGATGGCAGGCGACGGCAACCGACCGCCCAACTTCCAGGTCGGTCAGTGCGTGCGCATCGCCGCCGACAGCATGGCGGTCGTCCCGTGCACCGGCACCGAGGCGAAGATCGTGGCCAGGGGCGTGGCAGGGACGTCATGCCCGACGGGTGCTGTCGCCGTCGTGCTGCCCACCCGCACCGAGCAGGTCTGCGTGCTGCCGGCCGGTGGCTGAGGCTTGCGGGCTCCCGTTGACCCGGTAGAGGTTCAGGAGACGTTCAGGAGAGGGTCAGGAGAGGTTCAGGAGAGGGTCAGGAGAGGTTCAGGAGAGGTTCAGGAGAGGTTCAGGAGAGGTTCAGGAGACTGTCAGGAGACGGTTCAGGAGAGGGTCAGGAGACGGTCAGCTGGCCCTTCATGCCGGCCTCGAGGTGTCCGGGCAACTCGCAGATGAACTGATAGCGGCCCGGCTTCGAGATGGTGAACGTGGCCGATCCGGTCTCGCCCGGTTCGAGGTGGATGTGGGTGTCCGGGATCTCCATGTCCTCGTTGTAGTCCTCCAGCTTGGAGATCACGGTCCCCTCCTCGAGGATCGTGAAGGAGTGGTCGACCGCACCGTCGTTCCTGTAGGTGACGGTCACCTCCTGGCCTGCAGCGATCGTGAAGTCGCCCGGTTCGAAGCTGAACTCGTTTCCGACGACACTCAGGGACGTGACCGGGTCAGCCGATGATCCACCATCGTCGTTGTCGGAGTCGCTGTCGCCACCGCCTCCACCGCAGGCAGCGGCGAAGAGCGTCATGATCGCCAGCAGCGTTGCGGCAGGCAGGGCCTTGTGGGTCTTGTGTCTCAACTCGGGTTCCTTTTCGAGGGGCCTGAATTCGAAGCACGCCCGGATTTCTCCTTGGCCCGGGCGACGCCCCCACTCTGGAGGCCCGGTCCTGCTTCGCTAAGGGCCAAAGGTCCCGATGCGTTCCCTGGATCGTCCAGGCCCCGCAGGACGCGTCCGGCCATCAGCAGGACCAGGCCGAAGGCCGGGCCGATCATGAGGGTCGGAGGCACCGCCAGCGCCCAGTCGGTGCGCCTCGGTGTGACGTCGATCGAGATGACCCCGTCGGGGTGGAGGCTGCACAGCACCGTCGCGGAGGCCTCCAACGTGACCTCGGTGACCCTGTCGTAGGGAGCGAACCAGGCACCGATGAAGTGGTCGGCACGGTCGCGGTTGTCCAGTACGAGCACGTCGCCACTGCGAAAGCTCCAACTGGCCGGCAGGCCGAGCGGGTTTCCTCCGTCGGCGATCAGGTCGGCGGTGCCTGCCGGTATCACGATTTCGCGTCGGCTGGGGGAACGGCCCGGTCCGGCGAAGGTCCACAGGGCGATCAGGCAGACAAGGAACGTCACGGCGGTGGCGCCGCCGACTGCCAGGAGGGTGTCCTGCCTGAGCGACCTGCTCATCGGATTTCCACCATGGGTCGGGGCGTGGAGGCAGTAGCGGCCCGACGCCCGATCATGAGCCGCCGAAGAGGTACAGGGTCGGGTAGATCGCAACCCACATGAGGTCCACGAAGTGCCAGTACTTGACAACGCCCTCGACCGGCCAGTGGTCATCAGATCCGTAGTGGCCCAGCCGTCCGAGGTTGGCGACCACGGCGAGGGCCAGGATTCCGGTGAGCACGTGGAAGGCGTGGAGGCCGATCAGCATGAAAAAGACGCTGCCGTAGATGGTGCCGGCCGGGAAGTCGGTCAGCGCCTCGTTGAACTCGATCCCGACGCCGACCAGGAACAGCAGGCCCAACATGATGGTTGTGAACATTTCGCGCTGGAACAGCCGCCGGTCGTCGTGGGCGATGGCTGTCTCGGCCCGGTAGGCGCTGATGCTCGAGAGCAGGAGCAGCAGGGTCAGCAGGAGGGCGAGGCCCTGGTTCAGGTGCTCCGGCTGGTCTGTTCCCGACACGACGAAGCGGGACGAGATGAATGCCGAGAACAGGAAGGTCTCGGAGGCCAGGAACAGCCAGAGGCCCAGTCGGTTGGCCCGGGGCCGGTATGTGGCCTCTGCCCGCTCGTGGACCGCCTCGGAGGTGGAGGTGATGGCCATCAGGCACCGTCCCCGTCGGGAGTCCGCAGGTCGCTGGCATGCATGAAGACCTCGAGGATGAGTCCGCCCTTGGCTGCGATGAAGGGCAGCAGCCACAGGGTCGGGGCGTCGATCGTGACAGCGACCACGTACTCGAGGAGGGTGAGGACGGCGAGCCCCGCAGCGGTGAACCAGCCCCGGCGGATCAGCCCCGCCATGTCGAACGTGCTGTGCGCCTGGTCAGCCATTGTCGCCTCCCTCCCGAACTCCGGTGCCAGGAACTGTCTCTTCGTGGGTTGAAGCCACGCCGACCATCTCGGCATGTCGTGAACCGGCCGTTCCGTACCGGTACGGGTGTTCCAGGATCCGCGGCTGGCCGGGGAAGTTGTGCCCGGGCGGGGGAGAGGAGACCTGCCATTCGAGGGTGCTGGCGTTCCAGGGGTTGTCGCCGGCCACAGGCCCACGGCGGGCACCCGAGATCAGGATGTACACGAGCAGCAGGAAGCTGCCCCCCAGCAGGAATGCCGACATCGACGAGAACATGTTCGCCCCTTCGAGCTGCTCCGGGTAGTCGGCGATACGCCGGTTCATGCCGTTGGTGCCCAGCCAGAACTGGGGTAGGAACGTGAGTTGGAATGACACGGTGAGCCACAGGGCGAACACGATCCCGAGCCGGTCGTTGATCATCCGCCCCGTGATCTTCGGGAACCAGAAGAAGATGCCGGCCAGGAAGGCGAAGAGCATCCCGCCCATGATCGTGTAGTGGAAGTGGGCGACCACGAAGTAGGTGTCGTGGAGCTGTACGTCGGTTGCGACATCGGCAAGGAAGATGCCGGTCACGCCGCCCATTAGGAACTGGAAGACCCAGATCATCGCGAACAGCAGCGGGGTCTTGACCCAGAGCCTGCCCTGCCAGAGGGTTGCCACCGCTGAGAGGAAGATCACCCCGGTCGGAACCGAGATCATCTCGGTGGCGAACATGAAGGGTCCGTGCAGGTAGCCGGCCATTCCGCTGGTGAACATGTGGTGGGCCCAGACGATGACGCTCATCCCGGCGATGGTCAGCAGCGAGACCACGGCCGCCCTGTAGGCGAACAGCGGCTTGCGGGCCATGTGGGTGATGACCTCCAGCACCACCCCGAACCCGGGCAGCACCATCACGTACACCGCCGGATGCGAATAGAACCAGAACAGGTGCTGGTAGAGGAGCGGGTCGCCGCCGGCCCCGCCGTCAAAGAACACGGTGCCCGCCACCCGGTCCATGGCGATCAGGATCAGGGAGGCGGCGAAGAACTGGGTGACGAGGAGGCTCAGGACCGAGGCTGAGAATGCAGCCCACACGAAGATTGGAAGGCGTCCCCATGTCATGCCGGGAGCCCGCATGGTCACGATGGTGGTGACCACGTTGAGGCCGCCGAGGATCGACGAGAGGCCGAAGGTCGTCACCGCCAGGACGAACAGGATCTGGCCGCTGTTGTTGATCACGCTCAGCGGCGGGTAGGCGGTCCAGCCGGTGTCGAAGCTGCCCAGCGTCGGAGCGGCCAGCAACCCGATCGCAACGGGTGGGATCAGCCAGAAGGTCACGGCGTTGAGGCGGGGGAACGCCATGTCGTCGGCGCCGATCATGATCGGTACGAGGTAGTTGCCGAACGAACCGAGTATGGCTGCCACGGCGACGGCGATCATGAGGATGCCGTGCATGCTCATGACCTGGTTGTAGCGATCGGCGGAGAGGATGCCCTCGCCGGCCTGGGCCAACTCGATGCGCATCACCATGGCGGCGACGCCACCGAGCAGCAGCACCACCAGGAACGTCGCCATGTACTGGATGCCGATGACCTTGTGGTCGGTCGAGAAGCCCAGGTACCTCTTCCAGCCGATCTCCTCCTGCTCCCGGGCGGGTCGCCCGAACCATTCGCGCACCCATGTGTCGCCCATCCCGATGCCGAACAGCCAGCCGACAAGGCCGACCACGTAGCCGAACACCACGCACACCTCGTCGCCCAGAGATCCGCCGCGAACCAGCCATGTGAGCATGGCACCGGTCAGATAGCCGACAATTCCGAAGATGACGGCCCGGAGGAGTTGTCGCATTGCTGGTCAGGCTCCTTCTGCGAGGTCGTTCAACCAGGCATCGAACTCGTCTGCTTCCAGGACCGTGACCGGCATGGCCATGTTCGAATGGCCGAGTCCGCAGATCTCGGCGCACTGCACCCGCAGGTTGAAGTCGTCGTCGAAGGATCCGATTCCCTCCGGGGTGACGTAGAGGCTGGTTGTGCGGCCCGGGACGGCGTCGAGCTTGACCCGGAAGGCAGGGATCCAGAAGGAGTGGAGGATGTCGAGCGAGGTGATGTCGAACCGGACACGCTGGTCGGCCGGCAGGTACAGCTGGTTCCAGGTCTCGGCGCCGTCCGGGTAGGTGACCTTCCAGGACCAGCGCTGGGCCTGCACCTCCACGACCAGGTCGGCGCTGGGTTCCCCCCGCAGTTCGGCGAGCCCGATGAAGCCCGGGTTGACCGTGACCATGAGCGCCAGCATGAGGGTGGAGGCCAGCCAGAGCCGTACCACCCTGCGGTTGGTGTGGACGGGGGGGCCGTCCTCGGTCGGTATGCCGTCGACCTGGACGCGGAAGCGAACCAGGCTCACGAACAGGGCCGCGGCCACCCCGGCGAAGATCGGTACGGCGAGGGCCATCAGCAGGATGTAGGCGTCGTCGACGACGTCTGCTTCGGCTGACCATCGGGCCGGGAGCAGGTCGAGGCCCAGGACCAGGAACTCGCCTACGGCGGTCAGCAGTACCCACAGGGTGCCGAACCAGATCCAGTCCACTAGGCGCCTATCCACGCGCTCTCTCCACGCTGGGTCCCCTGGGTCGTGTCCAGACAGGGCCGTGTGCCCCGCTGCTGAGACTGAAGGTAGGGACGCAGCGCCGGCGTGGACAGGGACCAAGGTCCCTGTTGTCGAGGTCTGCCGTCAGGTGATTGCAGCGACGGTGTCGTGGTCCGGGGCGGTTCCGTTCGCATCATGAGGGTCGGGGGCCGTCTCGAGGAACCATTCCGTCAGGTCCGGGTACAGCTCGGCGACCTCGTCCACGCGGTGGCTGCGGGGGCACCTGACCCTCATCTTCATGCCGCACCCGGGGCATGACCACTCGTCGCCGGTGGTCCGTTCACGCCACAGCGGTGATCCGCAGGTGCGGCACCGGTCCTGCCACACGTTGCAGTCGATCGAAGCCAGCCGTTTCGAGCTGAGCGGGCAGCCGGTGCCGTAGCAGACCGGCCAGTCGGGGTCGGGAAGGATCGCCCAGACGGGGCACTTGCCGACGCAGTCACCACAGTCGTCGCAGGTGAGGGGGTTGATTATGAACAGTCCGAGGAAGGTGTCGGTCTTCCTGAGGGCGTCCCTCGGGCAGGCGAACTCGCAGGCTCCGCAGCCGATGCACTCCTCTTCCAGGACCAGATGGCTCACAAGATGCGCCTCACGAAACGCGCCTCACGATCCGGTCAGCGAGCCTGCCGTGACGTCCTGGGGGTGGAAGGGTCGGAGCGAACCCAGACAGCCGTTGCAGGTCCAGGGAGCGACGTTGACGGTGTCGGCCGTGGTCTTTAGGGCGTAGCGCTCACCGTCCCACTCCCAGTAGCCGTAGGGGAGGTCGAGCACTCGGTCGAGTGGCTCACCACAGTGGGGACAGGGCATGGCTTCCATCATCGGTCCTTTCGGTCGGTGGTCCCGGTAGGTCGTCTCGGTTGCTTGCCTCAGGCTGCGGCCGGAGCCAACTGGGCGGCGCCGTCGAGGAACTGCTGGATGGTCTGGTTGAAGCGGAAGAAGCGGTCGACGCCCATCGGGTCGTCGCCCCGTGCCCGGATGCGGTCGCCGACGAGGGTGAGGCTGTTGACCGTGCATCTTCCGGTGGCCCGACCGTTGGCGACTATGTCGTCGAACATCTCCGACCATGCGCCGATGTCACCTGCGAGCCAGCAGTCGCAGTCGGCCTCCTCGCCGTCACCGAGGAGCGCTACCCCGGTACAGCCCAGGTCCTCGAAACGGAGTCGGATCCGGAGGTCGTCACCTCCTGTGCCGGTCAGGACCACCCCGAGTGTGAGGTCCACCTCGCCGAGGCCCTCGTATGTCTCTGGGTGTGCGTTCATGAGGTCGGCCAGGTCCTGGTAGAAGGCCAGGTCGTCTACGTTGCACATGGTCGCGCTGTTCGCCATTGTCGGTTCCTCCCGGTCAGACGCCGCTCTTGTCGAACTGGTTCAGGTCGATGCCGAGGGCCTCCAGCGGCAACTGGGTCCTGTCGATCCTGTTCAGCCCTGCCCTCTCGCACCGGGCCAGGTACGAGGTGAAGATCTTGGTGGCCAGCATCGACTGCATTGGGAAGCCCCTGTCCTCGACGTGTTCGGTGCCGCCGGCCAGGAGTACGGCCAAGGCCGAGGAGAGGTCGGGTTGGGTGCCGAACTCCAGGAATACCTTCTCACCGTGGTCGAGGGCCTCGTGGATCTCATCGGCCACGTCGGGATCGCCGGCGATGGCCTGGCGGATGTGCATCGTGCCGTAGGCGACGTGGCGGGCCTCGTCCTGCATCGAGAGCCTGAAGATCTTCTTCTCGACATGTGTCGGGGCGATCAGCTCGCCCTGGCGGAACACGTCCAGGATGAAGCCCTCGCCCAGGAGGTGAAGCAGGGCGGAAGCCTGGGTGTAGGTCTTGGCCTCGAGGATGCTGCGCAGCAGGCTCTCGGAGCCGGCACGGGACATCAGCAGGCCGCCGCCGTTGGCGAGTGCCCGCTTCCGGAACACGTCGCTGTGGCGGGCCTCGTCCATGATCTGGGTTGCCAGGAACATCTTTGCCTCGAGGAAGTGGTGGTTCATGCGCCACATCCACTTGGCCGGCAGGTCGGTGGCGATCATCTCGATCTCGGTGAGCACCGTGCAGAGCTGACACATGGCGTGTTCGATGTCGGCGGGGAGTTCCTGCAGTTCGTTCCATGGGATGTCCCTTGTGGCGGACCACTGCCTGGCGACCGCCTCCTCGTAGAGCTCGACCACGTTGTCGGCCCAGACCTGGGACTTGTGGTTGAGGATGTAGCCCATGTCGGGGGTGTCCTCGTCGATATCGGCTCCGCGGGGCGCCATCGAGCGGAACGGTGGATCGTCGAGCACCTCGCCGTAGGCGCCGATGGCGATGTCCATCATGGTCAGGCCCCGGGGGCCCGGTACGGGCCGCATGCCCCACTCGGACTTCGCTCCCCGCAACCATGCCCAGTCGAGGGGTTGTCCCATCGGGGTCATCTCCGGGAGGTTCCGGGTGGTCTCGTCAGTGGCAAGTGCCATTGTGCTGCTCCTCGTTCGCCCGCATCCCCTTCTGGATAACGGTCGTTATCGACGTTTGGACCAGTAGGCATCGGATTCATGGCAACCGGGTAGGGCATTAGGTCCCGAAATGGCAGGTCCTGGCAGGAGTGCATGTATGGTCGGACCCCGAAACGAGGCAGACGGGAGGAGAAGCAGGTGGATCCGGAAGCCAGGAAGACCGCCCTGCGTGCGATCAACTACGGGTTGTACGTCCTTACCGCCACCGATGGCGAGAACTACGGCGCGGGTGGCGCGAACTGGCTCACACAGGCCTCATTCGACCCGCCCCTCGTAGTTGCAGGCGTCAAGGCCGACAGCGGGTCAGCGTCGATCATCGAATCGACCGGAGGTTTCGCCGTGAACGTCCTGGGGGCTGACCAGTTGGACATCGGCAAGGCCTTCTTCCGGTCCACCTCCGTGGAGGGAGACCTGATCAACGGCCACCGGTTCGAACCCGGTCCGGCCACCGGCTCACCCCTTCTGGTGGAGTGTGCCTACTGGTTCGAGGCCCGGGTGACCGACACCGTGAGGCGCGGCGACCACACGGTCTTCGTGGCAGAGGTGGTCGAGGCCGGGGTTCGCGACGACTCGATGGTGCCACTGCTGCTCCGCGACACCGGAATGAACTACGGCGGCTGACGGCGCCTACTCGGGGAGCCGGATCAGGAGCGGGCAGCCCGGTAGGAGAGCCATGTGCCCTCCTCGAAGTCGTAGAGCTTGCAGGTCCGGGTGCCCTCGACGAACTCGCGGATGCGCAACTTGCGGTCGATCGTGCGGTCGGGGAAGGCATCCCTGATGGCCCCGGCTGCCTCGGACAGGTGGTAGCAGGGGATGCGCATGTCGACATGGTGGGGGGTGTGGAGGAAGATCCAGTGGAAGAAGACGTCCATCACCCGGGGGATCCGCAGGATGGTGGTGCCGTCGAGTTGTCCCTTCACCTTGGTCCAGCCGCGCCGGGTGTACCAGCGGATGTCCGGTGAGATGTGGTGCACGTAGACCGTCCAGCCGATGAGGAACGTGAACAGCAGGAACGGGATCACCAGCAGCTTGGTGATCATCCAGGCTGCCCCCGGGACGTCGCCCGAGCCCAGGCCGCCAAGGAATCCGGCACCGGTGGTCGCAGCCAGTAGTGCCAGGTAGAGCATGATGCGGTCGCGTCGGATGGCGGCTACCCACTTGGCTGGCGGTTCCCGGTAGCGGATCATCTTGTTCCACCAGACCTCGCGCAGGTAGTAGGGGAGCGGACCGAGGGCCGACCACTCGACGCGGTGGCGCAGCCGTGCAAGCCGACCCATGCCCCGGTACTGCTCGACGGTGACCGGATGCCACACGAAGTCCATTCCCTGCCGGACCGTGTGGCCGTGGTGGATGCGGTTGTGTCCGAGCACCCACGCCTCGTAGATGTGGAAGGAGGGCACCAGCAGGAGGTGTCCGATTATCGAGTTGAGGCGGTTGCTGTCGGTCAGGACCCCGTGGGCGGCGTCGTGGCCCAGCACGAACAGGGCCGCCACGATCAGTCCTGCCAGGGGAAGCAGCGCCAGGGTCACCCACCAGGCCGGGCTCAGGACCAGACCCGTGAGCACGAGTGCGTACAGGAGCAGGTCGCGGCCGACGAGGGAGAGACCTCTAGGGGTGGACCGCCGCCGGCAGGATGCCGGCACGACGTCGATGACTTCCTTGAGGGTCAGGACCGGTGTTTCCTGCGAGTTCGTCATTGGCCTCGGTCGGGGTTCGGCGTCCAACGTGAACGACATTTCGAACGATATTGCCATCTGGTCGGAGGGAGACGGTGACGGGGTGCCGTTGTGGCGTGACTGTTCGCACACGCTTCGCCCACCCGCCGCACTGCCGGCGGGTTGTCCCTCCCGCTGGGGACGTGCCTTCTCACTGTGGCACACTCCATGGCCTGCCGACGCTTGACGCCCGGCAGCAGAATCCGGGCAGAGAAGCCCGGCAGAACGGGGGATGACCGATGGCCGAGCAGTACTTCCTGGGGACCGAGACCTCCGAGCGCTTTCCGCTCTGGACGCGGGCCAACGTCGGTGAGGTGTTCCCCGACCCGGTAGCCATGAGTTCGTTCGACTTCGCCTTCCTCAACGCCGACGGGATCCGCATGGCCGAACTGGGCTGGCGGGATGCATACGTGCGCCTCGGGGCGTTCTCCGAGGACGAGTTCGATCCGGACCGCCCGGTGATCCTTGGCGTATTCGGCGGCTACGCCTACCTGAACGCGTCGATCATGCGAGTCTTCGGCGAACGGGCACCCGGCCTGTCAGCCGCTGACATCGATGCCCAGTTTTTCGGGGTCCAGCCCGGCATACCCGACTACGAGCCACATCCTGACGACGCCAGCCCTGAGGCCGAGGCCCGGATAGGCGCCACCTTCGGTTGGGCGCTGACCACCGACGGCCTTCCCGATGTGCTCGCCGACGAGGAGAAAGTCGATGCGTTGCGTGCCAGCCGGCCGGAGTTTGGCGCCATGGCCGACGGAGAGCTGCTGGGGTGGGCCGAAAGGGTCCTCGACGAAAGCTTCCGCCACCTGTTCAGCCAGCACCTGTTCGTCACCCTGTTGGCCACCCTGCCGGCGGGAATCATCACCGAGGTCAGCACGGCGCTCGGCCGCCCCCAGGATGCGCTCAAGCTGCTCGCCGGCCTGGGAGATGTCGAATCGGCGGCACCGTCGATGGCCATGTGGGAACTCGGACGGAAGGCTGCGGCCAGCGCAACCCTGACCCGGGAATTCGAAGCCGGGCTCGACAACCTCAACGGGCGCCTACGGGCGCTCGTCGGCGACGATGTTGCTGCCTTCAACACGGCCTTCGACGAGTTTCTATACGCCTATGGCTGCCGCGGGCCAAACGAGTGGGAGACCCGTTGTCCCACATGGGAGACCGAGCCGGACCTCGCACTTGCTGCGATCGACCGGATGCGTCTCTCGCCGGAGAGCGCAGCCCCAACCGGCAACCAGTCCCGGATGGCTACCGAACGGGAGCGCATCGGCGCCGAGATGTTCGAGATGCTGGCTGCTGATCCCGAGGCTCAGGGTCAGTTCGGCGCAGCGCTGGGTTCAGCCGGGGTGTTCATGCCCGGACGGGAACGCACCAAGACCAACTGCATCAAGTTGATCCACGAGGTCCGCATGGCCTACCTGGAGTTCGGTAGGCGCATGGTCGAACGGGGCGTGTTCCCCGAGAAGACCAGCTACGGCATGGTCACGTTCGCCGAGGGTCATCGGTTGCTGGCTGACCCCACCGGCTGGCGTGAGGTGATCGAAGAACGGAAGGCCGTGTTCGACGAGGCGAGCCAACTGCAGGAGCCGTTCGTCGTGTTCGGCGAGGCACCGCCCCTGTCCGCCTGGCCTCGACGCGACGCGGTCGAGTTCGAACTGCTGGGCGTCGGCGAGTCGATCCAGGGGATGCCCGGATGCCCGGGCGTGGCGCAGGGCCGGGCCCGGGTGGTGCTCGACAGCCACGACCCTACGGACTTCGACCCGGGCGACGTCCTCGTGGCGCCGCTGACCGACCCGTCGTGGACGCCGCTGTTCGTGCCGGCATCCGGGATCGTCGTCGACGTGGGTGCCCCGCTCAGCCACGCCATCATCGTCAGCCGTGAGTTGGGGGTCCCGTGTGTGGTGTCGGCCACCGACGCAACCAGGCGGATACCCGACGGGGCGCTGGTCGAGGTGAACGGTGAGACAGGGCAGGTCACGATCCTCGAGGTGTAGGTACCGTGCAACTGGCGGCCGCTCCGGGGGTACCCTCCTCGCCCGACGGACCGTTAGCTCAGTTGGCTAGAGCGCCCGCCTCACACGCGGGAGGTCACTGGTTCAAGTCCAGTACGGTCCACGCTCCTGCCTGTCCGGGCAGCAGGAACCGGCCTGCCGCCTGCAGATTCGTGTTGGCGCGTCGATCCGGTCAGGTGACCCGTCGCTGGGCCGCGTCGAGGGCATCCCGGTTCCCGAACCCTGAAGTCCCGGCGCCTCCCCGCAGCACCGCCAGCGGGTCCTGGAGGTCGCCGACGTAGCCGAGGGCGTAGGCGCCCCTGCTCCAGCCCAGCAGGCGCAGCAGGTCGTCGTCGAGCCCGCAGGCGATCTCGGGAGGAACGGCCAGGTACTGGTTCTCCTCCTGACGCAGCCACGACAGGTTGTACGTGAGGTTCACTCCGGAGCGGACCTTGGCGCTGCGGTTCGCACCACCTCCGTGGTAGACGCTCCCGGTGTAGAAGAGCACCGAGCCGCGGATCATCTCAGCTGCGACGGTGTCGTCCTGGGTGAACTGCAGGCGGTCCTCTGCGTGGTTGCTACCCGGGACCACCCGGGTGGCGCCGTTTTCCTCGGTGAAGTCGGTCAGCGCCCAGATGGTGTTGAGCTGTACCTCGTATCCGGCGGGGAAGGGGAAGAAGTCGAACGCCCACTGGTCGCGGTGGATCGGTTGCACCGGTTGGCCGGGACCGATCGAGATCACCTGTGTGAGGTGGACCTGGTAGCCGGCGGCGTGGGCGAGATGCCGGTCGCATGTTCCGAGCACCAGGGGGTGCATGAGCATCTCGCGTGCTGCGGTCGAGCGGGTGACGAGGGCCCCTGTGCGTCGGGTGGAGTGTCCTGTGAAGTCATCGGGTCCGGGTGCAGTGGTCTCGACGAAGGGGACGATCTCGGACTCGAAGCGGTCCAACAGGGCCGGGTCGGCAAGGCCGTCGACGATCACGGCTCCGTGCTCCAACAGGGCACTCGCGACTGCGTCCGGCCCGTCGGTCGGCGAGAGGTGTGTGAGGGGGGCGGGGTTCATCGGTTCGTTCCGTTCAGGAGGGCTGGTTCATGAGAGCCGGACCAGGATCGTGCCGGCCAGGCGGGTCCACCCCCGGCGGTGGACGAGCCGGCTGTAGGTGGTCGGCAGGAACCGCAGGCTGGGAGCGAAGTACGGGAAGAAGATGTTCGGCACCTCGATCATGCGGGCCTCCATGCGTTCGAACCCGGCGGTCTCGGCCAGCCTGCCCAGCCTGCGCAGCGTGTTGGCCCGGTAGGCCACTGCATGGTGGTAGTCGTCGTCGGACCGGAGGAGCCGCAGCAGGGGTCGCTGGATGTGCAGGCGTGCAGCGAGCGCCGCACTGAATCCGAAGTAGTGGCGACGGTTGGGGGTGAGCAGGAAGAGGCTGCCCCCGGGTCGGACGGCACTACGAGCGGCGTTCAGAAAGGCGAGTGGCTCCCTGAGGTGTTCGATGACATAGCAGGCGGTGGCGGCGTCGAACGGCTCAAGCCTGTCGTCGGCGACGAACTCCTCGGCGGTGGCCTGTACAGCGTGGTCGAGGTGCGGGTTGGTGAGGACGGCCTCCTCGGGATCCACGCCGGTGATCGTGTCGGCCACGGTTCGGAGTCGGAGCCCGTACGGGCTGTCGACGCCGCTACCGGCGCCGAGGTCGAGCAGCCGCGCTGCCGGGTGCTCGCCCACCCACGAGATGAGGGACCCGTACTGGTCGACCGTGGGATCGAGGAGGACGGGTGCATCCGTGACCAGCGCCATCAGGCGTCCTCCCGGCCCGGTTGGACGACGAGGAGGGTGCCGCCGGTCAGGGTGATGGTGGCGGTTGTCTCGGTCATCAGGTTCGAGAGGCCTACGGCGACGCCGGGCGACATCGTGGCCGCGGCCAGGCGCCAGCGCAGGCCGGTGCTCGTCACGCCGGTGGCCGATCCACCGACGGCGAGGAGGCTGACCACATCTCCCGGCCGACCGTCGATCTGGAGGTGGTCGCGGACGATCCAGGCCCTGGCGGCGTCGATCCGCAGGTCGATGCGCAGTCCGGACCAGCGGTCGCCGGCGCCGACCAGCAGGATCCCGAGCGCATGGTCGAGTCGCCCCGAGGCCGAGCCGACGATGGTGGCCGAGGTGGCTCCGGCGTCGAGTGCCGTGGCGAGCGCCAGTTCCAGGTCGGTTTCGTCCTTGTCGGTCGGGTGGCTCTCGATGAGCGTGCCGGCAGCCTCCAGACCGGCCAGGGTGTCGGGATAGATCGAATCGAGGTCGCCGACGACCACATCGACGACCAACCCCAGGGCCATGGCGTGCTCGGCCCCCTGGTCTGCGGCGATGACCAGATCGGCTGCGGGCAGGTCGGCGATGCCGTCGGGCGGGTTTCCGCCGACGACCACGAGGGCGTGTCGGACGCTCACGATCCCGGTACCGGGCGGACCGTCCAACGGCCGGCCTCGCTGCTGAGCCGTAGGTCGAGTCCGTAGCAGTCCGACAGGGCCTCGTCCGTGAGTACCTGGTCGAGCGGCCCGGCGGCGGCGACTCGTCCTTCGGCCAGCATCAGGCAGTGGGTGAAGCCCGGTGGGATCTCCTCGACGTAGTGGGTGACCAGCACCATGGGCGGGGTGTCGGGATCGGCGGTCAGTCCGGCAAGGGTGGCGACCAGGTCCTCGCGGCCTCCGAGGTCGAGGGCGGCCGTCGGCTCGTCGAGCAGCAGGATCTCCGGGTCGGCCATGAGCGTGCGTGCCAACAGCACCCGCTGGCGCTCGCCCGAAGAGAGCGTTCCGAAGGCATGGTCGGTCCGGTCGCCGCACCCCACCCGCTTGAGCAGCCCCCGGGCTCTCTCACAGTCGGCGTCGTCGTAGTCGTGCCACCATGGTTCGAGGGCTCCGAAGCGGGCCGTCATGACCACGTCGGCGGCGTCGATGCCGGGTCGAAACGAGTCGGCCAGGGCCGAAGCTGCGTACCCGATTCGCCGGCGCAGGAGTCGGGTGTCGGCGCGGCCGAGCGTCTCGCCCAGGACGTGTACTGCACCCGACGAGGGGTGCAGGTGCAGGGCCGCCAGTCGAAGCAGCGTGCTCTTCCCGGAGCCGTTGGGGCCCAGCACCACCCAGTCCTGGCCGGGTTCGACCCGCCAGTCGATCCGGTTGAGCAGCACGGTGTCGTCCCGCCGGACGGACACGTCTTCCAGGTGCAGCACGGGTTCGTTCACGGCCAAAACCCTACGAGAGTCCGCTCAGCTCAGCGAGCGGACGAGGAGGGCGACGGCGGCGACCGTGGACAGGACGTAGACAGCAGTTGCGGTGCGGCCGTTGTCGAGTCGGGGTCGCAGCGGCCCGGAAAGGAACGCACCGGCGATGACGCCCGGCATCAGCCAGGCTGCAATGACCAGGTCGTCGAGGCCGAACTGGCCGCCGATCGCCAGGGCCGCCACCGACAGGGAGGTGCCTATGAGGAAGTAGGGGGAGAGTGTCGCCCGGAAGGCCGGTCCCGGCAGGTCGCTCAGCACCATGGCCACGGGCGGGCCGCCCACTCCGACCGTGGTCCCCATGAAGCCGCTGGTCGTACCGGCGGCGAACAGCGTGCCCCGGTTGCGCCGGGGGTGCAGCCCACACACCTTGAGTGCCACCGCACCGAGCAGGAGAACGCCGAACAGTACGCCCAGGTGGTCCTCGGAGACCAGGTTGAGGGCCACGACGCCGATGACGATGCCCGGCAGGCGGCCGGTCAGCGACCAGCCGAGGGCCTCGCCGTCGACATGGCCCCGCTCGCGCCAGGTCAGTATCGCGTTGAGGATCGGGTTTATCAACAGCACCGGGCCCGGTACGAAGGCCGGGTTGACCAGTGCCAGGATCGGCACGGCGAGCAGGTTGGCTCCGAATCCGATAGCCCCCTGGACGGAGCAGCCCACCAGGTAGGCGATTATGCCGATGGCGGTCTCGAGCGGGGTCATGGTGGGTCTCCGGCCATGGTGCCCGTTGTCTGCGCCACCCAGGTCTCGTGCATCGCCGCATACTGCCCGCCCAGCGCCACGAGTTCCGCATGGGATCCGATCTCGGCGATCCTGCCGCCGTCCACGACGACGATTCGGTCGGCGCGCAGCACCGTGGCCAGGCGGTGGGCGATGATCACCGCCGTGCGACCCTCGAGCACGGTGTCGAGCGCCCGCTCTATGACCGCCTCGGAGAGCAGGTCGAGGTTCGACGTGGCCTCGTCGAGCACCAGCATGCGGGGTTTCGCCAGGAACACCCGGGCCAGGGCCAGGAGTTGCCGCTCGCCGGCCGACAGCGAGGCGCCGCGTTCGTGGACCGGCGAGTCGATTCCGGCGGGGAGGCGGTCGAGCAGCCGGTCGAGTCCGACTGCGGTGCAGGCGGCACGTACCTCGTCCTCGGCGGCGTCCGGACGGGCGAACGCCACGTTCTGGCGTATCGAGCCATTGAACAGGAACGGCTCCTGGGGAACCACACCCACCTGGGAGCGCAGCGACTCGAGCGTGACATCGCGCAGGTCGTGGCCGTCGAGGCGGACGTGGCCGAAGTCGGGGTCGTAGAAGCGGGTCACCAGCTTGGCTACGGTGGACTTGCCGGCACCGGTGGGCCCGACCACTGCGAGCACCTCGCCGGGCGCCACCTCGAGGTCGACCTCCCGCAGCACGAGGTGGTCGGGGTCGTAGCCGAACGTGACCGAGTCGAGCACGAGATGCCCCTCGACGGGCGGCAGGTCGCGGGCGCCGGGAAGTTCGGGGACCGTGGGCTCGGTGCCGAGCACGCCCCGCAGTTTCGTGATGGCGGCGCTGCCCTGCTGGTACTGGTTGAACAACTGCACAAGGGTCTGGATCGGTGCGAAGAATGAGGTCAGGAACAACAGGAAGGCGATCATCTCGCCGAGGCTGAGCTCGTTGCGCAGCACCATGCGGCCGCCGACCAGCAGAATCACGGCCTGCGAGATGATCCCGAACGCCTCGGTGCCCGGTCCGTAGAGCGCCTGTGCCCGGCTGGTGGCGAGGTTGGCGTCCAGGTGGGCGCCGACGATGTTGTGGTGTCGGACGGTGTTGTGGCGGCGTCGGTTGAAGGCGGTGATGAGCCGGATCCCGTCGAGGCTCTCGGACAGGTCGGCGAGCACGTCGGCGATGCAGTCCCGCACCCGCAGGTATCCGACCGCCGACACCCTTCGGAACCAGAGCGTGAGGACCACGTTCACCGGGACCACGACGGCGAAGCAGACCAGCGCCAGGGTGGGGTTGAGCACGAGCAGGTAGGCGGTGACCACGGCAAGGGTCATGCCCTGCACCACGAACTGGATCAGGCCCTCCTGGAACAGAACGGTCAGTGCCTCGATGTCGGAGGTCATCCGGGTCATAAGCACCCCGGAGCGCTCGGACGTGAAAAAGCCCAGTGACTGGCGTTGGAAGTGGCTGAACACGCGGACCCGCAGCTCGTAGACGAGGCGTTCGCCGATGCGGCCGGTGAAGGCGGTGCGCATGGCCGTGGCCAGTGCGGCCAGCACGACCGACCCGACGAACACGAGGGCTACGGTCACGAGGACGCGGGTGTCCTTTGCGAGCACGCCCCGGTCGATGCCGATCTGCACCAACAGCGGTCCGAGGTGCAGAAGTGCCGTCTCGACGACGACCAGCAGCACGGCGAGGGCCAGTCCACCGGCGTGTGGCTGCAGGAAGGTGCGCAGTCCGAACGGCCTCCGGTCCCAACGGCTGTGCGAGAAGTCGACGATCGGATCAGGGTGCTCCGGTTCGTGCTCGAGCACCGCCTCGACCCGGCCGGCGAGGTCGCCGGGCACGTCTGCGAACGGCAGGCCGGCGTCGGCGTTGGCCTGCATCGACGTGGGACCGATCGTGAAGCGGCCTCCCGGGTGTCCGAAGCCCATCAGAGGAGCGCCTGTTCGCTCGAGTCGTCGTGTCCATCGGCCGACGCCAGGATCGCCGCGTAGCGGGGCTCCGATGCCAGCAGTTCGGTGTGGTTGCCCGAGGCGACGACCCGTCCACCCTCCAGCAGCACCACCCGGTCGGCGAGGGCGATGGTCGACAGCCGGTGTGCGATCACGATCGTGGTCCGGTCGGCCAGCAGGCCGCGCAGTGCACTGTGGATGTTCTCCTCGACCTGCACGTCGACGGCGCTTGTGGCGTCGTCCAGCACGAGGATGCGAGGGTTGGCCAACAGTGAGCGCGCCAGGGCGATCCGTTGGCGCTGGCCGCCCGAGAGCGTGTAGCCGCGTTCGCCGACCACCTCGTCGTAGCCGTCGGCCAGTTCGCCGACGAACCCGTGCGACTGGGCGGCAGTGGACGCCCGCACGACTTCGTCCAACGGGGCGTCGGGCCGGCCGAAGGCGATGTTGTCCCGGATCGACTCGGAGAACAGGAACGGCTCGTCGGTGACCTGGTTGACGTGGTGGCGCAGGCTGGCCAGCGTGAGGTCGCGCACGTCGTTCCCGTCGATCAGCACGCCGCCGGCGTCCACGTCGTAGAAGCGGCACAGCAGGCGGGCGACGGTGGTCTTGCCGCAGCCGGTGCGGCCGACGAGGGCGACGGTCTCGCCGGGCTCCACCACCAGGTCGAAGCCATCGAGCACCGGCGGGGCGTCGGGGTCGGCGCCCGGGTAGGCGAAGCGCACGTCGCGGAACTCGACCCGCCCGGTCGGGTCCACCAGGTGCCGGGCGCCGGGCCGGTCGGCGACGGCCGGTACCTCGTCGAGGATCTCGAAGATGCGCTGTGACGAGGCGGCCGCCCTCTGCGTCTGCAGGAGTATGAAGCCCAGCATCCGGAACGGGACGGCGATCATGATCACGTAACTGGAAAACGCCAGCAGGGCGCCGACGCCGATGCGGTCCTCGATCGCCAGCCAGCCGCCGTAGAGCAGGATCGACGCCATTCCCAGGCGGGGGAGGGCCTCGATCAGGGGGTTGAAGCGGGCCCGGGCGTCGACCAGGGCGGTGGCCGACCAGCGCAGGCGCTGGGCCGCCCGTGACAGCAGGGCTATCTGGTCGGCCTCGGCGGCGAACGACTTCACCACCCGTGTGCCGCTGAGGTTCTCGTCGACCACCATTGCAACCTCTGCCATGCGGCCCTGCGTGATCCACGACAGGGGGAACACCAGGTCCCGCATCCGCTGCCCCAGCAGGAACACGAGCGGCATGGTCGCCACGGCCAGCAGGGTGAGCGGTACGTGGATGCTCAGCATGAAGCCGACGGCCAGTACGAAGCTCAGCATCGAGAGCCCGGCCAGTGGCCCGAAGGCCAGCAGCAGTTGGATGGATCGGATGTCGGAGTTGGCGCGGGAGATGACCTCGCCGGCGGCGATCCGGTCGTAGAACGAAAACGAGAGCCGGGTGAGGTGTTCGTAGATGATGGAACGCAGGTCGGTTTCGATGCGGTAGGCAGCCCAGAACAGCAGGTACCGGTAGGCGAAACGCAGGCCGAAGGCGGCGACAGCGATGGCCGCGAGGGCCCACACGTGTGCCTCGAGGCTGCCGGTGCGTTCCTCGAGCGCCACGTCGATGGCGTGTCGTAGCACCATCGGCACCGAGACCTGCAGGGTGAGGCCGGCGACGCCGCACACGAGCGTGGCGCCGAAGGTGAGGCGGCGGGCGGTGAGCAGGGGGAGCAGGCGTCGGAACCAGCCCTTGTCGCGGTTGGGGTCGGGTCGGGCGGCGGGGGGCGGGTAGCGGTCCTCGACCGTGAGTGGCTCGAACCCGGGGCTGTTCGCTGCGGTGCCCGCTTCAGCGACCGTCGTGTCGGCTCCGCTCACCGGTCGCCGGCTTCGCGGTGCCGGCGGATGGCCTCGTCGACCAGCTCGAGGCCACGTACCGCCGCCTCGGCCTCCTCCTCGTCGAGGTGGCCGCCCAGGGTGGCCAGACAGGCGACGACGGCGTTGTCGGCGGCCTCGAGGGCGTCGTGTCCGTCGTCGGTGAGGAGGAAGGCGATGCGGCGTCCGTCGTCGGGGTCCTTCCGGCGTTCGACGTAGCCGCGGCCGACGAGCCCGTCGACGAGTGCCGTCACCGAGGGTCCGCTGACGGTGAGGCGCTGTGCCAGGTCGGCGTGGGCGGTGCCGCCGTCGGCGAGGAATGCCAGCAGGCGGTACTGGGGGAGGCTGAGGTCGGTCTCTGCGAGTCCGACGGTGACGAATCGGGCCAGCCAGGCCGACGCCCGGGCGGCCACGACGCCCCGGGCATGTGGGTCCGCAGCCATCGGGCGAGGGTACCGAAGTGGGTCGGTCCGGCTCCTACCGGAGATTCACATGCAGGGGTCGGGGCCGGTGGTGCCGTCGCCGCGGGTGAAGCGCAACGTGCCGCCTGATCCTCACGTACCCGACTCCGGTGTCCCCCACGGGCGGTGACATGTCACCGACGACGCTCCTGCCGCCCGCCTCGACGGGATAGCCCACCGAGTAGACCCGATGCCCGCGTGGGAGAATCGTCGCATGACTGGGAGAATCGTCGCATGACTGGGAGAATCGTCGCATGAGGTTGCGGGTCCTGTTCGGGGGTGATGTCTTGGTCGCCCTGGTCCTGGTCGTCGGTGCCTGTGCCGCCGAACCGAACGAGGGCGACAGCGGCGTGAGCGGGATCTCGACCACGACGGCAGCCCCGACCACGACGGCGGCCCCGACGGCAGCCCCGACGACCCTTCAGGAGTCCACGTCGGCCTGGCCGGCGTTTCCGGACTGGCTGATCGGTGTCGAGTGGTAGGTCACCGGCGTCGAGTTCGACGGCGCACCCGTCGACCGACCCGAGGGTGCCGAGGTATTCGTCGTGTTCGAATCGGATGGCCTGCTCTCGGGCCACCTCGGGTGTAACGGCCTCGGGGTCTTCTTCGTCGGCACCTTCGAGCAACCGGAGCCCATCGGTGTCGGCTCGACGGACATGGGATGCGAGGTCAAGGACTGGTACGAGGTCGCCTACGTCCTCCAGGGCGTCTACGACGATTCCGAATACTCATTCGAGCACTGGGAGATCACGGGCGACACCTGGCTGCGTACGGCCTACGGGTTGCTCGAACTTCACGACCCCGCCGTCGTGCCGAGCCAGACTGCGGAGGAGGCGGCACGTGACGGGGTCGTCCCCGAACTGGCCGTCTATCCGTACGGTGTCCGGGTCAGGAGCCTGCTCGAGGTCGAGACCGACGAGGGGACCTGGGTGCTGGCCGATCTCCACGCGGGCGGAGGGCTTCCCCAGGTCGTCGGGGACGACGGCGGCACCTGGCCCCGGGACTACGTCAGCCGGTACGACTACGGCGAGCTCCTGCTCACCGACGGTGCAGGCCGGATCCTCAAGGCCTGGCCGATGCCCGATCTCGGGCCGAGTTGGATCCTCCTCACCGACGACCGGGTGTACGTCGGGCGGGAACAGGGCGCCTGCGGCCTGGCGTCGGCGATCCTCCGCATCGATCGGGCGACCCTGGAGACGTACCGCGTCGCCTTCTCCCGATCGGGCGACCTCCACCCCTACGTGCTCCCCGGTTGGCACGTGGCAGACAGCGAGGCGATGGAGGCGCACCTGCCGAACTTCTGGCAGCCGGGAACGCACGACGGGGAGGGGGTGGAGGCGGAGACGTTCGCGATCCGCTACATCGTTGACGTCGAGGCCGTCGACCGCTTCATCGACGCCGTCGTGGCCGAGACGGACCCCGTCCCCGCCGACGATTGGTTCTGCTGATCGGGCCGATGGGAGGCCGGGGCTAGGCTTTCCCCTGCGATGGCACTCCTCCCTGGCCTGGCGGCCGTGGCCCTGCTGCTGGCCGCCAATGCCTTCTTCGTCGCTGCCGAGTTCAGCCTGGTTTCCGTCGACCGCGCCCGCATCGAGGCCTCCGCCGAGGCCGGCCACCGGGGCGACGCCCGCATCCGGGGCCTGCTGCGTCGCCTCACGCCGACGATGTCGGGCTGCCAGTTCGGTATTACTGCGGCGGCCCTGCTGCTGGGTTTCGTGGCCGAGCCCACCATGGCCAGGCTGCTCACCGGTGAGGCACACGCCACCGGGCTGAGCGTCGCCGCCGCCATCGGAGCGGCGACCGTGTTGCACCTGGTGGTCGGCGAGCAGGTCCCCAAGTACGTCGCCCTCGCCGCCCCAGAGTCGACCATCCGTCGGCTGGCACCCCCTCTCGTCGCCTACAGCACCGTCACCCGGCCGCTCATCACCGGCCTGAACCGGTCCGCAAACGCCGTGGCCCGACGGCTGGGCGTCGAAACCCGCGATCAGATATCGACCTCGCGGACCAGGGACGAACTCGAGGACCTGATCCAGAAGTCGGGCGCCGAGGGCAACCTCGACAGGTCAGAGGCCGACCTGTTGTGGCGGTCGATCCGCTTCGGAGACAAGACGGCCTCCGACATCCTGATCCCCCGAGTAGATGTCGAGTCGGTACAACGCCACGACACGGTCGCCGCACTTGTCCAACTCTCGATGAGGACCGGCTTCTCCCGGTTCCCCGTCGCGGGTGACGACCTCGACGATGTACTCGGCGTCGTCCACGTCAAGGCCTGTTACGGGGTTCCAGCCGACGAGCGGTCGACCACCCCGGTCGAGACTCTTATGGGGGACCTCCCCTTCGTCCCCGAGACGCGGCCCCTCGACGACCTGTTCGCAGACCTCCGCTCCGGCCGGGGTCAGATGGCGATGATCGTGGACGAGCACGGCGGCACCGCCGGGATCGTCACAATGGAGGACCTGCTCGAGGAGATCGTCGGGGCCATCGACGATGAGCACGACCGGTCGCTTCCGCGCACCCGGGTCGAGGAGCCCGGCAGCACGGTCGTCTCCGGCCGCCTCAACCTCGACGAGGTGTTCGAGGCAACGGGATTCGAGGTGCCGGAGGGCCCCTACGAGACGCTTGCCGGCTACGTCCTGGCACGCCTCGGCCACCTCCCGCAGCCCAGCGAGATGGTCGAACAGGACGGGTGGCGGGTCGAGGTGGTAGCCGTGGTCGGGCGCAGGATCGCAACGTTGCGGATCGTCGCGCTTGAACCACCCGGGACGTCGGCACAAGGACACGAATCGTGACTGCCCTCGCAATTGTCGCGGTGGTCCTGCTGGTGGCCGTGAACGCCGTGTTCGTCGCCGTCGAGTTCGCCCTGCTCGCTGCCCGTGACATCCGCCTCGAATCCGATGTCGAGGAAGGACGCCGCGGCGCTGCACGCGCCCTGGCTGCCCGCAGCGACCTCCGGCGACAGCTCTCCGGTGCCCAGTTGGGCATCACCGCCAGCAGCGTCGCCCTGGGCGTGCTCGCCGAGCCGGCCATCGGGCGCCTGCTCGAACCATTGCTTGACGGGCTCTGGCTGCCGAGCGGCGTGGCCACGACCACGAGCCTGCTCGTCGCACTCGGCCTGGCGGCGGTCGTTCAGATGCTCCTCGGCGAGCTCGTCCCGAAAAATATCGCCATTGCGGACCCCGAGCGCACGCTGCGGGCCCTGGTCGCCCCGCACGGCGCCTTCGTCCTCGTGCTGCGACCTGCCATCTGGGTGCTTGATCGGCTGGTGGGGATGCTCGTGCGGGCTATCGGCCACACCCCGGTAGACCGGATCGACCATGGGGCCGGCGAGGCGGAGCTGGCGGTCATGTTCGACGCCTCCTGGCAGGCCGGCCTGCTCGAGCCCTTCGAGCACGACCTGTTGGCAGGCGCGCTGGAACTCGGCAGTCGTCCGGCGGCGGCCGTGATGATCCCGCGGTCCCGTGTCGTGACCGTCGACCGGCGCATGACCCTGGCGGAGGTGGAGGAGGTCATCGTCGACAGCGGGCACTCCCGCCTTCCGGTCGCTGCCATGGGTTCCAACGACCTGTTGGGGGTGCTGCTGGCCAAGGACCTGTTGCGGCTCCCGTTCGAGGCGCAGGGCGAACCCGTGCCCCTGGAGGTCATTCGGCAGATGCTCGTGGTGCCGGACGACCTGCCACTCAGGGGCGTCCTGTTGAGGATGCGGGACGAGCGCAACCACCTGGCGGTAGTGCGTGGTACCGGGGATCGCACCCTCGGGGTACTCACCATGGAGGACGTCCTCGAGGAGTTGGTGGGGGAGATAAGCGACGAAACGGACACTCCTCGCGCGTGACTTCGCGCCCAGTGTGACAAGAGCTACCCCCCTTCTTGGGGAAACATGGATATCCTGTCGCCATGCCCCGGTTGACCGCCGCATTCTTCGCGCTCCTGTTCGCCCTGACTGCCTCTCCGGCCGCAGCGGCGAACATCTCCGGTGGCGCTGAAGCCACACAGTCGAGCCCGATCGCTGCCGGAGCCGTGGGCCACAGCGCGTTCGACGGGATCTCCATCGTCGAGGCACGCATCGCCCGCACCAGCGACGTACTCGACGGCTACCGCATCCGCGTCGGTGTCGCTGCACGCACCGTGGCCGACGCCAACCGCATCGTCGCCGAACAGGTGGCCGGCGCTGACGAGCTCCGCGACGAATACGCCGCTGTGATCGAGGGCCTCGACGACAGCGACCGCTCGCGCCTCGAATCCGAGGCCGACGCCCGAAGCGGCACCTCGGCCATGATCCGCAAGGTCGCCTCCTCCGACTGGGTCTGCCCGGTCGACGGCGAGATGGAGTTCCGCGACACCTGGGGCGAACCCCGCTCCGGTGGCCGCACGCACGACGGCGTCGACATCATGGCCCGCTCGCGAACACCTCTGCTCGCACCCGAGGCCGGCACGGTCACCTTCCGTTGGGACTCCATCGGCGGCAAGTCCTTCGACCTGATCGCCGCCGACGGCGACTACTACTTCGGCACCCACCTGCGCTCCTTCGGCACCGAGGGCGAGGTCGAGGCCGGCGAGGTGATCGGCTACGTCGGCCGCACCGGCAACGCCGTCGGCAACCACCTGCACTTCGAGTACCACCCGGGCGGCAAGGGCAACTCCGTCAACCCGTTCTACCTGATCGACACGCACTGCCGCTAGGGGCTCCAGCGGGCCGACAGATCCCCAAAGGTGGGCCGTGCATCACCTGGGGCCCGGGTCTGAATCAGGCGCCGATTGCGTGGTATCCGCCGTCTACGTGGATCATCTCGCCGGTCGTCGCCGGGAACCAGTCGGACAGAAGCGCCACACACGCCTTCGCCACGGGCCCACCGTCGTTGACATCCCAGCCCAGCGGTGCCCGGGTGCCCCAGGCGTCCTCGAACGCAGCGAAGCCCGGGATGCTCTTGGCGGCCAACGTGCGGATCGGACCGGCGGCGACCATGTTGACCCGGATGCCGTCGCCGCCGAGCGACCGCGCCAGATAGCGGGACGCCGATTCGAGGGCGGCCTTGGCCACACCCATCCAGTTGTAGGCCGGCCAGGCGAAGCGGGCGTCGAAGTCGAGGCCGACGATCGAGCCGCCGTCGGTCATCAGGGGCGCTACGACCTCTGCGACGGTCTTGAGCGAATAGGCGGAGATCTCGACTGCGATCGACACGTCCTCCCACTGGGCTGCCATGAAGTCCTCGCCGAGGCACACCTCGGGGGCGAAGCCGATGGCGTGGAGGGCTCCGTCGACACGGTCCCATTTTTTGGCAAGGTGCTCGCGCACGGCAGCGGCCTGCTCAGGCGAGGTCACGTCGAACTCGAGCACCTCGGCCTCAGCGGGGAGTTTGCGGGCGGTTCGCTCCGTGAGGCGCATGCCCCGTCCGGCGCCCGTCAGTACGATCTCGGCGCCCTCCTCCTGGGCCAGCTTCGCCACGGCGAAGGCCAGCGAGGCATCGGTGAGGACACCTGTGATCAGCAGTCGTTTCCCGTCAAGGATTCCCACGACGCACTCCTTGGATCGGTCGGGCAGGCACCGGTTGGCGCCGCTGTCGCCCCGGCACCGTACCGCCCGACCGTGGCGTGCATGGTGAACACGGCTCCTCAGAGGAGGGCAGGGGCGTCGGTATGCTCCGGCCGATGAGCGCTCAGGCAACCTCCGTCACAAGCGCTCGCATCCGCCTGGCGCTGTCGGCCTTCGTCCTGCTGTTCGTCGAGTTGGCCCTGATCCGGTGGCTGGGCGCCAACATCATCTACCTCGCCTACTTCTCCAACTTCGTGCTCGTGGGCAGCTTTCTAGGCATCGGCCTCGGCTTCCTGTGGGCGAGCCGTTCCGAGCGGTCCCTGTTCCCGTGGGCGGCGGTCGCCCTCGCCGTGTTCGTGGCAATGGTGCGACTGTTCGACGTCAACATCGAGGTCGGCGGATCGAACCTCATCTTCTTCGCCGACCAGCGGCCGGTCGGCCCGCCCCGTTGGATCATGCTCCCGATCGTGTTCGCCGCCGTCGCCCTGTGCGTGGCGGCAATCGCCGACGGCGTGGCCCGCAACTTCAAGCGCCTCGAACCGCTCGATGCCTACCGCTGGGACCTGATCGGCTCGATACTCGGCGTGGTGGGTTTCTCGGCACTCGCCTTCCTGCGCTCCCCGCCGGTGGTGTGGGGCCTCATCGTCGGCTCACTCCTGTTGGGCCTGGTCTGGCAGCACGGCGTACCGGCCCGCCGATGGGGTGCGGCGTCGCTGCTCCTGCTGGTGGTGGTGCTGGGCGTCGAGTCGTTCGGCGGCTCGCAGGCATGGTCGCCCTACTACGCACTCTCCTGGGACCAGCACGACGAGGGCGGGATCGTCATGCGCATCAACGACGTCGCCACCTGGGATCAGCACCCGAAGCACGAGGCGGCCATGTACGACTTCGTCTACGACTTCCGAACCGCCGAAGAAGTCGGCGACGTGCTGATCATCGGCGCAGGTTCCGGCAACGACGTGTCGGTCGCCCTCGGCCATGGTGCCGACCGGGTCGACGCCGTCGAGATCGACCCGGTCATCCTCGACGTGGCACGTTCCAACCACCCGAAACAGCCCTATGCCGACCAGAGGGTCAACGTCCACATCGACGACGGCCGTGCCTTTCTCGAACGTACCGACCGCCAGTGGGACCTCATCCTGCTGGCGCTCCCGGACTCGCTCACCGTCGTGCTGGGTCAGGGCTCGATCCGGCTCGAGAGCTACCTCTTCACCGAGGAGGCCATCACCGCATACCGCGACCACCTGGCCCCCGGTGGGGTCTTCGGGATGTACAACTTCATGCGCGAGGCATGGCTGGTCGACCGCTATGCGGTCACGCTGGCCGAAGCCTTCGGGGCAGCACCCTGCGTCGTCGATCCGCAGGCCAACCTGCTCACGGTGCTCGCCGTCTCCAGCGACCCCGACGCACTGCGCTGCGACGGCGACGGCCGCTGGACGGCATCTGCCGCCGACCCCGAACCGGTAACCGACGACCGGCCCTTCCCGTACCTGCGGACGCCGCACATACCCCGCTTCTACCTGATGGCGATCGCCCTGGTCCTCGGTGCCTCCGTCCTGGCCGTACGGGCTGCCGCCGGCCCGATGCGTGGGCTCTGGCGCCAGTCCGATGTCTTCTTCATGGGGCTGGCGTTCCTGCTGCTCGAGACAAAAAACGTCGTCGAGTTCGCCCTGCTGTTCGGTACCACCTGGTTCGTGAACGCACTCGTGTTCGTGTCGGTGCTCGTGTCGGTGCTGGCGGCGGTCGAGGTCAGCCGCCGGGTGCGGCTGCGACGGCCTGAATGGCTCTATGCCGTGCTGGCCGCAACCCTGGCCCTGAACTGGATCGTGCCGACCGAGTGGCTCCTCACCCTGGCGCCGGGAGCGCGGCTGGCCGTGGCCGGAGGCGTGGCGTTTCTCCCGATCTTCACGGCCAACCTCATCTTCGCCGACCGCTTCCGCGACGAGGAGGATTCGACCGCGGCCTTCGGCGCCAACGTCCTGGGGGCGGTGGTGGGAGGCGTGCTCGAGTACACGGCACTGCTCACCGGCTATCGGGGCCTGCTGTTCATCGTCGCCGCCGCATATGCCCTCGCCCTGTTGGCCGGTCGCCGCCATCTGCGTCCGGCCGTCGGGGCCTGAGGCGCCGATGCGACGCGGCGCGTCCGGCGCAGGCTCCTAGGATTCCGCAATGGACATCGGAGTGCTCGGCGCAACCGGACCCGCAGGTCGGGCCATGGTGCTCCGCCTCGCCTCGGTGGGCTTCGATGTGGTCGTCGGTTCCCGTTCGGCGGCGAGGGCAGCCGAGACCTGCGATGAACTGCTCGCAGAGTTTCCGGGCCACGATCTGTCGATCAGTTCCGGCGACAACGACGAGGCGGCGGGCTGCGACCTCGTCATCATCGCCACGCCGTGGGAGGCCGCACCCGAGGTCGCTTCGTCGGTCGCCCGGCACCTCAACCGCAAGGTAGTGATCTGCATGTCGAACGCCCTGGCCAGGGTGGCGGGCGAGTTCCAGCCCCTCGTCCCGCCGCGTGGCTCGGTGTCGGCCAACGTGCAGGCCATGGTCCCCGGCGCCTACGTGGTCGCCGCCATGCACCATGTACCGGCCGTCGAACTGGGAGCCATCGATGAGGAGGTGCACAGCGACGTCCTGATCTGTTCCGACCATCCGTGGGCCATCGAGACCGTCTCGCGCATTGTCGAGAAAATCCCCGGTGCCCGACCGCTCGACGCCGGACGCCTCTCGAATGCGACAGCCATCGAGGCCTTCACAGCCGTGATGCTGCAGCTCAACACCCGTTACAAGACGCGGGTAGCCGTTCGGTTCATCGGCATCGACGACTGAGCGGTTGCATCGGTCCCTCCCCGAAACCCATGGGCAGGGCCGCACCTGCCGGTAGGTAACCTCGGTGCCCATGGCCGACATCACCGTCTCGCTGCCCGACGGCTCGGAGCGCACGCTGCCGTCCGGGGCGACCGCTGCCGACCTGGCCGCCGACATCGGGCCCGGCCTGGCGAGGGACGCAATTGCGGCGGTCGTCGACGGCACAGGGTGCGACCTGGCCGTTCCGCTCGCCGACGGTGCCACCGTCGAGATCACCACCCCAGGCTCCGACCGGGGCCTCGAGACGCTGCGCCACTCGACCGCCCATGTGCTCGCCCAGGCGGTGCTCGGCCTCTGGCCCGGCGCCACGTTCGCCATCGGCCCGCCGATCGACCACGGCTTCTACTACGACTTCGATCTTCCCGACGGCGCCACGTTCGATCCCGAGGACCTCGAGACGATCGATGAACGCATGCGCGAGATCATCGCTGCCGACCAGGCCTTCGTGCGGGGGGAGTCCGATGTCGCAGAGGCGCTCGAGATATTCGCCGACCACGCCTACAAGCGCGAGATCATCGAGAAGGTCACCTCGGGCGGTGCCGCCGGTGACCTGGCCGACGAGGCAGGAGCCGGGGGAGTAGGGGAACAGCTCAGCTACTACCGCAACGGCGACGACTTCGTGGACCTCTGCCGTGGCCCCCACGTTCCGTCCACGGGCCGCCTCGGCCACTTCGCACTGCAGAAGGTGGCCGGCGCCTACTGGCGGGGCGACGAGACACGTCCGATGCTCCAACGCATCTACGGCACCGCCTGGTCGACAGGCAAGGACCTGCGGGGCCACCTGCACCGCCTCGCCGAGGCCGAAAAGCGCGACCATCGGCGCCTCGCCGCCGAACTCGACCTGGTCTCCTGGCCCGAGGTCCTCGGGCCGGGCCTCGCCGTCTGGCACCCCAGGGGGGCGACGGTCCGCAAGATCATCGAGGACTACAGCAGGTCCCGGCACGAGGCCGGCGGCTACGACTTCGTCTTCAGCCCGCACATCGCCAAGTCGGTGCTCTGGGAGACCAGCGGCCACCTCGACTTCTACGCCGACAGCATGTATCCGCCCATGGAGATGGACGGGGCCTCGTACTACCCGAAGCCCATGAACTGTCCGTTCCACGTCACCGTGTTCCAGAGCAGCCAGCGCAGCTACCGCGACCTCCCAAAGCGCTACTTCGAACTCGGCGCCGTCTACCGCTACGAATTGTCGGGCGCCATCCACGGCCTGCTGCGCAGTCGGGGCTTCACCCAGGACGATGCCCACATCTTCTGCACCCGCGAGCAGGTCGCCGACGAGCTGGCATCGCTGCTCGACTTCACGATCTCGGTGCTGAAGGCCTTCGGCTTCGACGACTTCCAGGCCAAGCTCTCGACCCGCCCCGAGGAGAAGTCGGTGGGCGACCAGGAACTCTGGGACCTCGCCACCGACGGCCTGCGGTCGGCGCTGGAGTCGGCCGGCCTCGCCTACGAGGTCGACGAGGGCGGTGGCGCCTTCTATGGTCCCAAGATCGATGTCGACGTCACCGACGCCATCGGGCGCCCATGGCAGCTGTCCACGCTGCAACTCGACTTCAACCTCCCCGAGCGCTTCGGCCTCGAGTACATCGGCGCCGATGGCGCCCGCCACCAGCCCGTGATGATCCACCGGGCGTTGATGGGGTCGATCGAGCGCTTCTTCGGCGTGCTCCTCGAGCACTACGCCGGCGCATTCCCCGCATGGCTGGCCCCCGAACAGGTCCGGGTGCTCCCGGTTGCCGACGTGCACCAGGATTACGCCGACCAGGTGCTCGCCCGTCTGGTCGACGAGGGCTTCCGAGCCACCGTCGACCCGGCCGACGAACCGCTGGGCAAGCGGGTCCGTTCCGCCAAGACCGCCAAGTTGCCCCATGTGCTGGTCGTAGGGGACGACGATGTCGCCAACGACACCGTCGGCGACAACGCCCGTGGCGCCGACAAGCCTGAACGCGACCTGCCGCTCGACGATTTCGTCGAGCGCCTGGCCGCACTGGTCGCCGAACGCCGGTGAGCCGCCTCGACCACCTCTGGGCCGGCTGGCGCCAGGCCTACCTCGACGGCACCGGCGAGGATGGGCGCCTTGCCGACTCACTCGAGATTCCCGAGGGCGGTTCGCTGTTCAGCGTCGTGGAACAGAGCGGCCTTCCCGACGAGGAGTCTTTCGTACTCCATCGCGGTGACTCCGCCTTCGCCATGCTCAACATCTACCCGTACACGTCAGGCCACACGATGGTGATGCCGAAGCGTCCCGTCGGTTCCCTGGCCGACCTGACCGATGACGAGCACGCCGAGCTCTGGTCGATGGTCCGGGATGCGGTGGCAGCCATCGAGGCCGCCTACGGGCCGGGTGGAATCAACGTCGGCCTCAACCAGGGGCGTGCCGCCGGCGCCGGTATACCCGAGCACCTCCACGTTCACTGTGTGGCGCGCTGGGCGGGCGACACCAACTTCATGACCGCAACGGCCGGTGTGCGGGTGCTCCCCGAGGCCTTGGCCGAGTCCTGGTTGAAGTTGCGGCAGCACTGGCCGGCCTGATACCGGAGTCCCCGATGTGTGAGAATTGGGGCATGCGGCGGGAGGCGTTTCTGGCAGCGACCCTGGCAGTCGTGCTGTTCGGTGCAGGGTGCGGCTCGGATGTTCCGGAGCAGGTCCTCGGCAACGTCGAGTACATCTCCACGACATCCACCGTGCCACCGACGACGGCTGTGCCCACGACGGCTGTGCCCACTACCACGACGGCTGTGCCCACTACCACGACAGAAGTTCCGGCAGGTGGCCTGAAGTGGCGGCCCTGTGAGGACCTCGAATGTTCATCGATCGAGGTGCCTATGGTCCACGACGACCCGTCGCAGGGCACGATCCGGATCGCACTGAACCGGTATTCGGCCAGGCCAGGGGGGCGCATCGGTGTCCTGTTGGTGAACCCGGGCGGACCGGGTGGCTCCGGTGTCGATCTCGTCGCCGACATGGGATGGATTCTGGATCAGGTAGTCCCCGGCTTCGACGTGATCGGCTTCGATCCGCGGGGTGTCGGCGGCAGCACGCCGGTTGCCTGTGTGGAGGATCTCGACGATCTGGTGTTCGTACTCGAGGACAACGAGGATCCTGCACAGTTGTTCGAACTGGAGGACGCCTTTGCTGTGGCGTGCCTCGAGAACTCCGGGGACCTGGCGCTGCACGTGGGCACCAACAGCGTTGCCCGCGACATGGACCTGATCCGGGAGGCGCTGGGCGAGGAGCAGATCTCGTTCCTCGGCTACTCGTACGGGTCGCGGATAGGGGCGGTCTACGCAGCGATGTTCCCGGATCGGGTCCGGGCCATGGTGCTCGACGGACCGGTCGACCCCGCTGAGCAGATCAGTTCGGCCAGTCCGATCCAGGGCCGGGGCTTCGAAGACGCCTGGGACAACTTCTCTGCAACTTGCAGTGATGATCCTCCCTGTTCGCTCGAGGTCCACGGCGGAGCGGAGTCCGCCTTCGCCACGGTGGATGCGCTGTTGGCAGAGGGCGACATCCCGGCAGGTGATCGGATCCTGACCCGGGGAGAGTTCCAGTTGGGCGTGGCCATGGCGTTGTACTCCCCCTACACGTGGGGGGACCTGATCCAGGCCTTCGAGGAGGCCCTCGATGAGGGCACGGGTGGGGGCTTCCAGTCGCTCGCCGACATGATGATGGGGCGCCGGGACGACGGCACCTACGACAACTCGCAGGCCGTGAACTTCCTGGTGAACTGTGCCGACGATCCTCTGCGTCCCAGCCAGGAGGCATTTTCCGAGTTGGTCGATGCGGCGGCGGACACGTTCGAGCACTTCGGGCCGAGTTTCAGGGCGATGACGGGCTGTGGTTCTCTGCCTGAATCGGTCGATCCGCTGCACGTGGAGCCTGCGGACCTGGCCGTACCGGTGCTGGTGATCGCCCTCGAGGGTGACCCGGCGACGCCGATGGCGTGGGCCCGTGCGCTGGCCGACTCGATCGGCGACGCTGTGCTGATCACCTCCGACGGTGAGGGGCATACGGCCTTTCTGTCCAACTCATGGTGTGTGACCGACGTGGTCATCGCCTACCTCGCCGACCTGGTCGTTCCCGAGGACGGCTGGTCGTGTGTCGAGCAAGAGTACCTCTCCGGCTAGAATCGGGACTCGTTCTCATTATCGCAACCTCGTCGGAAGGCCGGTCCCCCCGTGGAGTTCCTCACCGATCCCTGGACCTGGTGGATCGAGCCGTTCACCGCCAACGTGTTCATGCAGCGGGCCCTGCTGGCCGGCCTGCTCGCCGTGGTCGCCACGTCGGTCGTCGGGACATGGGTCGTGCTGCGGGGGATGACATTCCTCGGCGATGCGCTCGCCCATGGGGTGCTGCCCGGCATCGCCCTGGCCGTGGTGATCGGGGTGAGCCCCACGCTCGGCGCCTTGGTCGCCGCTGCGGTGATGGTGGGCGGGGTCCATGTGGTGCGCAGGCACTCGCCGCTGCCCGAGGACGCCTCGATCGGCCTGTTGTTCGTGGGCATGCTGGCGCTGGCTGTCGTGATCGTGTCGGCGGGAGCGGCCGCGGACGCAGGCGACCTCCATCGGGTTCTCTTTGGTTCGGTCACCGGCCTCGAGGCGGCCGACCTATGGCGCCAGGCGGTCGCTGCTGCGATCGCCGTCGGCGGGGCGATGGCCTTCCACCGGGCGTTCCTGGTGCTCACCTTCGACGAGACGCAGGCAGCGCTGCTGGGCCTGCGCCCACGGCTCACCCACATCGTCCTCATGGGCCTGGTGGCGATGTCCGTGGTGGCCTCGTTCGAGGCGGTCGGCAGCCTGCTCGTCTTCGCCTTCCTCGTGGCGCCTCCGGCGACAGCGGTTCTGCTGGTGCGCCGTATCCCGCTTGTGATGGTGGCGGCGGTCGCTGTGGGCTCGGTCGCGGTCGTGGCGGGTGCGCTGATCAGCTTTCACCACGACACCGCCGCCGGAGCGACGATGGCCCTGGTTGCCGTGCTCATCTGCTTCGTCGTGATGGCCGTTCAGGGCCTACGGGGTTCGAGAGAGGTGCCTCAGCCGCCAGCCTGAGAGCGCAACGCCCCGTCGAGTCGTTCGGCGAGGGAGCGGAGCATCCCCTCGTAGGTGCCGGTGGGAGAGCCCTCAGGTCCGAGCAGGAGCGGTACATCGACGGTTGCCGCCCCGGTGCGCTCGGCGAGCCGTCGGGCGTCGTCGTCGTGGCCGCCCGCCTCGATGGCGATGACTGCGATGCCCTGATTGCGCATGACGTCGGCCAGGGCCTCAAGGTCGTGGGCACTTGTTTCCGCCATCGAGGAATGTGACTCCAGGACGGTGCCGAGCACCTCGAGTCGGTAGCGATCGGCAAATCGTCCGAGCATGGCGTGGTCCGTAACCAGGCGCCGACGCTCGGCGGGGACAGCGGCAAGTCGCTCCCTGATGTCCACGTCCAGTGAACGGAGCATTGCGTCCAGGTCCAACCGGCAGGCCTCGACTGCCACGGGGTCGAGGCCGACCCGGCCGATGATCACCTCGGCGAGCGCCGGCAGGGCCTCGGCCACCGATATCGGGTCGAGCCATATGTGCGGGTCTCCGTCCTCTCCGACGATTCGGTGGATCGGGGTGGGTGTGGCCGCCAGGGTGTCGTCGAGGCCGCCCTCCAGCCCGCCGCCGTTGGCGACCACGAGGAGCGCTGCGTCGAGGCGGCCCCGGTCGGCCAGGGAGGGTTCGAATCCATGGTGGTCGGTGCCCCGGGGTATCAGCGACTCCACGGGGTGACCGCAGGCGACCGTCGATGTGATCTCCGCCCAGAGGGGGGTGGTGGCCAGGATCTCACGGCCTTCGGTTGGTCCGCCACATGCGGCGGTCCCGGACCAGAGGGACAGGAGGAGGATCAGGAGGAGCGGATTTTGTCTCATGCCGGAAGCATAATGGGAATGGTTCCCAGTTTGTCGTATCGGGCGGTGTCGGCGTCAACTGCGCGAGAATCATCTCGTGGGCTGCATCTCGACGACACTCCTCGCCATCGGTGTGGCGATCCTCCTGGCGACCGGCGCCCTTCCGGTGTCCGGCGTCGGCTTCCTCCTCGTCATCATCGCCGTGATGCTGGTGCTGGCCCGCTGGTCCGACCGCTGGCGCAGCCCGTGAGCCGCGATGGGGGCAGGCCCGACGCCCAGCGGCGCTGACCATCGAATCCCGGGGTGTTAGCGTGCCGCCCGCCGAGAGAACCAGGGGAGTCCAGACATGCCGCATACTGTTCGAGCCGTCGTCGCCAGGGCCAAGGGTGAACCGGTCTCGCTCGCGACCATCGAAGTGCCGGACCCGGGCCCCGGAGAGGTCCTCGTTACCATCCTCGCCTGCGGGGTCTGCCACACCGACCTGCACTACCGCGAGGGTGCGATCAACGACGAGTTCCCGTTCCTGCTCGGACACGAGGCGTCCGGGATCATCGAGGAGGTCGGCGAGGGCGTCAGCAACGTGGCACCCGGCGACTTCGTCATCCTGAACTGGCGCGCCGTGTGCGGCGAGTGCCGATCCTGCAGGCGGGGGCGCCCCTGGTACTGCTTCGCCACCCACAACGCCACCCGGAAGATGACCCTCGACGGGGTCGAGCTCTCGCCGGCGCTCGGCATCGGCGCCTTCGCCGAAAAGACCCTCGTCGCCGCCGGACAGGCCACCAAGGTCGATCCGGCGGCCAGCCCGGAGGCCGCCGGCCTCGTCGGCTGCGGGGTCATGGCGGGCCTCGGTGCCGCCATGAACACGGGCAGCGTCGGTCGGGGCGATTCGGTCGCCGTCTTCGGCTGCGGCGGTGTGGGCAACGCTGCCATCGCCGGAGCCCGCCTGGCCGGGGCACACACGATCATCGGCATCGACATCGACGCCAAGAAGCTGGACCTGGCGAGGGAGTTCGGCGCCACCCAGGTCATCGACTCCAGCAGCGAGGACCCGGTCGAGGCCGTGCGGGCGCTGACCGACGGCAACGGCGTCGATGTGGCCATCGATGCCGTGGGCCGGCCCGAGACCTACGAGCAGGCCTTCTTCGCCCGCGACCTCGCCGGCACCGTTGTCCTGGTCGGCGTGCCGAACCCCACGATGCAACTCGAGTTGCCGTTGATCGAGGTGTTCGGTCGCGGCGGCACGCTCAAGTCGTCCTGGTACGGCGACTGCCTGCCGGAGCGCGACTTCCCGATGCTGATCGACCTGTACCTCCAGGGGCGTCTCGACCTGGACCGCTTCGTGTCCGAGACGATCGACCTCGACCAGGTCGAGGAGGCCTTCCACCGCATGGAACGCGGCGAGGTCATCCGCTCCGTCGTGGTGCTGTAGGCGGCCCTTCCGGTTACGACAGGATCGGCACCTTTGCCATCGCCTCGGCGATCTTGTCCTCCGGGTAGTCGTAGTCCACGAGTTCGCCGGCCAGGTACTTCTCGTAGGCCCCCAGGTCGAGGTGGCCGTGGCCGCACAGGGCGGTGAGGATCACCTTCTCCTCGCCGGACTCCTTGCAGCGCAGGGCCTCGCGGATGGCGGCGGCGATGGCATGGGTCGGCTCGGGGGCCGGGACGATGCCCTCCGCCCTGGCGAACTGCAGCGCAGCGGCGAAGCACTCGTTCTGGTGGATCGACTCGGCCTCGACCAGGCCCAGTTCGTAGATGTGGCTGACCAGCGGGGACATGCCGTGGTAGCGGAGGCCGCCGGCGTGGATCGGGTCGGGAATGAACGAGTGGCCCAGCGTGTGCATCTTGACCAACGGCGTGAGTTGTCCAGTGTCGCCGAAGTCGTAGCGGTACTCGCCTCTGGTGAGGGAGGGGCATGACGCCGGCTCGACGCAGCGGATGGTCGGGTTCATGCGTCCGGCCAACTTCTCCCGTAGGAACGGGAACGACAGGCCTCCGAAGTTGGATCCTCCGCCGGTGCAGCCGACCAGCAGGTCGGGGGTCTCACCGACCTTGGCCATCTGGAGCAGCGCCTCCTCGCCGATGATCGTCTGGTGCAGGAGCACGTGGTTCAGGACGCTGCCCAGGGCGTAGCGGGTGTCGTCGCGTTGGACGGCCATCTCCACGGCCTCCGAGATGGCGATGCCGAGACTCCCCGGGCTGTTCGGATCGGTGGCCAGGACCGCCTTGCCGGACTCGGTCAGGTTTGACGGGCTGGGATGCACTGTGGCGCCCCAGAGTTCCATCATCGTGCGCCGGTAGGGCTTCTGGTCATAGGACGACCGGACCTGCCAGACCTCGCATTCGATGCCGAACTGGGCGGTGGCGAACGCCAGAGCGGTGCCCCACTGGCCGGCACCGGTCTCGGTGGTCAGGCGCCTGACCCCCTCCTGGGCGTTGTAGAAGGCCTGCGGGACCGCAGTGTTGGGCTTGTGCGAGCCGGCCGGGCTGACGCCCTCGTACTTGAGGAAGATCTTGGCGGGGGTGTCGAGAGCCTTCTCGAGCCGACGGGCCCGCAACAGGGGGCTGGGGCGCCAGAGCCGGTAGATGTCGAGCACCTCGCCGGGGATGTTGATGTACGACTCTTCGCTGACCTCCTGCAGGATCAGGCCCATCGGAAACAGCGGCGCCAGGTCGTCGGGTCCGATCGGCTCGTGCGTGCCAGGGTGAAGCGGTGGCGGTGGCGGCTCGGGAAGGTCCGGAATGACGTTGTACCACCGGGTCGGCATCTCGGATTCGTCGAGCAGCACCTTGGAATAGTCGTCGGACACAGCTTCGCCCCCCTGTAGGTCGTCAGTTGCAGCACCGAGTAAAGCACACCGGCGTGCGATCATCCACGTGTGCTGGTCTACGACGGTGGATGCGGGTTCTGTCGGCGCTGTGCCGACTGGCTGACGGCCCGCGGCGACGTTTCGATGGCGCCATCTGTCGACCTGGACCTGGATCGACTGGGCCTGACGGAGGCCGAGGTGGCGGCGGCAGTCTGGTGGGTGGCCGCCGGTGAGCGGCTATCGGGCCATCGGGCGGTGGCCCGGGGGCTGCGGGAAATCGGCGGTTGCTGGGGGCTTGTCGGCCGGGTCATCGCCGTGCCGCCCCTTGTCTGGCTGGGTGGCCCCGTCTACCGGTGGGTCGCCGCCAACCGCAGCCGCTTCGGCTGAACGGTCAGGACAGGTCGAGTTCGACGGCCAGCGCCTCGAGCCCGGCGATCGTCCGAACCGTCGCCTCGGGATCGGGTCCGCCCGACATCGCCCGGAAGTCCTGGACGACGATGATCCGGTCCACGCCGAGGTCCTCGTAGCGCCGGCACAGGTCCCGATCGACCGGCTCGGCGGGCGAAACGCTGATCTGGAGGTCGCCCAGCCCGGTCGGGCGCTCGTGCGCTCCGGCGGCCTCGGTGAGGGCAGCAAGCGCCTTTTCGACGAAGTCGGGCGTGACGGCGAATCCGTACCAGCCGTTGCCCTTCGTGACGGCGCGTCGCCAGGTGGCCGCCGAACCACCGCCGACGTGGACGGGTGGACCAGCTGGCTGGACGGGGCGGGGATGGGCCTCGGCGCCGTGCCAGGAGGTGAAGCGGCCCTCGAACTCGAGGTCGCCCCGCCAGAGTGCCCGAAGCGCGTCGAGGTGCTCGTCGGTTCGGGCACCACGCTCTTCGAAGGGCACGGACACGGCCTCGAACTCAACGGGCACGTAGCCGACCCCGATGCCGAACTCCAGGCGTCCATGCGAGAGCACGTCGAGCGATGCCAGTTCCTTGGCGAGGACGACGGGCGAGCGCTGGGGGAGGATCACGATGCCGGTCCCCAGGCGCAGGGTCGTGGTGTGGGCGGCGAGGAAGGACAGCGAGGCGACCTGGTCGACGAAGTGGGTGTCGGGCCGAACCGGGGAGGGAGGTGTGCGGGGGCTGGCGGCGACGAGGTGCTCGCCCGTCCAGACCGACTCGAAGCCGGCTTCTTCCGCGGCCACGGCCACCCGGGCCATGGACTCCGGGTCGGCGAGGCCGCCCATGTTGATGCCGAACAGGCCCAGCTTCACCGCGCCACCCTTCCGGTCGCCGAGTCGAAGGCTTCGACCACCGTGGCGAGGTACTCGGTGGCCGCCTCCCGTGGGGCGGGTACCCGGACCCCGATCCGACAGTCGGTGACGCCGGCTTCGATGAGGGCCGGGGCGCCGGCCATCGTGGCTGCGAGGTCGACGCCGTCGTCGTCCCGGACGACCGGGATTGAACCGGTGACCTGCAGGCTGGACGGGTCGTGGTCGATGCGGTCGAGCATCTCGCGCATCTGGGCGATGCCAGTGGCCGGATCGGCCATGGCCGGACCCCACGGGATCCAGCCACTTCCGAACGCCGCGATCCGGCGGGCCACACGGGGGTTGACCGAGCCGCTCACCCAGATCGGCACGCCACCCGACTGGAGAGGCTTTGGCATGGCATGGATGCCTTCGAAGGCCAACTCGTCCGAGGTGTAGTCGGCGAGTTCCTCGCGCCAGAGGGCCTGGCAGACCTCGAGGGTGTGGTCGAGGAGGCGGCCCCGCTCGGCGAAGTCGAGGCCGGCGGCCCCGTACTCCTCTTCCTGCCAACCGACGCCGACACCGAGGTCCAGGCGTCCACCGGACAGGACGTCGAGGGTGGCTGCCGCCTTGGCGAGTACGAGGGGCCGTCGCAGCGCCGCCAGCAGGATCGAGGTGCCCAGACGGATCCTCCGGGTGTGGGCGGCGAGGTACGTGAGAACGGTGAGGGGCTCGAGCCAGTGACCGTCTGGTCCGGTGGGCTGTCGACCTCCCTCGGTGCCTCCGAGGGACGGGTCGGCGTAGGCCTCGAGGTTCCCGCCGAACGCCACGTGGTCCGAGACGACGAGTTTGTCCAGGCCTGCAACGTCGGCTGCGACGGCCCGGTCGACCATGGCGTCCCACCCGCCGGGGTCCTCGGTGGCGAAGGTGACCACCTGGACCGAGAGGGAGGTCCGGCCGGCCGTCATCGGCGGAACCTCCGCAACGCCCCACGGCGGCGGCGGCGCAGCAGGTCGGAGCGTTCCTCCGGTGTGACCCGTGGGGTCTCCGGGTGCAGGTGCCGACCGAGTTCGTCGAACGGCACCAGTTCGAGGGACGGCACCGGGTAGCTGGTCGCCTGGTTCCACCGGTAGGTGATGCAGCCCTGTGTTGCGCCGGTGGTGTCGAGCCAGTTGGCGATGCCGGGGTCCCGATGGGAGACCACGGCCCGGAACATCCCGTCGTCGCCCACGAACGCCTGTTGTCCGTTGAGGCTGGACTGCCGGTTCACCCAGTCCAGGGACTGGTACCAGACGTCACCCAACTGGACTCCCCAGTAGGCGCATCCGGGGACCTCGACCTCGTAGAGCAGGGCTTCGTCCTCTGCGACCCGCCACCAGCACTGACCGTAGGCCTGGTCGGGACTGCCGCCCTTGGACACCGTGCTCTCCGGGGTCGCCGCGACGTGCCCGAAGGCGTTGACCTCGCCCCGCTCGAGGTGTGAGCGTCCGAAGTCGGCCCAGAACGCCGGGACGTCGACGCTCAGGCGGAGCAGTTGACGAAGGCCGGTGGACAGCCCCTCCGCGTCGAGTCGGCTCACGGGGGGACCGGGGTCGAGGCACTCGAGGTGCAGGTCGGCGGGTACCTCGTGCTCCCAGTCGCCGAAGAACTGTCGAATCATCAGGTTGGACCGCTTCGCGGGGAGTTGGAACCAGGCTTCGTCGTCGACCCCCGAAGGAGGTGGCTCCGACGAGAAGGCGACGCTGAAGTCGCCGGCGGCATTGGCCCCCAGTTGGTCGCCGTTGAGGTTCAGGAGTTGCTCGATCGGGCCGCCGTCGAAGTCGAAGCTCATGACGCTGAGCCCGAGGTAGCGGACGGAGCCGAGGTTGCCGGACAGGCGGTACGTGTTCGAGAGGTCTACGCCGGCCACCTGATAGAGGCCGTCCGGGTTGTCCTGGCCGAACTTCATCGGGTGCACCCAGGAGAGTTCGGGGTACTCGTGGTCGCCACCCTCGAGCGTCCTGCTCACACCCCGTGCGAGGGAGCGGAGGAGGAGTCGGAGTCCCTCGACCCGGTCGACCGTGTTCCCGGGCCGGTCCGGGTCGAGGACGTGGTCGGCACCGGCCTTCAGGTTGTCGCAGAAGCCGTCCCAGAGAAGGCGCAGGTCGTCGTTGACGGGCTCGGACACGGCCCAACTGTGACAGCCGGTCGCCTCAGATGCCTACTCGCCCGAGTACGTGCCGAAACTCCAGACGTTGTCCTCGGGGTCGAGGCAGGAGAACCCCCGGGAGCCGTACTCCTCGTCGCGAAGGCCCCGCACGACCCGTGCGCCGGCGGCCACGGACCGGTCGTGGAGGGCGTCGGGATAGTCGGTGACCACGTAGATGCTGACCGGTCCGAGGGGGAGGGCGAGGTGGTCGGTGTCACCCCGGTCTGCGTCGCCGAGCATCACCCCACCACCGTCCGGCCATCGGATCTGGGCGTGGATGATGCCCTTGCCGTCCTCGCCGGGGACGCTGAAGTGCTCCTCGAAGCCGAAGGCCGCCACGAGGAAGTCGATGAGGGCACGGGTGTCGCGACACCGCACGGTGGGCCAGACGCTGGTGGTGGAGGACACGGTGCGACGCTACTGCCTGCCGGCTCCCCGTTCGATGGCTTCCGGGGCAGCGAGGGGGCGGGACTAGGGTCGGCCTCCGTGACGGGGCCAATGAGTCGAACCTCATCCAGCGACCGTCGCCACGACGTCGGCATAGCGCTCGTCAGCCTCGCAGGCCTGCTCATCGAGATCGCCTACACCCGGATCGTCTCGTTCAAGCTCTTCTACTACTTCACCTACCTCGTGATCGGGCTGGCACTGCTGGGGCTTGGCACCGGCGGGGTCCTGCTGGCCGTGTCACGGAGGCTGCGGGAGGCGCCCCTCGAACGTGTGCTGGCCCGGTCGGCCCTGGTCGGTTCGGTCGCCACCGCACTGGGGTACGTCGTCGTGGCCCGGATGCCGCTCGACACGGTGGCCCTCTGGGAGTACACGTCGGGTGCGGCGGTGCTCAACGCCGGACGGCTCGGCCTGGTGTGCCTCGCCGTCTTCCTGCCGTTCACGGCGATCGGGGTGTTCGTCTCGTCGCTGCTGAGCCGCCGCCGGGAGCAGGTGGGGAGGCTGTACGCGGCCGACCTGCTCGGTGCCGGCCTGGCCTGTGCCCTCGCCGTGCCGCTCCACGCCACGATCGGACCTCCGGCTGCCGTGTACCTGGCCGCAGCGGTGCTCGCCGGTGTCGCCTGCCTGCTGGGGGATCCCGGCGCAGCGCTTCGGAGAGTCGCCGGTGCGGTCGGCGTCGTGGCCCTTCTGCTCCCCGTCCTGGGAGCGTTGCCCTCGATCACGACGGAGAGCAGCAAGCACATCGGTGGGGTCGACATCGAGCACACCGCATGGGGCCCCGTCTTTCGCGTCGACGTCGGGAGCGAGGTCTTCGGGCGCCACATCCTGTACCACGACGGCCTCGTGGGTTCGAACATCATCGGGTTCGACGGGGACCTCTCTGCATTGACCCACTTCGCGGGAGACGTCCGCTCACTCCCGTTCGAGGTCCTCGGTGAAGCGCCCGAGCGGGAGTTGATCATCGGGTCGGCTGGCGGCCACGAGATCCTGGCATCTCGCTATTTCGGGGCGACGGGTATCGACGCCGTCGAGTTGAACCCGGTGACCACCGGGCTGCTCGAGGGTCGCTACCGGGAGTACTCGGGCAACCTCGTGGCCGACCCCGAGGTGCGCCTCGTCACGGCCGACGGGCGCACCTACCTGGCGCGCAGCGCCGGCGGGTTCGACCTCATCTGGTTCGTGGCCCCGGACAGTTATGCAGCGACGAATGCCGCCTCTTCGGGGGCCTTCGTGTTGTCGGAGAGTTACCTCTACACCGTCGAGATGCTGGTCGAGTCGCTCGGACACCTCAGTGAGCGGGGTGTGATCGTCGCCCAGTTCGGCGAGTTCGACTTCGACGCCAAGCCCAACCGGACGCGCCGCTACCTCAACACGGCGCGTGCGGCACTACAGGAGATCGGGGTGCAGGACCCGGGATTCCACCTGCTAGTCGCCCGGACGGCGGATGCCCACGTCGAGTTGGCGACGATCGTCATCAAGCGGACGGCGTTCACCACGGAGGAGATTGAACGGTTCTCGCAGAAGGTTCTGTCCCTGGAGGGCGGGACCGTGGAATACGTGCCGGGTGCGGCGGCCGGCACGTGCGTGGCTGCGACCGCATCGGGGTCTGACGACACGCCGTACCCAGCGTGCTCCGGTTCCTACATGGTGTCGGCCATCCACGATGACTCGCCGTTCTTCTGGCACTTCACCCCGTTCTCCACCGTGGCGGGAGATGTCCTCGGCGACGTCGATGCCCTCGTCGACCCCGAAGACGCAATCGGGGAGCGCCTACTGCTGTTCCTGCTCGGGATCGCATTGGTGTTTGCCGCTGTATTCCTCCTACTGCCGTTCGTGACGGTCCGACGGACGTGGCAGGGGCTGCCGCGCAAGCTCACTTCGGGCGTCTACTTCGGATCCCTGGGACTGGGCTTCATGCTGTTCGAGATCGCCCTGATCCAGCGGCTGACCCTTTTGCTCGGGTATCCGACCTATTCGCTGACCGTGACCCTGGCGGCGTTGCTCGTGTCCACGGGAGTCGGTGCCTCCCTGAGTGGGCGGCTCGCCGGTCGACCCCGACTCCGCCTCGAGACCGGAGCAGCCCTGACGCTGCTGACAGTGGTCTACCTGCTGGGGGTTGGTCCGTTGACCGATGCGTTGCTGCCCAGCCCGCTGATCGTGCGCGTCATGGCGACGCTCGTGCTGCTCGCACCACTCGGGGTCGTGCTCGGCTTGTTCATGCCACTGGGACTGCGGGTCGTAGCGCTTCTGGGCGCGGAAGGTCCCACCTATGTGGCGTGGGCGTGGGCCGTCAACGGCTTCTGTTCGGTGATCGGGTCAGTACTGACCACGATGCTTTCGATGACGCTCGGGTTCCGGGCCGTGCTGGTGCTCGGCCTGGTGGCGTACGTCGTAGCGTTGACTGCGCTTTGGAGGTTGTCGGCGCCCGCCGCAGCGGACACCGTCGTTCCCGGCTGAGCCGGGAGGGCGTGCTCAGACCTTGCGGACGTTCAGGGCCTCGGGACCCTTGCGGCCTGCGCCGACCTCGAATTCGACGGCCTGACCCTCGTCGAGGCTGCGGAAGCCGCTGCCCTCGATGTTGGAGTAGTGGACGAATACATCGTCGTCGCCGTCACGGGAGATGAACCCGTAACCCTTCTCGTTGTTGAAAAACTTCACGGTGCCGGTGGGCATTGCACTTCTGCTTTCTGGAAACTGTGTACCGACCGGTTGACCGGAACCCTGAAAGGCTAACCGGGTCGGCGCGTGCTGCAAACTTGTCGGGGTGTTCCTGTTCAACAGCGCCGCAGGACGCACCAGGAACCAACGCCGGCCCGTGAGGCCACACCCGACCAGTTTCCGGTCCCCGAAGCCGTCAGGGCCTCGAGAACCTCGTCGGCGGCCAGGTGGATCGGGGTGTCCTCGGCTCTGCTGTTCACCCAGACGAGGGCACCCTTTGGTGCCAGGCAGCGTGCGACCTCCCCTGGGAAGAGGAACATGTTCATCAGGACCAGCGCATCGGCAATTCCGGCCCGGAGGGGCAGGCGGGCGGCATCGGCGTTGACCAGTGAGGTGCCGACGGCAGCATGCCGGAGCATCTCGAGCGAGAGGTCGATCCCAACCACCCGGTCGAAGCGTTCCGCCAGGTGCCGGGAGACGAGGCCGGTTCCGGATCCGAGCTCGATGGCCGTGCCGCCGGCGACCCCGCCACGGTCGAGCGCGTCGAGCAGTGGCAGCGCCCGTTCAGGGGTGTCACGTGTGGATGTCCAGTCGGCGGCAAGGCCGTCGAAGATCCCCCGGACGAGCGACGACCGGTCCGCATCCCAGATGCCCTCGAAGGCGATGGTGCGGGTCACCTCGCGCATCGGATGCCCCGCCCCGGAGTACCGGTCCGAGGTTGCGACCGGGTGAACCGGGTCCAGATGCTCGATGCCCACCCCGGGGACCGTAGCCGGGGGCTCGATCGTGTCAGACTCCCGGGATGTCGATCTGGACGAGGCTTCGCCGGGCAAGGCGCGAGCAGCGGACCGTGTTCGTCCTGTCGGGGGGAGCGGTCCGGGGTGCGGCCCAGGTGGGGATGCTGCGCGAGGTGCTTGCAGCCGGGATCTACCCGGACGCCGTCGTCGCAGTCTCGGCAGGCGCATTCAACGGACTGCCCATAGCCAACGATCCGACCCTGGCACAGGTCGACCTGCTCGAGGAGATCTGGCGGGGGGTGGCCGAGAACCCACCTGTACGCAGCGGTGCACTGCGTGCCTGGTTGTCGATCGTCCGGGGGCTTCCCGGCTTCGACACCGGTGAGCGGCTCCGGGACATGGTCGAGGAGCATGCACCGGTCGCCGACCTGGGCGACACGCTGCTTCCGATCCACGTCGGGACGACAGCGGCGTCCACGGGCCGGCTCTGCTGGTGGAGCGAGGGTCCGGCGGTGGACATCCTGTGTGCCTCGGCCGCCATTCCCGGTGTCTTCCCTGCCGTGCCCCTCATCGATGGCGACCTGCACCTCGATGGTGGTGTCCTGTCGAACCTACCGCTCCGGCATGCGGTCACGCTGTCGCCGACGCACCTGGTGGTGTTCGATGTGGCCGCCGACTTCCTCCCGCCCGAGAAGCAGACCGCCATAACGAGCATGATGACGGGCTTTCGGGCCGCCACCCTCGAGCTCACACGCCAGGAGTGGCTGGACGTGCCGCCAGATGTCGAGGTGCTGCACATCGAGCTTCCCGAACCGAGTGGCGGTCTCGACCTCGACTTCGGGGAGACAGAGGAACTGTTCGCCAAGGGGTCCGGGGCTGCTCGGGGCGCCATGGAGAGGCAGAACCGGTTCACCGACTGCGGGCCCCCGCCGGCAGCCAGCCCGCGGGAGAGAGTTCCGCGGCCACCCTCAGGGCGGAGCGCCAGGATCCGAGCGGCCCGAGGGGGCCACCGGGG
>JACNKQ010000002.1 GCA_014381945.1 Actinomycetota bacterium
GTGCTCGATGAGGATCCGTTTTCCACATATGTCCTTCCCGAACTCGACGTTCTCGTGGAGTGGTGCTTTCGCCTCGCCTCCCACGTTCTGCCGGTGTGGACGTCGGGGCATGGCGTCCCATAGCCCTGTTGGCGGCCGCCGGAATCGCCGTAATGGTGCTGGACAGCGAGTGGCGCCTGGCGGTGGCCATCTCGGCGTGTGTAGCCGTCATCGCATTATCAGTGGTGGTGGTGACCGGGCTCGTCGGCCAGGTGTCGTTCGCCCCCTATGCCTTTGCCGGCATCGCCGCCTTCACGGTGATCCGCCTGGATTACGTGCCGTTTCCGATCGCACCGCTTGTCGGCGGAATCGTGGCCGTAGCCGTCGGGGTGGTCGTGGGCCTGCTTGCCGTGCGGGTCCGTGGTTCCCAGTTGGCCGTGGCCACCCTTGCTGGTTCGATAGCCATCGAGGAATTGATCTTCCGCTGGTCATGGTTTAGCGGTGGTGACCTGGGTGCCCGAATGCCCCGCCCGTCGCTGTTTGGCCTCGATCTCGGAATCGGTGCGGTGGGTTCCGCCTACCCTCGCCGGGCTTTCGTGGTGACCACTCTTGTGGTGTTGGCCCTCTGCCTCCTGATGACCCTCGGTATCAGTCGGGGCGTCGTCGGCCGACGTTGGCGGGCAGTGCGCGATAACGAGCGGGCCGCCTCGGCGGCGGGCATCGATGTCACTGGGGTCAAGCTCACGGCGTTTGCCGTCTCAGCCCTGCTGGCCGGAATCGGAGGAGTCCTACTCGGTTACCAACGGCAGATCGTGACCGGCAGCTCGTTCACCTTGTTCAACTCATTGATGGTGGTTGCCGTTGTCTACCTGGCCGGAATCGCCACGCCGTCTGGTGCCCTGCTGGCTGGAGCCCTGGCATCCGGTGGCGTATTGACCGTGGCCCTTGCGCGAATGGGCGATTCGGGTGCTGCCAACCAATTGGCGGTCAGCGGCCTGCTGCTCATGGTCGTGGTCGTGTGGCTGCCTACCGGGGTATTCGGCTCGGTGGCCCATGTCGGCCGTGCGGTCAGGGGTAGGTCCCGGTGGCCGTCCGGCCGGACAAGGAGTGGAACGTTCGTCGGTTAGTGCCCGACATCGTTTCTGCGAGCGCACCAACCTGTCCGCAGGGCGAACCAGGCCCCGATCAGATTCGGCGGTCGTAGCCGGACCAGAATGGTTCGCGTAGCAGGCGCTTCTGCAGCTTGCCCGTGCCCGTACGGGGTAGTGATTCCCTGAACTCGATGGACCGGGGCACCTTGATGCCGGCGAGGCTCTCCCGGCAGAGGACCATGAGCCTGGTGGCCAGGTCTTCGTTGTCGGCACTACCGGCAGCGACCACGAGTGCCTTGACCTCTTCGCCGAACTCCTCATTGGGGATACCGATGACAGCCACGTCGAGCACCTCGGGATGCCCTCCGATCACGCCCTCGATCTCAGCTGGGTACACATTGACCCCACCCGAGATGATCATGTCGATCTTCCGATCGGAAAGCCACAGGTAGCCGTCGTCATCGAGGTACCCGACGTCGCCGGTAGTGAACACGCCCGGGGCCAGATGGGCTTCGGCTGTCTTCTCGGGGGCGTTGTGGTACTCGAAGTCCGTGCCCATGGAGTTTCGGAAGTACAAGGTTCCCTCCTCGCCGGTGGCCCTGGGTTCCCCGTCATCGTCCACCACGAGGACTTCCATGTTCGGCATCGGTCGTCCGACGCTTCCACCGCGTTCGAGCCATTCGGTGCTGTCGATCATCGTGATGATCGAGCCTTCGGTGGAACCGTAGTACTCGACGATCTTCGGCCCCCACCAGTCGATCAGGCCCCGCTTCACCACGGGCGGGCAGGGTGCTGCGCCATGGATGACAACCTCGAGCGACGAACCGTCGAACGCGGCCTGGCGCTCGTCATCCAACTCGAGCAGGCGCTTCATCTGGGTGGGAACCAGGTGGATGCTGGTGCCCCCGTGGGTGTCGATGAGGTCCAGAACGCCAGCGCTGTCGTACCGGTGCTGCATCACCACCGCCGACCCACCCACCATGGGCAGAAACGAGAACGCCCACTGGGCCGAGTGGTAGAAGGGCCCGCAGAGGACGGCGGTTCCCGGCAGCGTCATGAGATCGGTGAAGCCGGAGGCGACGAGTTGCCACACTTCAGGCGGCGTGCCGGGTTCGGGGGAGGACAGACTGCTCCGGACACCCTTGGGGTGCCCGGTCGTGCCGGAGGTGTAGAACATCGGTCCACCGAAGGCTTGGTCCTTCGGTTCATCGTCCGACCCAGAGCCGAGAAACGCCTCGAAGTCGGCGAAACGCGTATCGCCCGGGGCGCCGATGGCCACCGCCAGTTCCACGGCGGAGGACCTGGGGTCGGCAAGGGCTTCGGCAGCCACGTCGGTGAAGCGGTGGCCAACCAGGACAGCCCTGGAACCGGAGTCCTCGATGATGTAGGCCAATTCCGGGGCCACGAGGTGCCAGCTGACGGGCACGAACACGACGCCGGCGTGTGAGCAGGCGAGAGCCACCTCGAACCACTCGTTGCGGTTGCCAGCCACCACCGAGATGGTGTCGCCCAGCCCGAGCCCGGCGTCCCTGAGTGCGTGGACGAGGCGGTTCACCCTGATATCGAGTTGAGCCCATGTACGTGTGTCGTCGTCGTCGGCCAATGCGAGTTCGTCGCCGCGTGCGGCCGCCGCTTCCCTTGTCAGTACCGCCATGGTTCGGTCCCTCTCTTTGACTTCGTCCGTGGGCCAATCTTGCAGCCGTTGACTTGCACGGCTCCCACATTACGTCCCAACCTGCAGGACAGCCAAAAGGACCT
>JACNKQ010000075.1:0-25894 GCA_014381945.1 Actinomycetota bacterium
CGGCCCCCCGAGGCCGCACCGCGCCGGGGTCGCGCCTGCGATCCGGCGGCCCGGGGGCGGGCGGGCGGCTCAGGCTACGGGGTGGGGGCCGCCTACCCCTGCGGCGCCCGGCACACCCGCGATCGACTCCGCCGCCGTTAGCCTCATGGTCATGTCGAAGCGCACCAGCCGCCAGAAGGCCAACGCTCGCCGCAAGAAGGCGAACCACGGGCGCAAGCCCAACTTCGGCCGCAACAGCTGACCCGACGCGGCACCTACCCGCCGGCCTCCTCCCTCCCGTGAACGAGCCCGTCCTCGGTCGCCCGGATGCGGAACCGGGTCCCCAGATCGACACCTTCCCCGTCGAGGCCCCCGTCCAACTGGTCCGGTTCCACTCGACCGAGCTGACCGCCCTCTGCCCGGTCACGGAGCAGCCCGACTTCTACACGATCGAAATCGGGTACACGCCCGTCGACCGTTGCATCGAGTCCAAGTCGCTCAAGCTCTACCTCCGGACCTTTTCCGACGCCGGCATCTTCGCCGAACACCTGGCACCCCGCATCGCCGACCACCTCTCAGCTGCCGTCGGCACCCCCGTGACCGTCACCCTCGAACAGGGTGTCCGCGGCGGCATCACCACCACCGTCAGTGCCACCTCCAGCTGACCAGGGAGAGTTGCCGAAACACCCGGCGGGTCGGCTACGGTGCCCCGGTCCCGTAGCCCGTAACCCTGCGTCGGCACGGACACCCTGACTGGAGCGGTGGATGACGATCCCGAGGGCCGGATGAACCTGCTCCGGTCCGCTCTCGTCCCGCTCCTGGCCGTCGTGCTGGCGATCGCCACCGGGGCGATCATCATCGAACTCTCCGGGCTGAACGCCCTCGAGGCCTACAAGGCCCTCTACGACGGAGCGCTCGCCGACCGCAAGGGCATCGGACGCACCCTCGAGAAGGCCACACCCCTCGTAATGGGCGGCCTCGCCGTCGCCTTCGCCTTCAAGGCCGGCCTGTTCAACATCGGAGGTCAGGGACAGCTCGTCATCGGCGCCCTGTTCGCCGGCGCCGTCGGCTACGGGGTCACCGGCCTGCCGTGGATCATCCACATGCCGCTGGCGCTGCTCGTCGGGGCCATCGGCGGTGCCCTCTGGGGGATGATCGCCGGCGCCCTCAAGGCCACGCGGGGCGCCCACGAGGTGATCACCACGATCATGCTCAACTTCGTCGCCCTCAACATCACGGACTGGCTGACCTCGAAGGTGTGGCGCGAACCGGGCATCATCGTCCGGACCCCGGCCATCGAACCCAGTGCCGAGATACCCCGATGGAGCGAGCTTCCCACCGGCTTCGCACTCTCGGTTGCGGCAGCATTCGCCTGCTGGTACCTGCTCGAACGCACCACCTTCGGCTTCGAGATCCGCTCGGTAGGCCTGAACCCCGAAGCCGCCCGGTACGCCGGCATCTCGGTCTCCCGAATCGTCATCCTCACCATGGGCATCAGCGGAATGCTCGCCGCCCTCGGCGGCGCCATCGAGACACAGGGTGTGGTCGGCCGCTACGAACCCGGGTTCAACGCCGGCCTCGGATTCAACGGCATCACCATCGCCCTGCTCGGTCGCACGCATCCGCTCGGCGTAATCCCCGCCGCACTGCTGATCGGCGCCATGGAGGCCGGCGGCTCCATGATGCAGTTCAAGGCCGACGTCGACCCGGAGATCACCGAGATCATCGAGGCCCTGATGCTGCTGTTCGTCGCCACCCCGATCCTCGTCCGGTGGGTGCTGCGCCGCCGTGACGCCAGCGAGATCTCCGTCGGCGCCCACTGGGGTGACGCATGAGCTTTCTCACCCGCTACCGCTGGTGGATCGTCACCGCCGCATTCTTCGTGGCGTTCACGCTGTTCACCGCCGAGTTCCAGCAGGCACAGACCACGGCTGTTCTCGCCGCCACCCTGCGGCAGTCGACACCGCTCGTGCTCGGCGCCCTGTGTGGAATCATGTGCGAACGGTCCGGAGTCATCAACATCGGCATCGAGGGCCAGATGCTCATGTCGGCGTTCGCCGGTTTCATCGTGGCGTCCTCGACCGGCGACCTGCTCTACGGGGTCGCTGCCGGTATCGCCTGCGGGATGATCATGGGCGCTTTCCTGGCGTTCCTGTCGGTCACCCTGCAGGGCGACCAGATCATCGCCGGCACGGTGCTCAACATCGCAGCCATCGGCCTCACCAGCTTCTTCTTCCAACAGGGCCGCTCCCTTCCCACCGGCAAGACCAGCGTGATGAGGTTCGGAGCACTCTCCGACCTGCCGATCGTGGGCCGGGTGTTCTTCACCAACCGACCGCTCACCTACCTCACGCTGCTCCTCGTACCCGTGATCTGGTACGCCCTGTTCCGCACCACCTGGGGCCTGCGCACCCGCGCCGTCGGCGAACACCCCAGCGCCGCAGAAACCGTCGGTGTCTCGGTCGTCCGGATCCGCTACCTGAACCTGATCCTCGGCGGCGGGCTCGCCGGCCTGGGCGGCGCCTACCTCAGCCTCGAAGCCGTCGGATCCTTCGAGCGGCTCATGACCAACGGCAAGGGCTTCGTCGCCCTGGCGGTGATGATCTTCGGCCGCTGGAACCCTGTCGGCGCCTGGGGTGCTGCCCTGCTGTTCGGCTACGCCAACGCCGTCCAGACCCAGTTCCAGTTCCGGGGATGGCTGGCCGACGACCCGCAGTTCATCGGCATGATGCCGTTCATCGTCACCATCGTCGTCGTCGCCGGCTTCGTCGGCAGGGCCCGACCACCGGCCGCCATCGGCCAGCCATACAGCCGGGAGTAGCAGGCATGGACGACGCGACCCCTCAGACTCCGGCCCTCGAGGCCATCGGCATCGGCAAGCGCTTCGACACCGTGATCGCCAACCAGGACGTGAACCTCCGGATCGAAAAGGGCCAGATCCACGCCCTGCTGGGTGAGAACGGCGCAGGCAAGAGCACCCTCGTGAACATCCTGTTCGGCCTGTACCGCGCCGACGAGGGCGAGGTGCGCGTCAACGGCGAGCCGGTACGCATGGACAGCCCACACGACGCCATAGAACACCGCATCGGCATGGTCCACCAGCACTTCCAGCTGGTGCCCGTCCTGACCGTGGCCGAGAACATCGTGCTGGGCAACGAACCCACCAGAGGGCGCGGCCTGCTGGACCTCGACCGGGCCGCCGACGAGGTCACCGAGCTGGCAGAGCGCTTCAGCCTCGCCATCGACCCGGGGGCGACGGTCGAGGACCTGCCGGTCGGCATGCAGCAGCGGGTCGAGATCCTGCGGGCCCTCTACCGCAAGGCCGACATCCTGATCCTCGATGAACCGACCGCCGTGCTTACCCCCCAGGAGACCGACCACCTCCTCGAGGTGCTCCGGGGCCTCGCCGCCGAGGGCGTCGCCATCGTGTTCATCACCCACAAGCTGCGCGAGGTGCTTGCGGTCGCCGACCAGGTCACCGTCATGCGCGGCGGCAGGGTGGTCGGCACCACCACGCCCGCCGAGACCGACCAGGCAGGCCTGGCCGAGATGATGGTCGGACGCAGCGTGGTCCTACGTGTGGCAAAGACCGAGGCTCGCCCCGGTGCCGGTGTCCTCGAGATCCGCGACCTCCATGTCCGGGACGACCGCGACCGGCCGGCCGTCGACGGTCTCTCGCTGGAGGTCCGCTCCGGCGAGATATTCGGCATCGCCGGCGTCGACGGCAACGGCCAACGCGAGCTCGTCGAGGCCATGACCGGCCTGCGCACCATCGACGCCGGCGCCGTCCTGCTCGACGACACCGACATCACCGGTTGCACTCCCCGTGAGATCAGCGAACTGGGGGTGGCCCACGTCCCTGAGGACCGTGAGAAGCACGGCCTCATCGGACCACACTCGATAGCCGACAACCTGGTGCTGAACCGCTACTTCCGCCCCCCCTACGCCCGTCGGGGGCTCCGTCAGCACGCCGCCATCAACAGCGACGCCGAACGGCTCGTCACCGACTACGACATCCGGACGGAATCGATCGGGGCCCCGGCGCGCTCGCTGTCCGGCGGCAACAAGCAGAAGGTCATCACCGCCCGCGAGCTGTCGCACGGAGCCCGCCTGCTCGTCGCCTCGCAACCGACCCGGGGGATCGACGTCGGCAGCATCGAGTTCGTCCACCAGCAGATCGTCGGCCAGCGCGACAACGGGGTCGCCGTTCTCCTGGTCTCTGCGGAACTCGACGAGATCCTCAGCCTGTCCGACCGGATCGGTGTGATCTTCAAGGGCCGCCTGGTCGCGATCGCCGATGCCGGCGACATCGACCGGGCAACGATCGGCCGCCTCATGACGGCCGGCAGCGACGCCGCCTGACCGTTTCTTCCGGCCGCTCTCAGCGGCCGAGCGCCTCTGCTATCGCCTGACCGTAGGGCGCCCTGAGCACCCCGACCTCGGTGATGATCGCGTCGACCAGATAGGCGGGTGTCACGTCGAATGCCGGGTTGTGCACCGCCGTACCGACCGGCGTGATCGCACGCCCCCTGTACTCGGCGACCTCGGCGGCCGGACGCTGCTCGATCTCGATGACCGACCCGTCGGGGGTGTCAGGGTCGATCGTCGACAGTGGGGCGGCGACGTAGAACGGCACCCCGTGGTGGCGGGCCGCCACAGCCAGGCCATAGGTGCCGATCTTGTTGGCGACATCTCCGTTGGCGGCGATGCGGTCCGCTCCCACGATCGCTGCCCCGACACCGGCACCACGCAGGACCGAGGCCGCTGCGCCGTCGGCGATAACCGTGCAGGCGATCCCGTCCCGCCCCAACTCGAATGCAGTGAGCCGGGCCCCCTGGAGCACCGGGCGGGTCTCGTCGGCCCAGACATGGAGGTCCGGATTGTCACGGTGAGCCGACCGGATAACACCAAGCGCCGTTCCGTAGCCGACCGTGGCGAGGGCACCGGCGTTGCAGTGGGTGATGACCTCGTCGACGCCGACCAGCAGCCCCGCCCCGGCGTCCCCGATGGCCCGGCAGGTGGCGAGGTCCTCGGCGGCCAGCCGCTGTGCGCAGTTGCCGACAGTCCGCCGGACATCGTCTGCTGAACCGCCGCCGGATGCCTGCGCCTCGGCAACGACCACCTCCACAGCCCAGGCCAGGTTCACCGCCGTCGGCCTGGTGGCGATCAACGCATCGGCCACCCCGGCCAACTCGGCCAGGAGTTCAGCGGCGGAACCGGCATCGGAACCGTCGGCGGCAAGCGCCAGGCCGAACGCTGCGGCGACACCGATAGCCGGAGCCCCACGCACCTCCAGATCGGATATCGCCCGTGCGACCCGCTGCCAGTCCTCGCAACGCACGTACTGCTCAGCCTCGGGCAGCGCAGCCTGGTCCAGGAGCACGACGACACCATCGACGTATTCGACCGTCGGCGGGTACGGAACCGTCGGGTTCCCGGTCACCTGACTACCCTCGCTCGCATGTTCCTGCCTCGCTCCCACGTCCGTGTCCCGCTGCGGGATCGCAGCGATCCTCGCACAGGCACCGAAACAGAGTCTCACGGGAGCCGGTGATGGGTGACGACAGCCTGCGCCTCGAGGGTCGGGTCGCCCTGATAACGGGAGCCAACAGCCCGATCGGCGCCGCCATCGCCACGACAATGGCCGCCCTCGGTGCCGAGGTCCTGCTCGGTGTCCACCGGGACACCGGCCGGGCCGGGCCGCTGGCCGACACGCTCGGCGCCCGCTGCCTCACTTCCGACCTCGCAGCTGACGGCGGACCGGAGGCACTCGTCAACGACGCACTCGAAGCCCACGGACGCCTCGACATCCTCGTCAACAACGCCGCCATCCAGACCGTCGAGCCCCTGGCCGAGGTCGATGCCGGAGCCTGGGACGCCGTCCTCGACGTGAACCTGCGCGCCGTCCACCTCCTGATCCGCGCCTCCGCCGACGTCCTCGGCCGGGAGTCTGACGGCTCGATCGTCAATATCGCCTCCATCGAGGCACATCAGCCGGCACCCGGACACGGCCACTACGCCGCCGCCAAGGCCGCCGTCGTGATGCTCACCCGCTCTGCCGCCCTCGAATACGGTCCACTGGGAATCCGCGTCAACAGCGTGTCGCCCGGGTTGATAGACGACGGTGGCCTGGCGGACCGCTGGCCGGCAGGCGTCGAACGCTGGTTGGCGGCCGCCCCACTCGGCCGCCTCGGAACTCCAGAGGACGTTGCCGATGCCGTGGCGTTCCTCGCCTCGCCGCAGGCCTCCTGGATCAGCGGCACGGACCTCGTGGTCGACGGTGGCGTCATGACCCGCCCGACCTGGTAGCCCCTATACGCGCGTCAACTCGGTGATCCGCCCGGTTGCCGACGGCCACCCGGCCGACAGCGCATTGCGTTCACCCAGCGTGAAACCCTTCTCCGAGAAGGGTGGCGCCATCGTTGTGCCCAGCAGGGTCCACTCCCCCAGGGTCGACGAGCCCTGCCACACTCCGGCCTGCACCACCACCTGGGGCCGCTGACCCGCCCCCAGGTCGTCGCCCAGGATGACCTCGGCGGCCGAACCGTCGGGGAACAGCAGCAGCAGGGCCGCCGGCGCCCCCGCATAGTGGTGGTACACCTCGGGACCGTCGAGCCGGTGCATCGCCGAGAAGTCCCCGTCGGAGAGCAGGTAGTGGATGGCGCTCGAGTTCCCATCATGCAGCGTGCGTGCCCAACGGCCTCCCTCACCGGGTAGCGGCTCGAGGCCCAGCATCTCGGCGACCTCGTCGGCCCCCAGCGGATCGGTCATCCCGCTGCCAGACGTTCGGCCCGCTGCTGCACCTCGGCCCGCGCCTGTTCCTCGTCGACACGCAGGACCACGCCGTCGTGCACCACCTGCTCGCCGGCCACCCAGACATCGCTGACCCGCCGATCGGTTCCCGACCAGGCCACGTGGGCAAGTAGTTCGGAGGGGTCGGTGACCGGCACGAACGCATGGTGATCCAGATCGATTCGCTGGAAATCCGCCGCCCAGCCGGGAGCAAGGCACCCGACATCGCCCAGTCCGACCGCCCGACCACCGAGACGCGTCGCCATGGCCAACACCTCGGATGGTCCGACGAGCGTGGCGTCGAGACCCGTGGCCCGCGCCAACAGAGGAGCGATCTTGACCTCCTCCCAGAGGTCCAGCGTGTCGTTGGAGGCCGGACCGTCGGTGCCCAGGGCCACCGTCACCCCGGCCTCGAGCATCCGGGCGAGCGGCGCCACACCTGACCCGAGCTTCATGTTCGACAACGGACAGTGTGCGACCGCCACGTCATGCCCGGCAAGCAACCGGATGTCGTCGTCGTCGACCCAGACACAGTGCGCAGCCAGCACGCTCCCTTCGAACACCCCGTGGTCAGCGAGGACCCGCACGACGCTCGCTCCATGGGCCACTTCGAGTTCGGTGCTTTCCTGCGTGGTCTCGGCGATGTGGATGTGCAGCAGCATGTCGAGCCGTCTGGCCAACTCTGCGAGCTCGACGACACGCCCGATCCCCAGGTCGTAGGCGGAGTGTGGTGCGACTCCGACCGTTATCCGGCCGGCGGGATCGTGGTATCGGGCATGGAAGTCCTCGAGGTCCTGCGCACGCCCCTCGACCGAGGCCTCGGGGTGGAGCGCCGACACGACACCGGGCGTCATGACCAGCCGGGCACCGGATGCCCGCACCGCCTCGACCACCGGCTCCTCGTGGAGGTACATCTCGCAACTCGTGGTCACGCCGGCCCTCAGCATCTCGGCAGAGCCCAGGGTCATGCCCCACCAGACATCGTCTGGCGTCATGCGACCCTCGCGGGGCCACATGGCCTCCGTCAGCCAGCGCCAGAGGGGCAGCCCGTCACCCGCCCCGCGCACCAGGGTCATAGGGGTGTGGCAGTGGGCGTTCACGAGCCCCGGCATCACCAGGCCGCCGACGTCGCACACCACGGCCCCTTCGGCCTCCGGCGCTTCGGCTGCCGCACCCACCCAGCAGATCCGACCGTCCTCCACGTCGATCGCACCCGGGGCGTGCACGGTTTCCGCCTCGTCACACGTCAGGACCGTGTCGGCCAGGTATCTGGTACGCCCCACCGACCGGACGCTAGTTCGCCCGGGTGGCCCCTCCCGTGCCAGCGGCCGTTCGGTAGCCTGCCCCATGGAGGAATTGCCCGTGACCCCCGATCCGGTGACCATCCGGCTGGCCCCGAAGGTCGTCCTGCACGACCACCTCGACGGTGGCCTGCGCCCCTCAACGGTCATCGAACTGGCCGACCAGTTCGGCTACGACGGCCTTCCCGCCAACGAGGTCGACGAGCTGGCCAACTGGTTCCTCCGAGGCGCCGACCGGCGCGACCTCGGCCTCTACCTCGAGACCTTCGCCCACACCGTCGGCGTCATGCAGCATGCCGACGCCTGCCACCGGGTCGCCGCCGAGTGTGCCGCCGACCTGGCCGACGACGGCGTGGTCTACGCCGAGGTCCGCTATGCGCCGTCGCTCCACACACAGGAGGGCCTCGCCCTGGAGCAGGTCATCGAAGCGGTTCAGGCAGGGTTCGCCGAGGGTTCGGCCGGCACGGGCCTCACCGTCGGCACGCTCCTCACGGCTATGCGCACGGACACCGACTCCCTGCAGATAGCGGAGGCGGCCGTACGGCACCGTGACCGGGGCGTCGTCGGCTTCGACATCGCCGGCCGTGAAGCCGGCTACCCGCCCACGATGCACCTCGAGGCCTTCCAGTACCTCCAGCGCGAGAACTTCCATTTCACGATCCACGCAGGCGAGGCCTTCGGTCCTGCCTCCATCTGGGAGGCGATCCAGTTCTGCGGCGCCGAGCGTCTCGGCCACGGCGTCCGCATCGTCGACGACATCACCACCGACGCCGACGGCACCCACAGGCTGGGACGCCTGGCCGCCTTCGTCCGCGACCGACGCATACCACTCGAACTCTGCCCCACCTCCAACGTGCACACAGGCGCCGCCACCTCCATCACCGACCATCCGATCGGCATCCTGAGGGCGCTCGGCTTCCGTGTGACCGTCAACACCGACAACCGTCTCATGAGCGGTGTCTCGATGAGCTCCGAGTTCGAGGCCCTCCGGGACGCCTTCGGGTGGGGGCTCGCCGACTTCCGTTGGCTGACCATCAACGGCATGAAGAGCGCCTTCGCCCCGTTCGACGAGCGCCTCGCCCTCATCAACGATGTGATCAAGCCCGGCTACGAGCAGCTTGCCTCATAGCGCACGCCCCACCTGACGGTCGACCGCCGGCGCGTGCTAGGCACTCCCGATGCCCACCCTCTCCGAAGCCGCCTCGCGCCGGATCATGGAAGACGCAGGCGTGGCCGTGTCACCATGGGAGACCGCCACCGACGTCAAATCGGCCCAGGAGGCCGCTGCCACGCTCGGGCTTCCCGTGGTCGCCAAGCTGTGCGGTGACGCCATCGCCCACAAGACCGAACGCGGGCTGGTCCGCCTGGGCCTCTCGTCACAGGACCAGGTCGGGGCGGCAGCGGCCGACCTGCTGGCCGCCGCCCGGCCCGAGGACGGCGAGGTCGAACTGCTCATCAGCGCCATGGTGGGCGGCAAACGTGAGCTCATAGCCGGGCTGGTCCGGGACGAACAGTTCGGACCCTGCGTCATGCTCGGCCTCGGTGGCATCCTCGCCGAAGCGGTCGCCGACGTGGCCTTTCGCCTGGCGCCCCTCGATCGTTGCGACGCCCTCGACCTCATCGACAACCTTGGCGCCCAGGCCCTGCTAGGCGAGTTCCGGGGCGAACCGGCGGTCGACCGCGAAGCCCTCGCCGACACCCTGCTGGCGCTCTCCCGGATAGCCGGGGACCCGAAGGTGCTGTCGGTCGACCTCAACCCGCTGATCGTCGTCGACGGGCAACCGGTCGCCGTCGACGCCCTGGTCGAGACCACCTGATGACCCGCGACCTCACCCCCCTGTTCGAGCCCCGGGGCGTCGTCGTCACCGGCGTGTCGAGCCATCCGGGCAAGTTCGGCTTCGTCGCCCTCCACAACATCCTCTCCTGCGACTTCCCGGGGCACGTCTTCGCCGTAGGACGCGAAGAGGGCGAGGTCCTCGGCCACCCGGTCCTCGCCTCCATCGGTGACCTGCCCGAAGGGGGAGCCGACCTGCTGGTGCTGTGCACCCCGGTGAGTGCCAACGAGGAGATCGTCCGGGTCGCCGCCACGCGCGGCATCCGGGCCGTCTTCTGTGCTGCCGGCGGCTACTCGGAAGCCGGGCCCGAGGGCGCTGAGGCCGAAGCGCGGCTGGTGGCGCTTGCCGACGAACTCGATCTCGTCCTGGCGGGGCCCAACGGACAGGGCGTGGTGTCGACGCCGGCCGGCCTCTGCGCACAGATCGTGGCTCCCTACCCGCCACCGGGCCGCATCGGCGTGGCCTCGCAGTCAGGCAACTTCGTCTCGGCGTTTCTCAACTACGCCGGCCAGACCGGAATCGGCATCAGCCGGGCCGTCTCCGCCGGGAACGCCGCCGCCACCAGCGTCGCCGACTACCTCGAGTGGTACGCGGACGACAACGAGACCGACGTCGCCCTGTGCTACCTCGAGGGCCTCCCCGACGGCCGGGCCTTCTACGAACGCGTTCGCGATGTCACGCGGCGCATGCCGGTCGTCGTCGTCAAGGGCGGAACAACCGCAGGCGGCCAACTGGCCGCCGCCTCACACACCGGGTCGCTGGCCACGGACGACCGCATCTTCGACGGTATGGCACGGCAGGCGGGGCTGGTACGGGCCGCCACGATCGAGTCGGCCTTCGAGACGGCGGCCACCTTCGCCACCCAGCCAATGCCCTCCGGCAACCGGGTCGTGGTTCTCAGCACCGCAGGCGGCTGGGGCGTGGTGACAGCCGACGCCGTGACGCTCCACCCCGACCTGGCGCTCACGCCACTGCCAGACGACCTCCTGGCCGACATCGACAGGATGCTCCCGCCCAGGTGGAGCCGCAACAACCCGGTCGACCTTGCCGGCGGTGAGACCCGTGACACGATCCCGGAACTGCTGCACCTCACCGCCGCCCACCCAGAGGTCGATGCGATCATCCAACTGGGCATCGGGATCCAGGGCAACACCGCTGCGCTGACCCGAAGCGGCCCCTTCCATCCCGACCACGGCCTCGAACGCATCGTCGACTTCCACGAGCGCCAGGAGCGCCGCTATGCCGAGGCTGCAGCGGCGGCCTCCGATGCCCACGACAAGCCCGTGCTGGTGGCCTCCGAGCTGGCCGTGGCCCGTCCCGACAACCCGATGGTCACCGCCGTGCGCGAATCGGGACGACTCTGCTACGCCTCGGCGGACCGGGCCGTCACCGCCCTGGGCCACCTGGTCCGATACGCGGGCTGCCGAAGGGACCGGTCCTGACGCTCAGGCACCGGCCGCCCGAAGCGCCGCCGCCAGGTTCCCCCGTCGGCCGACCACGACATCATCGAGCCCCAGAAAGCGGGACAGCCGCTCCAACTCGACCCTCAGCCCCGCAGCCACCCACTCCCGGTCGACTCCCTCCTCGGCGAACACACCACGGGCCAGCAGCCGCCCCCCGGCACGATCGGCCTTGACGTCGACCCGACCGACCATCGTGTCCCCGAGCAGGAACGGCAGCACGTAGTAGCCGTACTCCCGCTTCCCTGCCGGCACGTAGATCTCGATCCGGTACCGGAAACCGAAGAGCCGTTCTGCCCGCGGCCGGAACCAGACCACCGGGTCGAACGGCGACAAAAGCGCCCGGGCATCGACCCGGCGCGGCAGGACCGCCTCCGGGTGCCGGAAACCCGGCTCCCGCCACCCCTCGACCGACACCTCCAGGAGGCGACCAGCATCGACCAGTTCGGCGAGGCGGGGCCGTACCTCGGGCACCTTCAGTCGGAAGTAGTCGGCCAGGTCGGTGGCCGTGCCGACCCCGTGGGAACGGGCGGCCCGCTCCAACAGGTCCCGCTGCGCTTCGTGCTCACCCGGCGTCGGCAGGGAGCGGACCTCTTCGGGAACCAGATGCACCAGGCTCCGGAACTCCTTTTCGAAGTTGCGGGTCCGGGTGATTCCCACCTCCCCGATCCGAAACAGCCAGTCGAGGGCACGCCGACCGTCGGAACGCCCGCTCCACCACGTGCCCTGCCTGGGACGGGGGTCGCTCAGGTCGCCGGCAAGCAGCGGACCGTGGCGACCCACCTCTTCGAGCACCTCTGCCACATACGGCGCCTGCGCAGTTGCCATCGCATGGAGACCGGCCCAGGTCCCACCCTCGGCCGCCCGCTGCCGACTCCAGCGCAGCAGCGGCTCCAACGCCACGGGAACGACCGAGGCCTCGTGCGACCACGCCTCGAACATCTCGCCGGACCGCCACAACCAGTCGTCCAGCGCCGCACGGTCGTACGGGCCGAGGCGGCTGTACACCGGCAGGAAGTGTGACCGGCACACCGCCTGCACCGAGTCGAGCTGCAACAGTCCCAACCGGCCGAGCACGCGCCGGAAGTGCCGGACATCCACGCGGCCCGACGGTGCAGGATCGGCGAAACCCTGCGCAGCCAGCGCAAGACGCCGGGCGGCACCGATCGACAGGTATGACCTCGGCATGGAACGCAGTGTTGCGCATCGATCCCTGACCTGCCGACCGGGGCGCCGACGCGTCTACCCTGAACCGCCCATGCTCGACCATGTGTTCACCGACGCCATCGGCGCCCTGCGGGAGGCCCTCGAAGCGGCACGCCTCGAACGGCTGGCGCTCGAGGAACGGTTCCAGGCCGACGTGATGCTCGGCGACCTGACCTGGGAGACCTCCTACGGGCTACCGGGCGAGGGCGAACCTCCACGGGTCCGCTGCGACCTCACGCTGGAGTGGCCCACCTGGTCCCAGACCGCCTACCGCCAGTGGACCCTCGACGGTGGGTCCGCAGAGCCGCCCCAGATCACCATCGAGGTGGTGGTCCGGGTCCAGCGCCTGGTCGGTGGCCCGGACCCCTCGACCGTGATCGCCGTGCTGCCCGATTCCCCGTCCGTGGGCGACGTGGAACTCGAGGCGACCGGCCCCACCGTCGAGACCATCTACGACCGCGACCTGGACGACCCCGACTGGGCTATCGAGTTCTGCTACGAGGGCACCTACGAACTAGACGACGAGGCCCTTGAGGACGGAGCCGTCCTCGACGACCACTTCGGTGCCCTGGGCGGCTGGGTCAGCGGCGCTCTCGTCCGCCTGGGCGACCTCGACCTGGAGTTCCGGCCACCCGACCTGCAGGCGACTCCCTAGACGGGCGCAGGCTCAGGGACCCTCTCAGACGCCGTCGGCGATGCCGCCCCGGAACGGTCGAAGGTCCTCGAACTCCGGGTCGCGGCCCTCCGCCCTTGCCGTGAACGACTCGACCATGTCGGCCGCATGGAACATGCCCGCCTGCCAGGTGGCGATGTGGTCGAGGGCGTCTGTGGTCGAGTGGTCGCGTGCGTACCGGACCATCTCCTTGGTCCCCCAGATCGCCAGGGGCGACTTCGAGGCAATCTCGGCGGCGACGGCCTGCACCCCTGCAAGCAGCGACCCGTGGTCGGGAAAAACCTCGTTGACGAGGCCGACGGCCTTCGCCTCGCCCGCAGGCATCCGTCGCCCCGTGTAGGCCAACTCGCGGCACACCCCGTCGGGGATCAACTTGGGGAGCCGCTGCAGCGTGCCCACGTCGGCGGTCATGCCGATGTTGATCTCCTGGATGCAGAAGAAGGCGTCCTCTGTGGCGTATCGCATGTCGCAGGCGGTGACCATGTCGACGGCGCCACCGATGCAACCGCCCTGAATGGCGGCCAGCACCGGCATACGGGCCTTCTCGAGGCAACTGAAGGTTTCCTGGAGGTGGAGCACGTTGGCACGCAGGTTGGCCCTGATCCGGCCCTTCTCGGCGGTTCCCCCACCCCCATCGCCGTCTCCTGCGAACACGGCCAGGTCCATGCCGGCGCTGAAATGGCGGCCGGTCGAGGCCAGGACCATCGCCCTTGCACTGCCGGCGGCATCGAGCTCGCGCACCAGCTTTGGCAGCTCATCCCAGAATGCCGGGGTCATCGTGTTGAGCTCGTCGCCCCGGCACAACGTGACCGTTGCGATGCCGTCGACGAGGTCGATGTCGAAACAGGAATAGCCGTCGCTCATGGCGCCGACGCTAACCCGCTGCCGCCCGGGGCTCCGAGGCGGGCGGGGGCGGGCTCAGTCGAGAATCCGTGCGGCGATGGCCGCCAGGTTGGCCTCGGGCCTTGCGCCCAGGTGCCCGATGATCTCGGCGGCGGCGATGCTGCCCAGCCGGGCAGCACGCTCGAGCGACGCACCCCGGCTGAGCCCGGCCAACACCCCCGAGGCGTACAGGTCGCCGGCGCCCGTCGTGTCGACTACCCCGTGGTCGAGTTCGTCGGCGGCCACCCTGATGCGGTCGTTGCCCGCGACCACAAGCGAGCCGTGCCTGCCGAGGGTCACGAATGCGACTTCGACGTCCTCTGCGACCGCATCTGCGGCAGGCTCGAGGTCGTCCACCTCGTACAGGGCGCGTAGCTCGTCGGCGTTCCCGAACAGCACGTCGACCCGTCCGGCGAGCAACTCCCGCCAGTCGTCACGGTGCCGCTCGACGCAGAACGAGTCCGAGAGCGTGAGAGAGACGGTTCGACCCGCCCCACGGGCCACGTCCATGGCGTGGCGGATCCCGTCCTTGGCGGGCTCCATGTCCCACAGGTAGCCCTCGCAGTAGAGGTGGGAGGACGAGGCGACAAGATCCTCATCGATCTCACCGGGTCCGAGGTGGGCGGAGATGCCGAGGAACGTGTTCAGGGTCCGCTGGGCGTCCGGCGTGACCTGGATCAGGCAACGGGCGGTTGGCATCTCGTTCGCCCTGCCGGGGACCTCGAAGGCGACACCGGCAGAGCGCAGGTCGCTGCGGAAGGCCTCGCCCAGGTAGTCGTCTGCGACAAGCCCCAGATACGCCGCACGGCCTCCGAACCCGGCCACGCCGACCATCGTGTTGGCGGCCGAGCCACCGGAGGCGACGATCCCGGGCGGCATCACCGCTCCCAGCAGATCCGCCCGCTCGCCGTCGATCAGCGTCATGGAGTTCTTGACCAGCCCGTGGTCGACGATGAACGAATCGTCCACCTCGGCGATCACGTCGACGATCGCGTTGCCGACACCCACGACGTCGACAGTTGGTTCGCTCATGGGAAGGATCTCTCCGGACGGGCTGTGTTCCTGCGGCCGGACAGTCTGCCAAGGACCACCCACCGATGACACGCACCACCCGACGGCCCTGACGCGCCGAGGCGCCGGCCCCGAAGGAACCGACGCCAAGGCAGTCGCCCGAGGACAGGTCAGGGGATCAGGTCAAGCAACCAGTCCTCTCGCGATGGCGCCACTCAACCGCTCGGTGGCGGTGAGCCCCTCACGGCGCCTGTCACGGTCACGCCGTCGCCCCACGGCGATCGCAAGGGCGAAATCATCCTCGACGGGGAACTCCCCCTCGCCGAGCGTGGGCAGATGCGGGAGGGCCATGTCGTGTCGACGCGCCGTGCGTCGTCCACCCCACCGCTCGGACCTTCGGCCCGTGCTCAACATCGCCTCCCCTTCCCGACCACCGGCGGACCGGCGGCCCATCGGGGGACCGCTCCACCTCCGGAAGTCCCGGAGGTTCAATACGGTCCCTACTCCGCACCTGCATTCCACACGCTCGACACGCCCTTCGGGTTGCGAACGCGTGACGATCCACGCGCGGTTTGCCAAAGGAACGGCCCGAGGCGCGCGCTCCCGTGTCGTCCCATCACGGTCCGCGCGAATCCGCGCTTCTCACCACCGCTAGCCTCCGGCGGCAATGGACCCTGCGCCCTCCCACCGACTGCCGCGCCAGATCCTCCCCCGGCGTTACGACCTGACCCTGCGCCCCGACCTCGGAGAGCACCTCTTCACCGGAACCGTCGCCATCACGGTCGATGTCATCGAACCGGTCGACACCCTCGTCCTGAACGCAGCCGAGCTGTCCATCCACGCCGCCACCTGGACGGGCCCGGAGGGAACCACGGATTGTGCCGTGGTCCTCGACCACGAACTCGAACAGGTGCGGCTCACCCCACCGGGGCAGATCGCTCCCGGCGGGGGCCGGCTGGACCTGGCCTTCGCCGGCGAGATCAACGACCGCCTCCGTGGCTTCTACCGGAGCACCCTGGTGGATCCGGACGGAACGACCCTCTCCATCGCCACCACGCAGTTCCAGGCCACCGACGCCCGACGCTGCTTCCCGTGCTTCGACGAACCCGACATGAAGGCCGTCTTCGGCGTCACCCTCGACGTTCCGACCGGCCTGTTCGCCACCTCCAACGGCGCCGAGACCTCGCGCAACCCGCTCGGTGGCGGCCAGGACCGTGTCCGATTCGCCGACACGATCCCGCTGTCGACCTACCTGGTCGCATTCGTCGTGGGCCCCCTCGAAGTCACCGACCCGATCGATGTCGACGGCGTGCCGGTCCGGGTCATCCATCCTCCCGGCAGGGCACACCTCACCGGGTTCGCCCTCGATGTCGCCGCCCACTCACTGCGCTGGCTCGCCGACTGGTACGGGATCCCGGTGCCGGGAGGCAAGGTCGACCTCGTAGCACTGCCCGACTTCGCCTTCGGCGCCATGGAGAACCTCGGCTGTATCACCTTCCGCGAGGTGCTCCTGCTCGTGGACCCGGAGGCCGCCACCCGGCAGGAACTCGAGAGCGTCGCCGCCGTGCTCAGCCACGAACTGGCCCACCTCTGGTTCGGCGACCTCGTCACCATGCGCTGGTGGAACGGAATCTGGCTGAACGAGGCGTTCGCCACGTTCATGGAGCTCAAGGCCGTCGAGGCCTACCGTCCCGACTGGGAGGTGTGGACCGGATTCGGTGCCGCCCGGGCCGGCGCCTTCGACGTCGACTCGCTGGCCTCCACGCGACCGATCGAGTACCCGGTCGTGACCCCGGAGGACGCCGAGGGCATGTTCGACGTGCTCACCTACGAAAAGGGGGCGGCGGTCGTCCGGATGCTGGAGCAGTTCCTCGGAGAAGACGTCTTCCGGGCCGGCGTGCGCCACTATCTCGCCGAGCACCTCTACGGGAACACCGACAACGAGGACCTCTGGGACGCACTCGAGGCGACCTCGGGACAGCCCGTGCGCAGCCTCATGCATGCCTGGATCTTCCGGGGCGGGCACCCCCTTATCGAGGCGGACATGGGCGAGGACGGTTCGCTGCAGCTCGTGCAGTCCCCCTTCCGGTACGACGGGACCGACGACGGCACCCGCTGGACCGTCCCCGTCCAGTTCCGGACCGCCACCGGCGAACACCGGGTGCTCCTCGTCCCGTCGCATGACGCAACCGTCGTCGACGCCGTGACCGACATCGCCGACCTGCGCTCGCTCAACGTCGACGCCTCGGGCTTCTACCGCACGACCCTCCCGCCGGCCCCCGGCTCGCCTGCAACCGAGCGGGCCGCAGCAGCGTCCGACCATTGGGCGCTGGTGCTGGCCGGACGGGCGGGACACGACTCGTTCCTCGACCTGGCCGGCTCGCTGGCCGACGACGTCGACCTCGGCGTCTGGCAGGCCATCATCGGCGGCCTCGCGACACTCGACCTGCTCGCGCCCGGCCTCTTTTCGGAGCGGGCGGCTGCCATCTTCGGACCTGCTGTCGAACGGCTGGGCTGGAAACCCGTCCCGGACGAAGACGGCCGCGTCCGGCAACTCCGGGGCCTCGTGCTCACCGCCGCAGGCACGATCGCCTCAGATGCAGACGTCATCGCCGGCGCTCTGGCCCGGTGGGACGAACCGATCGACGACCCCGCCGTGGCGACCGCTGTCGTGGCCATCGTGGCCGCCCACGGAGACGCGGGTGCCTACGCCGAATGCCGGGAACGGACCCGGCAGGCGGACACCGCCCAGGTCGAACAGCGGCACCTACGCGCCCTCACCCGCTTCCCCGGAGCCGACGAGGTGTCGAAGCTGCTCGGCGAACTCCTGGACGGCGGGATCCGCAGCCAGGATGCCCCCTATCTGGTGCGCGACGCCCTGGCGCACCCGTGGCACCGCAACTTCGTGTGGCGCACGGTCACCGACCGCTGGGACGAGGTGATCACACGGTTCCCATCCAACAGCATCGCCCGCATGCTCGGTGGTGTCCGATACCTGGTGGACGCCGACACCGAACCCGGCGTCGAGGCCTTCATCGAGGCTCACCCCGTCCCACAGGGGGGCCTTCAGGTGGCCCAGCACCTCGAACTGCGACGCGTCAACCAGCGCCTGGCCCAGCGCCTGGCCGGAAGCTGACGAACCCCTCAGCCCTTCGGAACCAACTCCAGCCGGAACGAGGCATCGGTGCCCGACAGGGTGGCGACGAACCGGTGCGCCCTCGACGACGGATCGATCACGATGCACGTGAACTGCTGGCCGGCCGCTGCCACCCGGACCGGCGGGTCGCAGCTCACCTCGCCGACATCACCCAGGTCGGCGACGAGGCGCTCCCCGACCTCGACTGCCACGTCGGCGGCACGCACGAGCGACACCCCCGTGGAGACCCTCATCCGGTCGAGGTGATCAGGCCGGGTCACCTTCACCGGGACGTCGACACCGGAGATGACGGCCGTGCACGACACCGGGCCGAGCCCGTCGAGCGTGATCTCCGGACAGGACACCACCGTGACCACCTCGGGGTGGTCGGGCACGAGGCCGGCGGGAATCAACTGCTCCAGCGCTTCGACATCGACAGCCGCTGGACGATCGGGCGAGCCACAGCCCACAACGGCGAACGCCAGGGCGAACATCAGGGCCGGCGCAGGCAGCCTGACCATCAACCCCACCCGGCGGCCACCGCCAGCGCATCGTCCCAGCCGGCTCCCTGCTCGAGGAGCCCCCTGCCCTGCATCACCTGCCGTGGCCGGTTCATGCCGAGCACCGCCGTGAGCTGCCCCCGGCGCCCGTAGAAGGCGGCGAAACGATGCTCGTCGGTCGAGCCGTCCACCACCCTCACCTCGTCGTCGGGATGGGGACGCCCCGCCAACTGGATCTTGCGGTCGTACTGGTCACTCCAGAACCATGGCACCGGCGCATACACCTCAGCCTCCTCATCGGTGGCCAGCAGGCGCCGGACGGCATGGCGACCCTGCTCGACCGCATTGTCCCAGTGTTCCACCCGCATCGATTCGCCGGTGCGCGGGTCGGTCCAGCGGGCCACGTCGCCGGCCGCCACCACGTTCGGGCCGGCGAGGCAGGTGGCGTCACAGACCACGCCGTCGTCGAGCGTCAGGCCGGAACCCTCGAGCCACCCGGTGTTGGGAACCACGCCGATCCCGACGACCACCAGGTCGGCGTCGACGTCGGAACCATCGGCCATGGCGACGGTCATGGCTCCGGGCCCACCCACGACTGACGACACGCCCACCCCGCAGCGAAGGTCGACGCCGTTGGCTACATGCACGTCGGCAACCACGGCACCCATCTCGCGGCCCAGTAACCGGGCGAAGGGTGCCGGAAGTGCCTCGACGAGCGTCACGGAGGCGCCACGTCCGACCGCAACCGACGCCACCTCGGCCCCGATGAAGCCGGCGCCGATGACGACCATCCGATCCGCACCGGCGTCGAGCGCCGCCCGGATGGCGAGGCAGTCGTCGAGCGTCCGCAGGGTGTGGACGCCCGCAAGGCCTTCGGTCCCCGGCAGGATCCGACACCGTGCCCCGGTGGCGATCAGGAGGCCGTCGAAGGGCTCGGCCACGCCGTCGACCTCCAACTGCCGGGCGGCCACGTCGAGCCCAGTGGCCCGCACCCCCAGCCGCAGGTCGATCCCGAGCGGTTCGAGTTTCTCTGCGGGGGTGAGGAGCGCCCGCTCGGGTTCCCAGTCTCCGGCGAGGACCTGCTTCGAAAGCGGTGGCCGGTCGTAGGGCTGGTGCGGCTCTTCGCCGATGAGGCTGATGCGGCCCCCGAAGCCGTCACGACGCAGCGTCTCGGCGGCCCGCAGGCCGGCCAACGAGGCGCCGACGATGGTGACGGAGTCCCGCACAGGCTGGCCCGAACCGGCCGGCGAGGTCAGGTGGCCCGGTCAGCCCTCGATCGCTATCGCCTGCTTGGGACAGCGTTGGACGGCTTCCTCCATCTGCCCGCGGCGGTCTTCGCCGGGAGCCTCGTTCAGGACGTAGAGGAAGTCGTCGTCCCGCACCTCGAACACGTCGGGGGCGATCGCCATACAGATGGCGTTGCTCTCACAGAGGTCATAGTCGACGACGATGCGCATCGGTCTCTCCAACAAGATGGTGGGCGTGTGTTCGGATCGTATTCGGTCGGGGCGGTCTGCTGCGATCTCAGGGCCGGTCGGCCCCGACCACCCACATGGCGAAGTACTGGGCACCACCACCGTAGGCGTGCCCGAACGCCCGGCGGGCGCCCTCTACCTGGTGGTCACCCGCCATTCCCCGCACCTGGAGCGCCGCCTCGGCGAAGCGGATCATGCCCGAGGCCCCGATCGGGTTGGAGGACAGCACCCCTCCGGAACAGTTCACGGGCAGGTCGCCGCCGTCGAGGTGCGTGGCCCCCTCCTCCACCATGCGCCATCCTGCGTCGCGTTCGGCGAACCCGATGCTCTCGAGCCACATCGGCTCATACCAGGAGAACGGCACGTACATCTCCACGACATCGATCTCTGACCGGGGATCGGAGATGCCCGCCTGCCGGAACACGTCGGCGGCACAGTCCCTGCTGGCCTGCGGGTTCACCTCGTCACGCCCCGGGAAGTTGTTGGCCTCGGACCGCATCGCCGCTCCGTGCACCCAGGCCACCGGCCCGGCCGCGGCATCCCCGGCAGCCTCGTCACCGAGGACCATGGCACAGGCACCGTCCGAGGAGGGACAGGTCTCCGAGTAGCGGATCGGGTCCCACAGCATCGGTGCCTCGACCACCTGGTCGAAGGTGAGGTCGTGCTGGTGGAGGTGGGCGTACGGGTTTCGAAGTGCGTGCTGGCGGTCCTTGAAGGCGACCATGCAGCCGATCAGGTCCGGGGCCCCGGAGCGCGCCATGTAGCGCCGGATGATCGGCGAGAAGTAGCCGCCGGCACCGGCGTTGATCGACACCGAGAAGGGCTGCGGCAGGGAAAGGGCCCAGGTGGCGTTGGACTCGGACTGCTTCTCGAAGCCGATGGTCAGCACCCGACGGTGGACACCGCCCTGCACGAGGGAGGCGGCGACCAGCGCAGTCGAACCACCAACCGAGCCGGCGGTGTGCACCCGGAGGATCGGCTTGCCCACGCACCCCAGTGCGTCGGCGAGGTACAGCTCGGGCATCATCACGCCCTCAAAGAAGTCGGGGGCCTTGCCGATGACGACGGCATCCACGTCGGACCATTCCAGCCCGGCGTCGACCAGGGCACGCAGGGCCGCCTCGCGGACCAGGCCGGCCATGGACACATCGCCACGCGTCGACTGGTACTTCGTCTGTCCGACGCCGAGAACGGCAGTGCGCTGCTTCGCCACGGTCAGACCCCCGTCATCAGGCAGACGAGGTTCTGCTGGAGGCAGGGCCCGGAGGTGGCATGCGCCAGTGCCCGGTCGGCCCCGTCGTCGATGATGCGGCGGGCCGCCTCGGCGATTCGCACAAGGCCGGCGGCCATCAGGGTGTTTGCGGCCAGCGCACCACCCGACGGGTTCACCTCGGTCGAGGCTCCCAGGCCGAGCCCACGGATGAGGATCGCCTCCTGGCTGGTCGTCGGGCTGTGCAACTCGGCGATGTCGAGGGAGCCGATCGCCAGATCGGCCGTGGCGGCGGCGACCGATGCGGCGAGTTCCGCCGACGGGGCCCTGCTGAGGTCCCGTGTGCCGAGCCCGTGGGCGTCGATGCGGTGGTCGATGCCCCGGATCCAGGCCGGTCGGCCACATAGTTGACGGGCCCGGTCCCCTGCCGCCAGGACGATCGCGCAGCCGCCGTCGGACTCGACGGCCAGGTCGCTGGGCCGGAGCGGGTCGGCTATCGGCACCTCCGCCATGACGTCTTCTACGGCCACATCCGGGGAGGAACGGACGGCATTCGGGTTGCCCACGGCGTTGCGCTGGCTGCGCACGGCGATCTCGGCCAGTTCCTCGCCGCTCACCTTCCCCGCCTCGAGCAGCAGCCGGGCCTGGATGGCGGCGACGGCATCGGCCGGCGGCCACAGGGGCGCCAGGAAGTAGGGGTCGAGTTGGAGTGCGAGCACGTCGCGCAGCGACCCCGGCGAGGACTTCCCGTACGAAAAGACCAGCGCCGTGTCGACCTCGCCCGCCTGGAGCTTCACCCACGCCTCGTAGAGGGCGAAGGCGCCGTCCATCTCGACGTGGCTCTCGCTGATCGGTGGGAACGCACCGACCGCATCGAGGGTCTGAACGAACGAGAACGCCTGCCCGGCGAGGAAGTCGCTGCTCCCCGAGCAGGTGAAGCCGATGTCGGCCTGCGTGAGGCCGACTGCATCGCGTGCGGCGTTGAGAAGCGGAACCATGAGCTGGACCTCGGTGGTCCCGGTCAGCGCCGGCACCTGGTGGACGGCTGTGGAGACGACCGCCACCTCACGCACCGGCTTCATCCCCCCGGCCGGCGTGGAACGACTGGTTGCCGGCGCGTTCGAGGGGCACGTCGGGCTCGCCGGTGGGTTCCCAGTGGCGGATGTTCTCAGCGGTGGTTCCCAGCTCGTCGTCCGGCTTCCAGACGGCGCGGACCCGCATGCCGATCCGGACCTCGTCGCTCGGACAGCCGCTCACGAGCCCGAGGAACCCGACGGCCGCACCGTCGAGGTGGATCCAGGCGCTCACGTACGGCACCTCGAGGCCCTTGCGTCCCGGGATCGGAAGGTGCGTCACGCAGAAGTTGCCGACGTGGCCGGTGTCGGGCAGGTCGACCTCCTCCGAGATCGCCACCCCGTGCCGTGGATCGACCCCACGGGGCGGAATGAACACTGCGCCGTCGACCGGCGACCGGTGGCCGATGATCCGCTTCTCTCCATAGGCACGGAGGTACGACTCGGCGGAGGCGCTCGGCCGGTAGTCGTATTCGAGGCGGATCGGGGTCCGCACCGACTGCACCGGCTCGACCCCCCTGAGGGACTCCGGCAACCGGACCCCACCTTCGGCTGCCTCGCTCATGCGACTTCCTCGGGGGCGAAGCCGTACAGGTCCGCAATGTGGCCCTCGCGTTCCTCCCTCCAGACGGCCGACACTCGCATGCCGGTCACCAGGTCATCAGGCGAGTCGACGAGGACCGCATGGAGCATCGGCGTGTCGGCACCGTCGAGCAGGATCAGGGCCAGCCCGTGCGGCTTGTCCCACGGCGACTGCAGCCGAGGCGGATCGACCCAGGTCCAGGAGACGACCTCGCCGGCCTGGCCGACCTCGACGATCTCGGTCAGCGGCTCGCTGGTCACCGGGTCGTACTCGGCCGGCGGGACCATGACCGTGCCGTCGGGGCGCCGGACACCGGTGAGGACGCCCTCGCGCAGGCCCGTCAGAAACGCTCCGATGATCGGACCGGTGGTGCGGGTGAACGGGTATTCGAGGACCAGGTCGGCACGCAGTGGCACCTCGCCCATGGCCTGGATACCCCGAGCCCCGATTCGTTCCTCCGCGGGGCTCAGAAGTCGATGACCTGGCGGATGATGTCGGCGTCGCCCATCGCGCCCATGGCGTCGTTGACCTCGTCCAGGCGGATCCGGCGCGAGATCATGCCCTCGAGGTCGAGGCGGCCGGCCTTGTAGAGCCGGAGGAAGCGGTTGAAGTCGGTGCGCACGTCGGCGCCGCCGTACATCGAGCCGACAAGCGTCTTTTCGGACAGGAACATCTCGAAGGCATTCAGTTCGAACGTCTCCTCGGCCCGGCCGACGCCGACGATGCAGCAGGTGCCGCCCCGGCGCGTGAGGTCGTAGGCCTGGCGCATGGTGGTGGCCATGCCGATGCACTCGAGCGTGTAGTCGAAGCCCTCGCCGCCGGTCACCTCGGCCATGACCGCCGGCACGTCATCGGGGGTCGCCCCGTGGGTGGCGCCAAACGCCTTCGCCCGATCGAGCTTGCCCTCGTGGAGGTCGATGGCGACGATCTCGGCGGCACCGGCGATCCGGGCTCCCTGGATGGCGGCAATGCCGACGCCGCCTGCGCCGATGATGCAGACCGACGAGCCGGGGCTGACCTTGGCCGTGTTCATGGCCGCACCTACACCCGTGGTGACACCGCACCCGATGAGCGCCGCCACGTCGAGCGGAATGTCCTCGTCGATCTTGATTGCCGCGAAGCCGGGCACCACCGTCTCCTCGGCGAAGGTGCCGCAGCCGCTCATGGAACCCACGACGGTGTCGCCCCGCCGGAACTGCTGCGAAGTGGCCATCGTGATCATCCCGGTCATGCACAGGTTCGGCTGGTTGCGACCGGTACAGAAGGGACACACGCCGCAGGGTGGCGAGAAGGCGATGATGACGTGATCGCCGGTCGCCACGTGCGTGACGCCGTCGCCCACGTCGGTGACAACGCCGGCGCCCTCGTGGCCGAGCACGCACGGCACCTGTTGCGGGATCGTGCCGTTCATGACGGACAGGTCCGAGTGGCAGACGCCGCTGTGGGCGATCCTGATCTGCACCTCGCCGGGTGTCAGGTCACGCAGGGTGACGTCGTCGTGGATCACCAACTCATCGGATGGCATGTTTTCGAGGATCGCGGCGAGCATGGGCTTCTCCTGATCGTTGCGGCAGGTCCGCAGACGGTAGCGGACCCGTCGGGGCAACGAGAATGCGGCGGACGAGGAGTACCGTCGACCTCGTGGAGTTAAAGGCAATCCGCCAGGAGGACGTCGGGTCGACGCGGGTGGTCCTGCTGTCGCGACCACACCGTCGCAACGCCTGGACCGGTCGGATGCACACCGAGTACCGCTGGGCGCTGCAACAGGCCGACGGGGACCCGTCGGTCAAGGCCATCGTCGTGACCGGCGACCCGGAGGGGCGGGCATTCTGTGTCGGCGCCGACGCTGCAGCACTCGAGGGGCATGCCGAACGGGGCGGCTACGACCCCGGCACCCCCGACGACCTGCCGATGCCCGGCTACGGCGTCCACCCGGCGTTCGACGCCGACTTCGCCTGGCACTTCGGGCTCACCAAACCCGTGATCGCCGCCATCAACGGTGCGGCCGCCGGGATAGGGCTGGTCGTCGCCTGCTTCGCCGACCTGCGCTTCGCCGCCGCCGGATCAAAGCTGACCCCGGCCTACGGGAAGCTCGGCCTGCCGGCCGAGTACGGGCTGTCGTGGCTGCTGCCACGCATGATCGGCCTCGGGCGGGCCAACGACCTGCTGCTCACGAGCCGGGTCGTCCTGGCCGAGGAGGCCAGGGAGATGGGCCTCGTCAACTACGTGGTCGCCCCGGACGACCTGCTTCACCACGTCCACGGGTGGATCGGGGAGTTCCTGGGCCCGGTCGCACGGTCGAGCCTGGCCGCGGCCAAGCGCCAGACCTACACGGACCTCCATCGTGATGCGGCGGCTGCGATCGAGGAGGCCACCCACCTGCTAGACGCCCACACGGCAGGCCCGGACTACGCAGAGGGCGTGGCTGCGCTGGTCCAGCGACGACCGCCCGACTTCCCCTGACCTGCGGTGATGGGTTCCACGGTCTCGATCGCCACCTGCGCCCTGCTGCTCGCATCGTGTGGCTCTACGCAACACGAGGGTTCCAGCCAGACCTCCGCGCCACCCACCACCGCGCCACCCACCACCGCGCCACCCGCCACCGCGCCACCCGCCACCGCGCCACCCCCCACCGCGCCCCCCGCCCCCGCGCCACCCCCCCCCCCGCCCCCCCCCTCCCAGCCCCCCCCCCCCCCGCCCCCCCCCTCCCCCCCACCCCCCGCCCCCCCACCCCCCAGCCCGCCCCCCCCGCCCCATCACCCCCCACCGCCCCCCCCC
>JACNKQ010000075.1:25904-110617 GCA_014381945.1 Actinomycetota bacterium
CCACCTCCGCGCCACCCGCCACCTCGCCACCCACCTCCGCGCCACCCGCCACCTCGCCACCCACCTCCGCGCCACCCACCTCCGCGCCACCCACCACCTCGACCACGCCTCCGCGGCCCGACCAGGCGATGCTCGATGCGGTAGCAGTCACGCTGATCCCTGTTGCCACGCTGGATTCCCCGATGGCACTGGTCGCCGTCCCGGGTACCGACATCCTGCTCGTCGCCGAGAGGCCGGGACTGGTACGAACGTTGACCCCGGATGATGACGGAACGCTCATCGTCGGCGATCCGATTCTCGACATCTCCCATCTGGTCGACGTCCGTGGCGAGGGAGGCCTCCTCGGCATTGCGATCTCGCCCTCCGGTGGCGAGCTCTACCTCAGCTTCACCGACCACTACCCCACCAGCCATGTGCTCGCCGTGCCCCTCGACGGGCTCGAAGCCGACCCTGACAGGCAGCGGACCCTCCTTTCCCTGCAGCAGCCCTACCGGAACCACAACGGCGGCCACCTGGTCGTCGATCCCGAGGGGCGCCTGCTGATCGGGTTCGGCGACGGTGGCGATCGGGAAGACCCCCATGACAACGGCCAGGACCTCGGCACCTGGCTGGGAACGATCCTGCGCATCGATCCGCAGGGTGGTACCCCCTACGGCATCCCCGCCGAGAACCCGTTCATCGGGGATCCGGAGGCACTCGACGAGATCCTCCTCTGGGGACTCCGGAACCCCTGGCGCTTTGCCTTCGACACGACAACCGGAGACCTCTGGATAGCCGACGTCGGCCAGGACGCTGTCGAGGAGGTCACTCGGATCGCGGCGGCCGAGATCGACCTCGGTATCAACCTCGGCTGGCCCGCCTACGAGGGAACACTCCGTACCGGCAGGCCCGAACCCGCTGAACACCGGCTGCCGGACCTCACCTACGAGCGCACCGCCGAGGCGTGCTCGGTCATCGGCGGCGTCGTGTACCACGGCGATGCCGTCCCGGACCTCGCAGGCGCCTACATCTTCGGCGACTTCTGCGATGGCCGGATCCGGCTTGCGGCGATCCAGCCGGACGGGAGCGTCGCCACCCGTCTCACCGAGCTCACCGTGCCGCTGCTGGCCTCGTTCGCCGAAGACGGGTTCCGCAACGTGTACGCACTCTCGCTCGCCGGTGGCGTGTTCCGGCTCGGCGCCGGCTGATCCCTACGCCAGCGGCCCGGCGGCGAGGACCATCCCGTCCTCATCGGCCCACAGCCACATCCCCGGAGAGAGGTCGGCGCCGGCCACGTTCACGGTCACGTCCCGCTCGCCCAGACCCTGCTTGACACTTCGGCGCGGGCACATCCCACGGGCACGGATCCCGACCGGCGCCGCTGCAAGCTCCGGAACGTCGCGCACGCAACCGTCCACGACGACGCCCGCCCAGCCGTTGGCTGCTGCCATCCCGGCCAGGTTGCCGCCGACCATGGCGCACCGGCTCGATCCCTCGCCGGCGACCACGAGCACGCGCCCCGCACCCGGTTCGGCCAACGCCTCCCGGACGAGCGAGTTGTCCTCACAGGCGGCAATCGTCGAGATGGGGCCCCCGAATGCAGCGACGCCGCCAAAGGAGATGAAGCCGCCATCGAGCACGCGGACGGCATCGCCGAACTCGTCACAGAGGTCGGCCGTCGGGGTCGTCATGGTCGGCCTCCGAGGAAGTCGTAGAGCTTGTCCTTCGGCCGCCCGACGCACGACGTCAACGGCCCTCCACCACCGATGTCGCCCCTCACCAGGACCGGCCGCTGGAGCAGTGCCTTGCGACGGGCCAGCAACTCGACCACCGCATCAGCATCACCGACATAGTCGTCCGGATCCAGGTCGAGCTTCCTGAACTGCGAGTCCTTTCGCACCAGGTCCTCGACGGGCCCATCGATGCCCTCTGCGATCCGTGAAAGCAGCACCTGGTCAGGGGGCTCTTTCATGTAGAGGACGACGTCGACCCCGATGCCCAGCTCCTCGGCGACCGCCAAGGCGTTCTTGCTGGCGTGTCAATGCGGGTTGTGGAAGACGGTGACATCAGCCATGGTCTGTTCCTTCCGGGATCGGATGTGCTCAGTTGCGATGTTCGAGATGGGCCTGAATGTGGGTTCCGGCGTCGTCGAGCCAACCCCTACCGCGGGCGTATGCGATCATCTCCGAAAAGCCCTCCTCCCACTCCGGGGTGGCCAGGTCTGCGACCCAGTGGCGGACGGCATCGGCGGCAATCCACACGTGCTGACCGCCGTCGGCTCGGGTGCCCTCACCCAGCAGGGCGGCAACGTCCTCTGCCACCTGGCCGACAGGTGCTTCGACGTGGAATCCGGTGAAGAGGTCGTGGTCCTCGATCACGACCGCACCAACTTCACTCACCCTGATGATCATGCCCGCTCTCCCTCCGGCGATCCCTATCTGCCACCAGTCTGCCGGGATCCCTGCCTAGAAGCCCCGCCAGACGGGATCCCGTCGTTCGAGGAAGCTGGTCACGCCCTCACCGGCGTCCTCGGTGCCGCTGATGAGCTCGACCGCCCACGCCTCGTTGTCCTCGAGGGTCCGTCGGTCGAGGTCCAGCGAGCGGTTCAGGAGCCATTTGCTCAGCATGAAGGACCTGGTAGGTCCCGAGGCCAGCCGCTCGGCCCACTCGGTCGCTGCATCCCGGAGATCGGCGCCGGGCACCACCCGGTTGCAGAGCCCCAGCCGCTGTGCCTCGTCAGCCGGTACGTCTTCGGCGAAGAACACCAGTTCCTTGGCCTTCTGGAGCCCTACCAGTCGGGGAAGAATCCACGCACCCAGGCCGTCGGGGACCAGGCCCCGCCGGGCGAAGATCTCGATGAATCTGGCATGCTCTGCCATGATCACCAGGTCGCAACACAGGGCCAGGTGGACACCAATTCCCGCAGCCGTGCCGTTCACGGCGGCGATGACCGGAACCTCGCAGTCCAGAACCGACGGCATCAGAGTCAGCTGCCCGTCGAGCATCATCCGCCGCACTTCGCCGACCGCCCGCTGTGGCGCTCCCTCAGGTCGGGGTACCGGCTGAGGCGGTACCCCGAGGTCAGCCCCCGTGCAGAAGTGGCGCTCGCCGGTGGCGGTGATGACCGCCGCACGCGCCTCGAAACGGCCGTTCAGGCCGCGGAGCAGACCGCCGATGCGGTCACGCATGGCCGGGGTCAACGAGTTGCCGCTGTCCGGGCTGTCGATCGTGATCCAGGCCACCTGATTGCGGATCTCGAACAGGATCCGGTCGGCGCTGTCGTCCTGGGCCTCACCTGTCTGTCGGTCGCTCATGTAGCGACGGTAGCCGCCGCCATCATCGGGAACGGAGACGGGTCATCGGGAACGGAGACGGGTCGTCGGGAACGGAGACGGGTCGTAGGGAACGGAGACGGGTCGTAGGGAACGGAGACGGCCCGCCTTCAGCATGTGGGTCAGACCGCGTCGGCTCCGCGTTCGCCGGTTCGGATGCGAATGAGGGTGCCGACGTCGGTGACCCACACCTTGCCGTCACCGATCTTCTCGGTGCGGGCTGCGGCGACGATGGCGGCGACCATTGCATCGGTCTGGCTGTCCTCGACGACGACCTCCACCCGGGTCTTGGGGGTGAACAGGACCTTGTACTCGGTGCCCCGGTAGGTTTCGCTGTGCCCACCCTGCCGGCCGAATCCCTGGACCTCGCTGACCGTCATGCCCTGCACGCCGAGTTCGGCGAGGGCGTCCTTGACGTCGTCGAGCTTGAAGGGCTTGATGACCGCCGTGATGAGTTGCATGGAATCCTCCTGGTAGGCCGAGGGTCGGAATGCTGGCTCCCCCGAACATGATTACCTGATACAAAGATGCACTGTATCAATGTCGATAGCAAGTATATGGCTAGTTTCTGACTGTATGCTGTCCATTGTGTTGCTACAATAAACAGCGATGCTCCAAAGTGCCCGAATCGGCTTCACCGACCAGCACGGCTTCCCCCGACGCCTCATCCTGCGCCTGGACGACGGCGGCTCCGTGCCCCGCTTCGAACAACTCCGGGCCCAACTGGCCGTCATGATCGCAGTCGGTCGCCTCGAACCCGGCTGCCGGCTGCCGACGGTCCGCGACCTTGCCACCCAGCTGGGAGTCGCACCCGGCACCGTCGCACGCGCCTACCGCCATCTGGAACAGGACGACTCGGTCCGGGGACGTGGGCGGCTCGGTACCTTCGTGGTCGACGAACCCCCACACTCCGAGCCGCTCCTGGAACGCCAGCAGCGCCTCGACGATGCCGCTCGAAGGTTCGCCGCCGAGACCCGTCAACTCGGGATCAGGACCGACGACGCGATTGCTGCCTACCGCCAATCCGTCACCCGCCTGGCCGCGGAAGAGTCGGACCGACCTCAGGCCCCGTAGACGGGCGCCGGATCCGGGCCTTCCCTGATCGACCGGTGTACGGCGGCGCCCACCTCGTCGATCCCGAAGGGACGCTCACCCACCTCGACCACCGGACCGTGCTGCCAGCCGTCACAGACGTTGATGCGACCACCTGAGATCTCAAATACCCGACCTGTGATGTCGCAGTCGCTGCTCCCCAGCCACACGACCAGCGGTGAAACGTTCGCCGGGTCCTTTTCGTCCCATGCTCCTTCAGGTGCATCGGTGTCGTAGAAGATTCCCTCTGTCATCCGGGTACGCGCATCCGGCGCCACCCCGTTGACCCGCACCCCGTAGCGACCCCACTCGGCGGCCGCCTGGACGACGAGAAGTGCGATGCCCGCCTTCGCCGCTGCGTAGTTTCCCTGTCCGATGCTGCCCAACAGCCCGGCTCCCGAGGTGGTCATGACCACACGGCCGTCGACCTCCTCGCCGGCCTTGGAGCGATCCCGCCAGTGGGCGATGGCATGGCGTACCGGGGCGAAGTGGCCCTTGAGGTGGACCCGGACCACCGAATCCCACTCGTCCTCCGACATGTTGGCGAGCATCCGGTCCCGCAGGAATCCGGCGTTGCACACCAGCGTGTCGAGCCGGCCGAACCGGTCGACCGCCTCGACGACCATGGCCTGCGCCTGATCCCAGTCGGCCACGTCGGCACCGTCTGCGATGGCTGTACCACCCGCCGCTTCGATCTCGACCACAAGTTGGTGCGCAGGGCCCGGGTCGCCACCCTCGCCCTCCCGGGAAACACCGAGGTCGTTCACCACGACGGTCGCACCCTCTGCGGCGAAGGCCAGCGCATGGGACCGACCCAGGCCGCGCGCCGCCCCGGTCACGATCACCACCCGGCCATCACAAGCTCCCATGCCCTGCCCTTCCCGTGCCGTCTCGCAGCCTGGTTCTGATCGCCGACCCTAGGGATCGGCTCAGGCCGATCCTCCATCGGACACCCGGACCTCGCCCACCCTGGTTCCGGCGTGGTTGGTGAGCGGGAGGACCCCATCCCCGTCGATCACCTCAAGGCGGCCGAGCAGCCACGTGATCGCCGCCTCGGTCCCCCGCCTGGCACCATCCCTGGCCTTGACGGCTATCCCGACACCGGTATCGGGAATCACGCCGCAATACACGCCCTCGGCACCCGTCTTGACCACGGCTGCTCCCCCCGCCTCGCATATCAGCCGGGTGCAGGCACGGTCGCTACCGGCCACGAGCAACGGCTCCGACACCATGGCATCCAACAGGCGGCGTCCCGGCGTCGAAGTTGCGAGGCCCGCCCAACCAACGGCGAGGTTGTCGAGATGTACAGCCCAGACCGGAATCCCACACCCGTCGATGCCCGGACGTTGGGTCCGGGGATCGAAGCCGAAGGCAGCGCCCATCATCGGCGTCACGTGCTCCCGGTGCAGTGGATGGTCGGCCGCCAGATAACCATCCGTGGGCAGGCCGAGGTGCCGACACACGGTCAGGAAGCCGACGTGCTTGCCGGAACAGTTGTTGTAGACAGCACTCGGAGAACCTCCGGATGCATGGAATGCCGCCGCAGCCGACTCGCCCAGGGGCGGGTGCTCGCCACATGCCAGGTCCTCGGCCGAACAGCCGATCCTCGACAGCCAGCCGGTCAGCGCAGACACGTGCTCGGCCTCGCCGTTGTGGCTGGAGCACGAGAGCGCCAACTCGACGGTGCCCAGTCCGAACGCGTCTGCGGCACCAGTCGTAATCAGAGGCAGCGCCTGAACGGGCTTTGCCGCCGATCGGGGGAGCACCAGGCGGTCGGGGTCGCCCCAGGACTCGAGCGCGGCGCCATCAGCGGTCGCCACGACGGCATCGACCTCATGACGACTCTCGATGTGGTCGCCGCGGGTGACCTCGACGAGCAGTGGAGCGGTCGTCACCCGTTGGACTGTAGGCGCAATCCCGACCCGGGTTGCACCCTCCCGAGTAGGGGCGCCGTCAGTCGGCTTCTTCCATGATGCGGTGTCGCACCTTCTGAAGGTCGTCGTGGAGTTCGAAGACCGTGTCGCTGGCCCGCGTCGTGCACCAGGCAGGGACCAGGGCATGGACCAGGGCCGCCATCGACGCGGCAGCAAGCGTCGCCGACACCCGTAGTGCCCGTCGGCAGTGCTGCCCGTATGTCTCGCCCGCCGAAGCCGGATGCTCGACGAAGGCGGTCAGAAATCTCCTGCGCGTATCGGTTCCCGTTGCCATGTGCCGATAGTAGGGGACGGGACCGTCATCCATCTTGCGTACTTGCATGCCTTAGGCACCATCTTGCATGGATTACCCATGAGTTGTTCACTTCGCGCACTAGTCTTCGATAATGGATCAGATCGATCGGGAAATTCTGCACCTCCTCCAGACAGACGGCACGCTCACCGGCGCCGAGATCGGCGAGGCGGTCGGCCTGGCCGCCACCACCGCATGGCGGCGGGTACAGAAACTCCAGCAGCAGGGGGTCATCGCACGGCGAGTGGTGCTGCTCGATCCCGAGTCGCTGAACCTCGGGGTCACCGCCCTCGTCGAGGTCCGCACAGGCGACCACTCTTCGGCCTGGCTCGAACGGTTCACCACCGGCATCGCAGAGTTCCCCGAGATCGTTGCGGCCTGGCGCACCAGCGGCGAGGTCGACTACATGCTCCGGGTCGTGGTCCCCGACATCGCCGCCTACGACGCCTTCTACAAGCGCCTCATCCAGCGGATCGACCTCACCGACGTACGCAGCATCTTCGTCATGGAAGAACTCAAAGGCACCACCGCCCTCCCCCTCGACTACGCGAACTGACCGGCGAGCCGGACGACCGATCAGGGAAACCTCCTCAGTTCAGCGCCACGATGGCGATCGCCGCCGCCCAACTCGACGAGGCGATCCCGATCCCACTCATCACCATCCACCGCTTCGCATCGGCGAACTCGTTGCGGGCATGGGCAAACTCCAGATGCATCTCGGCACGGAACTCGGCCGTCCCGGCACGGAGTTCGCGTCCCATCAGGGCTACATCGTCCCTGGTGGCGACATCGGCCCACTCGATCGGCGGCATGGGCTCGATGATCGCATCCGCCAGGTAATCGTTCAACTGTTCAGCGAAGCAAATGCGGATCGCCAGACGTTTTCGTTCATCAACGGCCATTGTGCAACTCCTCGAGACTTCGTCAATCGGGGAGGCTCCACGCAGGCTATCCACGGGTTGCTGCGGTTTCAGAGAGCAACCTCGACGGTTCGGGCACCCGAGCCCTCCACCAGCGCCTCCGGTGAAAGCGGGAACACGCTGTCGGGCCGACCGGCGGCGGCCCAGACCTCGTCGTACCCCAACAGGTCCGGGTCGATCAGGGTCGGCAACGGCGCCGGATGCCCGAACGGGGGCGCTCCCCCGATGGCGAAGCCGGTGGCGGCCCGCACCTCGTCGGCGTTCGCCATGCGCACATCTCCATCGAACTCGGCGCCGACCCGGACCAGGTCGACCCGGTTGGCGCCGGAGCACAGAACCAGAACAGGCCGGTCGCCGGCCATCAGCACCAGCGACTTCACGATCTGGCCGACGACACAGCCGACGGCCGCCGCAGCATCGACTGCCGTCCGGGTTCCCTCCGGGCATCGACGCACCGCCACCTCGATGCCCAACCCGGAGGCCGAGGTGACAAAGCGTTCGACGGCATCCACAGCGGCCATGTTCAGCCGCCCCGCACCAGCCGCCCCGGTCGAGCCCCGGTGTCGACGCCGTCGCGTCGCGTCTCCTCGCCTGACACGATGGTGTGCCGGTAGCCGACGGCCTCCTGGAGCAGGCGGCGACCTCCGGCCGGCAGGTCGTGTGCCATGCGCGGCGACCGCAGCGTCAGGCCGTCGAGATCGATGACGTTGAGGTCGGCCTTCATCCCGATCGTGAGCTCGCCCCGATCGGTGAGGCCGAACAGTTGCGCCGTGTCCCGTGTCTGCTTACGCACCACCCACTCCAGCGGAAGTCGGGCACCCCGATGGCGGTCGCGTACCCAGTGTGTAAGTAGGTAGGTGGGGATCGAGGCGTCGCAGATCATTCCGCAGTGGGCGCCACCGTCGGACAGGCCCGAGACCGAGGTCGGGTGGGTGAGTTGCTCCCGAATGGCCTCGTGGTCGCCATCGGTGTAGTTGAACACCGGCAACATGAGCAGCGCCTCACCTTCCTGCTCACAGAGGGTGTCGTAGACGGCTTCGAGGGGACCGATGCCGGACCGCTGCGCCAGATGGGCCACGGACCGCTCCACGGTCGGCTCGTAGTCGGGCGGGTCGCCCAGGACGTAGAGCTTGTGCAGGGCCTTGCGGATGAGCGCCGGCATCCCGGCGAACAACTCCGTGCCGGGTTCGACGTCGTCCTCGGCGAGGATCTGCGACCGCACCTCCGGTCGGCGGAGGAACTCGATGCGCTCGCCGATCGGCAGGTCGGCGATGGCCCGATACGAGGGCCGCAGCCCGAACGGATGATGGGTCTGGAACCCGACGAGTATGCCGAACGGGCGGGCTGCCACCTGGGGGTGCAGTTGGGCGCCTTCGTCGATTGCGGCGAGCGATTCGGCCATGATCTCGCGCCACAGGTCCGGCTCGGCGTCCACCTGGAGCATGGCGAACGTGACCGGTGCATCGACCTCGATCGACAGGCGGCGCATCCAGTCGACCTCGCGACGGGCGTTGAGCAGGTCCTGCCCATCGGCGCCGGCCGGCGCCAACTCGAAGACCCCCCTCCCCTGCCGCTGCAACGCCCGACCGATTCCGAAGAGTTCGTCTTCGGCGGCGAACGTGCCGGGTACCTGTTCGCCGTCCATGGCGCGGTGGCCGAGAACCCTCGAGGTTGAGACGCCGAGGGCGCCGGCTTCGATCGCCTCCTCGACGATTCGCCCCATCGCATCTATGTCCTCGGGGGTGGCAGGCTCGTTACGGGAGCCTCGTTCTCCCATCACGTAGGTACGGACCGCTCCGTGGGGAACCTGCGTGCCGACATCGATGCCCAGATGCCGCTTGTCGAGAACGTCGAGGTATTCGGGAAACGACTCCCACCCCCAGGTGATGCCCTCGGAGAGTGCCGCCCCGGGTATGTCCTCGACGCCCTCCATCAACTGGATCAGCCACTCTTCCTGCCCCGGATGGACGGGCGCGAACCCGACTCCGCAGTTGCCCATCACGACAGTAGTGACCCCGTGTCCGGCCGACGGGTTCAGCTCGTCGTCCCAGGTGACCTGGCCGTCGTAGTGGGTGTGGCAGTCGACGAACCCGGGTGTGACGACGAGCCCGGTGGCGTCGATGGTTCGGGCGGCGTCACCCGGCGCCGAGGGTCCGACCGCCACAATCACACCGTCCTTGGTCGCCACATCACCCACGAACCGGTCAGCCCCGGTGCCGTCGACGATGGTTCCGCCGCTGATCTTCAGGTCGTACATGCGCGTGATACCTCCGTTTCCCTGACGTTAGACGGCCAACCGGAGCGAGTGCCGGTCCGGGAGTCGGGGCAGGTCGCGGCTACCGTCGGCACAATGACAGACCGTCTGCTGCTGTACCACAACCCCGGTTGAGGCAAGTCCCGTGGCGCCCTCGGCATCCTCGAGGAGCACGGCGTCGAGTTCGACGTCATCGAGTACCTCAAGGAACCCCTCGATCGGAACACGTTGGAGGGCTTCCTCGACATGCTCTCCGGAGAGCCCGCCGACCTCATCCGGGCCGACAAGGAACTCTGCCCGGACCCGGACACGATCGACGCCGATGGCATCGTCGACATCCTCCTCGCCCACCCTCGGTTGATGCAGCGCCCTGTCGCCGTCCTGGGCAACCACGCCGTCATAGCCCGTCCCTCCGAACTGGTCCTCGGACTGCTCGACTGAAGATGACAGGCCCGGTCCCACCGAACGCCGAAGACCCCGTCCAGGTCGTCGACACCGGACGCCCAACGCGACCGTCGCCACGTTTCTCGATCGTCCACGAATCCGACGTCCCCTGGCAGGAGGTCCGCGCCCAGCAGCACGGCGACCGCCGGGTGTCCGTCCACGAGAAGTTCCTCGAATGGTCCGGCGACCGGATGGTCGTGCTCGGCCACTACGACCCGGGCATGATCGTCGAGCGCCACGGCCACCGCAGCGACCACCTCGTCTACGTACTCGAGGGCTCAGTCGACATCGGTGGCCGGCACTGCCCGTCCGGCACGCTCATCGTGCTCGAAGAGGGCGCCGCCTTCGGGCCGCTGGTCGCCGACGGAGACGAGGGCTGCGTCATGTTCGAAACCTGGCTCGACGACCCGCTCCCGGTCCCCGCCGAAGTCGACGGCTTCCGGTCGCTGCTCGCCGAGCACGGCGTCGAGCAACTCCCGAATCCTTCGTTCGAGGTGCCCGGCCACCCAGCGCCCGAGCGCTTCCCCGACCCCGCCTGATCCGGTGCTGGCCACGACGGTCGCCGAGGCCGGCTCCCGCTACGGCGACCGCATCGCCGTCCGGACCTCGGCAGGTGACCACCTCACCTACAGCGGCCTGGACCGGGCCTCCGACGAGGCCGCCGTCGGGTTGGCTGCGCTCGGGATCACCCGCGGATCGCTCGTGCTCCTGTCCCTTCCATCCGGCCTCGACTACCTCGTCGCCTACGTCGCCGCCGCCAAGCTGGGCGCATCCACCGGCGGCATCAACCCCCGCCTGAGCCCGTCGGAGCGCTGCGACCTCGCCTCTGCAGTCGCACCTGACCTGGTCCTAGCCGGCTCCGAACTCGCCGACGGACTTCCCGGCGATCTACGGGTCGAGCTGGTGGAACCCGGCACCGGGTCCCCGCTCTGCGAACTCCGATCGACCGACTCTGCACCGCCGCCGGTCACTCCGGATCCAGAAGAACCCGTGTGCCTCTGTTTCACCTCGGGTTCGACCGGCCAACCCAGAGCAGCCTGGTTCGGTGGTCGCCAACTGCTGGCCGCCGCTGAACTCGACACCGGCGGCGCCTGGGGCGGTGGCCACCTCATCGCCGGAACGGCCATGGCCCACGTCGGCTTCATGACCAAGCTCCCATGGCAGCTGGCCGCCGGTGCCACTATCCATGTCATGGACCGCTGGTCGGCGGGCGAGGTCCTCGACCTGGTCGACACCCACCGCATGCCGGCAGTGAACGGGGTCGCCGCCCAGGTCGCCCTCATGCTCCGCCATCCCGACTTCGACCTCCACGACTTCTCATGCGTCCAGGCGATCGTGGTCGGGGCCGGAACCTCACCACCCGACCTCGTCCGTGAGGCACGGGAGCGATTCGGCGCCCCGTATTCGAACCGCTACTCATCGACCGAATCGGGCGGTGCCGGCCTCGCCACGGCCCTCGACGCCGACGACGAGGAGGCCCTCCACACGGTGGGCCGACCCCGACCGGGCATTGCCGCCGAGGTGCGCGACCCGGAATGTCGGCCTGTGCCGAAAGGAGAACTGGGCGAACTCTGGCTCCGTACGCCGACGGCCATGTCGGGCTACTGGCGCGATCCGCAACGGACGGCCGACGTGCTGGTCGACGGCTGGCTGCGCACCGGCGACCTCGCCCGGGTCGACGACCGGGGATGCTTTCGACTGTCCGGACGCACAGGGGAGATGTTCATCCGGGGCGGCTACAACGTCCACCCCCAGGAGGTCGAGGCAGTTATCGGTACCCACCCTGCCGTCGCCCAGATCGTCGTGGTGCCACGGGCCGACGACGTCATGGGCGAGGTCGGAGTTGCGGTGGTCGTGCCGACCGACCCGTCAGACCCTCCGACCCTCGAAGGCCTTCGTACACACGGAGCAGGACAACTGGCCAGGTTCAAACTCCCGGAAGCATTGCGCCTGGTTGCAGAACTGCCGCTCAACAGCGGAGACAAGGTCGACCGGCGCAGGCTCACCGCCGACGAGGAAGGCGGCTGACAGGGCTCAGCGGCGGCCCCGCCGGGAGCGGCGCCCACGCTCTTCGTCCCGTGCCCGCTGTTCGGCCAACTCGGTGCGCAGCGCCCGGTACCGCGCCACCCGCCGGGCGTCGATGCTCCCGGCTTCAACCGCACCCGTCACGGCACAGTCCGGCTCCGTGTCGTGTGCGCAGTCGGCGTACCGGCATTCCGCCGACAGGTCCTGGAGGTCGCCGAAGACCCGATCCAGAGCCTCCTCTGTGTCAAGCAGGCCTACCGCCCGAATGCCCGGCGTGTCGATCACGAGGCCGCCTCCGGGTAGGTGCACGAGCTCGCGGCTGACGGTCGTGTGGCGGCCCTTCGCGTCCCCGCCACGCACCTCGCCGATTGCAAGCCGTTGTTCGCCGAGGAGCCCGTTCACGAGGGTCGACTTGCCCGCACCCGACTCGCCCAGCAGGGCGACGGTCCGACCCGGGCCGGTCCATGCTGCCACCTCGTCGAGGCCCTCTTCGCCACCGACGACGAGCACCGGCGTCTCGGGCGCCACCGCCCGGACCGTCGCCGCCACGTCGGCGGCGGCGCTCCCCGACCGGGTGTCGGCCTTGGTGAGCACGACCGCCACGTCGCCACCACTGTCCCAGGCGATGACGAGGAGGCGCTCGAGTCGGCCGGCCGGAAATGGGCGGTCCAGCCCGTGGACGATCAGGACAGCATCGACGTTTGCGACGAGCACCTGCTCGAGGCCGGCCTCGGACGGATCGCGACGCGACAGGGTGTTGGCACGCGACAGCACCCGTGCGATCAGCGGGCCGAGTTCCGGGTCCTCCTCGATCAACACCCAGTCGCCGGTCGCCGGGGCTGTCTCGGACTGGGCACGCTGCGAGTCGGAGAGCGCCCGCACCACCCCCGACGCCGTCGCCACATCGCACTCACCACGGTCGACCCGAACGATGCGCCCCAGGGCGCCACCGTCGGGGACATCCCCTCCGGGCCAGCCGTAGTCGTCCAGGTCGATCGTCATCTTCGCCGATGCTAGGGCGCAGGATCCGGGCAGTCGGGCGTCAGCCCAGGCGGAGCGTCTCGAGAGGCTCGAGGCGGGCGGCCTTGGTCGACGGATAGAGGCCGGCCACGACCGCCACGCCGACCGACACCGATGCCCATCGGAACAGGCCGGAGACCGACAGGATCATGGTGTAGTCCCGCATCTCGGACACCATCCACACGACGCCTGCGCCCACACCTGCACCGAGGATGCCCCCCATGACACCAATCACCAGGGCCTCGATCAGGAACTGGAAGGCGATTGTGCCCCGACTGTGGCCCAGCGCCCGCCGGATGCCGATCTCGGAGGAGCGTTGGATCACGGAGATGGACATGACGTTTGCGATGCCCACGCCGCCGACGACCAGCGCCAGGCCGCCCATCATCTTGGTCAGGTTGTTGAGATTCTCGTCGACCTGCGACTGGGCATCGAGCAGGTCAGTTGGCACCTTCGTGTTGGCGCCGTCCGGTCCGCCCAGGCTGACGACGGTCGGAATCTCCTCGGCCACGTACCGGGTGTTCGTCGGTGCCCGGATGTACAGGCGTGTCGGATCCGGATCGTCCACATCCCAGTCCTCGACGGCGTTGGCGAACGTGATGAACACCGCCGAGTCCATCGACGGTTCGAGCAGCACGTAGTCGAGCACCCCGACGACGCCGTAGTTGACGCCACCCAGCTGGATGCTCCGGGCCTCGTTGGCAATGTAGCCGTACTCGTTGGCAAGGTCCCGGCCGATCACCGCCACGCGTGAGGCGCTGGCCTCGTCGAACCCGTTGAGGAAGCGTCCGCTGACCAGCGGTACGTCCATGGTCGTCGGGAGGTTCAGGTGGGTCGCGATGATCGGGACGGGAAACGCCCGGTAGTAGTCCTCGGCCGCAGCGAACGGCAGCGTCACGATGTTGGAGAGTTGCAGGGTCCCGGTCACCGAGGTGACGTCGGGCAGGCGGGCGACACGAGCGGCAGCTTCCTCGGGAATGCGCGGATCGGCGCCGAAACCGCCGATGGCATCCTGGGCATTGGCGACGATGAGGTCCGTGCCGAGCTCGCGCAGCTTGGCCTTGAGGTCACCCTTCGAACTCTCGTTGATTCCTATGGCCGCCACGATGGCCGCCACACCGAGGATCGGGCCCAGCAGGATCAGCAACGTCCGGACCTTGCGGGCGGTGAGGCCCGCAACGGCAACGCCGATGAGCTCGCCGAACCGTCTCATGACACCGCCACCTGAGACTCGTCGGACACGATCTCGCCGTCGAGCATCGAGATCCGACGCCCGGTGGCGGCCGCCACCTCCAGGTCGTGGGTGACGATGCAGACAGCACGCTCTGGTGACCGCAGGCCGGCGAAGATCTCCATCACGTTGGATGCGTTCTGCGTGTCGAGGGCACCGGTGGGCTCATCGGCCAGCACCACCAGCGGTTCGGTCACGATCGCCCGGGCGATGGCCGTCCGCTGCTGCTCGCCACCGGACATCTGGATCGGCCGGTGGTCCGCACGATGCACCAGGTCGACCTTCTCCAGGGCTTCGAGGGAGCGCCGACGACGCTCCTTCCGGGACAGGTTCCGGTACAGCAGGGCCGTCTCGACGTTGCCCAGGGCCGTGAGGTGCGGGACCAGGTGGAACTGCTGGAAGACGAAGCCGATGGCCTCACCCCGGAGGCGTGAGCGCTCGGCGTCGGGAAGCGTGTTCACCTCGGTCCCCTGGATCCGGATCGATCCCGACGTCGGAAGGTCGAGGACACCCAGCAGCCCCAGCATGGTCGACTTGCCGGATCCCGAAGGACCGACGATCGACAGGAACTCCCCGGCCCTGATGTCAAGCCACACGTCCCGCAGCGCATGGACGAGGACCTCCTCGCCGTACACACGGGACACCCCCTCGAGGGAGAGCAGCGATTCGCTCACCGGAGTCGAGCTCATGCCGGTCAACGCCGGTCGATCTCCAGGATCACGTACTCGCCGGGCGACACCCCGGACTCGATCTCGACGTATGCGCCGTCGAGCATCCCGGTCTCGACCTGGCGCCGTTCGATCAGACCATCGGGCGTCACGATTCGGACCAGGTTCGTGCCACTGTCGGCGAGCACCGCTGCGATCGGTACCACGATCGCGTCGACGGACTCTTCGACCACGACGTCCATCGTCACGACCGCACCGTCCACCGCCACCAGTTCCTCGGCGGCCTCCACCACACCTTCGTAGGTCTCGCTCCCGCCATCGGTGCTGGCCGAGTCGTCGAGTTCCGTGATGATCCCAGGCGATTCCTGGTCGCCGGCAGCGAGGTTGACGGTGACCACCTGGCCGACGCTGAGCTTGGCCCGCTCGGACGGCGAGGCGAAGATCTTGATGGTGAAGTCGGGCTCGGTGATGTTCATGACGTTGTTGCCCTGCAGCACGAACTCGCCTTCGTCGACATAGACGGTGCCGATCCTTGCCGGCCAGTCGGCGACGATCATGTCGGCCGGCTCGAAGATCACGTCGTCGTCGATGGTACGGACGGGGATGTCGAGCCTGGTCTGGCCGGCCAGCAACAGGGCCGTTCCCGTGAGGACCTCGAAGTCGACTCCCTGCTGTGCGCTCCCGGAGACGCTGTAGTTGACCGACGTGTCCACCTCGGGAGCCTGGTCCGCGACGATCGTGACCACGCCCGTCTCGCCCTCGACGACCACTCCGCCGCCCTCCAGCGTGAGCTCGGGGAGGTCGTCGGACTCGAGCAGGATCGAGGCCGAGACGACCCAGCTCAACTCGTAGGCCCGATCCACGAACCCGGGAAGGTGGTTGGGATCGGGCACCAGCGTCACGGTCAGGACCTCGTCGACCTCGACCAGGTCGTCGGAACGCAACGAGATGCTGATCGCCGCCGAATCGTTGCCGGTGGTGATGGTCACGAACTCGTCGGGTTCCGAATAGTCCTGATCCTCGACGACAGTGCCGCCTACGACGAAGTAGACGTCGATGTCCTCAACCACCTCGGCGGCCGTTTCGATCGTAAAATCAGCGGAACCGCTCTCTTCAGTCGAGTCGGCATCGGCACGCAGGACGAGCACCGGCAGGCCGGGAACGTTCGGGTCGGTCACCGTGACCGTCGACTCCGAGCGACCACCGACGTTGTAGCGGGCGTTGTCGCCGAACAGGGCCGATATAGCGACGTCGAGGTCCTCGTCCGGTTCGAGGTCGTCGTCGACGAGGGTGGTGATGATCAGCTCCGCAACGCCGACACCCGCCGGAAACAGGATCGTGTCGTCGACCTCTTCGAAGTCATCATCGACCGTGACGTCGCCACCCACGCTGATGTCGACAATGAGGTCCTGCTCAGGGGCCGGCTGCGCTGTGAAGGTGAACGTGACCTGGTCGCCTTCGCTGATCTCGGTGGTGGAGGCCTCGACCGTGATCGAAGGCACCGTCGATGTACCTCCGTCGGCGTCGACCCCTGCGGCGGGTGTGGTGTCGTCGTCTGCGGTGGCGGCGGTGACTGACTGGTCGGGGAGCGCATCGAAGGCATCGTCGGAGCTTGCGTCGACCACGGCAACCACAAGCGCAGTGGTCTGTTCGCCATCGACGACGGTGTCGTCTACGCCGAGGACAGTAACGGTCTGTGGCGTGGTCCAGTTTGCGGCCGTGAATGTGAGCGTGTCGGGCGACAGCGTCGCCTCGCCGGTGTCGCCGCTCGTGATAGAGATCAGGACGTCGCTGGCGGGCAGACGGTTGAGGACGACCGTGAACGTGTCGCTTGTGCCGTCCTCGCTGACTGCAGCGGAATTCGTCCAGAGGGTGAAGCCGGCACTTTCGTCGTCGATCGTGGCAACACGAACAGATCGGTCACCCAGGGAATCGAAGTCGTCGTCAGATTCGGAATCGGCCACCGACACGGCGATGGCAGTGACCCTGTTTCCATCAGAATCGGCGTCGTCTACGCCGGTGACGGTGACGCTCTGGGCGGTCGACCAGTTTTCGGCTGTGAAGGTGAGCGAGGCTGGTGAGACGGTGGCCTCGCCGACGTCGGGGCTCGTCACCGAGAGCACGACAGCGGTCACAGGTTGGGCATCTAGAACGGCCGTGAACGTCGTCGTCGAACCGGACTCGGTCACCGCTGCTGCAGCCTCTGACACGCTGAAGCCGGCGACGTCGTCGTCGGTCGTCGTAACCGAGACCAGGACATCGGGCGCACCGTCAAATACGTCGTTCGACGATTCGTCGACCGTGGCGACGACAACAGAGGATCCCTGGTCGTCATCGAGCAGGCGGTCGTCGACCCCGGTGAGGGTGACGACCTGTTCGATCGACCAGTTTTCGGCTGTGAACGTGAGCGTTGTCGGCGATGCGGCAACCTCACCGGGGTCATCGCTGGTCACCGAGAGCACCACATCCGAGGTCGGTGCGGCACCGAGCACGACAGAAAAGGTCGCCGTCGAACCCGACTCCGTTACGACCATCGAGGTCGCCGACACGGAGAAAGCGGACGGGACCGCCTCGAGGGAGAGCCCCCGCGACCGGTTGGCGGCAAGGTGGGCTGCACGGGTGGCCGGACCGTAGGTTCCATCTGCGGTCAGGCCGAGAACCTGTTGCAACGTGCGGACACGATCACTCTGTTCGTTCCACTGGAAATCGGCCAGCAGCACGACCTCCTGATTGAGCGGCAGGACCGTGGTGGTCGGAACGAACGGATCGACGGTAGTCGTCGAGACTGAAACGACCGCATCATCGATCAAGTCCCCTGCAACGGCTCGGATCTCGACGGTTGCGGTGTTGCGGGCACCGACCTCGTAGCCGGCACCGTTGCCCGACAGCGAGATGGTGACCACCTCGTCGACCTCCGGCGTGGCACCGCCGTACTGGTAGTCGACCTGCCACGCTGCCAGGCCGGACCGCGTCTCCTCGCTGTAGTAGTCGTCCACGACTCCGACGTCGTAGCCCGCCCCTGACAGGATCGTCTCGAGCTGGAGGACATCAGGCCCCTCGGAGCCGACGTCCAGCCGGCGGTAGAAGGCGAAGTCGCCGTTCACGGCGACCGCCCGCCGACCGTCCAGGGCGAACAGGACATCGTCCGGCTGGACCGTGTCGCCGTCCTCGACCAAGACGTCGCTGATCTTGCCGTCGACCGCCGAGTTGATCACCTGCAGCTCGTCACGTCGGAGCTCGCCCCTGACGGTGATCTCCTCGGTGAGCGTTCGGATGTCCACCACCTCGGCAATGGCGCGATCCGTCTCGACATCCACCACCACGGTGTCGTCGGCCCATGGCTGCCAGACGACGACGCCCACTGCGGCCAGGGCCAGCACGACCAGCGTTGCAAGGTGTTTCCTCATGGTCGGTCGCCCGCTCCCACCCGGTGGTTCCTAGGAACCGTCGTCAGCGAGGTTCGCCTCACTGACACATGCCCGGATGTCGTCTGTGTTGATCCCGCCGTCCGGGCTGGTGAAGTCATCGCCGGGGTTGAGCAGCCCGCTCTCGTTGGGGGTGAGGTCGCCGATCGACCAGCCCTTGCGCCTCAGGCACTCGGTGAGGGCGATGAACTGCTCGTTGTCCTCACGGATCTGTTCCGGCGTCAACTCCGAGCGTGACGTGAGGAACTCCTGGTAGACGCCGGCGATGCCGGTGCGGCTGTTGCAGAGCGAGAGTGCCTCGAGGTAGTTGGGCTGGTTGACGGGGTCGTCGGGGCCGACCTCCTCGTTGGGAATGCCGATGAACCCGTATCCCTCGTCGTCGAGGCACGTGTTGAAGCTGTCGAGCGTGTCCATCAACTTGAGGCCGGGGTTGATGTCCTCCTCGGCCAGCGGGATGGTCTCCTTGGGGGGCTCTGTAGTGGTGGTCGAGGTGGTGGTCGAGGTGGTGATCGAGGTGGTGGTGGCCTCGGGTTCGTCTGCGCCGGACCCGTCGGTGGTCTCCGAAGGGGTGGCGTCGCTGGTGGGCGCCTCGGTGGTGGGCGCCTCGGTGGTGGGCGGCGCCGTGCTCGTCACCACCTCCTTGGCGAAGGCATCGTCCGGCAGGACGATCTCGACATCCTCCTCGGAACTGAGCACAACGATCGAACGTGTTCCGGAATCGGTGCCGCCACCCGAACAGCCGGCCAGCAGTGCCACCGCCACGAGGACGCGTACCGGTGCAACAGGAGTTCGTTGGATCACCATTGCCGCCAAGTCTATTAGCCACCAGAATTTTTTGCGGCCATCGGGCCACGGCCCCGACTCACCTAGCCTGTCGTTATCGCAGACTTTTTCCAGAACGGCGTCATCGCCACCCTTCACGACCTCGGCGACCGCCCGACCGCCGACCTCGAGGCCGACCTCTCGGCCTGGGCATCCGAGCGTCCCATGGCGCTCGTCATCCCCTGCCTGGCCTCCGAGATGGACGGACCCGCACTCGGGCCGATGGTCGAGGAGATCGCCCGTATCCCCTACCTCGACGAGGTGGTGATCGGGCTCAACCAGGCCGACGAAGCCGATTTCGACCGGGCGCGTCGGCTCTTCAGCCGCCTGCCCCAGCACCATCGCATCCTCTGGCACGACGGTCCACGCCTGTCCTCCATCCACGCGGAGCTGACGGCCCGCGGGCTCGCTCCCACGCAGCCCGGCAAGGGTTCGAACGTCTGGTACTGCCTCGGCTATTTCCTGGCATCGGATCGCGCACAGACTGTGGCCCTCCACGATGCCGATGTGCGCACCTACGACCGCCGCATGGTCGCCCGCCTGCTGTACCCGGTTGCGCACCCGTCGTTCGAATACGCATTCAGCAAGGGCTACTACTACCGGGCGTCGGCCGCTTCCGAGGACCTCGACTGTCGGGATGGCGAACGCCTCTACGGTCGGGTGAGTCGCCTGTTCGTCACACCGCTCGTCCGTGCGCTCGGCCTGGCGTTCGGCCGCAGCGACTTCCTGGACTACCTCGACAGCTTCCGCTACCCCCTCGGCGGCGAGTACGCCATGCACGCAGACCTGGTCCGCACGCTGCGGATCCCTGCGGACTGGGGTCTCGAGATCGGCCTACTGGCCGAGGTGTACCGCCGCTACACGACGGCGCAGGTCTGCCAGGTCGACATCGCCGACCGGTACGACCACAAGCACCAGGACCTGTCGCCCCATGACGCCGGAAGCGGCCTGCACAAGATGAGCATCGACACCGCCCGCTCCCTGTTCGCACGCCTCGCCGCATCAGGAACCGTGCTGACCCACGAGGGGTTCCAGAGCCTCGACGCCACCTATACCCAGGCGGCCCTCGACCTGGTCGGCAGGTACGGAGACGACGCTGCGATCAACGGACTCGCCCACGACCGCCATCTGGAGGAGGCCGCAGTAGAGATGTTCGCACGGGCGGTGATAGAAGCCGGCGAGCACTTCCTGGCCGACCCCAACGCCGACTCGCGCAGCCCCAGTTGGTCACAGGTCCGGGCAGAGGTGCCCGACCTCCCCGAGCGGTTGGCGAAGGCGGTCGAGGCGGACCAGGCCGGCTGAAGGAGCCCAACCGGGCTCACGGTGGAGGTGATGGGAATCGAACCCACGACTTCTACGTTGCGAACGTAGCGCTCTAGCCGACTGAGCTACACCCCCGCGGGCGGGGTGGATCGTAGCGGTGGGGACTGGGCGCCGGACGGGGCCGCGGGAGAGCCTCAGTTCGCCTGGCGCCTCAGGACCGCCTCGTCCTGCATTGGCCCACCGGCGTTGACCAGCATCGAGTTTGAGGGGCGGAACGGCACCACGACCCCGCTGTGCTCCAGTGTCCGTTGGTGGCGGTTGGTGACCAGGAACGCGTAGCCCACCAGGGACAGGTCGACGAGGAAGTGGATGGTCCAGACCACCCCGCCTACGGCGATACCGCCGAAGAAGGTGAAGCCGGCCACCCCGGCGAGCGTGAAGAGAATGTCACGGCGACGCCGACGTGCGGAACCGGGGTCGCCCGGCACGGACGTGGCCGCTCGCTGGATGGTCCGGAAGCCATGTGCATCGAGGCGGGTGGAGGCGGACAGGGCGGCAATCGGCCGCGGTGACGCGAGCCGTCTCGTGCGTCGGATGACCGGTGGCAGCAACAGGGCCGTCCACAAGACACCGAGTCCCAGCAGGATCAGCACGGGCTGTCTTCCTCTCGAATCCACCGATCGTCCATCGAGCGCACAACGTAGTGGTCCGCTCGTGTGAAATGGTGGATTTCCACGCGCTGGGTGCGCGAAAGCACGCGCGTTGAGCGCGTGGCGAACGGGATACCGCCGGATCAGGTGGCGCGACGCCAGGAACCCGACCGACCCCCGTCCTTTTCCCAGAGGGCCACGTCGGTGATCACCATGGACCGGTCGAGCGCCTTGCACATGTCGTAGACGGTGAGCGCCGCCACCGTGCATGCCGTGAGCGCCTCCATCTCGACGCCGGTCCGCTCGACCGTCTCCACCGTGGCCTCGACGGCGACGTGGGACTCCCCCACCTCGAGGTCGACCGCAACCGAACTCAGCATCAGCGGATGGCAGAGCGGCACCAGCTCGGAGGTGCGCTTCGCCGCCTGGATGCCCGCCACACGTGCCACGGCCAACACGTCGCCCTTGGGGACGGACCCCCCGACCAGGGCCTCCGCCGTCTCGGGCGACATCTCGATCCGGGAGCGAGCCACCGCCCGACGCCGCGTCGGCTCCTTGGCACCGACGTCGACCATGCGGGCGCCGCCGGCCTCGTCGAGATGAGTGAACGTCCGGTCCCCGGCAGCCACATCCTCGGCCTCGGCCATGTCGATCCTCAGCCGCCGATCTGCGACATGGAACGGGACGGCCGGATGAAGTTGACCTGCCCGATGCCATGGCCGGCCCACTTGGCGGTGACCGCCGCCTCGAACACGGCCGACAGCTCGTCGTCGACGGCGCCCGAACGCAACGCCGCCTTCACATCGAACTCGTCGACGGCAAAGAGGCAGTTGCGGAACTGCCCGTCGGCGGTGAGTCGGATCCGGTCGCACGAGTCGCAGAACTTCCGGGTCACGCTGGCGACGACGCCGACCTCGCCGCCACCGTCCGTGTAGCGGAAGCGGGTGGCGGGAGCCGATGTCCGCTCGATGGCCTCCAGCGGGAACACGGCGCCGATGGCCGCCACGATCTCCTCCTGGCTGACCACCGAACGCACATTCCACGCCTCGTCGGCGTCGAGGGGCATGAACTCGATGAAGCGGACGACGACGCCCCGCTCCCGGCCGAAGCGGGCGAAGTCGACGATCTCGTCATCGTTGACGCCGCGCATCACAACGACGTTGACCTTGACGGGATCGAAGCCGACCTCGATCGCCGCATCGATGCCGTCGAGCACCTTCGGCAGCTCGTCGCGCAGCGTCAACTCAGCGAAGCGGTCGGTCCGCAGTGAATCGAGTGACACGTTGATGCGGCGCAGACCGGCGTCCGCCAGCCGCCGCGCCAGGAGCCGTAGCGTCGAGCCGTTGGTCGTGAGCGCCAGGTCCGCCGGCAGTCCCGCCAGCATGCCGACGAGGTGCGGAAGGTTCGCCCGCACGGTCGGCTCGCCTCCGGTGAGACGGATGCTCTCGACGCCGTGGCGCTCGACCAGCAGCCGTGCCACCCGCTCGATCTCCTCGAAGGTGAGCAGGTCGTCACGGGGCACCCACTCGAGCCCCTCGGCCGGCATGCAGTAGCCGCACCGGAAGTTGCACCGGTCGGTCACCGAGATGCGCAGGTCGCGGTGGACCCGGCCGAAGCCGTCGACGAGGGGGCGCATCACGCTGCACAGCGTAGAGGCACACCGGGGCCGGAGGGGCACCGGCATCAGTGCAGCAGCAGGACCTCGACCACATCGCCATCGGCAACACCGTCGCCGTCGGGCAGGACCGCCAGGCCGTCGGCACCGGCCATCGCCGTCAGCTGGTGCGAGCCCTGGCCCCCGGCAGAGGCCACCCGGTAGGCGCCGTCCCGATAGTCGACCAGGACCCTGGCGAAGTGGACCTTGCCGTCCGGTCGACGTGGCAACCCGCCATCGGCGACGGCGCTCACCAGGGGCCGCCCGGTCACCGTGTGCCCAGCCATGGCCCGCAGTGCAGGCCGGGCGAACAACTCGAACGACACCATCGACGACACGGGATTGCCCGGTAGGCCGAACACCGGCACCCCGGCAACCGTCCCGAACGCAAGCGGCTTGGCCGGCCGGATCGCCACCTGCATCCAGCGCATGACGCCGATCCGATCGAGCACCACCTTCACGTAGTCGAAGTCACCCATGCTCACCCCGCCCGTCGTGAGCAGGGCATCACAGGACTCGACGCCGGCAAGCAGGGCTGCCTCGATGTCCGCCTCATCGTCCCGGACGAGGCCGAGGTCGACGGCGTCGAATCCCGACCCCCCGACCAACGCAAGCAGCCCCGGCCGGTTCGAGTCACGGATCTGCCCCAGGGCGAGGGCGCTGCCGTCGGCGACCAACTCGTCGCCGGTCGAGATGACGCCGACCCGGGGGCGCCGGAAGACCGGCACCTCGTGGAGGTTGATGCTCGCCAGCACGCCGACGTGGCCCGGTCCGATTGCCGTGCCGGGCGCAAACACCACCTGCCCGGGCTCGAGGTCCTCGCCGGCATCCCGGATGTGGTTGCCCACTGGAACCTCCACCTCCACATCGACCAGCTCGCCATCGAACTGCCCGGAAACGCTCGTGCGCTCCACCATCACCACGGCATCCGCACCGGACGGCACAGGGGCGCCGGTCATGATCCGGATGGCCTCACCCGGGCCGACAGGCCGGTCGGGCGCTGCTCCTGCGGCAAGCGTCCCGACAACCGTCAGGCGGACCGGTGCACCGACGGTGTCAGCGGCACGGACGGCGAACCCGTCCATCGCCGTGTTGGCAAAGGGAGGCACGGCCTCCGTGGCGACCACCGGCTCGGCCAGCACCAGGCCGAGCGCCTCGCTGAGCGCCACCGTGGTGGCCACCGGAGCCGGGCAGCGGTCCCGAACGTGGGCCTGTGCCTCGTCGAGCGGGATCATCGCTTTGCTCCGGGAAGGGTTGTCTACAGTGCGGCGGTCGGGGTGAGGCTACCCAGAAGAACCGTCCGGTTCCGGTCTCCTCCATGTCGTCTCGTTGCCCGTTGCAAGCCGCCGGATGTTGCCCTCGTGTCGGACCAGGACGAGCAACGAGATGACCAGGGCTATGGCCAACTCCCGGCCAGTGCCCCCGAAAGCCCAGATCAGGATCGGGGTCGCCACGGCCATCACGATCGACCCCAGGGAGGCCGTGCGGCTGACACGGGCCGCAACGGCGAAGAGCGCCAGGTCGATGACCGCCACAAGGGGGAACAGCACGAAGGCGCCGCCACCAGCTGTCGCCACTCCCTTGCCGCCACGGAGCCTGCGGGTGACGGGTAGGACGTGGCCCAGCACTGCGGCAGCCCAGCAGAACAGTGCCAACTGCCGCGAGACGACTACCCAACCGAGTCCGGCGGCGATCGCCCCCTTGCCGGCATCTGCAGTGAACACGTACAGGCCGGCCCGACGACCGGCAGTCCGGTAGACGTTGGTGGCGCCCGGGTTCCCCGACCCCGATCGCGTCGGGTCTACACCGCGGCGGCCGGCGAACAGGTGGGCTGAGGGAAAGGTGCCGAGGAGATAGGCGCCGACCACGAACAACAGCGCCAGCGGGACCTGATCCGTCATGCCCCAATGATCACCGCAAAATGGTGCGTTGCGGCGGATACGGGCACCCGGGGGCCGCCGCTAGACTCACCACCCTGCCGGTGGACGTCTTCTTCGAGACCCGCCGGCGCCCTTCCCCCTACCCGGACCGAGCGAGCGAGCGAGCGATCAGGCAATGCCCACGTACCAGTACCGCTGCAAGCAGTGCGCAACCGAGTTCGAGGTCCGTCAGTCCTTTGCCGACGACCCGCTGACCGACTGCACCGACGCGTCATGCGACGGAACTGTGAGCAAGGTCTTCAAAGGGGTCGGCATCTCGTTCAAGGGCGACGGCTTCTACAAAAACGACCACGGATCGTCGGCCAGGACCCGGCCCACCTCGACCGATTCCGAGGAGTCGAAGTCGTCGAAAAGCTCTTCCGAATCGTCGAACGGCGCCTCCGACTCTTCGGGTGGCACCAAAGAGAAGGCCCCGGCCACGAGTTCCACCTCGACCAGCGGTTCCTCCGACTGATCCGCAGGCCTGATCCCTCACAGGCCGACCCGGCTTCCCCGCCATCCGCCCACACCTGGAGGCGCCATGGCGTACCTCCTCGCCCGCATGCGCATGTGGGCCGCACATCACCGGCTGGCCTGGTGGCTGGCCGCCGGCACCCTCGCACTGGTCACCGGCCTCGCCGTCGATGCCGCAGCATCGGCTCCTCCCTGCCCGACGTCCGATTCGGCATCCATCGACGACCGACCGGCCCCACGATCGGGAGAACGGGCCATCGCCCTCGACCGGGGCTCCAACCGGCTCCCACTCGTACCCGGCGACCGCGTCGACCTCTACGCCGTCGACGACCTCTCGTCGTCCGGCCGGCTCCTCGTGGGCGCCGCCCGCGTACTCGACCTCGACGACGAGACCGTCACCGTCGCCGTACCCCGTCGGGACGTGGCGGGCGTGACCACCGCCCGCCGGTGGGGCGACGTGGCATTGGCGCTGGTGCCCCAGGGCTGACACACAGCCTCAGCGGACGGCCAGGACCAGCAGGACGCCCAGTCCGAGCAGCACCCGGTAGACGACGAAGCCGCCCATTCCCCTGTGGGTCAGCAGCCGCAGCATCCCGTGCACGGCGAACCATCCGCTCACCGCAGCCGTAAGGGTCCCCACGGCGAACGCCGGCCACCAGGCCGACGGAACCCGGACGTCGAAGGCCGACAGCAGGCCCGCCCCGGCGATCACCGGGACGCTCATCAGGAACACCAGACGGGCCGCCGACACCCGTTCGAGCCCGAGCACACGGGCTGCGGTGAGCGCCGCTCCGGACCGCGAAACGCCCGGCTGGAACGCCAGGCCCTGCGCCAGCCCGAGCACGAGTGCATCCCGGACCTGCAGCGAACCCGGTTCCCGGTCGCCGGGTCGCCGGTCGGCGGCCCCCAGCAGGAGGCCGAAGCCGATCAGGCACACGGCGACCAGCCAGGTCCGGTCGCCGAGGTCCGCAGTCGAGGAGAGCACGAGCACGCCGATGAGCCCGGTCGGCACGGCCGTCACGAGCAGGAGGCCCCCGATCCGGGCCTCGGATATGTCGTGTGGGCGACCGGCAGCCGACGACAGGAGCGCCACGCCGTAGCGCCGGATGTCGTCACGAAGGTAGGCGACGACCCCCACGAGGGTCCCCAGGTGCAACGCCACGTCGAAGGCGTTCTCGAGGGCCTGATCGCCTCCGAAGTCGTCCCATCCGAAGAGCCACGGCACCAGCACCAGGTGGCCGCTCGACGAGACCGGCAGGAACTCGGTGAGCCCCTGGACGATCCCGAGGATCAGGGCGTGGAGCAGAGACATCGTCGTCCGTTCGCCGTTGCCGGTCAGGCCCCGGAGACTGTCACGTCGCCGATGACCAGCGACACGCCGGCGGCACGCATCGGTAGCCATTCGAGGTCGCCACCGACCTCGATGACGTCCTGGAGCATCTTCTGGATGGTCGAGGCGATCGTGAACTCGCGGACGGGCTCGGCCAATGCCCCCCGTCGGATGCGCAACCCCTCGGCGCCGGTGGAGAAATCGCCGCTCACGGGGTTGACGCCGGAATGCAGGCCGCTCACGCCCTGGACGAGCAGTCCGTCTTCGACATCGGCCACCAGCTCGGCCTGGGAGCGGGAGCCCTGAACCAGCGCCAGGGCCTGGACGCCGACACCAGGCGTCGACGCATAGCCGCGGACCGCCGACCCCGTCGAGGCACCACCAGAACGCCGCCCCGTGTAGCTGTTGTGCACGAAGCGAAGCAGGCGACCGTCCTCGAGCAACACGTTGCGACGGGTCGCCAGGCCCTCGCCGTCGACAGCGGTGGCGGTGAAGGCAGCTACGTCGGTCGGATCGTCGATGAGCGTCAGCGACGGGGCGGCAACCTCCTCACCGAGTCGGTCGGCGAACAGGGAACGGCCCTTGAGCACGCTCTCCCCGTTGAGCGTGGATCCCACTATCCCGAGGAACTGTGCGCTCACCCAGGGGTCCAGCACCACGGTCAGGCGGGCCGAATCGGGCTTGACGGCCCCCAGCAGCCGGGTCGCCCGCTCGACCGCATCGGCGGCGGCCCGCTCCGGGTCCAGGTCGCCGGGTTGGCGGCCGATCGAGAACCCGAAGCCGGTCTGGGTCTCGCCGTTGTCGCCTGCCAGCACCGAGGCCGACAGGTAGCACCCGGTCTCCCGACTGGTCGAACGGATGCCGGTCGTGGTCACGACTGCCGATTCGGAGATCGAGTCGACGTACTCGGCTGACTCGACGCCGACGATGCGTGGGTCGGCCTCGCCCACCAGGCGCTCGAGTTCGAGGGCCGCGGCGACCTTGGCCCCGGTCGGATGGTCGGTGAGGGCTGCCCGATGGAGGTCGAGTTCTGCGGGCGGGATGCCATCCGGTTCGGCAACCGCACACCACTCGTCCGTCGTGGCGAAGGCGACATTGTCGCGGGCCTCGGCGAGGGTCTCGGCGAGTACGTCGAGGTCGAGGGTGCCGGCGTGGGCGAACCCCTGCCTGCCATTAATCACGACCCTGATGCCCACGCCCTGGGACTCGGCGACCGTGAGCGACTCGACCTGTTGCCCGTAGGCACGCACCTCAGTCTCACGCTCGTGGACCGCAAATACCTCGACCTGTTCGTCGGAGGACGCCCAGCCGATGACCCTGTCGGCGATGTCGATGAGATCTGTCACCTCAGGCCGCCGTGCCGCCGACAGTCAGACGGGTCACCCGCAGGGTCGGCGTGCCATCGCCGACGGGAACGCCCTGGCCGTCCTTGCCGCAGGTGCCCGGTGAACCCATGGCGAAGTCACCTGCGATGGCGTCGATGTCCTGAAGCACGTCAGGGCCGTTGCCGATGAGGTTGCCCTCGCGGATCGGCGCCGTGATACGACCGTTTTCGATCAGGTAGGCCTCGGTCATGCCGAAGACGAAGTCGCCGGTGGCGGTGTTGACCTGCCCGCCCCCCAACTGGGCCACGTACACGCCCCGCATGGTGTCGGCCACGATGTCGTCCGGATCGGCATCGCCACCGAGCAGGAAGGTGTTGGTCATGCGAACCATCGGGAGGTGCTGGTAGCTCTGGCGCCGTCCGTTGCCCGACGAGTCGCGGCCCTCCCTGCTCGCCCTGAGGTGGTCCCACATGTAGTCGGTGAGGACGCCGTCCTCGATCAGGACGTTGCGCCCTGCCGGCCTGCCCTCGTCGTCGATGGCGTAGCAGCCCCACTCGCCCGCCATCGTTCCGTCGTCGACAAGCGTCACGAACGGCGCAGCCACGACCTCACCCCGCCGGCCGGCGAACACCGAAGCCGACTTGGCGACCAGGTCGGCCTCGAGCCCGTGGCCACAGGCCTCGTGGAACAGGACACCGCCACCGCCGGGGCCCACCACGACCGGCATCTCACCGCTGGGGGCGGGCACGGCGTCGAGTTTGGTGATGGCACGGCGGGCCGCCCGACGGGCCAGGTCCGCCACGTCGACACGGTCGAAGAGCTCAAAGCCGACAGTGTGGCCGACCGACTCGCGACCGGTCTGCATCCCGCCGTCGCCGGCGGCGACGCACGACACCGAAAATAGGGTCCGAACCTGGTCGTCGCCGGTCAGGAGGCCGTCGGAGTTGGCGACCTGGATGCGGCGGCGGCTGTCCGCATAGCGGGCGGTGACCTGCCGGATTGCATCGTCCTCGCTGCGGGCGACCCGGTCGGCATCCTCGAGCAGTGCCACCTTGCGGGCCTTCGAAACGTCGGTCGGCAGCACGGCCACCACGCCCGGATGCACCACCTGGGCGGCGTTCAGCGCAACGGTCCTGCCGCTGCCACCTTCCCTGGCAGCGGCGGACGCCGCCTCGGCCGCCGACCGGAGGCCTTCGGGCGACAGGTCGGCGGTGTGCGCGAACCCTGTGGTCTCGCCGGACACGACCCGGATGCCCGCACCACGGCTCCGCCCGCCCGTCAGCTCCTCGACCCGCCCGTCGTCGAAGAGGGCCGACATCGACCGACGATCCTCGACGAACACCTCGGCAAAATCACCGCCGGTACGCAGTGCAGCATCGAGCGTGTCGCGCAGGAGCGACGGATCGAGCAACCGTCCCGGCCCGTCTTCGCTGCTCGTCATACCTAGCGCTCCCCTCGTGGTGCACCGGTGGACGGCGACGCCCGTTGCCTTCGCCTGCGAATCCGGTCATTCCAACGCTCCCGGCGGGTGCGTATGGTACCGGGGTGCGCGTGACCACAGGACTACAGGGGCAGAGCCAGATGACGGTCGGCGACGCCGACACCTCAATCGCCTTCCGATCCGGCGATGTGCCGGTGCTCGCCACCCCGCGGCTGGTCGCGTTGCTGGAGGAGGCCTCCGTGGATGCCCTCGCCGGCCACCTCGACGACGGCCAGACCACCGTCGGCATGCGGGTCCAGATAGACCACCTGGCGCCGACCGGGGTCGGCATCGAGGTCCGGGCGACGGCCACGCTCGAATCCGTCGAAGGCCGACGGCTCACCTTCAGCGCCGAGGCGACCGACGGCACCTCACCGGTGGCCCTGGCAACGATCACCCGCGTCGTCGTCGACACTGCACGCTTCCTGGAACGGGTGTCTTGAGCACCTGCACCACCGACGCGCCGTCCCACCCGGAGCAGGCCGACAGCCGCCTCGACGGCCGCCTCCGACGGCTCTCGGAAGAGGGGGTCGGCACGGGCCTCCACTGGTGGGCCGAGGCTCTGCTCGTCCTCTCCTTCTACGTCGTCTACTCGTGGAGCCGCAACCAGTTCGGCTCGGCAACAGCCCATCCCACCAGGGCCCTCGACAACGCCCTGCTGGTCATCGACTTCGAAAAGGCCCTCGGCCTGTTCCAGGAACTCCGGATCCAGGAGTTGTTCCTCGACTGGACGCCCTTCATCCAGTTCTGGAACCTGTTCTACGGCACCCTCCACTTCGGGGTCACGATCTTCACGCTGGTGTGGCTGTACAACCGCTTCCCGGCCCTCTACCCGCGGTGGCGTTCGTCATTTCTGTGTACGACGGGCCTGGCGCTGGTCGGCTTCAGCCTGTTCCCGCTGATGCCCCCCCGCCTGCTGGCCGACTGCGGTGAGTTCGGTGGATGCCTCACCACCTATCCCTTCGTGGACACCGTCTCCGAGGCCGGTGGCCTGTGGTCGTTCGACTCCGGGACCATGCAGAAGGTCTCCAACCAGTTCGCCGCCATGCCGAGCCTCCACTTCGCGTGGGCTTCGTGGTGCACGCTGGCCCTCTGGCCGGTGCTGCGCCGGCCGTCCACCCGGGCGCTGATCGTCGCATACCCGGTAGCGACCCTGTTCGCCGTGATCGTCACCGGCAACCACTACTGGGCAGACGCCCTCGGCGGGATCGTGGCACTCGGTGCAGGCGTGCTGCTCGGACGTACCCTGGCAGACTCCTGGCACCGCTGGAGTTCCCGCAGCGCCTGAGGCGCAGGCTTATCTCCTCCCGCTCGTTCCCGAGGAACGAACACCGGGCGGGACGGCTACCGTTGAGCGCTCCCCCGGCTACGGAGAACCCTTCCCTTGCACCTCGATTCGATCCGGACACCTGCAGACCTGTGCGACCTCGGCCCCGCCGAACTGGTTGACCTGTCCGCCGAGATCCGTGCCCGCCTCGTCGATGCGGTCGACCGCTCGGGCGGCCACCTGGGCTCAAACCTCGGTGCCGTCGAGTTGACGATCGCCCTCCACCGCACGTTCGACAGCCCCCACGACATCATCCTCTGGGACACCGGCCACCAGGCCTACGTCCACAAGATGCTGACCGGCCGCCTCGTCGACTTCGACACGCTGCGCCAGCCCGGAGGCCTGTCGGGGTATCCCTCCCGTTCCGAGTCGCCGCACGACTGGATAGAGAACTCGCACGCCTCGACGGTGCTCTCCTATGCGCACGGGCTGGCCACGGCACAGGCCGCCAGCGGCAGCGGTCGCCGCGTCGTCGCCGTCATCGGTGACGGTGCCATGACCGGCGGAATGGCATTCGAGGGCCTCAACAACCTCGGACACAGCGGCCTCGGCGTCACGATCGTCCTCAACGACAACGGGCGCTCCTACGCACCGACCGTCGGGCGCCTCTCGGAGAGCCTCATCCGCATTCGGGCCAACCCCACCTACATGCGCCGTCAGCGGCGCCTCGAGGAACTGGCCGAGAACCTGCCCTGGGTCGGCGAGCTCGTCGAACGGGGCATCAGCGCCACCAAGGCCGCCATCCGCGAGATGCTCGAACCGACGGCGTTCTTCGAAACCCTCGGCGTCCACTACCTGGGTCCGTTCGACGGCCACGACATCGCCGAGATCGAGGAGGCCCTCGACAACGCCAGGGCATTCGACGGCCCGGTCGTCGTCCACGTCCTCACCCAGAAGGGACGCGGCTACGAACCGGCCGAACTCGACCCGATCAAACACATGCACGACACCTCCGGCATCAAGCCCGGCAGCTACACCGAGGCCTTCACCGAGGCACTGGTGAAAGCCGCCGAGTCGCGCCCCGAGTTGGTGGCTATAACCGCAGCCATGCCCGACTCGACAGGGCTGCTCCCCTTCCGCGAGCGCTTCCCGGACCGCTGCTTCGACGTCGGCATCGCCGAACAACATGCCGTCACCTCGGCAGCGGGCATGGCCATGGGGGGACTGCGGCCGGTACTGGCCATCTACTCGACCTTCCTCACCCGGGCGATCGACCAGGTCAACCTCGATGTCGCCCTCCACGGACAACCGGTGGTCTTCTGCCTCGACCGGGCAGGCATCACCGGCGACGACGGGCCCTCACACCACGGACTGCTCGACCTGGTGCTGCTCTCGAAGGTCCCCGGGATGACCATCTTCGCCCCGTCGTCGTACCAGGAGGTCCAGCAGATGCTGGAGGACGCCCTCGAACTCTGCGACGGGCCCGCCTCCATCCGCTGGCCCAAGACCGCCGCCCCCCACGTGGGCTGGGACGAAACGGGCTCCGGCCTCATGGGCCGACAGGTCCGCAGGGGCACCGACGTCTGCCTGCTCGGGGCCGGCAAGATGCTCGCCGCCGCTTCCGGAGCCGCCGAGATGCTCGCCGCCGACGGGATCTCGGCAACGGTCTGGGACCCACGGCTTATCAGGCCCCTCGACCCTGCGATGCTCGCCGACGCCTCCGGGCATCCCCTTGTCGTCACCGTCGAGGACGGTTACGCCGAGGGCGGGTTCGGAACGGCGGTTCGCACCTCGCTCGCAGATGCCTCCCCCGGGGCACGGGTCGAGGTGATGGGGGTTCCGATCGCCCACCATGCCCACGGGAAGCCGGATGACCTGCTGGCATCGTTCGGGCTCGACGCCGAAGGCGTGGCCGAACGGGTGCGCCGGTCGCTCTAGTCGACCCTCGGTCTCAACTGCAGGACGATCGGGCGCCTCGGCGCACTACCACCTAACTGTAGAAGGGGTTCTCGCCGGCCGAGTGGTCGGTGGCGTCGACCACCTCGAGGATCTCGGGGATCGCCTCGAGGATGGCGGACCGGATGCCCTCGGTCAGCGTTGCGGCGCTCATGGAGCAACCCTGGCAGCCGCCGCCCATGGTGACATAGGCGGTGGTTCCCTCGACGCCGACGAGCGTGGCGTAGCCCCCGTGGGATGCCAGGGCGGGGTTGATGCGCTCTGCGATCAACTGTCCGACCCGATCGGGAATCTCACCTGTGAGCTCGAGGGTGCCGATGTCGCCGAGTGGATTGGGCCGGTTGGGGTTGCGGATCACCAGGCCGCCCTGGGTGGGGTTGCTGGGGAGGTCCAGTGTGGCGCCGGCCAACTTGTCGCGGTCCTCGGCAGGGATCAGGAGCGAGAGGTCGTCGACCTCCCAGCGGATGTCATCGTCCGGGGCTTCGGCTATCTCGAGGAAAGCCAGGTCGTAGACGTAGTCGACACCCCGGGAGCCGGTGATCGAGATGCGAAGTGCCAGCCCGGCAGGGTCGTCCTCTTCGTTGCGGACCTCGACGACCTTGGCGAACGCGGCCTCGGTGACTGTCACCACCTGGTCGACCTGCTCTTCGGAGTACGTGTCGGTGTCGCTCATGGCAGCAGCCTACCGGCAGCCGCCGGGCTCACTTCGGAGCGGTCCGCAGGTAGCCGGTAGGTTGCCGGGATGACCGACATGCCATCCGAGGCGACCCAGTCCGAGATCGTGACCATCCGCCGGGTGGGTGGCGTGGCGGTCCTCGAGTTCGACGACGGAAAGGCCAACGCACTCGGCAACGACACCATCGATGCCCTGCTGGCGGCCCTCGACGAGGTCGACGGCAACGCCGACGCGGTCGTGCTGGCCGGCCGCCCCGGACGCTTCTCGGCCGGCTTCGACCTGAAGGTCATGAGGTCGGGTCCCGAGGCGGCCCAGGCGATGCTCGCCCGGGGGGTCGACCTGTTCCTGCGCCTCTACCTGTACCCCCGCCCGGTCGTGGCCGCCTGCACCGGGCACGCCATCGCCGCCGGAGCGATCATCCTGATGTCATGCGACCTGCGGATCGGCACCCGGGGCGAGTTCAAGATCGGGCTGCCCGAGGTGACCATCGGCATGCCGCTGCCCTTCTTCGCCACCGAGTTGGCCCGCGACCGCATATCGAAGCGCCACTTTGCCCGCGTCACGGCGCTGGGCACCATGTACGGCCCCGACGGTGCCGTCGACGCCGGCTTCCTCGACGAGGCCGTGGACGGCGACCCCGTCGCCATAGCGGTCGACCGGGCACAGCAACTGACCGGCATAAGCCGCGGCGGCCTCCTGCGCACCCGGACGACCGCCCGTGGCGCCATCGCCAAGGCGATCCGGACCGGTCTCGCCGAAGACCTCTCCCACTTCGCCGTCGCAGACGGCTGACGTCGACGCCCACCCGACGATGGGCCCCGAGAATCCCTACGACGCCCTGTTGCTGGTCGCCTTCGGCGGCCCTGAGGGCCGCGACCAGGTCGGCCCCTTCCTCGACCGCGTCACCGCCGGACGGGGGGTGCCGCCTGAACGCCTCTCCGAGGTGGCAGCCCGCTACGACACGTTCGGCGGCGTGTCGCCCATCAACGGACGCATGCGCTCGCTGGCCGCTTCCGTCGCCGACGAACTGGCGGCGAGACGCCACGACCTGAAGGTCTTCTGGGGCAACAGGAACGCCCCTCCGCTGCTGGCCGATGTTGTGGCGACGATGCGTGACGTCGGCGTCGAGCGTGTCCTCGCCTGGGTGGCCTCTCCCTACAGTTCGTACTCGACCTGTCGCCAGTACGGCGAGGACCTCGATGCCGCCTGTCGTGCCGTGGGCGCCGGTGCACCCCGCATCGACCGGATCCGCCCCCACCACGACCACCCGGGCCTGATCGAACCCGCTGCCGCCCGTCTGTCAGAGGCCCTTGTCGGGCTCCCGGATGACCGTCGGGAAGGCGCCCACCTGCTGTTTTCCGCCCACAGCATCCCGACCTCCCAGGCGGAGACGTGTGGCTACGTTGCACAACTCCATGACGCCGCACGCCTGATCGCGGCACGCGTCGACCCCGACGGGCGGCATCCGTGGGAGGTCGTGTGGCAGTCCCGCAGCGGTTCCCCCCACCACCCCTGGCTGGAGCCCGACGTCGGCGACCGGATCGCATCGCTTGCCGTCGAGGGCGTACGGGCAGTCGCCGTGTCCCCCCTCGGCATGCCGATCGAGAACTTCGAGATCGCCTGGGACCTCGACATCGAGGCGGCACGACGCTCCGAGGATGCCGGGGTCTCCTTCGTCCGTGCACGTGCCGTCGACGACGACGGGCGGTTCGCCTCCATGGTCGTAGACCTGTTCGAGGAACGCCTCGCCCCGAGCGCCGCCCGCAGGTCGTCGGGAAGCCTCGGGCTCCGACCAGACACCTGCCCCGCCGACTGCTGTCCGGCTCCCGCCCGCCCCTGAGGGCATCGCCCGATCCCCACGGGCATACCCCGGTGCCCCGATGCCCCCGACTACCGTCGACCTGACGGCAGGCGGGGCCTGTCACAGGGCCTCGGCATGCTGTCGTGACCAGTCGGACGACCACGCACCCACTCCCCGAGCACCACCGAATCCGAGGATCCCAGCACGATGGCCCAGCAGCAGAAACTGCTAGACGACGAAGCCCCGTTCGCCCGGGAGGTGGTCGATGTCCCGGTCGCCGAGGAGATGCGCGAATCGTTCCTCGCCTACTCGCTCTCGGTCATAACGTCACGGGCGATCCCCGACGTCCGCGACGGCCTCAAGCCCGTACAACGCCGCATCCTCTACTCGATGCTGCGCATGGGAATCCGCCCCGAAACGCCGCACCGCAAGAGTGCCCGCGTCGTGGGCGACACGATGGGCCGCTACCACCCCCATGGCGACTCGGCCATCTACGACGCCCTGGTCCGTATGGGCCAGGACTTCTCCCGGGGGATCACGTACGTCGACCCACAGGGCAACTTCGGCTCCCTCGACGACCCGCCCGCCGCCCCGCGCTACACCGAGTGCCGGTTGAGCGAAGCCGCCATGGCCATGGTCCGGGAACTCGACGAGGACACCGTCGACTTCCGACCCACCTACGACGGCGAATCGGAGGAACCCGTCGTCCTGCCCGCCCTGCTTCCCGGCCTGCTGCTCAACGGCACCACGGGCATCGCCGTCGGCATGGCGACCAACATGCCCACCCACAACCTCGAGGAGCTCTACGCCGCCATCTCGCTCGTGATGACCAAGCGCCGACCCAGGCCCACGACCGACGAGCTCCTGGCACTCTGCCCGGGACCCGACTTCCCGAGCGGCGGCATCGTCGTCGACGACGGCATCCGCGAGGCCTACGAGACCGGCCGTGGCAGCATCCGCATCCGGGCCAGGGCCGAGGTCGAATCCGTCGATCGCGGCAGGCAGGCGATCGTCGTGACCGAACTCCCCTACCTCGTCGGCCCCGAGCGCATCATCGCCAAGCTCAAAGAGCTCAACGAGGCGGGCCGCCTCGAAGGCGTCGACGACTTCAAGAACCTCACCGACCGGGTGGGCGGACTCCGTATCCAGATACTCGTGCGCAAGGGCCACAACCCCCAGTCGGTCCTCGGCGAGCTCTACCGTCTGACCCCCCTCGAGGAGACGTTCGGCATCAACAACGTGGTGCTCGTCGACGGTGTACCGCACACCCTCGGCTTCGGCGATCTCTGCAGGCACTACGTCGACCACCGCCTCGAGGTCCTCGTCCGACGCACCCGGCACCGGCGGGGGCGGGCCGAGGACAGGCTCCACATCGTCGAGGGCCTCCTGATCGCCCTCGACGCCATCGACGAGGTCGTCGCGATCATCCGCAGCTCCAAGGACACGGCCGCCGCCCGCAAGGCCCTCATGAAGCGCTTCAAGCTGAGCCAGGTACAGACAGACCACATCCTCGACATGCCGCTGAAGCGACTCACGGCCCTCGAACAGATTCGCTTCGAGGAAGAACGGGACGAACTCTCCGCCACCATCGCCGAACTGCAGAAGCTGCTCAAGTCCAAGGATCGACAGCGCACCACTGTGCTCCGGGAGTTCGGCGAGGAGGTCGAGCGCTTCGGGCGGCCCCGGCGCACCGAGCTCGTCCACCCCGACGACCTACCGGTCTTCGAGGCCGCCGAGGTTGCCGACGACGTCGTCGACGAGGCCTGCGTGGTCACCCTTTCGACGTCCGGCCAGATCGGCCGACTCCACACCGACGGCGCCAGGCGGGCCACCCCCGGCCGACACGACGTGCTGGTGGCCTCGATCGTCACCCGTACCACCGAACGAATCACGGCGGTCACCTCCGATGGTCGCGCCCTTCAGGTGCCGGCCGTCGAACTCGGCGATGCCACCGGTCGCACGCGGGGCGGTGGAGCCGCCCAGGTGTTCGGCACAAACCGGGGCGAGGCCATCCACACGGTCGTGGCCGACGGCGACGAGCACCTGGTCCTGGTCACGGCCGAAGGGGTCGCCAAGCGCCTCACCCTCGAGGAGGTCCGCGGGACCAGGTCCGGCAGGACCCTGTTGTCCCTCAAGCCGGGCGACCGGGTGGCGGCCGCCTTCTGCGCTCCCGCCGGGGTCGACGTGGTGATCGTCGCCAGCGATGGACAGGTACTGCGAACGCCGGTCGAGGGCATCAGCATCCAGGGGCGCGGCGCAGGCGGCGTGGCCGGCATGAAGCTGCGGCCCGGCTCAACGGTCATCGGCGCCGGACCGGTGCTCGGCGACGACCTGCTCTTCACGGTCGGCGACGACTGCAGCGCCAAGGCGACGCCGATCTCCGACTTCGACAGCAAGGGCCGCGGCGGTGTCGGCGTCCGCGTCGGGAAGCCTGCCGACGGATCGGCGCTCCTCCTGGCCCGTGTCGGACAGCCGCTCGGGCTCCTCGCACTCATGGCCGCCGACGACAACCCGAACAAGGCCGACCCGTCCCCGGTGCCGTTCCTGCTCGAGCCCAGCCGCCGCGACCTCTCGGGCACCTCCACCGAGCGCCAGGTCCTCGACCTCGGCCCGGCGAGGTGGTGACCGTGGCAGCCAAGGCATCCACCAAGAAGCCTGCCGGGAAGGCCGCCTCTGTAAAGGCATCGACCAGGAAGACCACGAAGAAGGCTGCCTCTGTCAAGGCTTCCGGCAACGGCTACGACGCCGATGCGATCCAGACCCTCGAGGGCCTCGAAGCGGTCCGAAAGCGACCGGGCATGTACATCGGCGGCACCGGCAGCCAGGGCCTGATGCACCTGATCTGGGAGTTGATCGACAACGCAGTCGATGAGGCTGCCGCCGGTCATGCCACCAGGATCGACGTCACCCTCCACCGCGACCAGACTGTCGAGGTCGCCGACAACGGCCGTGGCATTCCGATCGACGAACACGCCAAGCGCAAGGTCTCGGCGCTCGAGGTCGTCTTCACGGAACTTCACGCCGGTGGCAAGTTCGGTGGTGGCGCCTACGGGGCGTCCGGAGGCCTCCACGGCGTCGGCGCCTCGGTGGTCAACGCCCTCTCCTCGCGCCTGATCGCCCAGGTGGACCGTGGCGGCCACACCTGGGAGTTGGCGTTCCGCGATCGTGTCGCCGGCCACGTGGACGCCGAGACACGCAAGTTCAGGGCGGGCCACGAACTCCACAGGGTCAAGAAGGTCGCCAAGACCAAGACCGGCACCCGTGTCCGCTTCCTCCCCGACCGCGAACTCTTCGACGCGGACGCCAGCATCGACTTCGACGAGATCTGCGAGCGCGCGACCCGTTCCTGCTACCTGGTCCCGGGTCTGAAGGTTCGCGTCCACGACAAGCGCACCGGTGGCCGTAGGGAACCCTTCGAGTTCGTGTCGCGCGGCGGGTTGAACGACCTGGTGAACAGCCACTCCGAAGGCGACCGGGCATCCGAGGTCATCTCACTCTCGGGCATCGAGACCTTCACCGAACGGGTCCCCGTCGACGGCAAGATGCGCGACGTCGAACGTGAATGCACCGTCGACGTGGCGATGCGCTGGGTCAAAGGCTTCGACTCCTCGTTCCACTCCTTCGTCAACACCATTCCCACCGATCAGGGCGGAACGCACGTGGCCGGCTTTGAGCGGGCCCTCACCCGTGCGGTCAACGACGTCCTGCTCAAAGACGCCCGCAAGCTGGCGAAGCTGGCCAGGTCCAGCAAGCACCGCGCCACGAAGGACGACATCCAGGAGGGGCTGGTCGCCGCCATCAAGATCGAGTTCCCCGAACCCCAGTTCCGCGGCCAGACCAAGCAGGAACTAGGCACCCCCGCCGTCGAGAAGATCGTCTACGACATCGTCAAGTCCGGGCTCTCCGACTGGTTCGGCGGCTCGGGACCCAAGACGCACATCAACGCAGTGCGCGACAAGATCGCCACAGCGGTCGTCAACCGCGTCGCCTCCAAGCAGGTGCTCGAGAACCGCCGCAAGGCCGCCAGCATGGGCTCGACCGGCATGCCCGACAAGCTGGCCGACTGTCGCGTCCACGGCCCCGACGCCGAACTCGTCATCGTCGAGGGCGACTCGGCGGCCGGCCCCGCCAAGATGGGCCGCAACTCCGAGAACACGGCGATACTGCCCCTGAGGGGCAAGGTGGTGAACGCCGGCAAGGCCACCCTCAAGCAGGTGCTCGACAACGCAGAGGCCCAGTCCCTGTTCACGGCGATAGGCGCCGGCCAGGGCAGGGACTTCGACCTGGACAGCGCCCGCTACGGTCGGATCATCATCCTCTGCGACGCCGACGTCGACGGCAGCCACATCCGCTGCCTCCTCCTCACGCTCATCCACGAATACATGCGGCCGTTGCTCGAAGCCGGCCGCGTCTACGCCGCCCAGCCACCCCTCTACAGTTGCCGGGTGGGCGACACCCTCCACCGGGCCTTCACGGAGGAGCAACGCGACGCCATCACCGCCGAGCTCACGAAGGGACGCCGAAAGGCGACGAACCTCACCTGGAACCGCTTCAAGGGACTCGGCGAGATGAACGTCGACGAGCTGGCCGAATGCGCCCTCGACCGCGACAGCCGCGTCCTGCGGCGCCTCACCATGGAAGATGGCAGGGAGGCCAAGGACGCAGCCCGGTTGTTCGACGTGCTGATGGGCAGCGATGTCGCCCAACGACGCGAATACCTCATCAGGAACAGTGCGCTGCTCGACCCCGACGCCCTCGACATCTGAACCGTCACAGCCTTCCGTTACCAGTACCCCCGATGGCACAACTCCCCCGCTTCTTCTCGCCGACCGCTGCCGGCACCTACCGGCAGTGCCCGCTCCGCTGGAAGTACCGGTACATCGACAAGCTGCCCGACCCACCCGGAGAACCGGCCCTCGTGGGCACCTTCGCCCACCGCGTCCTCGAGCACCTCTGCGACGAGCCCGCCGACGACAGGACCCATGACCGCGCAAAGGAACTTGCCGGAGAGGCCTGGCGTTGGATCTCCACCCGGGATGACTTCGCTGCCCTCGGGCTCGATGCCGCAGCCGAGCGCAGGTTCCGCTGGAAGGCATGGACCGCCATCGATGCCCTCTGGCAGCTCGAGGACCCCGCCCGAGTGGCGGTGCGCTCAACCGAACAGCACATCTCCACGACGCTCGACAAGGTGCCGTTCCGCGGGGTGATCGACAGGCTCGACGATGCCGACGACGGGCTGGTCGTCACCGACTACAAGTCCGGGAAGCCGCCGCGCCGTGACCGCCGCAACGAAGCACTGGCCCAGGTACTCCTGTACGCCGCCGCCGTCGAGGCCGACACGGGCGAACGACCCGTCCGGGCCCGGCTCCTGTTCCTGGGCGGCAACCGCGAGATCGTGGAGACCCGCGTCGACGACGCCCTGCTTGCCACCACCACGGGGAACCTGACCACAACCTGGGCGGCGCTGGAAGGCGACTGCGCCACCGACACATTCGCGCCGAGCCCCGGGCCCCTCTGCGGCTGGTGCGCCTATGTCGGAACGTGCGAGGAGGGTCGCAGCGAGGTGATGCAGCGGGCGGCTGCCGGACGGCTCAGGGACGATGCCCCAGCCCGTCAGGTTCTCGACATCTCCGGCGCCTGACGCTCCGGTAACAGGGTCAGCGCGACCGCCTGCGCTTCCGTCGGGCCAGCAGCACCAGCAGCACGGCGGCAACCGCAGCCAGGACCCCGAAACGGTGCAGCCGGTCTGCGTGCTCGTCGGTCAGCTCGATGGGGGGCGCCTCAAACGGCCGCACCTCTCCGTCGGGCATGCCGGCGACCGTCCCATCCCCTACCGCACTCTCGACTGGCGGGTCGGATGCCTCAAGCGCCCCGTCAAGCACCTCGTCGTCCCCGAGAAGGCTGTCGACAGGACTCACTGCAGCGGGTCGGCTACGGGCACGACGGGCCTGGGGGTCATAGGCGTTCATGTGGTCTCGTCTCCAAGCACTCGGTCCAACAGGACATCGAATTCCGCTGCCGCCTCGGAGGCACCCGGCCGACTGCCCAACCCGTGGATCGGCAACGACTGGGCCGCTGCCTCCGCCACGGCGGCCCGGAGGTGGATGGGCGGCAGGCAGGTCTCCGGATACGTCTCGGACAACTGCTCGTGCCAGTAGCGGCCGTCCCGGGTCCGTCCCAGCCGGTTGATGGCGATCCCAACCAGTCGGGGGCTGTCGTCGATGCGTCGAAGGCGGATCCGTTCGATGGTCTGGAGCATCCGGGCCACCCCGTCCGCCGCCCAGGCGCCAGGCTCGGTCACCAGCAGGACACGGTCGGCTGCGAACAGCGCGTTGATGGTCAGAAGGCCCAGGGACGGAGGGCAGTCGACCAGCACCAGCGGCCATGACGAGCCGTTCATCGCCATCTGGAGGCGGTCCTGACCGCCGAGGGGGTCGGTGGCGAGCTGGGCCTCGCGGACTGAGAGACCAGGGGACGCAGCAGCCAACAACGGGCTGCGTCCACACTCGTGGGGCCATCCCGTTGACTCGACCGCCGCCAAGAGGCCGCCGGGCCGCTCCTGTTCGAGGACCAGGTCGATACCACGCGTCGGCTCGAAGACACCGAGACCGGTAGAGGCGTTCCCCTGGGGATCGAGGTCGACGACGAGCGTCTCGATCCCCCGGGCCGCCGCCGCCGAAGTCAGTCCCAGGACCACGGTCGTCTTCCCGACGCCACCCTTCTGGTTCACGACCGCGACCACAGGCATGGGGGCAACCTATCCGAACCCGACCGGTGCCAGAAGACCCCCTCCCCGTAGATCGGTACGGTGGCGGGATGCCAGAGCTCCCCGAGGTCGAGACCGTGCGCGGGCAACTCGAACCGCTCCTCGTCGGAGCCCGCATCATCGACGGGGACTCCCATCCCTCGGGCAAGTTCAACCAGGCCCCGGATGCCGTGGGACACTCCATCGAGGCGGTACGGCGGCGCGGCAAGTACCTCCTGGTCGACCTGCTTCCCGACCGGGGCGGCCGGCGTGAGCTCATCGTCCACCTGGGCATGACCGGCGGTCTCCATGTTGTCCCTTCGCCCGACGACGACCCGTACCAGCGGGCCCGTTGGGGCCTCGACGACGGCCGACACCTGGTGTTTCGCGACATCCGCCGCTTCGGCCGCATCGCGGTCGTTGCGCACGGCGACCACCGCTCCCTGCCGACCCTCCACCAACTCGGGCCCGAGCCGTTCGACCCCGGCCTCGATGCCGCCGGGTTCCACGCCCGCCTCGTACGGAGCAACCGTCGCATCAAGACCCACCTGCTCTCCCAGCGGCCCATCGCCGGGGTGGGCAACATCTACGCCGACGAGGCGCTCTGGCGGGCCTGCATCCATCCCGGTGCGCGTCGGGTCGGCCTCGAACGCTCAGGTCGCCTGCTCGACGCCCTGCGCTCCGTCCTCACAGAGGCCCTGGCGCACAACGGTACGACCCTGCGCGACTTCCGGACGGTCGACGGCGCCACGGGATCGAACCAGCACCGCCTCGACTGCTACGGCCGTTCCGGCCAGCCGTGTGGTCGATGCGGCTCGGCGCTCACCAGCAGGTCCCTCGACCAGCGGACCAGCACCTGGTGCCCGACCTGTCAGGCCCGCTGAACCCGGCAGGAGGTGGCGGGGGTGCCCACCTCGGACAGGGGCCGCCCTCTACGCTCGGCGCCGTGCATTCCCGTCCCCTCCGTCGTCTCGCCGTGGCATCACTCGGTTTGGCACTCGGTGTGGCACTCGGTGCGCTAGCGGCCATGAACGTCGCAGACGCAGGCCCGAACGACGGAGAGATCGCAGCGCTGCACGACGAGATAGCGGCCGAGGAAGCTGAGATCGCAGTCCTGGCCCAACAGGTCGGGACCATCGAGCAGCAGGTCTCCGATCTTCGGGCTCTCATAGCCGAGGGCGATCAGGCGATCATGAACCTCGAAGCCGACATAGCAGAGGCCGAAGCCCGCATCGCTGCCGAGGACCACGAGCTCGAGGTCCTCCCGGTCCGGATCGAACTGCTGGCCGACCTCGTGATCGAGCACTACCTCGAGCTGGACGAGCCGACGACGGTCCGACACGTCATGGCGATCGATTCGTACGTCAAGAACGACGAGCGCATGAACGCAGTTCTCACCCAGTCCGCTGAGATGACCGGCGATGCACTCGAGAGCCTCCGCACCCAGATGCTGTACGAGGCCGTGATCGACGCCGCCAGCGACGAACTGGACCAGGTGTACGCCCACCTGCGCCTCGACAGCGACCGGGCACTGTCGCTCTACGACCTCGTGGAGTCGTCCGAGGAACGACGCCTGATCGCCGTTGGCGACCGCGACGAGGGTGTTGCCGCCGTTCCTGCGCTCGAGGGCCGCATCACCTCGTCCGAGGACGAGATCGCCGCAGCGCTCGCTGAGGTCGCTACGGCACATGCCGCAGTCGGGGACATCCAGGTGACGATCGCCGCTGCGCGGACAGAGATCGCCCGCCTCGAGTCGCTCAACGTCTCGAAGGCGTGGACGGGCCTCCAGGGACGCGACACCGGCCGTCCGGCACTGGCCGTGAAGATCGACAACGCATCGGCGGCACGCCCCCAGACGGGCATAAACGAGGCGGACGTCGTCTACGAGGAGATCGTCGAGGCGGGCCTCACACGCTTCATAGCCATCTTCCAGACCACCAGCCCCGGCACTGTCGGACCCGTCCGGTCGGGACGGACCTCCGACCCAATCCTGCTCGAGGGCTTCGACCGGCCCCTGTTCGCCTACTCCGGCGCCAACCGGGGCACCAACAATGCCATCGACGCCTCCCCGCTCGTCACGGTCGGCTACAACGACGCAACGTCGGCCTACTGGCGGTCCTCGTCGCGGCGTGCACCACACAACCTGTACGCCTCCACCGACAGGCTCTGGGCGACCCATCCGGACCGCACCGACCTGTCACCGGCACCGTTCGAGTTCGGCTGGCTGGGACAGCCCCTGCCCGACTCTGCGGTCGCTGCAGCGGGCGTCACGGTCGACTTCGGCCGGTTGGTCGCCGACTACTCGTGGGACGGATCCGGGTGGCAGCGATCGACCAACGGTGACGCCCACTACGACATGGACGGAGTCCGCGTGGCACCCGCCAACGTGGTCGTCCAGTTCACGCCGTACGGCAGGAGTTCGGCGGACAACCGCTCACCTGAGGCCCGGACGGTGGGTTCCGGCACGGCGTGGGTGTTCACGGCCGGCCACCTGATCGTGGCCGAGTGGAACCGTCCCGACCCCGCACGTCCTGCCACGATCACCATCGACGGCGAACTACTCCTGCTCTCACCCGGGCGTACCTGGGTGGCGCTCGCCGATGCCGACAGGCCCGAAGACACCGTCTGGCGCTGACCGGGGAGCCGCCGCGCCGCCTTGAGTCAGGCAAACAGGTCGGCCGGGGGCGTGCCGTCCGGGAGGACGGTGAGCCGTTCGACCCCGTCCTCGGTGACCAGCAACGTGTGCTCGAACTGGGCGGTGCGTCGGCCATCGAGGGTCACGGCCGTCCAGTCGTCGTCCCAGAGGGCGCAGGAGGGGTTGCCCAGGGTGAGCATGGGCTCGATCGTGAACGTCATCCCGGCGACGAGGACGGTGCCGTCGCCCGGATCGAAGTAGTGCTTGACCTGCAGTCCGCTGTGGAACTCGGTTCCGATGCCGTGGCCGATGAACTCCCGGACGACGCCGAGACCGTGCCTGTGTGCGTGGCGCTCGATGGCCCGACCGATGGCGTGCACCGGCTGGGCGGGCCGCACGGCGTCGATGCCCCGATCCATTGCGACCCGGGTCTCGGCAACGAGGCGCCGGGAGTGGTCGTCGACCTCGCCGACCAGAAACGTCACCGAGGTGTCGCCGTGGACCCCGTCCAGGAAGATCGTGACATCGATGTTGACTATGTCGCCGTCGGCCAGGGGCCGGCTGTCGGGAATTCCGTGGCAGATGACCTCGTTGACCGATGTGCACACCGACTTGGGGTAGCCGCGGTAGTTGAGCGGGCTCGGATACCCGCCCCGGGCAACGGTGGCGTCGTGGACTACGGCATCGATCCGGTCGGTGGTGACGCCGGGCCGCACCGCACGTCCGGCCTCGACGAGGATCTCGGCGGCGGCCATGCCCGCCCGGCGCATCCGCTGAACCTCGTCGGTGGTGCGCACAGTCGACGACCGGGGAGGCCCCGGATCACCGGTGGCGGCGTAGGGGGGCCGTCCGATTTCGGAAGGGACAGGGCGGGTCGGGCTGAGAAGCCCCGGACGCACCGGGGGCTCGGAGACAGGAGCGTCGGGAACACTCCGCCGTTTGCGCTTCGCCATCCGGCGAGGCTACCGGCGGCCACCGGCTGAAATCAGCGGAGGAAGCGGCTGACAGCGTCGACCACGCAGGCAGGGCGGTCGCTGCCCTCGATCTCGACGGTTGCCCGGATCACGGTCTGGTAGCCGCCAGGCACCTCGTCGACCGAGACGAGTTCCGCTGCGACGCGGACCCGGGAGCCCACCGGGACCGGCGCAGGAAACCGCACCCGGTCGGTCCCGTAGTTGATGCCCATCGAGATGCCCTCAACCTGCACCACCTGGGGCAGGAGGAAGTTGGTGAGCGCCAGGGTCAGGTAGCCATGGGCGATCGTCGAACCGAACGGACCGGCTGCCGCCATCCCGGGATCGACGTGGATCCACTGGTGGTCGCCCGTGGCGTCGGCAAACAGGTCGATCCGGGCCTGGTCGATCTCGAGCCACCCGCTGTGTCCCAGGTGGCTGCCGACGGCGTCAGGGAGCTCGTCCGGGCTGGTGAACACGGTCGGCACGGCAGATCCTCCTGGTCGATGACGGGCCTCCGGATCGGGGGCGCATGGCGACACTACGCTGCTCTCCGACCCGAAACCCCGACCGACAGGCGCAGACCGACCCATGGCCGCAAGCGGAGGCACCCGTGCCGTGGTGGCGGCGCTGTTCGCCAACCTCGGCATCGCCGTGGCCAAGTTCGCCGGGTTCCTGATCACCCGTTCGTCGTCGATGCTGGCAGAAGGCGTGCATTCCATAGCCGATTCGACCAATCAGGCGCTCCTGCTGCTCGGTGGCCGCCGGTCCCGCCGACCCGCCACCACTGAGCACGCGTTCGGCTTCGCCCGGGAGCGCTACTTCTGGTCGTTCGTGGTGTCTGTGGTGCTGTTCACGCTCGGGTCGGCATTCGCCTTCTACGAGGGAATCGACAAGCTCCGCCACCCCCACGAGATGAAGGGACTCGGATGGGCGATCGGAATCCTCCTGATGGCCATCGTGCTCGAGGGATGGTCGTTTCGGACCGCCGTCATCGAGTCGAACCGACTTCGTGGACCTACCTCCTGGGGTCACTTCGTCCGCCACACCAAGCACCCTGAACTGCCGGTCGTGCTCCTCGAGGACCTCGGTGCGCTGGTCGGCCTCGTGATCGCCCTGGTGGCGGTCACCCTCGCCGAGGTCACGGGCGAGCCCCGCTGGGACGGTGCAGGCACCCTCGTCATCGGTCTGCTCCTCGGGGTGATCGCCCTGGTCCTCGCCCGCGAGATGAAGAGCCTGCTCATCGGCGAGTCCGCCGGCCCCAGGGACCAGCGGGCGATCGTCGAGGCGATCGAGTCGGCGCCTGCGACACGGCGCATCATCCACCTCCGTACCCAGCACCTCGGCCCCAACGAGATCCTGGTCGCCGTCAAGGTCCTGTTCGATGCGACGCTCGACACCGCCGGTGTGGCTGCCGCCATCGACGATGTCGAGACGCGTGTCCGTGCCGTGGTGCCGGATGCACACCCCATGTACGTGGAGCCGGCACTCGAACAGCCCCTCGTGGACTGATCCAGGTCAGGGCTGGTCGGGCAGGTTCGTCCAGCCCCTACCGTCCGCACGTCCGTACCAGCCGCCTGCGGCCATCGTGCCGCCGTCGACCATGAGGGTGTTGCCGGTCATGAACGACGACAGGTCGCTGGCCAGAAACAGCATCACCTTGGCGTAGTCGAGAGGTTGCCCCCAACGGCCGATCGGGATCCAGGAGCGGATCAGTGCCGGATCCCTGCCCCGCAGCATGCGGTCACCGGGCGTCTGGAGCGTGTCGGCCATGTCGGGGGCGATGCAGTTGACGCGGATTCCGTCCTTGCCGACCTCGACCGCCAAGGATCTGGTGAACGCCGAGACACCGGCGTTGAAAGCCGAGTAGGCGCTGTTGAGCGGTATGCCCCGGAACGCCTCGACCGTAGAGACGTTGATGACAACACCGCTCCCCCGCTCGCTCATTGCCGGCAGGAATGCGCGCGTGCAGCGAAACACGTGGTGGAGTTGTATCTCGTACTGCGCAGCCCACTGCTCCTCGTCGGTCTCGGTGAACAGGCCGTTGGGCCGATAGTCGCCGACGTTGTTGACAAGGATGTCCACGGCACCGCCTGCTGCCTCGGTTGCAGTGGCATGGAGTAGTTCGATGGTCGCCGCCTCCCGGATGTCGCCGACGACGGCGACGGCCGTCCCCCCGACCGCCTCGATGTCGGCGACCGTTGCCTGCGCCAGATCGGCGTCGATGTCGTTGAGCACCACGGAGGCACCTGCTGCAGCGAACAGGCGGGACGTGGCGCCACCGATTCCGCCCCCGCCTCCAGTCACCACCGCAGTCGTTTCAGCCAGCGAGACCATCGCTGCAACGTCCGTTGGGTGCATGTGCGAAACCCCCGATCTACCGACCCCTGCGGCCTGCCTACCAGTTGGATTGTTCAGTCATCCAGACGGAGCGGCGTCAACCGTGCCTCAGGAGACCGATGCGCCCAGCAGGTTGCCGATCAGGTAGGTCGCCCCACAGGCCCCGATCGCCACCAACGTCTGGCGTAGCACCATGCGCCATGCGGGTCGCTCGGTGAGTCGGGCCAGGACGGCCCCGACCATCGCTGCAGCGCCGACGCCGAGCCCGACCGAGGCCCAGACGGCCCCCGTGCCTCCGCTCCCCAGCCATGGCACCAGCGGTATGAGCGCCCCCAGTGCGAAGAACGTGAAGCCGGCGAGTGCCGCCTTGAGGGGGTCTCCCAGCTGTGTCGGGTCGACGCCAAGTTCTTCGCGGGCGTGCACGTCGAGTGCCACCTCGGGATCAACCATGAACTCCTCAGCGATCCGGACCGCCTGCTCGTGGTCGAGGCCGCGGTCCCGGTAGATCGAGGCCAGTTCCTGTGTCTCCATCTCGGGGTTGTCGCGGATGGAGATGCGCTCGATCTCGAGCTCTCGTTCGACCAGTTCGGCCTGGGCCCTCAGGGACACGTACTCCCCCGATCCCATCGAGATCGCTCCGGCCAAAAGGCCCGTGATGCCGGCCAGGCGGACGAGGGTGGGGTCGGTGCTCGCTCCTGCAAAGCCCAGGATCAGCGCCACGTTCGAGACGAGGCCGTCGCTGATGCCGAACACGGCGGCTCGGGCCGTGCCACCCTGCACGTCCCGGTGGCGGTGGACCATTGACGGTGACATGGATCGGAACCTACTGCCTCGTCCGGGGCACGTGTGGGGGTCAGGAGGGATCCCCGGGTGGCAGCGGGTCGTCGCAGGGATCGACGTCGAACCTCGTATCCGACCGCCAGGCCCCGTCCTCCCAGCCGTCCCCCACCGTGAACCCGTGATCCACTGCGATGCCCTCGGCAACGACCCGTCCGGCCAGCTCCGAGCCCTCCCGGCACAGGTGGATTCCGTCGACCTTGCGGATGGGCCAGTCCACGCCATTGCGATCGACCAGGCGGACATGCTCGCCTTCCCTGCTGAATGCCGGCGTGAGGTCCACGATGAACACCCGTTCATCCCGCAGGTCGAGGGCGACGACCAGGCGGTTGAGCCGTTCGGGTGATGCCTCGTCGGGAGGTGCCGGCAGCATCGTGAGCCAGTAGACCGCGGCCCCATCGGCGGTCAGGACATCGACGGCGACGTCCATGAGGAAGGCGAACTGCTCCTCCCAGTCGGCGTCCGTCGGCGTGGGCCGTCGCAGTCCACCGGCGACAACGCCTTCCTCGATATCCCATACCCCCGCCTGGAGCACGACCACATCGGGTCTGGCCTCGGCGACGAATTCGGCCCAGGTCTCCCACCAGGGGAACACCGGCCAGCGGCTCAGTCCGAATCCGACCTGCGTGTGGTTGACCACGTCCACGAGACCGGTGTGCTCCAGCGCAGCCGTCAAACCCGGTTCGATCTCATAGGTGACGCTGTCACCCAGCACCAGGACGCGCAGTGGATCGTCTGGTGTGGGTATCCGCCCCCGTTGGGGCGGCGTCGCCATCGAGGTGGTGGTGGGCGCCGCTGTGGTGGTGGGCGCCGCTGTGGTGGTGGGCGTCGCCATCGAGGTGGTGGTGGGCGTCGCCATCGAGGTGGTGGTGGGCGTCGCCATCGAGGTGGTAGTGGGCGCCGCTGTGGTGGCGGGGGGCATCGTCACCGGAACAGACGTGGAGGTGACCTGGTCATCGTGGGCATTGGCGGACAACCCTTCACTGCCACAGGCAGACAGGGCGCAGATACCGAGCCCGATTGCCAGCCCCACCCGTCGGCCACCCGCCAGTCCGGGGCTCACCACCGCCTTGTCGACTCCATTTCGTGCCGTCCCTGCTCGCACCGTAGACGAGAGACCCGCACCCTACGAGCGGGATGCCCGTGTGGTGAGCCAGGCTCCGCCGATCAGGGTCAATGCGCCCAGCAACTGCCACACGACGAGCGTCTCACCGAGGACGACCACCCCGAGGACCGCTGCAACGACCGGAACCAGATAGGTCACGACCGACATCCGGACCGGACCGACCCTGCCGATGAGCGTGGCGGCCGCCACGTACGCGAGCCCGGTCCCGCCGACCCCCACTGCCAGGTTGGCGGCGAACGCCTTCGTCGACCAGGACGAGTCGGCCAGGCCGAACAACCCGTACGGCAGGGTGAGCACCGTCGCCACCGTCGCCACCCGCGCCAGTACCGCCGGAGCGCCGTACCGGCGCTGCAGTGGGCCGGCGAGGTTGGCGGCCACCCCGTACGAGGTCACCGCCAGGAGCACGAGGACCACGCCGACGCCGGTCGTGCTGCCGGTGGCGGCGGTGGGCAGGCCGATCATCGCTATGCCTGCCACTCCGACCGCCACGCCCAGCAACTGGACCCGACCGGTCCGCACCCCGAACAGCGCCACACCTGCGAGCACGGTGGTGACCGGCATGCCGCTGTTGAGCATCCCGGCGACCGAGGAGTCGATCCACTGCTGGGCCAGCGGGAACATCGTGAGCGGAAACGCCATCCACAGTGCCCCTAGTGCGACGAGGCGAGGCAGGTCTGCCGGGTCGACCGGCTGCCGCGCGCTTGGAAACGCCCAAAGGGCGAGCATCCCGAGGGCCGGGCGCAGGAAGGCGACCAGGCCCGGGTGCTCGTGGTCCAGTGCCACGTCCATGAACAGAAACGACGCCCCCCAGATGCCGGCCGCACCGACAAGGAGCAGCCAGTCGAATGGCAGGAAGGGACGGGCCTCGACCGACTCCCCCGTCGGATCGCCCTCGTCTGCCACCACGGCGGCACGGTATCGGCACCGGGCTGTGCCCGAAGGGCCGGGACCGGCCAGACTCTCGCCATGCGTGGATTCACGATCTTGCTCGTCGGCCTCACCCTGTCGGCGGTCGGCTGCTCCGGTTCGACGACCGGCGGGGGGATTCCCGCGGGCGGGGCCTCCCCCACCACCGGCGCCCCCCCCACCCCCCCCCCCCCCCCCACCACCCCCCCCCCCCCCCCCCCCCACCCCACCACCCCCCCCCCCCCCCCCCCCCCCCCCCCACCCCCCCCCCCCCCCACCCCCCCCCGCCCCCCCCCACCCCCCCCCCCCCCCCCCCCCCCCCCCCCCCCCCCCCCCCCCCGCCCCCCCCGCCACGACCACCACGACCACCACCACTGCCCCCACCACGACCACCACCACGCTCCCTCCGCCCGACTGGGAGGGCATCGTCGGCGAGGTCGTCGATGTCTGGCTGGCCGAAGGGACACCGGTCACCCCGGGTGTCAGCGTCGCCGTCCTGCTGCCCGACGGCACCGAGGTCCTGGTCGCACGCGGGATGGCCGACCTCGTTGCCCGGGAACCGGTGACCAGCGACGACTACTTCCGCATCGGGTCGATCTCGAAGACGATCACCACCGTCGCCCTGCTCCAACTCGCATCCGAGGGCCTCGTCGACCTCGACGAGCCGGTGGCCACCTACGTGGGAGACCTCCTCGACGGCTACGTCCTCGACGACGTCGACTACGGCGACCTTGTCACGGTCCGCCAGACGCTGAACCACACCGACGGCTTCGCCGAGTACGCCTTCGACCTGGGCTTCTACCTGGAGACCTCGGAGCGGCTGGATCAGGTGTTCGACCCGCGGGAGATCGTCGACTGGGGAATCCGACAGGGGCCCCAGTACGTCCCCGGCACCGACTACGCCTACAACACGGTCGGCCACAACGTCGTCGGCCTCATCATCGAGTCGGTGACCGGACAACCCGCCCACGAGGTGCTCAGGGAGCGCATCTTCGACCCGCTCGGCCTTGAGGCCATCTTCCTGCCTCCGGCAGAGGACCCGCCTCAGCCGGTCGTGCACGGCTATGCGGCAGCCGAGTTGAAGGCCGCCCTCGACCTGATCCCGGCCACGGCGAGCTACCCCGAAGCCGACGTGGGCGACCTCTACGACATGCTCGCCATACCCCAGGAGGCAATCCGCACGGCCGGTTGGACCGGTGGCAGCATCGAGGCACAGGTCGCCGATGTGGCCCGCATCTTCCGGGCCATGTTCGACGGCACGCTTCTAGACGAGATGTCCGTCGCCGAGTTCCTGACCACCAGCGAGTTCAGCGACTATGCCCTCGGCATCAGCGTCGGCACGACCGCCGACACGACCAGTTGGTCGCACGGCGGCGGAGTGCCGGGCTTCCGCAGCCATGCGGCCTGGTACCCGGACCTCGACACCGCCCTCGCCCTGTCGGCCAACGTGCTGCCGGCCGACCCCGATGTCGGCGAGTTGGCGGAGCGAATCCTCGGTGCGCTCACGGCAACTGGCCTCGAGCCGCTCCCGGTCTCGGCAGACGCAGACGCCCCCGGTGCGATCCTGTCCAGCGAGCCGGTCGAACTGGGTGGCTGGGCCCACCTCGGTGAGGCGTGGCGGGTCGTCTACCGGTCCCAGGCCGTGAACGGAACGCCGATCGAGGTGACCGGCACGATCATCGCCCCATCCGGGCCCGCCGACGATCCGCGCCCGGTGCTGTCGATCACCCACGGAACGACCGGTGTCGCAGACCAGTGCGCACCTTCGCTCGACTTCCCGAACGACTGGGTCCTCGGGTCGATCACACCCTTCCTCGACCGGGGGTGGGTCGTGGTCGCCACCGACTACGAGGGCCTCGGAGGACCGGGGCTGCACCCCTACATCGTGGGCGAGAGCGAGGCCCGTGGCGCCTTCGACATCGTCCGTGCGGCCCAGACGGTTCCCGACCTCGGTGCCGACGGCCCGCTCGTCGTCTGGGGTCACTCACAGGGCGGCCATGCGGCAATGCACGTCGCCGAGCGCTGGACCGAACTGGCCCCCGAGCTCGACCTCGTAGGCGTGGCCGCCGGGGCACCCCCTTCACAGCTCGCTCTCCTGAGCGCCTTCCTCCAGGGCAGTGACTTCCAGGGATACCTCACGCTGGCCGGCGCCGGCCTCGCCGCCGCCTACGACGATCTCGACCTGGAGTCGCTCATCGCCCCCGAGTACCGGCACCTGCTCGACGAACTAGAGAACGGCTGCCTCGGGTACGTCTTCGACATCTTCAACCCGATCCCGTACAAGGACCTCATCACGGTCGACGACGTCTTCGCCCTCCCCGAGTGGAATGCACGGCTGATCGAAAACGACACCAACCAGCGGCCCAACGAGGTGCCGACGATCATCCTGCACGGCGACGAGGACGAACAGATACCGGTGGCTTCGAGCGAGGCGCTCCTCGCACAGCTCTGCGCCCTCGAGGGACATGCCCCGCTGGAGCGTCGCGTCTACCCGGGCACCGACCACGGAACCTCGGTCACGGCCTATTGGGACGACCTGATCGCCTGGCTGGATGCCCGGGTGGCCGGCGAGGAACTGGTCGACCAGTGCGAGTGATCGGGTACGTGTGATCGGGGACGGGCCTGTATCACCGGGCCTGGTATCACTCCGGGGGCCTGGCGCCTACCTGTCGCCTGCGGCCGACGTGACGGCCGGGTACTGTTAGTCCCGGTCCGGGAAGCACACCCGCACGAGCGCAACGGCCACGCCGACGCCCGCCACCTGCATCAGCACGAACATCGGGGCCGACGACGGCTCGATCCCGGCGAAGGTGTCCGACAGGGTGCGGGCCACGGTGACCGCCGGGTTGGCGAAGCTGGTCGATGACGTGAAGTAGTAGGCGCCGCCGATGTAGGCGCCGACCACGTAGGGGATCGCCGAGGACCGGGCGGTGCGCAGCAGGCTGAACACCACCAGTAGCAGGCCGACGGTGGCGACGACCTCGGCCAGCCAGAGGTGCCCGCCGCTGCGTACCTTCGTGGAGGCCTCGATCCACGTCAGGTCGAACATGAGGTTGGCGAGCACGGTACCGAGGCAGCCGCCGACCACCTGGGCTACGACCATGCCGGGGACCTCGCGGCCGGACCGGTGTCCGAGCATCCATGCCGCAAGGGTGACCGCCGGGTTGAAGTCGGCCGAAATCGTCCCGAAGATCGAGATGATGGCGATCAGCACCGCTGCGGTGGCGGCGGCGTTCTGGAACAGCTGCAGCCCCACATCGTCGGGGCTGAGCCGCTCGGCCATGATCCCCGACCCGACCACTCCGATCAACAGGAAACAGGTCCCGACCCCCTCGGCAATCAGGACACGGCAGCGTTCGGTCGACACGGCGTGCAACCCTACGTCGCCGCACACTTCATGACATGAACTCGATCAGCGCGTCGAGCACGAGGCTCAAAGACCTGCCGCCGCCAGCAACTCCGCCTCCCGTTCGTACCCGCGCCGGCGTGCCAGTTCGGACGGCAGCCCGTTCCACATGCCCTCCTCGCTCACCGGCCGGTGTCCACCGTTCAGGAGCAGCCCGACCATGTCGACCTCGACCCCCCTCGGGTCGAGTGCGTTGTAGAAGGACTCCCAGCGGACCGGTGCTCCGGCTTCGAGGAGCAGCGCCGCGACCTCCCGCCGTCCGGCGAACAGGGCGAAGTCCATCGGTTGGTCATTGAAGTCGCTGACGGCGGCCAGGTCAGCGCCGTACCGGAGCAGCACCTCGGCCACCGCCACGTTCTCTGCATAGTGCAGGGGCGTGTCGCCCTCGACCGTCACCGTACCGACGTCCGCCCCGTACTCGAGCAGCAGGTCGGCGATCTCGGGGAAGCCGGACCCCGCCGCCTCGTGGAGCGGACCCCCGATGCCCGACCGGAGATTCGGGTCGGCGCCGTGGTCCAGGAGCAGTTCGACGCCGTCGAGGCACCCGCGTGCGGTCAGTATCCAGAGCATCGTCGATCGTCCGTCCTGGACGAAGGCGTCAGGTGCTGACCCGGCCGCGAGCGCCGTCGCCAGCGCTTCGAGGTTGCCGGCAACCGCCGCCACTTCCGCCGGTCCCGGATCGTCACCCACCCCCATTTCGTGCGGCAGGTAGGCCCGCGAGGAGCTCTTCACCGCCAGCGGGCACTGCCAGTCAACGGTGTCCTCGATCGAGACCGGCACCGTGAACGCGGGCACCGTCGTCTCGGGCACCGTCGTCTCGGGCACCGTCGTCTCGGGCACCGTGGACCCGGGCAGCGTCGACCCGGGCAGCGTCGACCCGGGCAGCGTCGACCCGGGCAGCGTCGACTCGGACGCGCAACCCGTCAGAAGCACCAGCATTGCGCCGATGGCAAAGGGCCACGAGGGCATCTCGCCTGATTCAGTCGGTGGCGTGGAGGAGGCTGTAGACGACGGCATCGACGAGGGCCTGCCAGGAGGCCTCGATGATGTTCTCCGACACGCCGATCGTCGACCAGGTCCGGGAGCCGTCGGTCGAGTCGATCAGCACCCGGGTGACGGCGCCGGTGCCCTTGCTGGTTTCAAGGACGCGCACCTTGTAGTCGGTGAGGTGCAGCCGCTCGAGGCTCGGGTGCCGCTCCCCCAGTGCCTGCCGCAGCGCCGCGTCGAGGGCGTTGACGGGGCCGTTGCCCTCGCCGGTGGCAACGACCAGCTCGTCGTCGATCCAGAGCCTGATGGTGGCCTCTGTCTCGACATCTACGGCGACCTCGTTCCAGGCCCGGCTGCCGCTTCCCGAACGGTGGCCGACCTCGACCGAGAACGACTCGAGGCGGAAGAAATCCTGCTCCCAGCCGGAGGCCGCCCGCATGAGCAACTCGAGGGACGCATCGGCCGCCTCGAAGTGGTAGCCGACGAACTCGAGTTCCTTGAGGGTTTCGACGATGTCGCCCATCGTGGTGGCGTCGAGGTCGAGCCCGAGTTCGGCGGCCTTGACGGCGATGGTGGATCTGCCGGCCATCTCCGAGACCACGAAGCGGGTGCCGTTGCCGACGAGCTCCGGTGACACGTGTTCGTAGGCGTCGGACCGGCGCGAGATCGCGCTGGTGTGGAGACCGGCCTTGTGGGCGAAGGCCTTGGTGCCGACGTAGGGCTGCTGCGGGTCGGCCGCGAAGTTGACCAGTTCGGCCACGTGGTGCGCCACCGATGTGAGGTGGGCAAGCCGGTCCTCGGGCACAGTCTCGACGCCCATCTTGAGGCTCAGGTTGGCGATGATCGGCACCAGGTCGCAGTTGCCGACCCGCTCGCCATAGCCGTTGATCGTGCCCTGTACCTGCGTGGCGCCCCCGGCCACGCCGGCCAGTGCGTTGGCGACGCCGCAACCCGTGTCGTTGTGCAGGTGGACGCCGACCGGCGTGTCGAGGTGGGCGACGACCCCCCGGACCGTCGCCTCCACCCGTCCGGGCAGCGAGCCGCCGTTGGTGTCGCAGAGCACGAGGCAGTCCGCACCGGCCATGGCGGCACCTTCGAGAACCGCCAGCGAGAACTCGGGATTGGCGTCGTAGCCGTCGAAGAAGTGCTCGGCGTCGTAGAAGACCGTGAGCCCCTGCTCCTTGAGGAACCGCACCGAGTCGGCCACCATCGCCACACCCTCCTCGAGCGTGGTGCGCAGCGCCTCAGTGACGTGGTAGTCCCAAGCCTTGCCGACAATGCACACCACCCCGGTACCGGCGGCGACCAGGTTGGCGAGCGTCGGGTCGTCGTCGACCCGGCCCTTCACGCGGCGGGTCGAGCCGAAGGCGACCAGCCTCGAGGTGGTCAGGTCGAGTTCGGTGCCGGCCCGCTCGAAGAACTCCACGTCCTTCGGGTTCGATCCCGGCCAACCGCCCTCGATGTAGTGGACACCGAGCCGGTCGAGCTGCTCGGCGATGCGCAGCTTGTCGTCGACGGTGAGCGAGATGCCCTCCAGTTGGGCGCCGTCGCGCAGCGTCGTGTCGTAGATCTCGACGGCAGCCGGCAGCGAACCCCGCAACGGGGAATGGTCAGCCGACATGCTCGTTCCATTCGGCGTATTCGGGGCGCCTGCCGCGAACCGCCTCGTAGAAGACCTCCTGGATGGCACGCGTGATCGGGCCGGGGTCTCCGATCTCGCGGTCGTCGACGGACCGGATGGGCACCACCTCGGCGGCGGTGCCAGACAGGAAGGCCTCGTCGGCCGTGTAGAGGTCGCTGCGCAGGATGTTGCCCCGGACGTATTCGTAGCCGAGGTCGGTGGCGATGCGCCGGACGGCGTTCTGGGTGATGCCCTCGAGGGCTCCGGCGCTGCTCGGCGGCGTGACGATGCTGCCGTCGATGACGACGAAGATGTTCTCGCCGCTGCACTCGGACACGTGGCCCTGCGGGGAGAGCAGGATCGCCTCGTCGTAGCCCGACTTGAGCGCCTGGACCTTGGCCATCTGCGAGTTGATGTAGTGGCCGCAGCCCTTGGCCGCCGGCGGCATGGCGTTGGGGTCGTGGCGCTGCCACGACGAGATCATGGTTCGCACGCCCTTCGCTATGCCCTCGTCGCCGAGGTACGAGCCCCACGGCCAGCAGGCGACCGAGACGTCGACCTGGCACGGGATCGGGTTGAGCCCCATCTCGCCGTAGCCCAGGTACGCCAGGGGCCGGATGTAGCAGGACTGCAGCCCGTTTGCACGCACAGTGTCGAGGACCGCAGCCACCAGGTCGTCGACCGACCACGGAATGTCGATGAAGAGGATCTTCGCCGAGCGGAACAGGCGCTCGATGTGGGGCGTGAGCCGGAACACCGCCGGCCCACGGTCGGTCTCGTAGGCCCGGATGCCCTCGAACACGCCGTTGCCGTAGTGGAGTGTGTGCGTGAGCACGTGGATCGTGGCATCGTCCCAGTCGACGAGTTCGCCGTTCATCCAGATCTTGTCTGCCTTCTCGATCGGCATGTTGTCTGCTCCTGGTTTCCTGTCGTGGTGTACCTGTCGTGTGCGGGGCCTAGACCCTCGCCGCTATCGCGTCGCCGATGGCGACCGTGCCCTCGACCTGGGTGGCCGGATCGGCACAGGCAGTGGTGATACGTCGGGCGGCATCCTGTTCGCCCAGGAAGTCGAGCATCATCGCCGCAGAGAGGATCGCTGCGGTCGGGTTGGCGATGCCCCTGCCGGTGATGTCGGGTGCCGAGCCGTGGACCGGCTCGAACATCGACGCTCCGGTGCGCTCCGGGTTGAGGTTCGCAGAGGCTGCGAAGCCGATGCCACCGGAGACGGCACCCCCGAGGTCTGTGAGGATGTCGCCGAAGAGGTTGTCCGTGACGATGACGTCGTAGCGCTGCGGGTGCTGAACGAAGTGGATGCAGGCAGCGTCGACATGGTTGTAGGCGGTCTCGACGTCGGGGTAGTCGGCGGCCACCTCGTTGAAGGTGCGCTCCCAGAGGTCGCCGGCGAACGTGAGCACGTTGGTCTTGTGGACGAGCGTGAGGTGTCTGCGCCGGGTCCCGGCCAGGTCGAAGGCGAAGCGGACGCAGCGTTCGACGCCCATGCGCGTGTTGACAGAGCCCTGGGTGGCGACCTCGTATGGCGTGCCCCTGCGCAGGAAGCCGCCCTCGCCGGCGTAGGCGCCCTCGGTGTTCTCGCGCACGACGCAGAAGTCGATGTCGTTGTCGGGGAACACGAAGGGGCGGAGGTTGATGTAGAGGTCGAGTGCGAAGCGCATCTTGAGCAGCAGGCCGCGCTCAATGATCCCCGGAGGAACCTCGGGGGTGCCGACCGCACCCAGGAAGAGGGCGTCGAGCCCGCGCCATTCCTCGATGACCTCGTCGGGCAGGACGGTGCCGTCACGGAGGTAACGGCTGCCGCCGAGGTCGTAGTCGACGGCTTCGAACTCGACCCCTGCCGCAGCGACGACCTTGAGGCCCTCTGATACGACCTCGGGCCCGATGCCGTCGCCGCCGATGACGCCGATGCGGTGTGCCACTGGAGTGCTCCTGATGTGTCGGTCTGCTGGGAGAAGAGAAAGTGTGCCCGGAAAGGAAAAACCGCCCACCGAGGTGGACGGTCGGGCGCACGCCGGGAGGGCGTGCGCTACGAAATGAGGATCACGGTGCGGGTAGTGCTCACGGGAGGGAGTGTAGCAAGGCCCTCCGGGGGCCGGTCAATCGGCCCCGCAGCGTCAGCGCCGTGGCGCGTCGCTACGCTCCTGACATGCCCGAACCGCAGCAGCTCTCCCCGGATGCACATGCACGGCTCGCCGAGGAGCTCGAGGACCTCACCACCCGCGGACGCATCGACATAGCCCGCAAGATCGAGACGGCCCGCGAACTCGGCGACCTCTCCGAAAACGGCGACTACCACGCCGCCAAGGAGGAGCAGGGCAAGATGGCGGGCCGGATCCTGCACCTCGAGGCCCTCCTGCTCGACGCCGTGATCGTCGAAGGCCCCACCGGCGACGGCAAGACCGTCACCACCGGAGTCGTGGTAACCGTTCTCTACGAGGGCGACGACGAACCTGAGCGCCTGTTGGTCGGATCGATCGAGGAACACCGAGACGACCTGCTGGTGGTGTCTCCGGGTTCGCCGCTCGGCGAGGCACTGCTCGGCGGCGCCCCCGGCGACGAGGTCTCGTTCGAGGCACCCGGGGGAACCCTGAAGGCGTCGATCATCTCCATCGAGGTCTGAGGGCCCCACCGGGTCCGGTCCGCCCCACACCCCCACACCCCCACACCCCCACACCCCCACACCCCCACACCGCTGGTGAGTCTGCAATGCTGAAGCGATGGACGTAGCGGTCACAGGATCGACAGGCCTGATCGGCTCAGCCCTGTGCGCAGCCCTCCGGGCCCGCGGTGACCGGGTGGTGCGCATCCTGCGACGGGTACCGAACGAACCCGACGAGATCTGCTGGGATCCGACCGGCTCGGAGCTCGACCCCGCTGACCTGAGGGGCATCGACGCCGTCGTCCACCTGGCCGGCGCCGGCATCGCAGACCGCCGCTGGACCCGGAGCCAACGTGACAGCATCCGGGAGAGCCGAACCCTGGGGACGACGCTGTTGGCGGGTGCACTGGCCGCAATCCACGACGACGGTGGGCCGTCGACCCTCGTCAGCGGTTCCGCCATCGGCATCTACGGTGATGCCGGCGACCGACCCCTCGACGAGGACTCTCCCCGGGGCACCGGATTCCTCGCCGATGTCTGTGCAGAATGGGAACAGGCCACAGCGTCCGCAGGGAACGCCGGCATCAGGGTCGCCCACGCCAGGACGGGCGTAGTGCTCTCCACCGATGGCGGCCTGCTGGCAAAGCAACTTCCCCTCTTCAGGCTCGGCATCGGCGGCCGTCTGGGGAACGGGCGCCAGTACCTGAGCTGGATCTCGCTACGGGACGAGGTGGCGGCGCTCCTCTGGCTGCTCGACCGGGAGGTCGAGGGACCCGTCAACCTGGTCGCACCGGAACCGGTCACGAATTCCGAATTCGCCCGATCCCTCGGGAGCACACTCGGTCGTCCTGCACGGCTTCCCGTCCCGTCGCTGATGCCGATGCTGTTGTTCGGCCGGGACCTGGTCCGCGAGCTCATGCTGGCCAGCACCAGGGTTCGACCCGGGGTGCTCCAGGACACGGGCTTTCCGTTCAGCGACCCCGAACTCGGTGGTGCCCTGAACTTTCTGATCGACGGCCGTTAGCCGGGCTGCCTGCCGGGCTGCCTGCCGGGCTGCCTGCCGGGCTGCCTGCCGGGCTGACCGATGCCCACCTAGCAGGAATCGCCCGCCCACAGTTGGAGGACGAGGCCCGAGTCGCCGGTGTTGCTCGTGGCACCGGAGATCCTCCCACCGAGTCCGACCGAGTCCAGGTCGAAGAACCCTGCGGGGTCGGCCGGATCGGGCTGGACGACCAAGAATCCGTCCGGGTAGGCGAGGCGCATGTCGGCGACCGTGGACCCGATTCCTATTCGCTCGAGGGTCCAGAAACCGGAATCGACTGAATCCACGCCACTCAGGAACCACCGCCCGAACCCGGCACCGAACCCGGGCTCACCCGGCGGTGCCACGGTCGTGGTCGCCGCTTCGCCTTCTGCCGCTTCGCCTTCTGCCGCTTCGCCTTCTTCTGGCACACCTTCGGCGGGTGGGGCATCGGTCGGGTCCCGGTCTACGAGCACCACCTCGAGCCCTCCGAAGCCGACCCGTCGGACAGAGACATCACCGCAACTCGGGTCCGACACCCAGCCGCTGTCCCGATCGGGATCGCCGAGCACTGCGGACACGGCGTCGATGGTGCTGTCGGCCGGTTCACCAAGTTCCAGGAGCGTGGGGTCGTCGCTGGCGGCGAAGAGGAGGAGACCCCCACCGGAGATGCTCACCGGGCCCAGCGGTGGCCTCGTGGTCGTGGGTGGCGGCTCGGTCGTGGTCGCCTCCGTCGTGGTGGTCGCCTCCGTCGTGGTGGTCGCCTCCGTCGTGGTGGTCGCCTCCGTCGTGGTGGTCGCCTCCGTCGTGGTGGTCGCCTCCGTCGTGGTGGTCGCCTCCGTCGTGGTGGTCGCCTCGGTCGTCGAGGTCGTGGTAGTGGTCGTGACCGGCGTTGTGGGTTCCTCGTCGGCGAAGAAGCGCTGGTATCCCAACACCGCAAGCACGGCGATCATCACAAAGACCAGCAGGGGTACCGGTGTCCGTCGTGGCCGACGGCGGACAGGTGCCGGATCCGACTGATTCGGCGGCTTCGAAGGTGGCGCGTCGAACACGGAGCGGGGTCCGACCGACACGACGCTCGGCGGTGCCGGTTGCCGCAGTGGCTCGGGCGCTGAGCCCTCGATGTCCTCCCGTGTGAGGATCGGCTTCGGACCGGTCGGTGCGTCGCCGTGGCGGAGCCACAGCAGCGCTCCCAGCGCCCCCGTGCGTTCCGGTTCCATCCCAGTGGTTCCCGGTGGGGCATGGCCGCTGAACGCCGACCGGGCCCTGGTCTCATCGAGCATCCTGATGTCGCCGACCAGGCCCCGACCGGCGGCCGCCTCGTACGTCGCCTCGTCCGGGCCACCGGCCGCACGCACGACGACGACCTGGTCGGGTGCCCCGTCCAGGATCCGGAGACAGGCAGCGTAGGACTGGGCCAGGAGGTGGGCGAGGACGGCCTCTGCCGTGAGCGTGCGGCCGGACGCCTCAACGACGCCGTCATCGAGGAGGCGTCCCATCACATCGTCGATGAAGCCGTCGGGTTCGTCGACGGCCCGGCGGACGGCCTCCTCGCCGACGGCCACGTCCCCACCGGTCGAGACGTGGAGCACCATCGGCATGCCGGCCCGGTCCCCTCCGAGGGCGACCAGGTCGATCCTGCCCGCCCGGTCAACGGCGGCGTGGGCCTCGTGCAGCCCGAGGTGCAGGGCCAGGATGCTCGGGGCGCTGGGAACGTCGGTCATGGGCCTCGGGCGGGGCGATCGGGAATGGGCGGGCAGTTCTCGCGGGCGACCCTAGAGCCTCACCACCCCGTTCGGGTCGACGCCCGCCGGGATCGGATCCACCGGGGTGCGCCCCAGGATGCCTATCCGCGACGCTGATCGAGATCTTCGTGGCATCCTCAACAGCGATGGACCTCCGCCAACTCACCCACCTGCTGGCCGTGGCCGAGCACGGAAGCTTCTCAGCGGCCGCCCGCTCACTCCACACGGTGCAGTCAAACGTCTCCACGCACGTCGCCCGACTCGAAAAGGAATTGAACGCCTTGCTCATCGACCGCCGCTCCATGCTCCCCACCGCCGAGGGCGAGGCGGTCATCGAACGGGCACAGCGCATCCGAACCGAACTGCAGGCCCTCGAGGACGACATCTCGTCGATGCGCGAAGAAATAGGGGGGACAGTTCGGATCGGCTGCATCGGCACCACCGCCCGCTGGATGGCCACACCCCTGCTTGAACGGCTGGGGGCCCGATACCAGGGCCTCCACCCGATCCTCGTAGATGCGACCTCGGGCTCGCTGTACCCCCTCCTCCGCTCCGGAGAAGTCGACCTCGCAATCCTCAACGGCCCGGTCCTGGATCCCGACTTCGAAACGGAGCCGCTGTTCGACGAGGAACTGATAGTGGTCACGACCAGGGACCATCCCCTGGCCCAACATGATGCGGTGACCATCGGGGAACTCGCCGAACACGAGGTGATGCTCACACCGACCGGCACCACGTACCGCGACACGCTCGATGCCGAGCTTGCCGCAGCAGGCATCCGCCTTCGCCCGAAGGTCGAGATCGACGGCCTCCGCCTCCTCACCTCGCTCGCCTACCAGGGCTACGCTCCCGCCCTGCTTCCGGCCAGCGCTGCCTCCGGCTTCCCGGCCGGCGACTGGGCGCTGGTCCGCATCGAAGGGCTCGACCGGCGCACGGTGGTGTTGGCCCACTACCGGCGCACTACGCCGTCGCTACCCGTACAGGCCGCCCGTGAGCAGCTACGCGAGGTCATCCGGGACATGGGACCGCACCAGCCGGGAATCCATGTCACGATGGCCGACGATCCAGCACCCCGCACCGGAAGGAAGCCGTGACCGCCGTCGATACCCCGAGGACGCCCCTGAACCTGCGGGCCCGCACGGGAGGCACCGTCACCTTCCGCCTCGACGAACTCGCCGGCCGGCGGGTGATGGTGGTCGAAGTCGGTGGGGAGAACCGCGGCGCCCTGCGTTCCGAAGATGGCGAGAACCTGGCTGTCGCCGCCCGAACCGCACGCCAGCTCCGTGTCCCGCTGGTCTGCTTCGTGGCGTCCAGCGGGGCCGACCTGTCCGAGGGCGTGGCCGCAATCCACGGCTGGGGAACCGCCGCCCGCGAGTTCGTAGCCTGCTCGGGCGTCATCCCGATGGTCTTCTGCGTGGACGGGCCCGCCGTGTCCGGCCCGGCGCTCCTCCTCGGCCTCGCCGACCTGGTCGTGATGGTCGACGATGCCTACGCCTTCGTGAGCGGCCCGCACATGGTCGAACGGTTCACCGGCGAGGAGTTGAGCAACGAGGGCCTCGGCGGTGCTTCGATGCACGCACGCACATCGGGTGTCGCCCACTTCACGGTCACAGACCGTGACGAGGCCGTCGAGTTGGTCACCGAACTCCTGAACTTCCTTCCCGACCATGCCGACGCCCTCCCGGCACCGGTTCCGACCATGGACCCCGTCGATCGCCCCACCCCCGAGGCAGGCGACCTGATTCCGGACACCGCCACGGGAAGCTACGACGTCCGGCAGGTGATCGCATGCATTGTCGACGACGGCCACCTGCTCGAACCCCGGGCAGCATTCGCCACCAACCTGGTCACCGCCTTCGCCACGATCGGCGGCCGACCCGTGGGCATCGTCGCCAACCAGCCGCAGTCGGTGGCCGGCACGCTCGACATCCCCTCGTCCCAGAAGGGAGGCCGGTTCGTCGGCTTCTGTGATGCCTTCAACCTGCCGCTCATCACGTTCGTAGACACCTCGGGCTTCTACCCGGGCAAGGACCTCGAGTGGAGGGGCATGATCCGCTACGGGGCCCAGATGGCCTTCGCCTATGCCCGGGCCACCGTCCCGAGGATCTGCCTCATCCTGCGCAAGTCGTACGGCGGCGCGTACATCGTCATGGACTCGAGGCACATCGGCAACGACATGATGCTCGCCTGGCCATCTGCCGAGATCGCGGTCATGGGCGCCAAGGGTGCAATCGAGATCCTCCACCGCACGGCCTCCGACGAGGAACGAACGGCGCTCGTTGCCGCCTACGAGGAGCGCCTCCTCAACCCCTACATAGCCGCCGAACGCGGATCGGTCGATCAGGTGATCGAGCCCGCCGACACCAGGAGCGCCCTGGGCGCTGCCCTCGACGTGCTGATCGGCAAACGCGAGCGCCTCCCGAGGCGGCGCCACGACAACACGCCCCTCTGACCGCCCCGGATCATCCCTTCAACAGCGGGTCTCGAAGCGCCGCGAACCGCTTGGATCGCCGCTGACTGCGAATAATCCACGTTTTTCGACCGCGGCCGGACCGTTTCCGACCCGACGACGCCCGATAGGGTCAAAAAGTCAACGAAGACGCCCAATCTGTCCCCGCGTGACCTGAGGCCACCACCTGTGAAAGAGAGCATCACCCTCACCGACAACCGGACCGGTGCGAGCGTCGAGATCCCGATCGTGGACGGCACCGTCGACTCCGGAGAGTGGGCCAGCCTGCTTCCCGGCGTGTACTTCCACGACCCCTCCTTCGGCGTCACCTCCGGTGCTGCCAGTGCCGTCTGCGAACTCGACGGCGAAGCCGGCTATCTGCGCTACCGCGGCCACCCGATCGAGCAGCTCGCCGAAAGGGTCAGCTTTCTGGAGATAGCGCACCTGCTGCTGTTCGCGGAACTCCCCACCCGGCCCCAGCTCGACGCCTTCGCAGGCGAGATCGCCGAATCCGCATCGATCCACGAGAACTTCCACAAGCGGATCCTCGAAGGCTTCCGGGACGACGCCCACGCAATGGGGGTCCTGGTCTCGAGCGTCGCAGCGCTGTCCACCTTCTACCCCGAGAGCAAAGACGTCGAGGATCCAACTGTCCGGCGCTCCCAGATGATCCGCCTCATCGCCAAGATGCCGACCCTGGCAGCCAGCGCCTACCGTCGCCTCGTCGGCACCCCGTACGTCCAGCCAGACCCGGACCTCGACTACACCACGAACTTCCTGACAATGATGTTCCGGCCCCTCGAGGGAGGCTTCGAGGTCGACCCGGTGCTGAGCAGGGCCCTCGACCTGCTGTTCCTGCTGCACGCCGACCACAGCCAGAACTGCTCCACCACCACCGCCCGCACCGTCGGCAGCTCGCACGCCGACCCCTACGTCTCGCTCTCGGCGGCCTGCGGCGCCCTCTACGGGCCCCGCCACGGCGGCGCCAACGAGGCGGTCCTGCGGATGCTCCAGGAGATCGGCACCTACGACCAGGTCGACGACTTCGTCGCCAAGGTCAAGACCGGCGAACGGCGCCTCATGGGCTTCGGCCACCGCGTCTACAAGAACTACGACCCGCGGGCCCAGATCCTCAAGGACACAGCCCACCGGGTGTTCGACGTGGTCGGCAAGAACCCGCTGCTCGACATGGCCCTCAAACTCGAAGAGGTGGCGCTGGCCGACGACTACTTCGTCAGGCGCAAGCTCTACCCCAACGTCGACTTCTATTCGGGCCTCATCTACCAGTCGATGGGCTTCCCGGTCGAGATGTTCACCGTGTTGTTCGCCATCGGCCGTACGCCGGGCTGGCTGGCCCACTGGGACGAGATGCTCACCCAGAACTCCCGCATCGCGCGGCCCCGCCAGCTCTACATCGGCGAGGCCACCCGGGACGTGGTCCCGATCGACCAGCGCTGAAATCCTGCCAGCTCAGCCGGCCTGCACGTCGAGGGCGATCTTCCCGACGTTGGCGTTGCCCTCCATGTAGCCGTGAGCAGCGGCGATGTCGTCCAGGCCGAACCGACGGTCGACGACCACCCGCAGCGACCCGTCCTCGAAGCGTGGGAGGACCTGTTCGGCGAACGCCCGGCTGAGCGCCACCTTCTCCTCGAGTGACCGGCCCCGCAGCACGGTGCCCACGATCTTCGCCCGCTTAGGCAGCAACTTGCCGAGCCCGAAAGTGGCCCTGCCACCGCCCATGACCCCGACCTGCACGATAGTGCCGCCCACAGCGAGGGCATCGATGTTCCGGTCGAGGTAGTCGCCTCCTACCACATCGAGCACGACATCGACCCCCTGACCAGCGGTGTGCCCGCGTACGGCTGTCAACCAGTCGTCGGTTGTGTAGTCGACGGCAACCGCTGCTCCGAGGTCGGTGCATGCGGCGCACTTGGCTCCCGAGGCGGTCACGAGCACCTCGGCCCCCATCGACCGGCAGAGTTGGATCGCGGCGGTGCCCACCCCCGATGCGCCTGCATGGACCAGCGCAGTTCCTCCCGGACCGAGGCCCCCCTGGAGCACGAGGGCGTCCCATGCGGTGATGAACACCTCGGGCAGGGCCCCGGCGGTCGCCAACGGCATCCCGGCGGGTACGGCCATGGCCTGCTCGGCATGGACGACGGCCTGTTCGGCATGCGCGGCGCCGCTGGTGATCGCCATCACCTCGTCGCCGACCGACCAGCGGTCGGCGCCATCGCCCACGGCGGCGACCCGTCCGGCGAACTCGAGGCCCGGTACCTCGTATTCCATTTCCGGTCCCGGATAGAGGCCCATGCGCTGCAACAGGTCCGCACGGTTGAGGGCACTGGCGACGACATCGACGAGCACCTCCCCGGGTCCGGGATTCGGGGCCGGGACCTCGCGGATCGCCAGCACCTCAGGTCCGCCGTACGACTCGATCACCACTGCACGCATGGCGAGATCATGCCCCAGCCGGGAACCGCCACAGGTGTCCGCGGCGTCAGACCCCGCAGACCCACATGCTGGGATCCCTGACCTGCTCAGCGACCCTTCCTGATCTCGGAGTACGGGATGCCCTTGTCGACCCGGGGCTCGGGCGGAAGGCCCAGCACCCGCTCCCCCACGATGTTGCGCTGCACCTCGTCGGTACCGCCGCGTATGGACATGGACGGTGCGGTGAGGAAGGCCAGGTGCCCCGACGAGTCCTCGAGCATCCCGGCCGCCCCGGAGAGGTCCTTGACCAGGTACGCGCGGTCCTTGAACGCAGCCACGCTTCGGAGCTTGGTCCCGGAACCCTCCGGGCCGGGGCGGCCGCCCCGCGCCGTAGCCGCTGCACGGACGATGGTGAGCCTGTTGACCCGGCCCAGGACGAATGCCCGCATGGCCAGATCACGGGCCACGGGGTCGTCGAGGCGACCGGAGTCGGCCAGTGCGGCCAACCAGCCGGGGAGCGCACCGTCCTCCCCGTCGGAACCCCCGAAGACACGGCCCCCGAGCGACTCCCGCTCGTGGGCGAGCGTCTCGATCGTGATGCCCCATCCCCCGCCAAGGTCGCCGATCCGGTGAGCGTCGGGCACCCGGACCTCCGACACGAACACCTCGGTGAAGTGCCGGTCGCCGTTGACCTGCACCAGCGGACGGACCTCGATCCCGGGATCGTGCATGTCGACGGCGAACATCGTGAGCCCGCGGTGCTTGGGCAGGCTGGGGTCGGTACGGGCGAGGCACATGCCCCACTTCGAATAGGCACCCCGCGATGTCCAGACCTTGGATCCCGTGAGCACCCACCCGTCGCCGTCACGGACCGCCTTCGTGCCGACGTTGGAGAGATCGGAGCCGGCATCGGGCTCGCTGAACATCTGGCACCAGATCTCCGAGCCGTCGGCGATCGGACGCAGCCAACGATCCTGCTGTTCGGGCGTTCCACGATCCCGGAGGACGGGTCCGACAAGGCTGAGTCCCACGCCATAGGGGTACAGGTCGGCCGACCCGTAGTCACCCAACGCAGCTGAGATTCGCCGGGCCTCGTCGTCGGTGGCGCCGCGGCCACCGTGCTCCACCGGCCACGTGGGCACCATCCATCCGCCGTCCACCAGGGCCCCGAGATACCTCAGGCCGGCACCGAGGTCGTCGCTTCCGGCACCGAGCACGGTTCCGGGAGCATCGCGATCGCGGTGCTCCAGGATCGACGAGAGCGCCTCGTGGATCTGATCGTCGGTGAGCGTCACCGTCGTATTGTGGCCGCTCGGTGTCCGGTTCCGGCAACCCACCCCGACTCGGCCATGATGTCGCTGTGCAGGACCTCCTGGAATCCGCCTCGGCGGTGGCCGACGATGTGCTGGAGTTGCGACGCGACCTGCACCAGCACCCCGAACTCGGCCTCGACAACCCCGGAACCCAACGGCGGATCCTCGACGCACTCGACGGCCTCCCGCTCGAGATCCGCACGGGCAGCGGCCTCACGTCCGTGGTCGCCGACCTCGACGGGTCGTCAGACGGCCCAACGATCCTGCTGCGGGCCGACACCGACGCCCTTCCGATGTCCGAGGACAGCGGCGAACCGTTCTGCTCAACGGTCGAAGGGCGCGCCCATGCATGCGGCCACGACGCCCACACTGCGATGCTCGTCGGCGCCGCGAAGTTGCTGGCCGGCCGACGCTCCGAAATACACGGCCGGGTGCGGTTCATGTTCCAACCCGGCGAGGAGGGTGGCGGCGGCGCCGGCGTCATGCTCGACGAGGGCGTCCTCGACGGCGTCGACCGGGCCTTCGCCATCCACATCACCCCCAACCTCCCGGTGGGGTGGGCGGCCTGCCGTCCCGGCCCGCTGATGGCATCGACCGACGAACTCCACGTGACGGTCAGGGGCCGCGGCGGCCACGCATCGATGCCCCACTTCTGCACCGACCCGGTACCGGCTATGGCCGCCATGATCACGGCGATCCAGACTGCGGTGACACGCGAGATCGACGCCTTCGACCCTGCGCTCGTCACCGTGGCACACGTCGAGGCCGGCACCACCACCAACGTGATCCCCGAGACGGCCTTCTTCGAGGGCACCATCCGCTGTGTGTCCGAGCAGACCCGTCGACGCATACGCGCAGCAGTCGAACGGGTCTGCACCCAGGTCGCCGCCGCACACGAATGCACAGCCGAGGTGGACCTTGCCGAGGGCTATCCGGTCACGGTCAACGATGCCGCCGAGGCCGCCCGGTTCGCCGGGGTCTGCCAAGCGACCCTCGGAGACCAGTCGTTCGTGGCACTCCCATCGCCCGTCATGGGCGGCGAGGACTTCTCGATGCTCCTCCAACGGGTCCCCGGGGCCATGGCACTGCTGGGCGTCTGCCCGGCCGACATCGCCGATGCACGCGAGGCGCCACCGTGCCACTCGAACCGCATGCGAATCGACGAGGCCGGCCTGCGTCACGGCATCGCCCTCCACGCCGCCATGGCGCTCGACCGCTAGCGGGCCGGAATGGGGGTTCCCGTCGAAGACTTCGCCACCCTGATGACGCTCGAACCACACGGGTCGGACATCTTCGTCGGCCTCAGCCCCGACTACTCGTGGGGACGCGTCTACGGCGGCCAGGTGATCGCACAGGGGCTCCGGGCGGCGATGGCAACCGTCGATCCCGACCACCTGGTCCACTCGGTCCACGCCTACTTCATCCGTGGAGGCAACAGCGACGAGCCGATCCGGTTCGAGGTCGACCGGATCCGAAACGGCCGCTCGTTCGTCACCCGCCGTGTGGTCGCCCGCCAGTCCGACGGCGCCATCCTCAACCTCTCCTGTTCCTTCCAGGTCGTCGAGGACCAGGCCGACGTCCAGGAGACTTCGCTCCCCACCGACGTCGGCGAGCCGGGTTCCGGCACGAACGAGGACTGGGGGCTGCTCGCCCGACGCGTCGTCCACAGGGGCGACGGCAGGGCGTCCGGCTGGATGAAGGTGGCCGGGCCGCTCGGCGACGATCCGATCCTCCAGGCGTGCGCAGTGGCATACGCATCCGACGACCTCGCCACGACAGCGGTCAGCACCTCGCATCCGCGCATCGGCGAGGTGGACCTCGGCAACAGCACCTTCGGCGACCTCTTCATCGGTGCCAGCCTCGACCACGCCATCTGGTTCCACCGGCCGGCACCGGCCGACGCCTGGCAACTGCACGAGTTCCGCTCGCACGGCCTCACCGGGGGCCGGGGCCTGACGATCGGTGAGATCTTCGCCGCCGACGGCACCCACGTGGCGACCGTCGCCCAGGACGTGCTGATCAGGGAACGCACCCGTTGACCACGGTGCTGGTCCACCTCACGGTCGACTACCTGGGCACGGACCGGATGGACGACCGCTTCCCGGATGTGCGCTTCGTCCACGTCGATCCCGACGGTCCAGTGGATCCCGACCTGCACGGCGAGGTCATGGTGACCCGGGGAGTCGACTCGACCAACTTCGCCGAGGCACTCGAGCGGGGGGTGAAGTGGGTCCACTGCACCGGCCACGGCGTGGACGAAATGCCACTCGAGGTTCTCGGCGATCGGATCCTGACGTGCGCCAGGGGGGCGACCGCAGTGCCCATCGCCGAATGGGTGGTGGCGATGCTCCTCACTGCCGCCAAGCGACTTCCGGGGAGCTGGGTGGACGAGCCGCCGGAGCACTGGTACCTGTCCCGCCTCGGCACGCTCGAGGGTGCCACGGTCGCACTTGTCGGATACGGATCGATCAACCGGGCCGTCGCAGCCCGACTGGCACCGTTCGGTTGCCGGTTGCTCGCTGTCCGACGGACCGGTGCCCGGGTCGACGACCCGGGTGTCGAGGTCGTGGGCGACGTCGCAACCGCAGTCGGCGAGGCGGACCACGTGGTTATCGGCGTCCCGTCCACGCCCGAGACCGGGCACCTCGTCGACGCCGGCTTCCTGGCCGCCTGCCGGACCGGCACCCACCTCGTCAACATCGCACGGGGACCGGTGGTCGACCAGGATGCCCTTCGTTCGGCACTCGACACGGGACAGGTCGGCCTTGCCTCGCTCGACGTGTGCGACCCGGAACCCCTGCCGGCGGGACACTGGCTCTACACCCACCAGGGTGTCCGGCTCAGCCCCCACATCTCGTGGTGCAGTCCCAACTCGTTTGATCACATGGCCACCAACTTCGCCGACAACCTCGAGCGCTGGTTGGACGGCAGGCCCCTGGCCGACACCGTCGACCTCGACACCGGCTACTGACGCTGTCCGGGGCTAGGTTCGCCATCCAGACGACCCGGGAGAAGGCACCATGCCGCTGAGCGAACGTTTCCTCGACCTTCAGGGCCGGGTGCGCAACTGGGGGCGATGGGGCGACGACGACGAACTCGGCACCCTCAACCTGATCACACCCGAGGTGGTGCTTGCTGCCCGGGACTGCATCCGGACTGGCCGAACCTTCCCGTTGGCCGTTCCCCTTCAGAGCGACGGGATCCAGGTCGGGTTCATACCGGGACGCGACAACCCGACCCGGACCATGCTGATGGTCGACCAGGGCATGGACCCCGAGGGCGACCCGGACCTGTTCCACACCAGCGACGATGCCGTCCAGTTCGGCCTTCAGGCGGGAACCCACTGGGACGGGCTCTGTCATGTCTCCTACTCGGGCCGGGTCTACAACGGCTTCGACGCCTCCACGATCACGGCCGAGGACGGCGCCACCCGGAACGGCATCGAGAAGGTCGGTTCGCTGTGTTCCCGTGGCGTGCTGCTCGACGTGGCCAGGTCCAAGGGGGTCGAACTGCTCGACTGCCCCTACGCCATCACCGCCGAGGACCTCGACGAGGCTGCGGCGATGGGCGGCATCGAGGTAGGGGCCGGCGACATCGTGCTGGTCCGCACGGGCCGAATGGGCATCTACCACGAGTCGGGCGGCATGGCCTACTGCCTCGGCCCCGGTCAGGACGGTTCGAACGCCGGGCTCTCGCTGTCGACCGTGCCGTGGTTCCACGAACGGGACGTGGCCGCCGTCGCCAACGACACGCTCACGTTCGAGGTGTACCCGTCCGAAGACGTCAACCTTGCGGTCCACATGCTCCATGTCGTGGACATGGGCCTCACCCAGGGCCAGAACTGGGACCTCGAAGCGCTGTCCGCCGACTGTGCAGATGACGGGGTCTACGAATTCTTCCTCGCCGCCACACCCGAGCCGTTCGTCGGGGGCGTCGGTTCACCGGTGGCGCCGGTCGCCATCAAGTAGGAACCGTCGCCGCTGCGTACCTTCCGTGACACAGGACACCGGTGAAAGCCGTCACCCGGCCGAGGCACACGCCTTCAACGCCGTCACACTCGAGGGAGGAACCGACCCACGCGGAGAACGACATGTCCACCAACGCTGCCACAACACCAACCACACCCCTGGCAGACCTGGACCTGTTCGCCGACCTCTCGCGGTCCGAGTTGCGTGCCGTCCAACGCCTCATGACCCCCGTCCGGGTCCGAGCCGGCCGAAACCTCACCAACGAGGGTGAGGCGGGACGGGAGTTCATGGTCATCGTCGACGGCACCGCCACGGTGCGCCGCCGGGGAAGGGTGGTCGCAACCCTCGGCGCCGGCGACTTCATCGGGGAACTCAGCATGCTCGCCGGCGTTCCCCGCACGGCGACGGTCACGGCCGACACCGACCTTGCGGTTGAGGCGCTCAACCGCCGCGAGTTCGCGACCCTGCTCGACGAGAACCCCCGCCTGGCCCGCAAGGTCATGATCAGCGCCATCCGCCGCCTGCACTCCGTGGACCACGGCCCGGCGGACTGACACCCGGCGGTCAGCCCCCGGCAAAGTCCTCCAGGGCACCCGAACTGGCCGGCAATCCCAGCAGCCGGCCGAACGCCGCCCCCTCCCTGGCACGGGCGTCGGCCAGCCCGTCCAGCAGCGGTCCGACGATGAGGCGCTTGCCCTCGACCAGCGACTCGAGGGAAAATCCGGCGAGATGGCCGGCGTGGTCGAGCGCCACGTCGAGCAGTTCTTCCGGTGCGCACACCTTCCAGGCCAGGCCGACCTCTCGACATCGTTCGGCGTCGATCCATTCGCTCGAGAGCAGCAGCCAGGATGCCTCCTGACGACCCATCATGCGGGGGAACAGGAACGACGACCCGGCCTCCGGTGCGACCCCGAGGCTGGTGAACGGGCACCTGAGGCGCGCATCCGATGACATGAACACTAGGTCGGCGTAGCCGAGCATCGTCGCCCCGAGGCCGACGCCGAGGCCGTTGACGGCACAGACCAACGGCTTGGAAAGACCTGCCAGGGCCTCGATGAACCCGACGAAGCCGTGTCGACCCGGCGTGAAGCCGTCCGGATCCGTGGTGCGTTGACGCAGCTCACCGAGGTCCTGGCCGGCGCAGAAGGCCCGTCCCGTGCCCGTCAGCACGACGACCGAGATGGCGGGATCATCGTCCGCAGCCAGCAGCGCATCGGTGGCGGCGTCGTAGAGCTCCTCGCAGAAGGCATTGAGTGCCTCCGGGCGCTCGAAGGTGATCAGTCGGACCCGGTCGTGGTCCTTCGCCGTCAGCATTCACGGAGCATGACCGCCGCCCGTTCCCGATGCCAATCCCCTTCCCCACTACCGTGCCCGGATGCGCCGACGCTGCACCCTGTACCGCTACCGGGTTCCTGCGCCCGGGGAGTTCCCGGGATCCGGACCGGTGAGCGTGGACGTAGTGCTCGCCGACCAGGCGCTGCTCGGCATCCGCGGCGGCCCCGTACCGGAGCCCGACTGGGCGGCAATCGCCTGGACGGACCCCGACGACCCGCCCCCCGGCGGCGATCGATCCTGGCTGGTCGACACGTTCGTCGCCTGGAGCGGGACGGGCCCGGCCGCCGTGAAGCAGGTTTCGCTGGTCCTCCGACTCGAGGGACTCGACGCCGACGGGTTCACCGGCCGCTACCGGCACCACGCCACGGTCGCCGCGGCCAACCACGGGATGGACAGATATGTGCAGAACTCCGTCGTCGATGGACCCCCCGGGCTGGACGCCGTGTCGGAACTCTGCTTCTCCTCGGAACGGTCATGGGTGGACGACTTCTACCTTCTGGCCGACTCGGCCGAGGTCGTACGGCAGGACGTGCGCGGTTTCATCGACCTCAGGGCTACGGCATCTGCGCTGGTCGCAGAGCACGTGATCCGACCCCTCACCGGTAGTGACGCTGTGCGGGTGGTCGGGTAGAACACTGCCCATGGCCGACCGCCCACGGATCATCCTCGACTGCGACCCCGGCGTCGACGACGCCATCGCCATCATCACGGCTGCACGCTGGACCGACCTGGTCGCCATGACCACGGTCTCGGGCAACGTCGACCTGGAGAAGACCACCGCGAACGCACTCCGGATGCGCGACCTCCTGGGGATCGAAGTGCCCGTCCACCGCGGCGCTGCCGGTCCGCTCGTAGGCGAGCCGTTCCATGCGAGGTACGTGCACGGCATGAGCGGCCTGGGCGACGTCGATCTTCCGCCTCCGGGCGTGTCCCCCGACTCGGATGACGCCATCGAGGTCATCGTCGAGACGACCCGGGCGGAGGAGGGACTCCACCTCGTTCCCATAGGGCCCCTCACCAACATCGCCCTCGCACTGCGGGCAGATCCCGGAATCGCCCAACGGGTGGCATCGATCACGATCATGGGCGGGGGCTCCGACGGCGGCAACGTGACCGCTGCAGCCGAGTTCAACATCTATTTCGATCCGGAGGCGGCAGACGAGGTCTTCCGGGCCGGTGCGCCGCTCACGATGGTCGGACTGAACCTCACCCACCAGGTCCGGATGGACGCCGGCCACGCCGATGCGTGCCGCTCATACGGAAACCGGGTAGGCGACATCGCCGCGCAGTTGATCGACCACAACGTCGAGGTCCACGCTCTCGGGGGCCTGCCGGGAAGCGGCGCCATGCACGACCCGTGCGCCGTGCTGGCGGTCTCCCACCCGGATGTGATCCGATCGGAACCCCGCAACGTCAAGATCGAGGTCGACGGCCGGTACACCCGCGGCCAGACCCTCGTTGACGAACGCGGTCGGATGGCCCACGACCCCAACTGCCGGGTCGCCTACGAGGCCGACGCAGACCGGGCGCTCGAACTCATCCTCCAGGCCGTCCGGGAGGCGCCGAACACCTGAGGACCGTTCAGCGGGGCCGGTGGACGGTGGCCACCCAGCCGCCGGTGGTCGGAACCGTGGCGAGCACGACGGTGCCCTCGAGCAGCAGGCGCACCACCGCCCCGGCATCGACCTGCCCGGGGTGGACCTCCCACACAAAGCCCCGCTTGGGATGGTTCTGCCGGGCGGCCCAGTCTGTGGGCGGGGCGACCCCTGCTGCTACAAGCCATTCGACGGCGTCCCTGCCGGCACCGTGGGACAGGCCCACCGAGGCGGGATCGCGACCCGAACCGGGCACGAACGTCCCGACGGGGACCTTCGGGCCACGGGCGGTGAACCAGGTGAACATCCCCGGGGGTTCGACACGATCCTCGTCGTCGACCGCCGGTTCGACGTTCATCCAGCCACCACCTCCGGCTACGAGCCCGGCGACCGCCTCGACGAGGGATCCGTGGTCCTCGTCGATGTGCAGGATCTCGATGTCGTGACGGGCCACAGGGCGACGCTACCCCCGGCCTGTGGGCGCCGACGCCGTGCCGGTACGTTGACGCCGTGCCGGTACGTTGACGCCGTGCCTTCCCCTGCCGCCGATCGGCCCCTGCGCATCGCAGCGCTGGTCAAACAGATCCCCAAGTTCGAGGAGATGCGGCTGGGCGTCGACGGACGCCTCGTGCGCCACGGCGTCGAACTCCATATGAACGACTACTGCCGGCGCGGTATCCGACAGGGCTGCGACCTGGCCGAGGCCACGGGTGGCACCTGCACGGCGATCACGCTCGGTCCACCTGAGGCCCACACGGTGTTGCGGGAGGCGATCCTCTGCGGCTGCGTCGGGGGCCTGCACGTGTCCGATCCGGTGTTCGCCGGGAGCGACACGCTGTCAACGGCACGGGCACTCGCCGCTGCCCTCGTGGCCAACGGTCCCTGGGACCTGGTGCTCTGCGGTCGCAATTCCGTCGATGCCGACACAGGGCAGGTACCCGCCCAGGTGGCCGAGTTGCTGGGGCTTCCCCTGCTGACCGGCGTTCGGGAACTGGAACTCGACGGCGAGACCGTGCGGGTGCTGCTCGAGCACGACGACGAATGGGTGCGCTGCGAGGTCGAACTGCCGGCGGTGCTGTCGTGTGCCGAACGGCTGTGCGACCCCTGCAAGGTCAAGGAGCCCGATGCATGGGCCACCGTCGATGCCGATCTGCTCACCACGGTCCCTGCGGCGGACCTCGGAACCGGACCATGGGGCCAGGCCGGCAGTGCGACGGCGGTGGGCGACATCCGGGTCCTGGCGGTCGAACGGGTCGGCGAACGACTTGAGGGCGCCGGAGCCGGGCAGGTCGAACGGGTCGCCGAGGTGCTGCGCCTCCGTGGCGCCCTGGCCCCTGCTGGACTGCGCTCGGACAGCGTCGCAGAACCTTGTCCGGAGGCACCGGAGATCGTCGTTCTGGTCGAGCCCGACCGCGAGAGGGTGACCGCAGAACTCCTGGCGGCGGCTGCAGTCCTGGGTGGCAACGTGACGGCGATGGGTGTCGACCTCAGGGCCGAGTTATCCACCCGGGGCGCCGACCGGCTGCTCAGCGTGACCGGCGACTGTGGCGAAGACGACCTGGCGGCGGCGATTGCCGACCATTTGGCCGACGACCTGCCATGGGCGGTGCTCGCTCCCGGTACCGCATGGGGTCGACACGTCGCCGCCCGGCTGGCGGCCCGCCTCGGCGCAGGCCTCACCGGCGACGCCGTCGGACTCGAACGGCGCGGCGACCGGTTGGTGGCGCTCAAGCCCGCCTTCGGCGGGCGCCTGGTCGCCGAGATCACCTGTACGTCGCAGACCCAGATGGCGACAGTTCGGCCGGGCGTCCTTCCGCTCCCGGGACCACGGGAACCCCGATCGATCGACCTCCAACACCTTCAGGTTCCCGCCCACAGCCGGGTTCGAGTACACGAACGCTGGCGGGACGACGACGCCGACCTCCTGGCAAACGCCGAGGTGGTGATCGGCGTCGGGCAGGGCGTGGAACCCGGCGACCTCGATCTCGTGCGCCGATACGCGGACTCCCTCGGTGCCGAACTGTGTGCCACCCGCAAGGTCACCGACGCAGGCTGGATGCCGCGGGCCCGCCAGGTCGGCATCACCGGCCACTCGATCGCCCCGCGCCTCTACGTCGCCATCGGGACCTCGGGGCGGTTCAACCACATGGTCGGCGTCCGTCGGGCCGGAACGATCGTGGGCATCAACCCGGACCCGGACTGTGACCTCTGGGCCGAGTGCGACATCGGGCTGGTAGCCGACTGGCACGAGGCGCTCCCGGCCCTGGTCGAAAGGCTGGCCGGACCCTAATCTCCGGCGGCGTTCACACCAGCCGCCCGCAGGGCATCGGCGTCGACCCACTCGAGCGTGAGGATATGGGTGGCCTCGAGGACGACCCCGGGGGCTTGGCCGGCCAGATGGGCCTCCTGCCACCGTGAGGCGCACAGGCACCAGCGGTCGCCGGGCACAAGGCCTGCGAATCCGGGTCGGGGCGTCGACAGGTCGTTGCCCACCTGTGCAGAGAACTCGAGGAACTCGGCGGTCATGACGACGCACACCGTGTGGACGCCGAGGTCGTCGGAACCCGTGTTGCAACAGCCGTCGCGGTAGAAGCCGGTGAGCGGATCGTGGCTGCAGTCGACCAACTCGCCGCCGAGCACGTTCACGGCCATCAGGCGACCTCGTCCAGAAGGGTCCGCACCCTCGCCTCGATCTGGTCGCGTACCACGCGGACCATCTCGATGTCCTGACCTGCCGGGTCATCGAGAGCCCAGTCGAGGTACTGCTTCCCGGGCAGCACCGGACAGGCATCCCCACACCCCATCGTGACCACGATGTCGACCTCGTCGAGCATTTCGTCGGTCCAGCGCTGCGGATGCGCTCCCGAAATGTCTATCTCCACCTCGGCCATTGCCCGGACAGCCATCGGATTCAACTCGTCGCCCGGCGCCGAGCCGGCCGAGAACACCTGCACCCGGTCGCCGCCCAGGTGGCGAAGCCAGCCGGCACCCATCTGGGAACGCCCGGCATTGTGGACGCATAGGAACAGGACGCCCGGGGTCTCGCTCACGGCCCTGATGATGCCACGGGAACCGTCAGACCTGTCGCCGTACGTCGGGTCGTTCGCCTCATGACACGTCGCGGCGGCGGAAGACGACAAACCCGACCGCAGCGAACCCGGCCGCATAGGCGGCGAGGAGCGCACCCGCTGCCAGGTAGGTGTGGGAGTACACCGTTTCGTGCCAGCCGTTGAGTTTGACCAACTTGCCGGCATCGCCCTCGGTGATGAAGGCGATGGCATTCTGGAGTGGATCCCACCGGTAGAAGCGTTGCAGCCAGATCGCTATGGCGATTCCGGCGACGATGTTGTAGCCCAGCATCCCGAGGATCGCTGCTGTGGTGTGCTTGGTCACCAGGGCCACGGTGGCGGCGATGATCCCGAACAGGCCTGCGACCACGCCCGTCCGGCCGATGACCGAAGCCAGGTCCAGCCAGAACCGGCCGTCGACGCCGGAGGTGGAACCGCGCCAGACGGCAGCCGGCCAGAGGGCGGCGGAGAAGCAGGCGATGGCGAACATGGTGATCAGGGCGGAGCCGAGGAACACGACGATGTACTTGGCGGCCAGCAGGCGGTGGCGACGAGGCTCCCAGAGCAGGACCTGTTCGATGGTGCCGTAGCGGTACTCGGCACCGAGGAACGAGGCGCCGACGATCCCGCCGAACAGCAGCGCCACGGTCATGCCGATGGCGCCAACGATGCCCTGGAGGCCCGGATAGGGGGTGTTTCCCCAATCTCCGAACCCGTCCTCGCCAAAACCCGATCGTGTCGGCCGTTGCTCCGACCAGTCGGCCAAGTCGCCGCCGGAACCAGACAGGAGCTCGGTCGCCCGGAAGCCGCTGTTCCAGGTGTCGGGATGCGAGTTGATGAACACGAGCACGCCGACGAGGGCGCCGATCGCCAGGACCGTGAGCACCAGGCCGCGGGCCAGACGGCGGGCGAGGAAGCGCTCAATCTCGCTGCCGAGCAGTCGCAGGAAGCTCATGCTCCGGACTCGCCTTCCGTCAGCGCCAGGAAGACCTCTTCGAGGTTCTGGCCCTCAATGCGCAGGCCCTGCAGGTAGATGCCCTGGTCGGCGAGCGTCCGCGTGATGGCCGCCGAATCCTCGGGAGGCGACTCGACGTCGATCGTTCCGGGTCTACTGCCGCCGGTCGCCTCGAAGCCGGCGGCCAGCAGCACAGCCAGGGCGGCATCGACGCGGTCGACCTTGACGACGGCCCGGTCGGACGAAGCCGATGACATGATCTCGTCGAATGACCCGGCTGCCACCACCCTGCCGTGGTTGATGATCACGATCCGGTCGCAGACCTGCTCGATCTCACCCAACTGGTGGCTGGAGACGAACACCGTCTTGCCGGCGTCGCCGAGGTCGCGCAGCATGCGCCGCATCTCGACGATGCCCGCGGGGTCGAGGCCGTTGGCGGGCTCGTCCAGCACGAGCAGGTCGGGGTCCTTGAGCAGCGTCGCCGCCACTGCCAGACGCTGCTTCATGCCGAGGCTGTACTTGTGGAACTTCATGCCCGCGGCGTCGGTCAGGCCCACCAACTCGAGCACGCGGTCCATGTCCGAACGGGAATAGCCGCCGATCCTGGCCAGCAGGCGCAGGTTGCGGCGACCGGTGAACTCGCCGAAGAACTTGGGTTGCTCGACCAGCGCACCGACACGACGGATGGCGGCGGCCGCCCCTGCAGGCATCACCTCACCCAGGAGCCGGACGCTGCCCGCAGTCGGACGGACCAGGCCGAGCATGCAGCGGATGGTGGTGGTCTTGCCGGACCCGTTTGGGCCGAGGAATCCCACAACGGTGCCGGGATGCTCTATCACGAGGTCGAGGCCATCGACGGCGAGCGTGGGCTCGGAGCGGAAGGTGCTGTACTCCTTGCGGAGACCAGCCAGCTCGAGAACGGTCACGGCGGGCACCCTAACGCCAGCCGCACGCCAGCTCAGGTCGCGCCGGGGGTGTCAGCGACTGTGGCTGTGGCTGCCGCCCCAACAACCCTTCGACTGCACCCAATGGTGCTTGCCACCTGAAGTTTCGTAGAGGAGGTAGGCGGTGACCTGTACCTGGGCGACCGGGTCGGCGATCGAGGCCCCGGCGATTCCAGCCGCTTCGGTGCGCTCGCCCCAGAACTTCGGCAGGTGCTGGAACCAGCCGGCCGCACGACTCGACTCGTTGACGGCAAAGCTGAACACGTCGTCGGGCTGGGCACTCGACTCGCAGAACGCCACCTCTTCGGCCCAGGCCTGGTCCTCGGGTTTGATGTACGTCTGGATCAGCTCACGCAGGGTGGGTGGTCCCGAAGGTGTTTCGGCCTCGACAGGATCCTCCGCAGGGGGATGTGCGATGAACTCCATCCTGGGAAGCGTCGTGGTAGGAGGAACAGTCGTGGCCGGAGGAACAGTCGTGGTCGGAGGAAGCGTCGTGGTCGGAGGAAGCGTCGTGGTCGGAGGAAGCGTCGTGGTCGGAGGAAGCGTCGTGGTCGGAGGAAGCGTCGTGGTCGGAGGAAGCGTCGTGGTCGGAGGAAGCGTCGTGGGGGGCGCCGTGATCACGCCGGAGACCGGGGTACCCAGTTCTGCCGACCGGCAACCGGTCGCCAGGGACAGCACGGCCGCAAGCGCGGCGAGTACACGAAGAAGGGGCGTCGGTGTCATGAGGGGCATTCGGTGGACATCGGTGGCTGCACACTGCAGCGATCTGTCGCGACCGTCTCGAAGACGTCCCGCACATCCTACCGATACACAACTCCCGGTTCCGCCATTTCCCACGAGACGGTGGTGAAAACCGTCACACCCGGCCCACATTCGACACGATTCCCGCCTTCCCCACACCGTTGGTAACGACAGTCAGTTTCTGCAAGGATGCTTCCTCCGGACGTCAAGGGGAGGCGAAGGTGTACAGGGGCGCAACTTTGAGCCCGACAAGACATGTGCTTGTCGCGTGCGCCCTGTTGGCTTCCGCCTGCGGCGGGGGTGGAGGCGAACCGGCCGCTCCCACCTCCACGATCGACATCATGGACGAGGAGGAGGCCGACCAGGTCCTCGAAGAACTATGGGAGGCCACCGAAGCCGCCACCGAAACCGACGACGGCGGGCGTTCCCTCGGCTTCGAGATCGAGCAGCACGGCTGGTCGTTCGTCAACTACGCCGCCGACACCGGCCAGCAGTTCAGCACCGCCGACGCGATCGCCCTGTTCGGCGCCCAGGCCGTGTGCGGCTCGGCCGAAGGAACCTGCACACCGACCCCGGCTGCCAGGGAATGGATCAACATGGTCGCCCAAGCCATGTCCGGCGGTGTCTGCGAGGGCATGACAGTCGCGATCCTCGACCGCTTCCTCGTCCGCACGGAACCCGGGGCCTTCGACGTACGCAGGGACCGCGTCGTCGAGCGCTCCCTCTCCCGCCTGTTCGCCACGCAGTTCCTCGGCGATGTCATCGATGCCACGGCCCAGTGGCGGGCACAGCCGATCAAGGCCATTGTCGCCGAGTTGGGTCGGTCCCTGTCCGATCCCCGCAACGAGCAGTACACGATCGGCATCTACTCGTCGCACGGAGGCCACAGCGTCCTCCCCTACCGGCTCGAGTGGGTCGACCGAACCAACGTACGGGTCTACATCTACGACCCGAACTGGCCGGGAGAACTGCGTTGGATCGACATGGATGTCAAGGAGGGCACCTGGGTCTTCGCCTTTGCTGCGACCAACCCGGACGAGGCCGCCGATGCCTGGGCAGGCGGGCAGGGCACCATCGACCTGACCCCCATCAGCGCCCGGGCTGCGCCGTTCCCTGAGCCGTTCAGCGGCGCCGGTAGCGGCCAGGGAGGGCTCCTCCTCGCCATCACGAGCCCCGATCGGAACTGGACGATCAAGCATGCCGACGGCACCTCGTTGCAGGGCGGAGAGGCAGTTCCGGGCGAAGGCGGCGTCGTCGCTTCCATCCGCGGATCGTTCGGCGTCTCGACGGCCATCGTCCGGGTCGACGCTTCCGAAGTCGACATCGAGACGGGTTCCGAGGCGTTCGTCGCGGTTCAGACCGAAACAGGCGTCGCGTCCGTCGAGATGGAAGAGGGCGGCTCGGTCGGCTTCGAGCTCTCGGACGAGGCCCGGGACCTGTCCCTGGACGTCGGCACAGGTACGGAAGCCACCGTTTCGATCGCCACGGCAACAGAGTACATCGTCGTCGAAAAGGCGGCGGACCTCCAGATCGAGGTGGCCGTCACCGAGGAGGCGACGCAACTCGACTACCTGGACGAGGCGGGCACCGTCACCGAGCAGGTGGAAGTCGAACGCGGCACCGACCAGCAGGACGTGCAGATCGACACGGCGTTCGATGTCGCATTCAGCGAGCCGATCGAACTCCCCGAACAGATTCGTGCCGAGGAACTCGAACTCGAGACTGAGACCAACGACCTGTTCCTAGACGACTTCGTGCAGGTGGTGGTCAGCGACGAGGGCGATTCGTTCTACGACGTCCTCGACAAGGTCGACGCCGACGGGCTCGACAACTGGGAGTTCAGGGCACAGGTGGTCGACCTCGGGTTCGAGGACTTCGACCCGAACCGCGACCGGACATCGGAGCAGACCATTGCCGCCGACTTCTTCGGGGGTGACCCGGTCGACCAGTTCGTCGACCCGGACGGTGGCTGCTCGAGGGTCGTGTATGCCAACGGCACCCGCGGTCAACTCTGCCCTGACGGCAGCGGCGAATGGGTCGACGGCCGTGGCGGTGTCCAGAGATGGGGCCCCGGCCGGACTCCTGATCCGGCGGACCTGTTCTCGGGCATGACCTCGCCCGATGAGGGTCTGGGTATGGGTGGACCGGGTGAGCAGTTCCCGGACGACATGCCCGAGGAGATGCGGGACCTGCAGCCGACGTCGTTCGAGTTCGACGAGGCGACCGGCTGTGAGTCGGTCACGTTCGAGGACGGCTCGACCGGAACGCGCTGCCGGAACGCCGACGGTTCGTTCACCAACACGTTCACGGGGACGGACGGTGAGGTCCAGGAATGGGAAGAGACCGGATTCGTGGACCCGATGATGGCCCCACGGGGATCTCCCGACGAACCGATGAGCGCCCGGGACGCCGCCCGCTTCGGCAATTTCGAGGAGGGCATGGGTCCCGGGGACTTCAGGGACGAGTTGATTCCAGGTGGCGCCGACCTACCCGACGAGATGCGCGACAAGATCCCCGCGATCGTGATGTTCGATCCTGAGACCGGCTGCGAGGAGGTCATCTTCGAGGACGGGACCACCAGCACGCGCTGCCGGAACGACGACGGGACCTTCACCAACACCTTCACAGACGAGTCGGGCGAGGTCCTGGAGTGGGAGGAGGAGCCTCCACCCATGATGCAACGCCGCCAGCCCGTGGACATGCGTGGCGGCATGGGACCCGACGACGGGATGATGCCAGATGACGGTGTGCCCGGAAACGGGATGCCCGACAACGTGCCCGAGGAGCTGCGAGACCTGCAACCCACGGAGGTGCGGTTCGACGAGGAGACCGGCTGCGAGGTGATCGTCTTCGACGACGGGTCCGAGGGCATGAGGTGTCCGAACCCCGACGGGACCATGACAAGCACCCACATCGGCGTCGACGGCGAGGTCACCGAATGGGAAGAGCCCGCGATGGGTCCAGCCAACGGGATGCCGGGCGACGGGATGGTGCCGGGCGAGGGTGTACCCGGGGGAGGCATACCCGGAGACGTGCCCGCAAAGGTCCGCGACCTGCGACCCGTGGACGTGAAGTTCGACCAGGAGACCGGGTGCGAGTTGTTCGAGTACGACGACGGGTCCAGTGCTACGCGCTGCCCGAACCCGGACGGGACGGCAACCATGATCCATGTGGGCCTCGACGGTCAGGTCACCGAATGGCAGGAACCCGGGATGGGCCCGGGTGACGGTGGGACACCCGGTGACGACATCGGTGGTTTCGATAACGGTGGATTCGACCCCGGTGGAGAAAAGCCGGAGAACCTTCCGGACAACCTCAAGGACCTGGAACCCGTCGACTTCCAGAAGGACCCGGTCAGCGGCTGCGACATCATCACCCTCGACGACGGCTCGACCGTCGAGAGTTGCATGAACGAGGACGGCTCGCTCACCAACACCCACATCGGCTCCGACGGGTCGATCACCGAGTGGGACGAACCCCCGCCGGAGGGTGGAACCGGTGGCTTCCAACCCGACGACGGCTTCCAACCCGACGATGGCTTCGAACCCGACGACGGCTTCCAACCCGACGACGGCTTCCAACCCGACGACGGCTTCCAACCCGACGATGGCTTCCAACCCGACGACAACCCGCCCCCGGACAATCAGGGCGACAACAACGAAGGCGACCCGCCACCAGACGGCCAGGGCGACAACAACCCGCCACCAGACGACAACTTCCAACCCGACGACAACAACCCGCCA
>JACNKQ010000075.1:110629-151855 GCA_014381945.1 Actinomycetota bacterium
GCCACCAGACGACAACTTCCAACCCGACGACAACAACCCGCCACCAGACGACAACATCCAACCCGACGACAACAACCCGCCACCAGACGACCAGGGCGGCAACAACGAAGGCAACCCACCACCAGACGGCGGCAACCCCGGTCCCTGATCCGAACGGAAGGTACCGGCGTTCAGATCATCGGGCCCCGCTTCTCCGGGCTACTTCTCCATCGCTGCAGCCCAACCCCTCGACCCGGGCATGGTCTTCCGGACCTGCGGGATCATCTGACCAACGGTGGCCGGACACCCGGGAGCGGTCACATCCTCACAGCACCGGCAGGAGGTCGTCGCCCATCTCTCCAGGCTGATCACCAACAGTCGAAAACGAACCCCTACCGGTCTGGCCATAGCCTCCGTGGCCCCAGCAGGTCACGGTGGCGTCGTCCAGTTCGACACAGGTGTGGGCGTAGCCGGCGGCGACGCTGACAGCCCGACGCAGGGTGCCATCTGCATGTGTTCCAAGGTCTACCGTCTCGAGTCCCCTACCCATCTCGCCGGGGTGGTCCCCCACCGGCTTCGTATGGCCGACGCCGAGTTGGCCCTTGTGGTTGCGACCCCAGCACAGGACAGAACCGGTGTCGTCGATTGCACAACTGTGTGAGCCACCCACGGCGACATCTACGGCCATGCGAATGCCGCCGTCGGCGTGGCTACCCAGATCGACGGATCCCGGTCCCGCACCCATCTCGCCAGGATCGTCACCGATGTCGTCTGCGTGGCCCAGGCCGAGCTGTCCGTAGTTGTTGCGTCCCCAGCAGGTGACGGCACCGTCTTCGAAGCGGGCACAGGTGTGGTTGAGGCTCGACTCGACCGAAACGACCGGAGCCTGATCGGCCAGGTGGACAGAGTCGAGGACAGCGCCCATTTCGCCTACTTCGTCGCCGATCGTCCTCGGCCCGCCGACGCCGATCTGTCCCCAACCGGAGTTGCCCCAGCAGACGACCCTGCCCATGTCGAGGAGAGCGCAGGTGTGGTAGTGGCCGGCCACGATCTGAATGGCTTCGAGCGGTTCACCGTCCGCCTCCCGTCCGAGGTCTATCGGAATCAGATCGAGACCGAGTTCTCCGGGCTGGTCACCAAGGGTGGCTCGGGCACCCGTTCCCAGTCGGCCCTGGCCTCCGTCACCCCAGCAGACCACCTGGCCGCCCTGCAGCAGTGCACAGGTGTGGCTGTAGCCGGCAGTCACAGCGACGGCCGGCCGACCTCCCAGGTCGACGGTCCGGAGGGCATCGCCGATCTCCTCGGGCTGGTCGCCGATGTTGTTCCGATGGCCGAGGCCAAGCTGGCCCCTGTGGTTCAGGCCCCAGCAGGCAACCTCGCCCTCCTCCAGCACTGCGCATGAGTGCGCGAAGCCGTTTGCGACCGCCATTGCGATGCGGGACCTTCCTTCGGGGTCCAGTCCGAGGTCGACGGCTGGGAGGTCGTCACCGACCTGGCCAGCGCGACCGCCGTGGCTCTTCCATGTGCCGTTGGCGAGGGCGCCGTAGTAGCCCATGCCCCAGCAGCGGACCTTGCCCTTGTCCCGGTAACACGTCGTGTATCCATCGGCGGTGAGGTGGTCGACCGGTACGGGGCCGACCCCTTCGTCGACCTCTTCGAGTTCGACTGGTGCCGGATCCTGTGCTGGTGGACGCACACTCCGTCCGGTCCCCAGGTCCACCGGCAACAGGTTGTCACCCATGTGCCCTGGTGCGCGGCCCACCCACCCGGCGGACCCGAGCCCCGTCCGTCCGTTGCTGCCCCGTCCCCAGCACTTGAGGGTCGCGTCGTCGAGGGTTGCACACACGTGCTCGTCTCCGACCGAGACAGCGAGCGCGCTGCGACCGGTTCCGAGGTCTACTAGCGCACCCGTCTCTCCCGGTACGTCGCCGACGTTGTCACGGCGCTCGTTGCCGAGCATCCCGGAGTTGCCCACCCCCCAGCAGGTGAGTTCGCCGCCGTCGAGGACAACACAGGTCGCGCCGCCACCGACCGCTACGTCGATCGCCAGACGGGGTGTCCCGTCCGCGTCTGAACCCATGTCGACGGGCGTCAGTGCGTCTCCCATCTCGTCAGGATGGTCGCCGATGTAGAGGGTCTGGCGGCCGTTGCCGAGGAGCCCCTGTGTGCCCAGTCCCCAGCAGGTGACCTCACCGCCTTCAATGACGACGCAGGTCCGCCTCAGGCCTACGTCCATTGCGACCGCCCGGCGTCGGGTGCCGTCGGGGTTCGAACCGAGGTCCGCCAACACCAGGTCGTCGCCCATCTCCCCCGGCTCGTCACCGATCAGTCGGTTGCGCCCGTTGCCGAGTTCGCCTTGACCACCGTTGCCCCAGCAGGCGACGGCTCCGTCGCTGATCAGGGCACACGAGTGGCGGTAACCGGCGCTGACCGATGTCGCAAGGCGCGGTGTTCCATCCGGACTGGTTCCGAGATCGACAGGAACCAGGTCATCGCCCATCTGTCCGGCTGCCCTGCCGACGTTCTGGTTGCTGCCGTTGCCAAGCTGGCCATGCCGTCCCTCGCCCCAGCAGAGGACCTCACCGCCCCGGGTCAGTGCACACGTGTGTCGGTCTCCGGCGCTGACCGATCCCGGGACCCGTGGCGTGCCGTCCGGACCTGCGCCGAGATCGACGGGGATCAGGGCATTGCCCAGTTCCTCGGGCTGGTCGCCGATGCGGCTCGGTCGACCGTTCCCCAACTGTCCGTACCCGCCCTCGCCGAAGCAGACGAGGTAGCCGTCGTCGAGGATCACGCAGGTGTGGTATCCGCCCGTGCTGACCGCGTGGGCCCGACGGCGGGCTCCGGCATCATCGACACCGAGGTCGACCTGCGGAAGGCCATCGCCCATCTCGTCCGGGCCGTCACCCACGTCTACGGGTGAGCTGATGCCGAGCAGTCCATGCCCTCCCTTGCCCCAGCACTTCAGGTCACCGGTGTCGAGGATGGCGCAACTGTGTGCGCGTCCGGCACCGATGGATGGGCCATCAGGAACGACAACCCCGACCTGGTCGGGGGAATCCAGGGGGCTATGGCGGTAGTCCTGTGCGTCCGAGCCACAGGCTCCGGCGAGGGTCGCTATGGCCAGCAGCAACGCGATCCTGCGAAGGCGGGGTGGGGTGGGGTAGGTGATCGTCATTTCCGGGTTCCTCGACTGGGGTGATTGCGTCCGTCGGGTACATGACGATCCAATGGCCGTTGCTGGACACAAATCAACAGGTCATCCGACCCCTGGAGCCCGCCTCCGCCAGCCCGCCCATTGTGGCGCAAGGGCAGGCGGTCCCTGACGCCTCAACCGCTGCGCGTCGCCACCCCGCTGCCATGGAATCGCATCGGGTTGCAGGACCTCGGATTCGGGCCCAAGGTCCCCAGCGCTCGCCGGAGAACGAGCGTATGGTCGCCGGCAATGGACGGAGTTGAGCGCACACAGGAGGACCAGTGGCCCCCATCGCCTACCACGGGGGATGGAACCCGCTGGCTCGCACTCTCAACTGTGGCTGCGACGCTCCTGCTGGTGGCCGTCGGTGGGTACACGCGCGGCAGCGGCAGCGGCTTCGGGTGTTCCGACCGTTGGCCGCTCTGCGAAGGTGGTGCGCTCGGCGGGCTGCTGCCCCGGTGGGAGCATCACATGGTCATCGAATGGACACACCGATGGATGGCGTCCACTGTCGGGCTTCTGGCGCTGGCCACGGCGGTGTCGGCGTGGCGTCACCTTCGACAGCGCCGCGACGTCCTCTGGTCGAGCAGTACGGCAGTCGTGGTCATCGGAATCCAGGCCTGGGTGGGACGGATGGTGGTCAAGGAGGACCTCGACGCCGACCTCGTGTCGGTGCATCTGGCCATCTCGATGGCCGTCGTTGCCCTGGTGACGGCAACGGCAGTGGGCGCCGGGCCCGATGCAGGGCGGCCGTCGGTCGACCACTCAGTCGATTCCCGGGGCTGGATTCGCCTCATCGGCGTCGGAGCCGCCGGCAGCCTGGTCGTCCTGCTGTTGGGCTCGTACGTACACGACATGTACTTCAGCGGCTGGCCACTGGTCGGCAACGCCCTGCTGCCGGAGTTCACCAGCAGGTACCTGACGGTCCACTTCGCTCACCGCGTCGGAGCAGCACTCGTGATGATGCTGCTCCTCCACATAGCGGTAGCCGCTGTTCGCCGCAACCGGCAGCCTGCCGAGCGCTACCTGCTGGGTGGCGCCGCCGCAGGCTTCGCCTTGAACGTCGGGCTCGGGGCGGTCCACGTGGTGACGGAGGTCGACTCCAGTGCCCTCATCGCGATCCACCTGCTCATTGCCGCCCTCGTCTGGGCCCAACTGGTTGCCGCAGTCGCCGAGGCGGCCCGCGCCGACAGGCCGAAAATCATTCCAGTGCATCCGCCGGGTGGTGTTGCCGCCGACCACCAGGGTGGGCCGTGAGGGACTCGAACCCCCGACCCCCTGCGCGTCATGCAGGTGCTCTAGCCAACTGAGCTAACGGCCCCGGAGCGCAAGAGCGTAGCAGTGCTCTCCGGACAGAACACTGGAGGATCAGCCTCGGGTCGGAGACCAGGGGCCCCGGTCCAACAGCGCCGCCACGAACAGGAGCACGCCGCCGACGGCGATCACCGGCAGGCCCGAACCGACCCTGAACTCGAATCCGTCTTCAGGCGACAGGGCGCGCACGTCGCCTATCTCGAGTCCGGCGACCAACAGCAGGACCGCACCGGCGGCAAACAGCACGAACTTCACGACGAGGCCGCGCACGCCGATCCAGAGTGCGCCGGTGGCTACTGCACCGGCCAACCCCAACATGAGAACCAGCACGGCGTCGCCGACCTGGTCCCAACCGATCTCGGAGACATTGTCGGCCCCCCTGGTCACGACCCAGGGTAGGAATGTCCCGATGATGGCAAGGACGACGCCCGCAGAGGCCACGAGGGATGCCAGCAGGTTCGAGGCCGGTTCGGACTGCCGGCGGGAAACCACCGGTTGATTGGGGGGCATCGGTGGCGGGTCGCCGGGCCGCACGGCGGAGATGCCCATCGGGGGTGTGTGCGGCAGCGGGGGGCCCTCGTACCCCGTCCGACCACCGTCAGAGTGGCCCTGGGACTCGATTTCGTCGGACATTGCGCTCATCCCCCTGATCGGGTGCCCCGGCCCTCGATGGTGGGCCGCCCAGATCGTCGAGCACCGGGCGGGATTTGAACCCGCGGCTTTACGGCTTTGCAGGCCGTTCCCTTGGTCCGCTCGGGCACCGGTGCCTGCTCCGGCCGGAAGCAGGAGCGGACGCAATGGTATCGGCGGCACGCCCCTGCATGCCTTCCACTGCTGTTGTCGGGGCCCGCTGTGACAGGCTTCGGACCGTGAACCCACGTTCGGCACAGGACCTGCTCGCCCCCCTCGCAACCCAACAGACCGACCTGGGCGGCGGCCGCCGCCTCATCGAGACATACACGATGGAGGGACTGCTCGGCCTGCTCTGGCACGGGCCACTCGACGCCGAGGACGTGGTCCTGTGCGCCGGCGGCGGAATGGGCGGCTACCTCGGACCGGCCGATGCCCTCTGGACCCATCTCGGCGAGACGCTCCCCGGAGCGGACATCGCCGTCGTCTGTGTCGACTATCGCCGGCCCAGCCACCTCGAGTCGTCGCTGCTGGACGTGGCGGCCACGGCCGACAGGGCCGTGCAGCAGGGAGCGCGCCGGTTCGTGGTCCTGGGACATTCCTTCGGTGGGGCGGTTGCGATCCAGGCGGGCTGCGCCCTCGGCCCATACTGCGCCGGCGTCGCCACCTTCGCCACACAGAGCGCAGGTTGCGAACAGGCGGCTCAACTGGCGGCACCGCTTCTCCTGCTCCACGGGGCGCAGGACCGGATCCTCGGCCCTGAGAACAGCGAGATCGTGCGCTCGCTGGCAAGCCAGGGGAACGTCCGGGTGTTCGAAGACGCAGACCACCTCCTCACCGAGGTTGCCGACGAACTGCGCAACCTGATGGCGGCCTGGATCCCGGAACGGTTCGCAGCACACCGGGCCGGCTGACCCCCCGTTTCTCCAGTCGATGGTCATTCGTCGGGCGCCTTGTCCTCAGCCAGCTTGACCGTGCAGGTTCCCTGGGCGACGGCGACGAGCCGTCCCTCGTTCTCGACCCGGATCGACACCACCGCCAGGCGCTTCGACATCGACACGATCTCGGCAGTGGCCCGACAGGTGCCCCCGCTCACCGGTCGCAGGTAGTTGACCTTGAACTCCGTGGTCGCCGCCCACGACCCGGGCGGCATGACGGGATAGAGCACGACCCCGAGGCAGTGGTCGCACAGTGCGGCGAGACAACCACCGTGCATGTTGCCGATGAACGTGATCAGGTCGTCGCGAACCCCGAACTCGACGACGAGCCGACCCGCCTGCGCCTCGACCACGACCAGGCCGAGGTACCCGTCGATGCCGCCCTCCGGCTGTCGCCCGACCATGAGGTCCACGAAACCGGGGTTCACCAACTCCAGTTCAGGGCCGTTCATCGCTGTGCTCCCTTCTCCGGACCGCACCCATCGGGCGGCCACGGTTCCATGCCATCGTCCAGCGGTACGTCGAGGCTCTTGAGCATCCTGGCGAACATGCCCCAGTTGCCGATGGCAGCGACCAACTCGACGAGCAGAGCCTCGTCGAGTTGCTCGGCGCAGGCCGACCACGTGGCACCGCCGATAGAGCCGTCCGCCAGTGTCTCGTCGGTGGCGGCGAGCACGGCCCGCTCGACCGGTCCGAAACCCCCATACGCCTCCCAGTCGCGTACGGCGAACAGGTCCGCCTCGTCAATGCCGAGCGCGACAGCCACGTGCCAGTGTTGTGTCCACTCGTAGACGGCGCCGCTCACCCAACCGATGCGCATGATCACGAGCTCTCGCAGGCGCTGGTCGAGGTCGCCCTTCCAGAGCAGACGGTGGAGCAGGCCGTTGAGGGCGGCAGCCGTCGCCGGGTCGTGGAGAAGCACCCTGAACACGTTGAGGCCGGCCATCCCCTCCGGAACGCCCACTTCGGCCGCCCGGGAACGCGCCTCGCCGGCGTCGAGCATCGATATGCGCCCTCCCCCTGGGACACGTTCGCTCCCCTGCTGCATGCGTCCCCTGAAACCTTGTCCGGTTAGTGCCACCCGTACGCTAGGCAGCAGGGGGAGGCCGAGCATGACCGAACGACCGGAAACGTCACGGGCACTGGTGCTGACCGCCCCGCGTTCGCTCGAGTTGCGAGACCTCGCCGTCCCTGCACCCTCCCCCGACTCGGCGCTCCTCCAGGTCGAGGCGTGCGGTCTCTGCGGCACCGACCACGAGCTGTTCACCGGTCGCCTGCCGATCCGGACGCCGCTCGTCCCCGGACACGAGACCGTCGGCGTGCTCGTCGAGGTCGGCGATGCCGCCGCAGCGGCCTGGGGGGTCACCGTGGGCGATCGGGTGGCTGTCGAGTGCTTCCAGTCGTGTCGTGACTGCGGCCCCTGCCGGTCCGGCGCCTACCGGCGTTGCGCCCGCAACGGGCTGGGCACCGCCTACGGGCTGTCTCCCCTGGATGTCGGTGAGGCGCTCTCAGGCGGCTGGGCCGCACACCACTGGCTGGGGCCCGACTCGATGGTGCTGCCTGTTCCCGACGGCCTCGACCCCGTCGATGCGACGCTGTTCAACCCGGTGGGTGCCGGGATCCGCTGGGGGGCCGAGCTCCCCGAGACCGGTCCCGGCGATGTCGTCGCCGTCCTGGGTCCCGGAATCAGGGGTCTGGCCGCAGCGGCCGCAGCGAAGGGGGCAGGCGCCGACTTCGTGATGGTCACCGGCAGGGGCGCCGGCGACCGCCCACGCCTGGAGGCCGCCACCGCCTTCGGAGCCGACCTCACGGTCGACGTCGACGACGAGGATCCGGTCGCTGCACTGCGTGTGGCGACCCGTGGCCCCGGAGCGAACGTCGTCGTGGACGTGACCGCCAACGCACCCGAGGCGCTCGGCCAGGCCGTCCGGATGTCCGCCCCCGGGGCCCGCATCGTGCTGGCCGGCACCCGCAACAGCACCGAGACCCCCGGCTTCGACCCCGACCACATCGTCTACAAGGAACTCCACCTGCTGGGCGCCCTGGGCGTCGACGCCCCCGCCTACCGGGCGGCCCTCGACCTGCTCGCCACCGACCGCTGGCCATTCCGGGGGGTTGCCCGTCGGATCGAGCCGCCGGGGGGCGCCGCCGACCTGCTCGCCACGATGGCAGGCGAGGGCGACGCTCCCCCGCCCGTCCACGCTGTACTGGTGCCATGACGGACTTCGACCCGTACGCCTCGACCGGCGGCCCCATCGAGGGAAGAGACCTTTCCCGACGCAGGCGACGCATGACCCGGCGGCGTGGACGTTCTTCTGCCGGTCGGCAGACCCGGCGCTTGACACCTGCCGGCGATCTGGTCGGTGCCGGCTTGGCCAGACGACTGTCGGCCGCAGTATCGGACCTGGCGATTATCGGCTTCGTCGTGACGCTGACCACGCTCCTCGAGGGCATCCTGCCGAAAGAACCCGGCACCTGCGGTCCGCCGACCGGCCCCTACACGTGCGACGTCCTGACCCTCTGGGCAGCCGGCATCTTCGGCCTGTGGATATTCGCCATCCTGGTTTCGCTGGTGTTCGTATATCCCGGCTACTTCGAGGCACACCGGGGTGGCACGCCGGGGAAGTTGATCCTCGGGCTCCGGGTCGTCGATGCGGAAACAGGGTCACCCATCAGCCCGGGCCGGGCACTTGTCCGCTTCGTCGTCCGGTTCTTCTCCGTAATGCCGTTCTTCCTGGGGTACATCTCGATGCTCTGGGACCCCGACCGCAGGACCTGGCACGACAGGATCGCCGGCAGCCGCGTCGTTCGGAGGTGAGGCGGCGCCCTACGCTGCGCCGGTGACCGAACCCGAGTACGCACCGAGCCCCTGGGAATTCGTCGCCGACCACGTCGAGCGCTACCTCGCGTCCGACGGTGAGGACGGCTACGAGATGGAGGGCGCCCCCTGCGTCATCCTCACCACGACCGGCCGTCGGACCGGCAAGGTGCGCCGCACGCCCCTGATCCGGGTACACGACGGCGAGCACTACCTGGTCGTCGCATCGCTGGGGGGCGCACCCCAGCACCCCGTCTGGTACCTGAACCTGCAGGCTGACCCCGAGGTCACGCTCCAGGACCGGGGCGTGGTGCACGAACTCGTGGCACGCACCGCAACGCCCGACGAAAAGACCGACCTCTGGCCGACCGCCGTCGCTGTCTGGCCCGACTACGCCGACTACCAGGCCAGGACCGACCGCGACATCCCGCTGGTGGTGCTCGAACCCCGCTGAACGGCTGTTAGCCCCTACGACGCGAGTCGATGACGCCGGTGTCGAAGCCGGCGAGGTGCAGTCCGCCGGCGAACCTGGCGTGTTCGACCTTGAGGCAGCGGTCCATCACAAGGTCCATCCCGGCGTCGAGTGCGATGCGGGCGGCTCCGGGGCTCCAGAGTCCGAACTGGGTCCAGAAGGCCTTCGCTCCGACGGCGACAGACTCCTCGGCCACTCCGGGTACATCGTCGAGCCGTCGGAACACGTCGACCAGGTCCGGCACGACCGGCAGCTCCTCCAGCGACGGCACGCACGGTCGGCCGAGTATTTCGTCGGTGCTCGGGTTGACGAAGTACACCTCGTAGTCGGTCGACGAGCTGAGCAGGTAGGTCGCCACGAAGTTCGACGGCCGGGCCGGGTTGGGCGACACGCCGACCATGGCGACGGTGCGGGTCGAACGCAGCAGATCGAGGCGTTGGGCGGCGCTGGGCTCCTCCCATCCGTCGACGGGCGGGTGCCCGCTCACGGCCGTGCCGCCCCGAGTGCCTGGTCGAGGTCCCACAGGATGTCGTCGACGTCCTCGAGCCCGACCGAGAGGCGGACCATCTCGGGGGTGACGCCCCCGGCTTCGAGGTCCTCGTCGGAGAGTTGCTGGTGGGTGGTAGAGCCGGGATGGATGACGAGCGTGCGGGCGTCGCCGACGTTGGCGAGGTGGCTGACGAGTTCGAGCGACTCGATGAAGGCGGCCCCCGCCTCCCGGCCGCCGGCCACGCCGAAGGTGAAGATCGCCCCCGGCCCCTGCGGCATATAGCGCTTCGCCAGGTCGTGGTACGGCGAGTCGGGCAGGCCGGCGTATGCCACCCAGTCGACACCGTCGTGGCCGTCGAGGAACGCGGCGACCCGTTGGGCATTGGCGACGTGCTCGTCCATGCGCTGCGGCAGGGTCTCGAGGCCCTGGAGCAGGAGGAAGGCGTTGAACGGCGACAGCGATGCGCCCACGTCCCGCAACTGCTCCGCCCGCAACTTCGTGCAGAAGGCGAACTCGCCGAAGTTCTCCCAGAAGCGCAGGTCGTTGTAGGCGGGGGTGGGCTCGGTCATCTGCGGGAAGCGGCCCGAGCCCCAGTCGAAGCGCCCCGACTCCACGACCACCCCGCCGATGGAGGTGCCGTGGCCGCCGATGAACTTGGTGGCCGAGTGCACGACGATGTCGGCGCCGTGCTCCATGGGCCGGCACAGGTACGGCGTGGCGAAGGTGCTGTCGACGATGAGCGGCAGATCATGTGCTGAGGCCACGTCGGCAAGGGCCGCCAGGTCGGCGACTGCACCCGACGGGTTGCCGATGACCTCGGTGTAGAGGAAGCGGGTGTTGTCGTCGATCGCCGCTGCGAAGGCCTCCGGGTCGTCGCCGTCGACGAAGCGGGCCTCGATGCCGAACCTGCCGAGCGTGACGTCGAACATCGTGTGGGTGCCGCCGTAGAGGGACGACGAGGTGACGAAGTTGTCGCCCGATGCCGTGAGCGCTGCGGCGGTCAGGAACTCGGCGGCCTGCCCGCTCGACGTGGCCACGGCGCCGATCCCGCCCTCGAGGCTCGCCATGCGCTCCTCGAATGCGGCGGTGGTGGGGTTCGAGATGCGGGTGTAGATGGTGCCGTACTTCTGGAGGGCGAACAGGTCGGCGGCGTCGGCGGTGTCCTCGAACACGAAGCTCGTGGACTGGTAGATCGGCACGGCCCGGGCGCCGGTCGTCGGGTCCGGTCGTGCTCCGGCATGCAGTGCCCGGGTCCGGAACCCCCACTCTCGATCTCCCATCGTCGCAGTGTAGGAAGCGTCGCAGCCGGGGCGTTGGTCCGGCCCTGCCGGGCAGGCGGCACGAAGGCGCACGGTATAGTATATTCGGAGCACAGGTCATCGACGCTGGGGGGTCGGCCATGTCGTATTTCGAGGATTCGTCGAACGAGGCGACGGTCCCCGTCCACACTCCGGCCGGCTACGGCAAGCGCGTCCTGGGTGCAATCGTCGACGGGCTCATCGTTCTGATCACCGGCATCATCCCGATCGTCGTGTTCTTCATCGGTCTGTTTGCCGCCGTCGACGCGAGCAACAAGGGCGAACCCGCTGTCGGAGGAGCGATGATGCTCCTCGGCGGTCTCGTGGGACTCGTCTGGATGGTCTGGCAGGTCTGGCTGTTCGGCTACCGCCAGGGCGTCACCGGCACCACGCCGGGCAAGCGGGTCGCCGGCACCCGACTCATCAGGATCGGGACCGGAGCGGAGCCCGGTGGCGGTATCGGCGTTGGCCGGTTCCTTGTGCCGACCCTCTTCCTTGTGCCGACCCTCATCAACAGTGCGATCGGCGTGTATTGGATCATCGACTACCTGTGGCCCCTGTGGGACGACGACAACCAGCGCGTGACCGACAAGATGTTCTCCACCCAGGTGGTGCTCGACGGCGGGCCGACGGCCCCGACCCCGGCCAATCCGATCGGCTGATACCGGGGCCGTTCGCCGCTCCCCACTCGCGATCGGTAATTTGACAGGGACAGGATTACCGTGCCTAGGCTTGGGTCGTGCAGCGCACCTCCCTCGCCCCCATCCTGTCCTCAACGGTCGACCCGACAAGCGAAGCATTCCGGCAGAACCGTTCCGACGTACTCGAGCAACTGGCCGTCATCGACGAACTGCTCGACGAGGCGGAGGCCGGCGGCGGGCCCGAGGCCACGGCCCGACTGCGCTCCCGGGGCAAGTTGCCGGTGCGCGAGCGCATCGCCAACGTGCTCGACCCGGACAGCCCATTCCTCGAGATCAGCCCCCTCGCCGGCTACGGCACCGACTACGCCGTCGGCGGCGGGATGCTCGCCGGCATCGGCGTGGTCGCCGGCACCGAGTGCGTGATCCTCGCCAACGACCCCACGGTGCTCGGCGGCGCCCTCACCCCCTACGCCGCCAAGAAGTGGATGCGGGCCATCGAGATCGCCCGCCAGAACCGCATCCCCTACCTCAGCTTCGTGGAATCCGCAGGCGCCGACCTGCGGGTCTCCACCAGCGACGGCGACCGGGACAGCAAGGGTCGCAGCAAGCGGGCCAAGGTCGACCACTTCGCCGAGTCCGGCCGCTTCTTCTACGAGATGATCGAACTCTCCAAGATGCGCATCCCCACAGTGTGCGTCGTGTTCGGCTCGTCCACGGCCGGCGGCGCCTACCAACCCGGCATGTCCGACTACAACATCTTCATCAGGGACCAGTCGATGGTGTTCCTCGCCGGCCCGCCCCTCGTGAAGATGGCCACCGGCGAGGACTCGGACGCCGAGACCCTCGGTGGCGGCCAGAAGCACGCCGAGGAGTCCGGGCTGGCCGACTACCTGGCCGAGGACGAGATGGATGCCCTGCGCATGTGCCGCGAAGTCGTCTCGCACCTCGACTGGAGCCACGAGGGGCCGCCGCCCAGCTTCACCCCCGAACCGCCGGTCCACGACCCCGAGGAGCTGCTCGGCCTCGTCAGCCGCGACCTGCGCCAGCCCGTCGACGTCCGCGACGTCATCGCACGCACCGTGGACGGCTCCCGGTTCGAGGAGTTCAAGCCCCGCTACGGCTCGTCGATGGTCTGTGGCTGGGCGTCGATCCACGGCTACCCCGTCGGCATCCTCGGCAACAACGGCGTCATCTACCCGGAGTCGGCAGAGAAGGGCGCCCACTTCATCCAACTCTGCAACCAGCGCAACATTCCGCTGCTGTTCCTCCAGAACATCACCGGCTTCGTCGTCGGCCGCGACTTCGAATCGGAGGGGATCATCAAGAAGGGCTCCCAGATGATCAACGCCGTCACCAACTCGACGGTGCCGCACCTGACCGTGATCATCGGGTCCTCGTACGGCGCCGGCACCTACGGCATGTCCGGCCGGGCCTACGGCAACCGCTTCACCTTCCTGTGGCCGACCGCCAAGGTCGCCGTGATGGGACCAAAGCAGATCGCCGGCGTGATGTCGCTGGTGCGCCGGGGCCAGGCCGCCCGCAAGGGGCTCGAGTTCGACGAGGAAGCCGATGCCGAGATCGTCCGCATGGTCGAGGAAAGACAGGAAGCCGACTCCCTGGCCCTGGTCGCCTCGGGTGCGATCAGCGACGACGGCATCATCGATCCGCGCGACACCCGCACGGTGCTGGGCCTGTGCCTGTCCGTCGTCCGTAACCGGGCCATCGAGGGCACCACCGACTACGGGGTGTTCCGCCTGTGAACCTCGCTTCGGTGCTCGTCGCCAATCGGGGCGAGATCGTCCGACGGGTGTTCCGCACCGCCCGGGACATGGGCCTGCGCTGCGTCGCCGTGTTCGTCGACGCCGACGCCGACGCCCCGTTCGTGGCCGAGGCGGACGACGCCGTCCGCCTGCCCGACGGCTACCTCGACGGGGCGGCGATCATCGCCGCCGCCCTCGCCACCGGCGCCGACGCGATCCACCCGGGCTACGGCTTCCTCGCCGAGAACGCCGACTTCGTCGAGGCCGTCGAGGCTGCCGGACTCGTATGGGTCGGTCCTCCGGCCGATGTGGTCCGCTCCATGGGTGACAAGTTGGCGGCCAAGGCGGCGGCCGATGCCGCCGGGGTACCCACCCTCCCCTCCTCGGACGACCCGACCGACGCCGGGTCCGTCGGCTACCCACTCCTCGTGAAGGCGGTGGCCGGCGGTGGCGGAAAGGGCATGCACCTGGTCGAATCAGCCGCCGACCTCGACGAGGCGGTGGCCTCGGCCCAGCGGGAGGCCCTGGGGGCCTTCGGCGACAGTCGGGTCTTCCTCGAACGCTACGTCGCACGCTCCCGCCACCTCGAGGTCCAGGTCCTCGGCGACGCCCACGGCGGGCTCATCCACCTCGGCGAACGCGAGTGCTCGATCCAGCGCCGCCACCAGAAGGTCGTCGAGGAGTCGCCGTCGCCCTTCGCCGACGAAGCCCTCCGGTCCACCCTGGGGGAGGCAGCGCTCCGACTGGCCGAAGGCATCGGCTACCGGTCGGCCGGCACCGTGGAGTTCCTCGTCGACGACGAGACCGGCGAGTTCTTCTTCCTCGAGACCAACACCCGACTCCAGGTGGAGCACCCCGTCACCGAGGAGGTCACGGGCATCGACCTCGTACGCGAACAGTTCCGGGTGGCCGCCGGCGAGCACCTGGACCGGTTGCAGGACGACGTGGTGTCCACGGGCCACGCAATCGAGGCCCGCCTCTACGCCGAGGACCCCGACCACGGCTTCCTGCCGGCCACCGGCACCCTCCACGCATTCGTACCCGCCAACGAGCCGGAGGTCCGCTGGGACAGCGGCGTCGAGCAGGGCTCCCGGGTCACGGTCGACTTCGACCCGATGCTCGCCAAGGTCGTAGCCCACGGATCCACCCGCGAGGAGGCCGCCCGTCGCCTCGCCCTAGCCCTCGAGCGCCTCCACCTCGGCGGTGTCACCACCAACCGCGACTTCCTCGTCGCCACGCTGCGCCACGAGGCGTTCCTCGCCGGCGACACGACTACCGACTTCATCGAACGCAACGCTCCCTCCGGTTCGGTACCCCACTCCCGGAACGAGGTCGGACGGGCAGCCGTCGTGGCCGCCCTCTGGCTGCTGGGGCGCAACCGGGCCGATGCCGGCGTCCTGGCATTCGCCCCCGCCGTCTGGCGCAACGCCCGACTCCCCGACGAGCGGGTCGTCCTCACGCACGGCGACGGTGAGGTCGAGGTCGGCTACCGGGCCGAACGAGGCGGCGGCTTCACCGTCAACGGCACCTCCTCCGCCCTGATCCACCGCTGGTCCGACGACGACATCGACGCCGAGGTCGACGGCCGACGCTCGGTCAGCCGGGTCACCCGGGCCGATGGGCGGATCTGGGTACAGGTGACGTCCGGTACCGTCGGGTTCGGGATCGCCCCCCGGTTCACCGTGCCCGGCACCGAGGAGGTCCACGGCGGACTCGTCGCCCCGATGCCCGGCGTCATCCTCGAACTTCGCGCCGGACCGGGCGATCGCGTCGCCGCCGGTGAGACACTCGTGGTCATGGAGGCCATGAAGATGGAGCACCACATCAGCGCCCCGGAGGACGGCACGATCACCGAGGTGCTCGTGGCCGTCGGCCAGCAGGTCGAGAACGGCACCGCCCTGATGGTGCTCGAGCCTGACGAGGATTCATCGTGAGCGACCCGATCCGCATCGCCAACTGCTCAGGCTTCTACGGCGACCGGCTCTCGGCCGCCGCCGAGATGGTCGAAGGCGGCCCGATCGACGTGCTCACCGGCGACTGGCTGGCCGAACTCACGATGCTGATCCTCGCCCGCACGCAGGCCAAGCGCCCCGGCGGAGGCTATGCCCGCAGCTTCGTACGACAGATGGAGCAGGTGATGGGCACCTGCCTCGACCGGGGCATCCGGGTCGTGGCCAACGCCGGCGGTCTCGACCCGGACGGATGCGCCGAGGGTGTCGCCGAGGTCGCCGACAGGCTGGGCCTCTCCCCCACCATCGCCTACGTCGACGGCGACAACCTGCTCCCGCGCCTCGACGACCTCCTCGCCGCCGGCGTGGACCTCCCCGACCTCGTCACCGGCGAACCCCTGACCGAACCCGGTCGCTTCATCAGCGCCAACGCCTACTTCGGCTGCTGGGGCATCGTCGAAGCGCTCGACCGTGGCGCCGACATCGTGGTCACCGGTCGCACCACCGACGCCGCCGTGGTCTGCGGCCCGGCCGCCTGGCACCACGGCTGGGCACGCGACGACTGGGACGCCCTCGCCGGCGCTGTCGTCGCCGGGCACGTCATCGAGTGCGGCACGCAGGCCACCGGGGGCAACTACTCGTTCTTCACCGAGATTCCCGGACTCGAACGGGCCGGGTTCCCCTGGGCCGACATCGCCGCCGACGGATCCTCGGTGATCGGCAAGCACGACGGCACCGGCGGTGCCGTCACCGTCGGCACCGTGACCTCGCAACTGCTCTACGAGATCGGCGCCCCCGGCTACCTCGGCCCCGACGTGACAGCCCGTTTCGACACCATCCGCCTCGAGCAGGAGGCGCCCGACCGGGTCCAGATCAGCGACACGAGGGGCGAGCCGCCGCCACCCACCCTCAAGGTCTCGATGAACCGCCTCGGCGGATACCGGAGCGACCTCGCCATCGGCCTGACCGGCCTCGACGTCGACGCCAAGGCCGAGTTGGTCGAGGCCGCCTTCTGGCGGGCCTGTCCCCTCGCCCCCGAGGACTTCGACGAGGTGTCCAGTCGGACCGTGTACACGGGCAAGGACGACCCCGCCTCGAACGAGGAGGCCGTCGCCCAGTGGTGCCTCACAGTCAAGGACGCCGACGAGCAGAAGGTGGGCCGTGGCGTGTCCAACGCCATGAACGAGTTGGCGCTGGCCTCGATCCCGGGGTTCTTCGCCGCCCGCAGCGGCGGTGGCGCCCGGGCGTTCGGCGTCCACCGCGCCGGACTGGTCCCCGCCGGACTCGTGCCCCAGCACGTCGTGGTCCTGAGAGGAGACCGCACCGTCGTCGACTCCGCGGCCCCCGAGGGCGACGTTTCCGTCGAGCCCGTGCCGGCACCACCGTCCGAGGTGCCGGCAGGCCCGACAGTCCCCGCTCCGCTCGGCCGAGTGGTCGGCACCCGCTCCGGTGACAAGGGGGGTGACGCCAACCTCGGCGTGTTCGCCCGCACCCCCGAGGCCTGGGCGTGGCTGGACGGCTTCCTCACCACCGACCGGCTCCGGCACCTCCTCCCCGAGGCCGCCGACCTCGAGATCGAACGCCACCTGCTGCCCAACCTGCTGTCGCTCAACTTCGTGATCCGCAGGCTCCTCGGCGAGGGCGTTGCCGCCTCGACCCGCCAGGACGGCCAGGCCAAGAGCCTCGGCGAGTGGCTGCGGGCACGCGTCGTCGACGTCCCCGAGTCGCTCCTGGAGTCCGCATGAACTCCGCTACCGCGACCGTCGACCTCCTCGACCTGCTCCGCGACGTCCCGGCTCCCCACCCCGTGCTCAACCATGAGCGCGAGCGACAGTTGACGGACCGGCAGCGGGACGTCCTCGACCGGCTGGTCGAACTCTTCAACGAGGGCTTCTCCCACCTCACCATGGCCGACCTGGCCGCCAGGCTGAACTGCTCGCTGCGCACCCTCTACGGGCTCGCCCCCAGCCGGGACGAACTGGTGCTTGCCGTCGTCGACCGCAACCTGCGGTCGGTCGGGCGAACCGCCCGCGACGCCATCCACTCCGACATGGCCCCCCTCGAGGCGATCCGGCACTACCTCGAGGCAGCCAACGTGGCCGTGGCCGGCACCACCGAGGCCTTCGCCCGCGACCTCGCCACCCTGCCCGCCGGCCAGCGACTGAGCGACCAGCACTCCGACTACCTCGTCGCCGTCACCCGTCGCCTGCTCGACCTCGCCGTGGAGCGGGGCGACATCGACGACGTCGACACAGCCGCGGTCGCCCGGGTGACGGCTTCGCTGGGCCGCGACCTCTCGCGACCCGATGTCTTCACCACCCTGCGCTCAACGCCCAAGGAAGCCGCCGACGCCGTCCTCGACCTCGTCCTGAGCGGCCTTACCGCCCACCGAGCCTGATCCCCGGAGGTCCCAACATGCACGTCACCGAGGTCGCCACCGACTTGGCGGCCGAACAGCAGACCCTCGACGACCTGCTGGCGGAGGTCGACGACGAGGCCTGGGTGACGCCCACGTCGAGCCCCCGTTGGAGCGTGGCCGACCAGGTCGCCCACCTCACCTACTTCGACGGCACCGCCGCACTCGCCATCACCAACCCCGACCGCTTCCGTACGGCGCTCGACGACCTCCTGGGCGTCGCCGGCGGGGGCGACGGGGCGATCGACGACCTCACTCTCGGGCGTGCCCGGAGGATGTCGCCCCCCGTGGTGTTCGAGGCGTGGCGGGCGAACCGTCGCCTGCTCGCCGACGCCGCGGCCACGCTCGCCGACGACTCCCGGGTCATCTGGTACGGACCGTCGATGGGCGCCAAGTCCTTCCTCACCGCCCGACTCATGGAGGTGTGGGCCCACGGCCAGGACATCGTCGATGCGCTCGGACTGGACCGGCCGGCCAGCGATCGCCTCCGCCACGTCGCCCAGTTGGGGGTGATCACCCGCAGTTGGTCCTACGTGAACCGCCGGATGGACGTCCCCGAGGGCGAGGTCCGGGTCGAGTTGGCGGCCCCCTCCGGCGAGGGGTGGACCTGGGGCCCGGAGGATGCCACGAATGCCGTCCGGGGCGACGCCGAGGACTTCTGCCTCGTCGTCACCCAACGCCGCCACGCCGACGACACGGACCTCGACATCGAGGGCGAAGCGGCGCACGACTGGCTGCTCCGGGCACAGGCCTTCGCCGGCCCACCCACCGACGGACCCGACCCCGGGAGATCCTGATGCCACTCGTATTGACCGACCTCTCCGACGGCGTCCTCACGGTCACGCTGGCCGACGAGGCGAACCGCAACGCCCTCAGCGGCCAACTGGTCGGGGAACTGCACGACACCCTCGATGCGGCCGACGCCGACCCCGAGGTGAGGGTCGTCGTCCTCACCAACTCCGGGCGGGTGTTCTGCGCCGGCGCCGACCTGTCCGAACGCTCGTCCGGGGCGGGCAGCACCAACCGGAGACCGGTCGACCCCTCGCTGCTGTTCTCCCGTTTCGCCACGTCGCCGAAGGTCTACGTGGGCCGCATCGCCGGACACTGCGTCGCCGGCGGCATGGGCCTGGCGGCGGCGATGGACATCTCGATCGCCGTCGACGACGCCAAGTTCGGCTTCACCGAGACACGGGTCGGCGTCGCCCCGGCGATGATCTCCGTCGTCTGCCTTCCGAAGATGCGCTCGGCGGACGCCAGGGCTGCCTTCCTGCGGGGCAACCGGTTCCTCGCCCCCGAGGCAGCCCGGATCGGCCTCATCAACGAGGCCGTCCCGCCCCATGGACTCGACGCCGCCGTCGATGCCGTCGTCGCCGACGTCCTGGCCTGTGGACCCGGCGCGCTCGCCGCCGCCAAGCAGTTGTTGGCACAGGTCCCAGGGATGCCCGTCGACGAGGCCTTCGCCTGGACGGGCGAACTCTCGGCGTCGCTCTTCCGTAGCGACGAGGCCAGCGAAGGCATGCAAGCCTTCCTCGACAAGCGCCCTCCCCCCTGGGCGCGCTGACGAGGGGCAACGGCATGGCACACGGAGGTTCGCTCGCCGCACGTGCACTCAAGGACGCCGGCGTCGGCGCCATCTTCACGCTGACCGGCGGCCACATCATGCCCATCCTCGACGGAGCCCTCGACGAGGACATCCCGGTCATCGACGTTCGCCACGAGCAGGCCGCGGTCCACGCCGCCGACGCCTACAGTCGCCTCAACCCGGGGCGCATCGGCTGCGCCGTCCTGACCGCCGGCCCGGGCGTCACCGACGGGGTGACCGGCATCGCCAACGCCTGGCGTGCCAACAGCCCGATCCTCGTGATCGGTGGCCAGGGGCCGTTCTCGAACCTGCGCCGAGGCTCGCTCCAGGAGATGGACCACGTCGGGATGATCCGCCCCATCAGCAAGTGGGCCGACGCCTGCTACCAGACGGACCGCATCCCGGAGTACATCGAGATGGCGGTGCGCACCGCAGTTTCGGGGGTGCCGGGGCCGGCGTTCCTCGAGATCCCGATGGACGTCCTCATGGCCCCCGCCTCGCTCGACGACGCCCGCTTCCCCACCATCCGCGCTACGCCGCCAACCGTCCACCCCGACCCCGCCGACCTGCAGGCCACACTCGACGTCCTGGCGACCGCCGAGCGGCCGGTGCTGCTGGGCGGGACCGGCGTCAAGTGGTCGCAGGGAGGCGCAGCGCTGGCCCGCTTCGCCGAGGCAACACGGATCCCGGTCTACCTCAACGGGATGGGCCGGGGCATGCTGCGCGCCGACCATCCCCAGTTCTTCAACCGCACCCGCCGCCAGGCGATGGAGGAATGCGACGTCTTCGTGCTGGTCGGATCCCCGCTCGACTTCCGCCTCCGATTCGGTGCCGCGGTGCCCGCCGGTGCCCGGATCGTCCAGTTCGACATGGACGCCACGCTGATCGGCCAGAACCGTTCCGCCGACGTGGGCGTGGTCGGCAACATCGGCGCCGCATTGGAGCAGTTGACCGACCTGTTGGAGGCATCCGGCCTGTCCCTCGACTTCGGCGAATGGAGCGACGGCCTGCGGGCCGACGAGGACGCCGCCGCAGCGGCCCTCGAGTCGCAACTCACCTCCGGCGAGAGCCCCGTCGATCCCCTCCGCTTCGCCGCCGAGATCCGCGACTTCATCGACGAGGACACGATCCTCATCGGCGACGGCGGCGACATCGTGGCCCAGGCCTCCAAGGTCGTACCGGTCCTGCGCGAGAACTGCTGGATGGATCCGGGACCACTCGGCACATTGGGCGTCGGCATGCCCTTCGCCCTGGCGGCGCAGCACTCGTTCCCCGACCGGCGCGTCCTGATCATCTACGGCGACGGGGCGTTCGGCCTCAACGGCTTCGAGTACGACACGGCGGTCCGGTTCGGGCTGCCGATCGTCGGCATCGTGGGCAACGACGCCGCATGGGGACAGATGCTGCGACCCCAGGTCGGCATCTACGGCGCCGACAGGAAGGTCGCCGTCGACCTCGCCCCGACCCGCTACGACCTCGTCGTCGAGGCGCTCGGTGGGCACGGCGAGTACTGCGAGCGACCCGACGAGATCCGACCGGCGCTGGAGCGGGCGTTCGCATCCGGCAAGCCGGCGCTCGTCAACGTGATGATCCGCAAGGACGAGGGCACCCCGAAGGGCAGCACATACGTCTAGCCGGTCGCTATGCGCCGGTGGCGGCGGGTCGGTCGGTGGCGCTCCACTGCGACCACGACCCGACGTAGAGGCGCCCGCGGCCCAGCCCGGCGTGCTCCATGGCCAACAGGTCGTGACAGGCGCTGACCCCCGATCCGCAGTAGGCGACCACATCGGCGGCATCCGTGACGCCGAGCGACGCGTAGTGGTCCCGGAGGTCGTCGGGAGACCGGAAGCGGCCCTCGTCGAGGTTGGCGGTGAACGGGGCGTTGCGGGCCCCGGGGACATGCCCGGGCCGCGGGTCGACCGGCTCGGCCTCTCCGCTGAACCTCTCGGGGCTCCGGGCGTCGAGGACGATCCCCGACCCTGCATGCCTCGCCACCTCCTCGATAGCTGCGAAGGCGCCGTCGGGCCACGGGCGGACCGGGCAGTCGACGGCGGGTCGGGTCGTGGAACCCGACTCGATCGACCCGTCCCAGGCCTGCAGTCCACCGTCGAGCAGCGCTGCCTCCTGGCCGAGGACACGCAGCATCCAGACCAGCCGGCCGGCGCTCATTCCCCCGCTGTCGTCGTAGGCCACGACTGTGTCGTCGGGCCCTATGCCAAGGGCCCCGAGTGCGTCGGCGAAGTCCCCGGCCGGGGGAAGCGGGTGGCGGCCGGACCCAGCGCTGGGCGACGCCGTCACGTCAGCGTCGAGGTCGACGAAGACCGCCCCGGGAATGTGTCCGGCCTCGTAGGCCTCACGCCCCGAGTTCCCGTCGAGGTACCAGCGCACGTCGCAGAGCACGAAGTCGAGAACCGCGACCTCCTCAGCCTCGACGATCACCCCGAACGGTTGCACCCGACGATGTTGGCAGACCGTGCCGTCAGGGTGCGACCAGCGGCCAGGGCTCGATCCGCTCCCAGGCGGCGGCGAGGTCGAGCACCATGCGGTCCTCGTGCTGGCGCCCCATGAGTTGGAGCCCCACCGGCAGGCCGTCGACCGTCCCCGCCGGCACCGAGACTGCCGGATTGCCCGAGACGTTGGCCGGGATGGTGAGGGCGCCGTTGTTGCCCGCCGGCGACTTCTCACCGGCGACGCGGGTGTTCGACTCGATCTCGGCTGGGAACGCCACATCGGGGTTCGAGGCACAGATCACGACGTCCACCTGGTCGAACAGCGCCGCCATGCGCTCGTTGGCCTCGGTCCGGCCGGCCTCGACACGGGCGGCGACCCCGAGGTCGAACCTCTCGAGGCCCATCCGGACACCGAAGGCCATCGACCTCGTCATCTGGTCCTCGCAGTCGGGCCAGAGGTCGGCCAACTCCTGGTAGAGCCCGACCTGGTTGGCGATCGCCCACTCCCAGTCGATGCGCGGCAGCGACACCTCGACGTCGGCGAGTTCGAGTCCCAGGGCCTCGACCAGCCGGTGGCCGGCCTCGAGCACCCGTTCACGGACCGTGTCGGCAAGCATCGCAGACCCGAGGTCCGGGGAGATGGCGACCCGCAGCCCGCCCAGTTCGGTCGCTCCGAGGTCGGCTTCCCAACCCGCCTCTGCAGGGAGGCTGTAGGGGTCACGGGCGTCGAAGCCGGCGCACACGTCGTACCAGCGGGCCGCATCCCGGACCGAACGCGCGAGGCACCCCGACACGACGGTCATCGGGCCGATCGTGGTGTGGGGACCGCGGGGGATCCGGCCGGCGGTGCCCTTCATGCCGACGAGGCCGCAGAACCCCGCTGGGATGCGGATCGACCCACCGCCGTCGCCGCCGGTGGCGATGGGTACGAGGCCTCCGGTCACGGCGGCGGCGCTGCCGCCCGAGGATCCGCCCGGCGTCGCATCCCTGCGCCAGGGGTTGCGGGTGATCCCGTTGAGCTTCGTCGTGGAGCAGTTGAGGCCGCCGAACTCGCTGGCCGTCGTGAGGCCGACGAGGTTGGCACCGGCTGCCTTGAGGCGGGCGACCATCGTGCCGTCGCCAGGGGCGGTGCGGTCGGCGAACAGCAGCGACGCATGCGTGTCGGGCCATCCCTCGACCTGGTGGAGCTCCTTGACGCCTAAGGGCACGCCACCCAGCGGAAGCGACACGTCTGCGACCTCCGCGCGTTCGAGGGCACCCTCGGCATCGACGAACGAGAAGGCGTTGAGGTCGCTGGCTTCGATCGCCGCCAGAGTCGCCCGGACCTCGTCGACGGGCGACCGCTCGCTGCTCCGGAAGGCCTCGACCAGTGACACGACATCGCCCTGCCATGTGCCAGCGTTCACGATCCACCCACCTCCAGGACGGTGCGGATGCCGTCGGCCCGGCGGAGCCGGTCGAGGCCCTCGTTGACCTCGGACAGGTCCAGCCGGTGGCTGATCATCGACTCGAGGTCAAGTCGGCCCGCCCGCCAGGCGGCGAGCAGCATTGGGATGTCCCGCTGCGGGTGGCAGTCGCCCAGCAGTGTCCCGATGATGCGCTTGCCCTGCGTGGCGAGCAGCACCGGGAGGAACTCGGTGGTCGCCATGGACACGTCGACGCCCACGACCACCGTCGTGCCCCGACGGCGGGTGGCGTCGAGACAGGTCGACACGAGGGCGGCAATTCCGGCCGCCTCGAAGGCGTAGTCGACTCCGATGCCATCCGTGGCCTCCAGCGCCCGGGCAACCACGTCGTCCTCCATCGGGTCGACGGTGAGCGTGGCGCCGAAGTGCAGGGCAGCGTCGCGTCGGCCCGCCACCGGATCGGACACGATGACCTGCCCTGCGCCGGCCAGTCGGGCCCCTTGCACGACCGAGATCCCGATGCCGCCAAGGCCGGTCACCAGCACCGTCGCCCCGGGTTCCACCTGTGCCGTATTCACGACGGCGCCCACCCCCGTCTGGACGGCGCAACCGATCACGCAGGCGATCTCGAGCGGTGTGTCCGGATCGAGCCGGACGACGCCGGTCTCGCTCACGACCGTGAACTCGCTGAAGCCCCCGACGCCCACGCCCCGCCTTACCATCCGGCCGGAACGGGAGAACGGCGAGGTGCCGTCGGGTCGCGTCCCTCCAAGGAACGACTGCGCCTCGGCACACGCCGTCGGCTCGCCCCGGGAGCACCAGTAGCAGTGCCCGCATGGCGCCAGCGGCGTGAGCATCACCCGGTCGCCGACCGCCACGGTCGTCACCGTCGAGCCGACCGCGGCCACGGTTCCCGCCGCCTCGTGCCCGAGGACGATCGGCTCGTCGGACCCCAGCCCGGCATCCACGAACGACAGGTCCGAGTGGCAGATGCCGCAGTGCGACACACGCACAAGAACCTCGTCGACCCTGAGCTCTTCGACCTCGACGTCGTCGACAAGGAGGAGGCGGTCCCGTCCTTCGTGGAGTGCGGCTCGCATCAACACTTCCCTACCGTTGACCAACAGTGGACCAGCAGTGTGGCCGCTGCCGGTCGTCGGGCGCCAACCGCACGTTGCTGGGTAGCGTCCAGCGGTGACCGATCCTTCCGGTGGCCGACCAACTCGACGTTCGCCTGACGGCTTCTACGGCTGGTGGATGGTCGGGTTGGCCAGCCTCATCGGCGTGCTCACCGGACCCGGGCAGTCGATCGGGGTTTCGGTGTTCCGACAGCACCTGTCCGACGGGCTCCGACTCTCCGATTCGGCCATCGCCACCGCCTACCTCGTGGGAACCCTGGCCTCGTCGACATTCCAACCCCGGATCGGCCGCTGGGTCGACAAGGTCGGCGTGCGACGGGCGTCGACGACCTTCGGGTTCGCCTTCGCAATCGTCCTCGCCCACATGTCGCTGGTTCGGGGCGTGGTGTGGTTGGCGGTCGGGTTCTTCGGCATTCGACTGCTCGGCCAGGGGGCCCTGAGCCTCACGTCGACCGTGGCCGTCATGCACTGGTTCGACCGCCGCCGCGGCTTCGCTGTCGGCGTCAAGATGACCGTGACCTTTGGCGGGATGGCCTTCGTTCCGGTCCTGTTGGCGTTCGCCATCGACGCATGGGGTTGGCGCAACGCCTGGCTTATCGCCGCTGTGGCCATCGTCGTGACGGTAGGGCCGATCGGCTGGTTCGGGTTCGTGGACCGGCCCGCCGACCTGGGACAGCAGACGGACGGCGCTCCCCCGGACCCGGATGGCCGAGTTGCTTCGACGCGCCCGTCCGTCACGCGAGCCATGGCACTCCGCTCGCCGGCCTTCTGGACCCTCACTGTGGTGGTCGCGACCAATTCCCTACTCGGCACCGGCCTGCTGTTCCACCAGACCAACCTGCTCGGCGAGATCGGCTACTCGAACGCGCAGGCCGCCGCCATGTTTCTGCCGCAGGCGGTCGGCGCCGTCATCGGCGGCTTGGCGTTTGGATGGCTCGCCGACCGGGCAGCGCGCCCGCTCCTTCCGGCGACTGTGGCGCTACTCCTGTCCACCACGACGTTCCTGGGTGGCACGTCGACGGCCTTCTCCGCCGTGCTCCTCTACTCGGTGGTGCTGGGGCTGTGCATGGGAAGCGGCGCTGCCGTACAGAGTTCCCTGCTCCCGGCGCTCTTCGGAGTGGGGCACATCGGCTCCATTTCGGGAACGCTCGGCCTCATAGGCGTCCTGGCGTCAGCAATGGGCGCCCTGACGTTCTCGGTCGGCAGTGGCGTCTTCGGTGGTTACCGGAGTGCCAGCCTGTGGTTCACGCTGTTGCCGCTGGTGGTCGCTGTCGTGGCGGTGGTGTTCCGGCGTTCGCTTGCCGTCGAACCGGCGGATTCGAATTCGTAGGAGGCGATCGCACCCGGTTGGCTATGAGTCCTTTGACGAACGGGCGTCGATTACCGGTCGGGCCAGGGCGTTTCCCCAATCCTGACGGCAGGTCAATCGACAGCGAGTGGTTCTAGAAAGATGGCGCTGTTGGTGTCCCATTGGCAGTCGAGGAGGGATCTCCGCCGTCCTCATCAACGGCGTTGATCGCCGTGACCCGGAAGACATGCACATAACCGCCCGAATAGAGGTTGCGTACCGTCACCGAGGTGTCGGTCATGGAGTCCCTTGTGAGATCAACTGGGCCTACCGTCCACCACTCATAATCACCCTCGAACTGCCACTCGATGATGTAGTCGGTGAGCGAGGAGCCGCCGTCATCGCTCGGCGCAGTCCAGGACAAGTCGATTGAATAGTCGACGCCGGAGGTAGCCGCTGCCGTCAGGTTCGTCGGCGCCCCCGGCACCGTTGTCGGAATGGCTAGCTGGACGGTGCTGGACGCCGTTCCGGTCCCGGCAGCGTTCACGGCAGAAACCCTGAACGTGTAGCTTGTGCCCTTCCCAAGCCCGGTCACGATGGCGGTGAGAGTGGCCGAGGTTCCGTCGGCGAAGGTGGTCCACGTCGATCCGCTGTCGTTGGAGTATTCGACGACGTAGTCGGTGATGGCCGAACCACCGGTTTCGATCGGGGCAAACCAGGACAGCGACACATCGGGGGCGGCAGGAGCCGTCGCTGCGAGTCCAGTAGGTGCCCCAGGAACGGTCATCGGCGTGACCGTCACCACATTCGACACAGAAGACGTACCGACCGCGTTGGTAGACGAAACGCGACCCGAGTAGGTGGTTCCGTTCGTTAAGTATGTCGTTGAATACGTACCCGTCGACCCGGAGAACTCCAAGGTGAACGCATCATCATCGACCACCCAGGTGCTGCCACCATCTGTCGAATACTCGATGGTGTACCCGGTGATCGCAGACCCGCCGTTGTTAGGAACGGTGAACGTCGCAGTCATCGACTGGTCCCCGACCGCAGTCACCGTGGCATCGGTGATCGCCGCCGGAACACCCGCCGGCGTGAACGTCACCACATTCGACACAGAAGACGTACCGACCGCGTTGGTGGCCGAAACGCGACCCGAATAGGTGGTTCCGTTCGTTACGTAAATCGTGGAATACGTACCCGTCGACCCGGAGAACGTCAACGTGAACGCATCATCATCGACCGTCCAGGTGCTGCCACCATCTGTCGAATACTCGATGGTGTACCCGGTGATCGCAGACCCGCCGTTGTTAGGAACGGTGAACGTCGCAGTCATCGACTGGTCCCCGACCGCAGTCACCGTGGCATCGGTGATCGCCGCCGGAACGGTGGGCAAGGTGGAAGTCTGTGACGTCGGCCCGGCGCCTGCGACGTTGACGGCAGAAACTCGAAGTTCATAGGGGCCGCCGGTGATCAGGGTTTCACTCGAGAAGGTAAAGCTGGCCTGTGCGGAGACGGCGTCTTCAAAGGTCGTCCAGGTGGTCCCTGCGTCGGTGGAGTATTCGACCACGTAGTCGATAATCGTCGAGCCACCGGTGTCGAGGGGTGCTGTCCAGGTTACGAGTGCTTCCATGGTTCCTGGGACGGCGTTCAAACTGGTGGGGGCGCCAGGAACAGCAATTGGGCTGGCGGTCGTCGTGGTCTCGGGCGGCTCAGTCGTCGTGGTCTCGGGCGGCTCAGTCGTCGTGGTCTCGGGCGGCTCAGTCGTCGTGGTCTCGGGCGGCTCAGTCGTCGTGGTCTCGGGCGGCTCAGTCGTCGTGGTCTCGGGCGGCTCAGTCGTCGTCGACTCGGGCGGCTCAGTCGTCGTCGACTCGGGCGGCTCAGTCGTCGTCGACTCGGGCGGCTCAGTCGTCGTCGACTCGGGCGGCTCAGTCGTCGTCGACTCGGGCGGCTCAGTCGTCGTCGACTCGGGCGGCTCAGTCGTCGAAGGTGCAGGAGTAGCGATCACGAGTACTTCTTCGCGCACTTCCTCGTCGAAAGTCTCAGGTTCGCTGACCTCTGCCTCTGCCTCGATCACGACGGTTTCGACGACTTCACCTTGCTCGTCGACCACCTCGACGATCGCCTCTTCGACGACCACTTCGATGTCGACACGATCCTCACCGGCCTCGATGACGACCTCTTCGACAACCGCTCCTGCGTCGTCGACGAAGTCAACGACGGTTTCGACCTCGGTCACCTGAACCTCGGTGTCGAGCCGATCGGACGACTCGACAAAGATTCGTTCTGATTCGGTGGCGACGCTCACAACCGCGTCCGCTTCTTTGGACACGGCGACCTCAAGTTCGCCTTCGCTGGCGCGGATCTGGACTTCGACCTGCTTCTTGGCTGCGACAGTGATCGTGCCAACGGGCGTCTGTGCAGTCACCGTCGCCTCCCCAGCCGCCTCGAACTTGATGTCGTCGCTGTCTTCGGCAGCGACCTCGATCAACGCCGTCGTCGACCCGTCGAGACCGGCACGGATTACCGCCACGACCGCGTCCTCGCCGGGAACCACCTCAGCGCCCTCGGTGATCGTGTCGCCCGCTGTCAACGACCAGTTCCGATCGGTGGACGTGACCGCCAGCAGTACACGGTTCCCGGTACCGGCGCCGGCAAAGGGTTCCTGGTGCGGTGCCTCACGAGACGACAGGGGTTGGAGGTCCATCTTCTTGTTGCCACCGGTCCATGCCTCCGGGTCGGTGGCTGGATCCTTGCCGGAATACGAGAACCTCCAGATGTTCGAGTTGGTATCGACCTCGATGTAGCGATCCTGAGATGGCCAGTTCGGGTCGTAGACGTGGATCACCGCACGGCCTTCCTCGAGGCGGTCGACGGCATACGGCAACACGCTGTGGCCTCCACCCTTGGTGTAGACGCCAAGCGTGTACTGCTCATGGCCAGTGTCCGCCAACGCCGCTTCGAGTTCGGCAACGATTGTGGCGACACTCTCGGCTCGCCAATCATCCGTCGCGTCGATGACCTCTTGGAGGTATTGGGTCGCGAACAGTCGACTCACCTGTCTGGCCAGGTCCGGGCTGAACGGAAGCTGGCCGCTGCTTGGCTCAGCTCCGACGAGGAAACGATCCAGACTCGTGACCGTCATGCCCTCGCAGGAACCAAACGACATCGAATGCGCGACCATCGCGATCCATTCGGCTGCAGCAGGCGTCGGCGTACACCCACCGGAAGCCTCCACACACACTGCGTCGTCGCCGAACAGCGCGATCGCATCGGCTACGGAGAACGCCGTCTCGGCGTCTGCCCGATAGTTCCGAAACTTCCAACTGTCGGCGTCAACGCTGAAGCCAAGCGACGCCTCCGCCTGCTCAGGAACCGCTACCTCAACCGCTGCGGCCAACTCCGGGGCAGAACCCCCACCACAGGAAGCGCCCAGCAGCGCTACAACCAACAGGATGCTGCCGTGTGGCAACCGGGTCCGGGGCGACCGACCGTTCGAACGACGCATCAGTCGCCCCGACTCCATGATTACGGTCATGCGGAATGTGCCTCTCGGGCACTCCTCACCCAATGTGCACTATCCACGGGTCAGCCCCACGAAGAAGGTGAGGAGAAATGCACCGAACTTCTGCGCCTCAGCCGGTGTGACCTGATAGCCGGTCGCCACCCGGTCCAGAACCTCTTGTCCATCGTCGTCCCAGGTGAACACGATCGACTCCGAGCCGCTGACATCAGGCGGATCCGTGAGTGGACTGACACTGTCGTATCCACCTTCACCCAACTGCGTGAGGAAGTCGACGACGTACACGCCCGTGGCCTGGAACTCGGAGATTGTCAGTTCCATGAATTCTGCAGCTGACGCAACCGATGCGAAATCTTCCGCTGTGTAGCCGGTTGAGACCACACCGGAAGCAGCCTCCGCAGCAGCAGCAGCCTCCGCAGCAGCAGCAGCAGCCTCCGCAGCAGCAGCAGCAGCCTCCGCAGTAGCCTCGGCCAGAGCCTGTTCGGCGGCAGCCTGGGCCGCCTCAGCATCAGCAACAGCCTGCGCATCAGCAGCAGCTTGCGCATCAGCAGCAGCCTGCAGAGCAGTTTGCGCATCAGCAGCAGCTTGCGCATCAGCCTCAGCCTGTCTGGTGATTATCTCAGCATCCAGAACAGCTTGCGCAGCAGCAGCAGCCTGCGCATCAGCCGCAGCCTGCAGATCAGCAGCAGCTTGCTCATCAGCAGCTTGCTGTTCGTCATCAATGATCCCGACGGGAATCGCCGCAGCACCGGCTAGGCCGGCATAGACCGCAAACGAGTCCAAGGTGGGGATCACATAGACCAGTTGTGCCTCGCCCCCACCTAGGTCGCCGTCATCCACGCCCGTGACGGTGACGGTCTGTTCGCTCAATTCGGTGCCCGGCTCAAAGACCAACTGTTCCGGTGTGACTGTCAACTCAGCGTCATCTGAAGTCGAGACATCAAGGGTCACCGAACTCAAGATCGACGAGTTGAGACGAACCGTGAACGAATCGGTTCCGCCAGCTTCCTGGACTCCCGTCGAGTCAGCAGACTCGACCACCACGATCTGGGCCATCGCACAACCGTTCGATGCAGGATCGAACCATTCGGAGGATCCAATCAGGTTTCCGCCGGACGGATCGGTCTCGGTGGACGAGCGTCGGTCGAAGCCGTGGATACGGAACTGGCCAGTCCAAGGAGTTGCCTGGACAGCCCCGTGTGTGTGGGCAGTGCGTGCGTTGTCCGCCAAGAAGCTGACCTCGGCCAGACCAGCACCTGTTTCCAACCGCCAAGCAAACTCGCCGTAGGGAAGGTTGGTGTCGATGTTCCAATAGGTCAGGTCGGCAGTCTCGGGGGTATCACCGCACGCCGGGTTTGACACGAATGTCGCGTCCTCAGTGGAGTCGAGACCCCTTTCCAACCGGACGAGACCAGTACTAATACTGTCGCTCGGCAGCCTGACCGCTACGAGCACATTGCCCTGCGAGTCGAGGAACATCGGTCCCACATGCTCAGCCGTATTGTTGCCCAGTCCGCGAAGCTGACCATCAACCAGTGGGTATCGGTCTGAGGGAAACAACGGTTCGTAACCATAGAGAACATTCAAGTCATCGTTCGTTGTCAGAATTCCCAATTCTTGCGAATCCCGGATATAGAAGGAATCCATCCCATCAATGTTGCGAGACAACATATACATGAACTCAGAATCAGGAGATTCCAACTCTTCCTCGGAGACACCTAGTACTGAGGCCGTATTCACATTTCTAACCGAATCGATGAAGCCCAGTATTCTTGCCTCAAACGCTTCAATATCGCTAAGCGCCGGGGTGCTCTGTTCGCATTCCTCAAGTTCTATTTGAGCGGGCCGATACGCAATATCGTATACGCCTTGGGCTATCTCGTCGAGCAGCCTCATTTCGTGATGGTTATCAAAGGAGAGATTGGCCAGGTCCGGCACGTTCTCCAGAAGTGCATCAATTTCGCTTTGACGTTGCTCCTGTTCTTCTTCACTGCCAACCGCGAGTCTCGGCAATGCGTTCACGAGTTCTGCGAAGTCGAAATCAGAAGAGACTCCACCGCCAGCCTCACCCAGGTCCATACCAATATGTCGAATCACGCTTCCTGTGCGCTCGTTCATATCCATTGCGATAGCGCACTGCATCGGCAACGTGAAGACTTGCAACATTTCAGTTGTCACGTCTTCGGAACTGAAACCCCGCTCTCGTGTGAAGATGACAGCTGCATCATCTGCGGAATTCACGCTGACCGCTCTTGCTCGATACTGGACGCCCAGCGTTGACGACGGGTCCGCTCCGAGAGGAACGCCCTCAAAGACTGTCAGCACATGCGAACCATCTTGACCGAAGTCGGTATCAGGCCTCCCGGTCGCCAAATAGCGAGAAACGAAACCGACGTTATGTCCATCGTCAAAACCTTGGGCATATCCCGCTACCAGGATTCGTCCGGAAGAATCAACAGCGACATCTTCTATCGTATTCTCAGCACCCGGAACCGGCGAGTCGATTCGAGACCCAGCGGGTTCGAAGGAGTTGTCGACCGAACCATCGCTACCATAGAGACGAATCTCAAGAGAACCCTCGTCCGTCGCCTTTGCCGCAACTAATCCACCGTTACTGTGCGGTCTTGTGTACCTGTCTCCCGGATGTCCTTCCAGGGTCACCCATCCGAGTTCCTCATCGATCGCGCCTGTCTGCGCATCGATACGCTTGAACAACGTCTTATAAGTATTCGACTCGCCATCACAGGCCCAACTATCTGTAATAAAGAAATAGTATTCGCCGTCGGAGGAAGGATGTATAGGTCCATTGCACCAGAACTCGGATGACAACACCGTTGCAATGCCATTGTCGCCAAACTCGTCTACTCGGTTTCCCTCGGAATCGAGCTTGAGCACCACAAAGTCATTGCCCTCGGCTATACGGCCCCCGACGAGGAGATGTCCTTCGAGGTCGACGACCGGCTTTTCGACGCTGACCCAACCTTGCTCGCCAACTTCTTCGGCAACATTTATTCTCGCGATTTCGGTTGCCGTGCCATCGCTTGAGAGCCGCTCGACAGCCCAGAACCAGTCCCTTTGCCCCCAGTCGTAAACACTGTCGACAGAGAATCCCTGACCCTGCTCGTCAAAGACATAATCGTCTTTATCTTTGGGTTCTACGAACCCTCCGATGCCGTAGGTGGTGTCGATTCGGATCGGCGAATCATCTGGTTCGAAGAACGCATGCCGGTCGCCTGCACCGTCACTGCCGCATCCTGAGGCAACGACAGCGAACGCGACCAAAGTCGCGACTGCTAACAGCACAGTTCGATTCAAACGCGGATTCATGAAATTCCTCTCCATAGCGCCTAAAGGACCGCCGGCGGGCCCGCTTGGAAGCAACCGTACTTCAACCTCGCTACGACGAACAGTCAGGAGCTGCCGCCAGGGCGAAGGCGTTCGGCAGTTCCGGCTGCCGGTCTCAGGAGAAGGCGGGGATGACTTCGTTGCAGAAGAGTTCCATGGAGCGCTTCTGTTCGGGCAGGCCGAGGCCGAGGCTGGCGTAGTAGATGAACTCGTCTACACCGAGCGCTTCGTAGCGGCGCAACTTTGCGATCACTTCGTCGGGGGTGCCGAACATGAGGTTCTCGCTCAACGTGGCCGGCTCGTAGTCGTCGCTGTTGGCGACCTGGTCGAGCGGAATGGCCCGCGGGAAGCCGTTCTCGACGTCTCCGAGGTTCTTGAACAGGTTCTCGAACTGGCTGAGCTGCCGTTGGGCGGCCTCGACGGGGACCATCCAGTCGTCGGCGGAGTCGTAGACGGCGGTGTGGCGCATGACGGCGAACGTGGGACGGTCGCAACCGGGGTTGGCTGCCACGGCGTCGTCGAGTTGCGACTTGTAGAGCTCCGCCTCGGCAAACGACCGTGCGAAGGGCCATGACAGGACGTTGCAGCCGTTCTTGACCGCGTAGTCGTACGTGATCGGCGACCGTGCCGCCACCCAGAACGGCGGATGCGGCTTCTGGACGGGCTTGGGCACCGACGTCGAGGTCGGAAACGACCAGAACTCGCCATCATGTGCGTAGTCGCCGGCCCAGAGGGCCTTGAGCACCGGCACCATCTCCTGCATGTACCGCCAGGCGTCGGTCTGCTTGAGCCCGGGTGCCATGCGGTCGAACTCGCGTTGGTACGCCCCCGAACCGATGCCGAACTCGAGGCGACCGCCGCTGACCAGGTCGAGGAACGCAGCCTCGCTGGCAAGGTTGATCGGATGCCAATAGGCGGCGACTGCGACTGCCGTGCCGAGCCGGATGCGGTCGGTGTGGCCAGCCCACCACGTCAGGATCTGGAACGGGTTCGGGGCGATGGTCATCTCGAGGGCATGGTGCTCGGCGGCCCATGCGATGGTGAACCCCCCGGCCTCCGCCATCTGGACCATCTCGAGCGTGTGGGCGGCAACCTCGTCCATGTCGACGTTGTCGTCCATGCGCTCGAGGTTGATCGCAAGCTGGAACTTCATGCCTACTCCTGGTCGACGGCCGACTGAGACAACCTGTGGACTCCGGCGGAGATGAGACAGTAGTTCGGTATCAGGTGACCCCCGGCGTCGAGGCACCCGTGCCGCCAGCCGCGGCCCCTGACCGGTACTCTCGGTCCCGATGGGGCCAAACGACGGGAAGACCCAAGTGGAGTTCCACGCCGGAGTCACGGCGGAGGACCTCTGGCAGACCTCGCCGGATGCCCTGCTGGTAGTCGAAGCGGGCGGCGTCATCCGGGGCGCCAACCCCGCCGCCCACGCCCTGTTTCACTACGGGGCCGAAGAGCTCGTCGGGCGGTCGGTCGAGGACCTCGTCCCCGAGGCGGCCAGAGAACGCCACCACGTCCAGCGCAGGGAGTTCGAGAATGCACCCCACGCCCGGCCCATGGGTACAGGTCAGCGCCTCGAGGGCTGCACCCGGGACGGCGACGTCTTTCCGATCCACGTCAGCCTCGCCCCTGTCGGAAGCGGTTCGAAGCTGACGATCGCCGCCGTACGCGACATGACAGCCTGGATGGACGCCGAACAGTCGCTGGCCACCATGCGCCGCCGCAGGGACCTGGCGGAGGATCACGAGCGCATCGCCAGGCAACTTCACGACACCGTCATCCAGGAACTGTTCGCAGCCGGAATGGCCCTTCAGGCGATCCAGGCCATGAGCGATTCTGAGCCGGCAGTGCGCATCGCTGGGATCGTCGAGGGTCTCGACGCCACCTCCAGGACGATCCGCTCGGTCATCTTCGACCTGAGTTCGCCCATCCACAGCGAACACGGCCTACGCAGCAGGGCCACCGGGCTCGTCGGCGAGTTGGCCGACCTGCTCGGCTTCGAGCCGCACTGTCAGTTCGCAGGCCCCCTGGACACGGCCGTTCCCGACTCCCTCGTCGAGGATGCCCTCGCCGTGCTGCGTGAGGCCCTCACCAACGTCGCCCGCCATGCCGGGGCGACTACCGTGGACATCCGCGTCGAGGTGGCCGACGAACTGTCGGTCGAGGTGATCGACAACGGCAGCGGGCTCCCGGCCGGGAGCACCCGCCACAGCGGTCTCGCCAACCTGGCCACACGTGCGCTACAGCGGCAGGGACGTTTCAACGCCTACACGGCCCCGACCGGTGGCACGGCCCTCGAATGGATCGTTCCGGTCGTAGCCGACCCGGAACCGGAGGGCTCCTGACGTTCAGCCGTTTCGCCTCTCGTCGAGCCGGGCGGCAAACGCGGCAGCCTCGGTCCGTCGCTGCATTCCCAGCCTGCGCAACAGGTTCGTGACGTAGTTCTTGATGGTCTTCTCGGCCAGGAACATCTGCTCGGCGATCTCACGGTTGGAGAGACCCTCCCCTATCAGGTCGAATACCCGTCGCTCCTGTTCCGGGAGCTCCCCGACCGTGGCCTCGCCGGACTCGCGCAGCCGCCGGAGGGCAAGTCGTACCGTCGCCCGGTCGAGGAGCTGTCGTCCGGATGCCACGTGGCGGATCGCCTCAAGCAACTCACCTCCGACCGCCTTTTTCAGAACATAGCCGGCAGCGCCGGCCAGGCTTGCCTCGACCAGCGCCTGGTCGTCCTCAAACGAGGTGAGCATCAGGCACCGCACATCCGGGTAGGCGGATCGGATGTCGCGGCAGACCTCGACCCCGGACCCCTCTCCGAGTCGGACATCGAGCACCGCCACGTCGGGTGACACCTCTTCGACTACCTCAAGGGTCCGCTGGGCGGTCGCAGCCTGACCGACGACCATCAGGTCGGGTTCGGCGCCGATGACCGCCACCAGGCCCTGCCGGACGATCTCGTGGTCGTCGAGAATGAACACCCGGATGCTGTCAGCCATGACCGCGGTCTACCACATGGATCAGTCTGAATGCCCCGGTGAACACGGGTTCCAGGGGTTCACCCACCACGGCGTTCCCTGCGTGCCTCGTGGATGCCGTTCCCTGCGACCCCACCGACGAGGGCTGCCATCCAGAATGCGACCAGCACACCGACCGCTGCCGAGGACTCCCAGTCGTGTCCCGGGGCGAGGAGTCCGTACACCAGGCCGATCCCGACAGCCACGACCACGAAGCCGGCGAGTGCCGAGATCACCACCGTCCGGACCAGAGCGGACTCATCTTCGTCAAGGAACCTCGATTCGCTTCGGCTACTGGTCATGGTCTGTTGCATGGTCATGGTCTGTCACACCTCCCGGTGCTCGGTTTCGACTGGCGAACGACATCCCCGCAACGGCTCCGGATACGCCCAGGCGCCGTAGACGCCCCCGCCCCAACTTGAACGGATAGCGAAGGCTCAACGGCTGGAGGCTCGTATCGGCTGGGGTCACGTTGTTGGCCGCCGAGCCGGGAAACAGGAAATAGGTGTAGGTGACGCCCCGAGGCACGATGTCGGTCGGATACACGACCGCCGTGAACCCTCCGGGACCTGTGCCACCGATCTGGTCGAGCACGTCATCGCACTCGACAGAGACGAGGTCGCCAGCCTCGAGTCCCCAGTCCAGCGCATCAGCCGGGTTCACCTCCAACGGGTTCATCGGCCAGCGCTCGGCCGCAAGGGGACGGCGGCTGAAGTCGGACAGGTTGTTCCAGAGGGCATTGACCCGTCCATTGAGAACCCAGACCTCTCCCTTGTCCGTACGTGGGGACAGAACCTCGTTTCGGTCCCGTACACGACTCCAGTCGGGCATCACGAAGTTCGCCTTTCCGGACCCGCTCTTGAAGCGAAGGTCCTCGTGGAGCCGCACGGTTTCGATGAGCTCACCGCCCTCGATCCGGAGTGGTGCCTGCAGACCTGTCGTGCCCAGGTCGCCCAGGAAGTCATGGGCCCGACGCCCCTGCGCCTGCGCCAACTCGACAAGAGCCGAGTAGTCCTTGCGGCTGCCGCTGGATCGCTTCGCCGATTCCTCGAACACGGCGTTGCTGTCCGCCCAGTCGAACCCGTCGAAGCCCATCCGTTGACCGACCTCGGCAAAAATCTGCCAGTCGGGTCGAGACTCACCGGGGGCGTCCATGAAGCCCTGATAGAGCCGCAGGCGACGTTCGGCGTTCGCCCGGGTGAAGTCCTCCTCACCCCAGGTGGCCGCCGGGAGGACGATGTCAGCGAACGCGGTGCTCTCGTTGGCGTAGATCTCCTGATGTACGAGCACCATGCCGCCGGCGTCCATACGGGCCGTCAACTGCGCCAGAGCTGTCGCCGGGTCCGTCGAGGTGACCTGAGGACCCATGTGCGTCAACTCGTGGACGCGCCGTCGCAGGTTGCCGGTACCGGCCATGGCCGAGATCCAGTTGGTTCCGACCACCCACCGGAAGCGCGTATTGCCCTCCACCAACCAGCGCTCGGTGTCCATCTCCACCGGGTGCCCGTCGACTGAGTGCGGCGACTTGTCAAGGGGATAGGAAGCCGCCTTCTGCCCACCCCTCTGGTGCCCACCCATGCGGGACGTCGCCCGTCCCTCACGGCCGGATGCGCCGAGGACTATCCCCAGGTTCGCTATGGCAGCGGTGTTTTCGTAGTTGTGGGTCCAGTAGACGCCCTTTTCGAACAGCACCGATGTGAGCGGCTGCGGTCCCGCCCCTCCGCTGAGCAGTTCGGCTGCCTGCCGGATCTTCGAGGCCGGCACCCCGGACACCTTCTCGGCGCCCTCGGGCGTGAAGTCGGCATCGCTGCGCAGGTACCCGAGGAGCTCATCTCGCGTCCTGCCGTATTCGACCCGGCGCCACTTGGACTCGGCGTCGAGTTCGGCCCGTGTCGCCAGAGACTCCACGAACTCCCGGTCCTCCCATCCGTTTTCCAATATGAGCAGGACCAGGGCGTTGTAGAGGCAGGTGTCGGTTCCGGGACGCAACTGGAGGTGGAGACCTCCCCCCCGTTCGGCATAGTCCGCAGTGAAGGTGCGGCGCGGGTCGACATAGACGATCTTGGCGCCTCCAGCCACCTGCCAGTCCGTGAACCGAACCGACTTGGTCTCATAGGGGTCGGATCCGGCGATGAACAGGACCTCTGCGGCACGGTCGTCGACGAACGCTGCGGAGAAGGCATCGATCCCCGCATCGCTGAGACCCGGAACGTCGTCGCCCTCGGCCGGGGCATGGTGCGGCGAGTAGTTGGGGGTTCCGATGCTCGCCAGGGCCAGTTTCGTTGCGGCATAGGTGTTTTCGAGAAACTCGTACGAGTAGCACTTCATGCCCCAGGCGAGCTCGCCGTAGCGCTCGATGGTGGTGAGTGAGAGTCGGGCGACGAGATCCAGCGCTGTGTCCCATGGGATCGGCACCAGATTGCCGTTCACCCGGAGTTGCGGGGTCAACAGACGGTCTGCAGTCGGACCATCGACTCTGAAGAGCTTCTGTGCCAAAGCCCCACCGCGCACCGAGTGCGAACCGGCGACGTTGACGACATCCGCATCAGGGTCGGGCAGGACGACACAGTTCTGACGCTCGCCTCCGACTTCGACGACCGTATGCATGTTCTCCGAGATCCACCCACCTGCAAGTGGCCCGAGCGGGAGGTCGCGCCCCAGGGCGTTCTCGGCTGCGGTCATGCCTCCGCTGGTTCCGAGGGGCCACGTGTAGACCCGGTAACCGCAGGCAACCGGGCAGTACTCACAACAGGTGGTGTGCTCGACCGCTCCGACCGGAGGGATCGGGACAGTCGTCGTGGGGGTCGTCATGGTGGAACCTCTCAGGAGCTCTGGAGCAGTTCGACGCCGACGCCCTGAAGGTTGTCGGCGTACCCGTAGACATGGCGCCTTAGGCCGGTGGCGACGATCTCGTCGCCGTCGAGCCTCAGAAGGACCCTCGGCAACCTCTGTGTGGCCTGTCCGATCGCCGGCTGTCCGTCGTGGGCCAGATCGAACGACGTGAAATGGCAGGGACAGGGCCCGAGGACGCCCTCGTCACTTTGAAACTCGGTGACCGGGCACCCCATATGGGTGCAAAGACTCGAAAAGGCCACGAGGTCTTCTTCGGGTCCGATGCCGTGCTCGGCCGGCATGCCCAGCCTTGCAAGGACGTTGGGTTGCCCGGGGGCGGGATACTCGAAGGTAGATGGTGTTCCGATCTCCAACTCCAGGTAGCTGCCGACGACGACCTCCGGGTATTGCAGGACAAGCGCAGTGACCTCACCGTCTTCGTCCCTGTCCCAGGACAGGCCGACCGGCAGGATCACACCTGCCGCAGCCGCAGCGCCACCTGCCGCACCCAGGAAAACGAACTCACGACGTGTCAGGGACATGATGCCTTCAATCCGATTGAGCCTTGCTGGACAGAGGCAACCGTAGGAATGAACTGAGCGGGAGAGCAGGGCCTTAGGTCCCGTTGTGCACGGATCGGGGACCAAGGTCCCTTCGGGGCATCGGGTCGATTCCCTACGCTCCTTGGCATGGGTAACCAAAATCGCGCAGCACAACGTCGTCGGGCCCGACATGGCAGCAGCCCGTTTGACTGGATGTTCGCCGCCGGAACCGGGGTGGTCGCGTTCGGCACGGTTCTGGTGGTGGGTCTGGCGATCCTCGTGTTCCTCAAAGCCGCTGGAACGGACGGTTCGAACGAACCCGGCCCCTTGACCGAGGGTGCGATCGTCGCCACCGAGTTCCGCTTCACGCCGGCGAGGGTCGAGTCCGGGACCGAGGTCGAGCTGGTCCTGCGCAACGAGGGTGCCGTCTACCACGACCTGGTCATCTCAGGCGTCGATGGCGTGCACCTCAAGGTCCTCCCCGGCGAGGAGGACCTTGTCGAGGTCACTCTCGAACCGGGCCGCTACACGTTCTACTGCACGATCCCGGGGCATCGGGACTCAGGAATGTCCGGCGAACTGGTGGTCGGGTGAGGTTGCACACGACCAAGTCGGGACCTTCTACCCTGTCCCCCGACTGTGTTCCCGGCCGATCCTCCAGTTGATGAGACTGCGACGACGCCCTACGGACATCGAGCCACCTGAGTTCTCCACCGTGCACAGGCCGCGCGTGCTCGTCGAGGAACAGGACGGCGCCATCCGGTCCTCGTATGTGAACCTGCTCCGCGATGCCGGGTTCGAGGCGGTCGGCTGCGGGGGACCGGAGGACCAGGGGAGCGCCCGGTGCCCGCTGGTGATGGGCCAGGGATGCGACGCTGCCGAACGGGCCGACGTGATCTTCTTCTCGTTCCGCCTGGCAGACGAACGCAACCGGGACATCCTCAAGGCACTGAAGCGGCTGAACCCGAAGACACCGATCGTGGTCGAGTTGGCGAAGCCCCAGTCCTTCCGCTACCAGGATGTCCTGCGTGGCGTCCACCTCGCCTACGCACCGGTCACCGGCCATTCGCTCACCAAGGCGATCCTCGACGCCTGGGAGGCGCCGAACCCGATTCTCGAGTCGCTACGCAAGTGACCTCGACCCGCTGCGCTGTACACGCACGAATCCACCCGGGCCGCGGCATGGCTTCGGGACAACCACCCGGACGGAAACCAGCCACCTCCGGTCCGGGTATGTCGACGCTCGGCAGGGGGCCAACTGCTCCCCCGCTGCCGGCCGCCCACCGGGTGTCGACCGCCGGGGCTCCGACGACCGGAGCGCGACCAACAACATCTGACCTCTCGATAGACATCGAGGGGTCAGGTGACCGCGTCCCTGAACGCCGGTCGGTCGGAGCCCCGGCTCATTCGCATCCTCCTCGCTGAACCATCTCCAATCGGCGGGACCTGCGCTGCCCGGCTCAGGCCAAGGCCGTGTAGACGAGCACGGAGACAAGGCCGTAGAGGGCATGGCCTACGACGATCCCCATCGGGGTCATGGCGCCCCATGCCCGTCCGAAGAAGCCCGGAGCCGTGATCAACAGCACGCCACCCTCGTCCGTGACCGTGTCCCGGCCGGAGCGAATCCGGAGCCGGGGATGGATCCTGCCCATCATCGGAAGCACTACGGCACCGACCACCGCTCCGTGGATTGCGCCGATAGCGAGCCCTGCCGACCAGGTGTCGATGTCGAGTGCTGCGTACCGGAGCGCGTAGATCGCCCCGAACGCCGCAGTGCCCATCATCAGGTAGTGGCCGAGCAGGCCGATCTGAACCGCCCGTTGCCGGTCGCCGGTGAACATCGAACCCAGAACCAGCGGCATCGCCGGCATCCGGGTCATCCCCGCCATCCGGGCCATGGCCATCATCGACGACATGGCGACGGTCGCCACGAAGCCGCTGACCAGGGCCCCTCCAAGATCGAACTCAACCATGGTGATCCTCCTGTTGCGGCAATCGAATGTGTCTGTGGGGCCGCAGTTGCGAATGGAACCCCTGTCACGTGCCGCGCATTCCGACAATCGATCGGGAAACGGCGCCTACGCGATCCGGGAATACGGGCGGCGCCCCGCGGGTTCCCCACGGTGTGCCCATGTCGCTAGGTTCGCCTGCCGTGCTCGATGAGGATCCGTTTTCCACATATGTCCTTCCCGAACTCGACGTTCTCG
>JACNKQ010000001.1 GCA_014381945.1 Actinomycetota bacterium
GGCGTTGGTGGCGATGGCGATGGAGGCGCGTTCTTCTCGTTCGGTGAGGATCTGGAAGAGGAGTTCGGCGGAGTGGGCGTCGAGGTGGACGTAGCCGAGTTCGTCGATGGCGAGGAGGTCGTAGCGGCCGTAGCGGGCCACGACTCGGGAGAGCTTGTGGTCGTCTGCTGCTTCGGCGAGTTCGTTGGCGAGCTGCGCGCAGGTGACGTAGCGGGCTCTCAGGCCGTTCTCGGCGGCGGCGAGGCAGGTCGCGATGAGCAGGTGGCTCTTGCCGGTGCCGGAGTTGCCGAGCAGCACAACGGGTTCGTTGTTGGCCACGAAGCTGCCGTCGCGCAACAACGCGATCGTGGCCGGGGTGATGTTGTCGTTGGCGGTCAGGTCGAAGTTGTCGAGGGTCTTGATCCGGGGAAGTTTCGCTTCGTGGACCCGTCGGGCTCGTCGTCGTTCGTGGCGGACGTCGAGCTCGACGCGTAGTGCTTCGGCGAGGAACGTCGGGTGCGAGATCCGTCGTCGGGTGGCGTCGGCGAACAGCGTGTCGAGCTCGGGAGCGAGGCCCGTGAGCGACAGCTGTCGGCACGCGTCGATAGCGGTGGCCGTGTCGGTGATCGTCGTGGCTTTGGTCATGGGGTTGTGTCTTCCTGGTTGGGTTCGATGGTGAGGAGTTGGTCGTAGATCGATAGGTCCGGGACCCGCTCGGGGGGCCCGGCGGGCGGTTCGGGCTCGAGGTGCTCGATGGCGCGTCGGGTCTCGACCGCAACGACGCCGGCGTCGACGCTGTCGATCGACAGCGCAGCGCGGATGCCAGAGATCACGTGGTTCGGATCGTGGTGGCGGTGCAGCAACAACACGTCACACAGGGCGCGGGTGCCGGCGGTGTCGCCGTGACGGCGGCGGGCGAGGTCCCAGAACTGCTGGTGCTCGGGCCGGAACCGGCCGCTCGAACGGGCCTGGGCCAGCGCCGTCGATGATGGCAACGCGCCGGGTCGTCGCCACAGGACCTCGATGTAGTGGTCCAGGTCGAGGTGCTCGCTGCGCCGGTGCACACCCCGTTCATGGGATGCAACGACGGCCCCATCGGCGGCAACGGTGACGGTCTCGGCGCCCAGTTCGACGGTGACGCGTTGGCCGACGAGGCGGGCTGGCACGGAGTAGAAGCACTGGCGGACGCAGACCCGGGACTTGGTGTCGACCCGAGCCGATAGGCGGGTCACCGCGGCGAACCTCTCGACGGGCAGCACCCACAACGCCGGGCGCTCCAGCGACGCCAGCGCATGGACTCGGTCGCCGGCTCCGGGCCCGCGCCCGGTGACCCACCGCTGCTGATCTTTGAGGTCGCACGTTTCCATGTAGGCGTTCAGATCGGCGAGCGTGTCGACGGCAGGGACCGGGGTCAGGCGGTTGCGGCGGAACCAGCCGATGTCGCCCTCGACGCCGCCCTTCTCATGGGCGCCCGCGATCCCGGGTTCGCAGAAGAACGACTCGAACCCGTAGTGCGAGCGCAGCGCGATGAACCGATCGTTCTCGGTGCGGTCCCGGCCCTTCAAGATCTTCGTGGCTGCGGTCTTCAAGTTGTCGTAGCGGACCAGGCGCGGCACCCCGTCGAAGCGTTCGAACGCCCGGACGTGCGCGTCGGTGAACGACTCCTGGGCTTCGTTCACATAGGCGCGATGGAACGCGTTGGTGGAGAACGCCAGCCACATCGAGAACAGGTGCAACGTGACCGTCTCGCCGCCGATCACCGCGTCGAACTTGCCCCAGTCGACCTCGGCCTCAGCGCCCGGCAGCCGGGTCTGGGGGACGAACACCTGCGTCGGAGTCCCGACCTCCGCGGCAATCTGCGCACGGACGCGGGCCACGACCGTTCGGCACTGTGACTCCGAGATCAACACCCCGTGCTCCTCGGCGAGACGATCACGGATCCGCTTCGCCGTGTGCCGCTGCTTGCGCGGCGCGTCACGATCCGCCACCAGCACCTCACGGATCCACTCGTGCCACGGACCCGTCACCGGCGCGGCCCGGACCGGGGTCTTACGCGCTGCGGGCTCGGGCGACGCCAACGCCGCACGCACATCGCGTCGGTGCACCCCGAACCGGGCCGCCAACGCCCGGATACTCAACGCGTCATCGCGCCGAGCCAACCGGATCTTCTCGTAGAGCTCCACCTTCGACACGCTTTCCCCTCACCTCAGAGACCGAGGCAAGGCAACGACAACAAGGCCAGGTGGGGCCAACTCAGACCGTCGCGACACCCCCGAAGTGGGGCCAAATCAGACCGTCGTTCTCAATCCGGCAGTCCTCCTTCCTCAGGTCGACCTTGAAGGCTTGCTGGTAGTCCGGTGAGTGAAGCAGGCCGTAGACGTAGAAAAAGATGTCGTCTTTGCTGAGTTCACCGGTTACTAGGTTCTGGAATGAGGCGAGGGTTGCGTCGGTGACGTTGTGCTGCCGACTGCCTGCGCCGACGTCTTCAAAGAGGCTGGCGTCACTGTCTTGTGAAGTTTGTTCCGGATACACCCACCGAGGGAAGCAGTGAGATCCGCTGATCCCCCATATCCCAAGATCTGGCACCCGGTTGATCATCACAACTGCGAAGGGCGATGGCGACCCTTTGGCGGGGATGATTATTCCCATGTTTTCAGCGTCGACCGGAGGGAAGATCCTCGGCAGTTTGGACCGAGCTCCGTTGTGGTCGCGGGCGAAATTCACATGCGGTAAAATGAACGGCCGGGAGATGGCCGTTCCCAGTCTGTCTTTCTCCCCTT
>JACNKQ010000021.1 GCA_014381945.1 Actinomycetota bacterium
CCTCTACGCTACAGGGGTGGGCGCGCACCGGCACCAGGGGGGCTCCGCGGCGAAGGGGCCGGAGAGGGACCACCCGGACCTCCCCGGCGGTCCCCCCCCCGTAGGGGGGGAGGGGCGGCACGCCGATGTCCTGGGCGCGGACAACCATGGGCGTGGTACCGCCGTAGTAGTGGTCGAGGATCTGGTCCCGGGTCCAGCCCTCGTCGATTGCGTATCCCAGCGCCCCGTACTGGCCCATCCCCCGTCCGTGGCCCCATCCCCGGCCATCCACGATCACCGTGCCGTAGTCCGTCGACGGCGCCTCTGGGTCGACGGGTGGGGCGACACCGGGGATGACCAACGACTGGCCGACGGAGAGACGGTCGGGGTTTGTAATGCCGTTGGCCTCGACGATCGCCTGGACCGATACGCCGTATCGACCCGCGATCGCCGACAGCGAGTCGCCGTACTCGACGGTGACCACCAGGGACGGGAGCGTCGTGGTCGGCGGCGCCGTGGTCGTGGGCACGACGGGGTTCGGGATGGTGAGGACCTGGCCGACATAGATCCGGTCGGGATCCGTCAGGTCGTTCTCCTCCATGATGGCGGAGACGGTCACGCCGTGTCGGGCGGCGATGATCGAGAGGCTCTCGCCGTACTCGACGGTGACCACGAGGGGCGGGGCGGTCGTCGTCGGCACACCACTGTCATCCGGGATCACCAACTCCTGACCCATGTAGACCAGGTCGGGATCGGTGAGGCCGTTCGCCACCATCAGGGCATCGACCGTGACGCCGTGGTCGAAGGCGATCGATGACAGGCTGTCGCCCGCCTGGACGAGGACTGACGAATCAGCTCCGACAGACGCCGCTGGCAGGACGGCAGAGGCCACCAGCGACATGACGAGAACGACCGTCAATTGGCGTCCTCGTCGTGTGCGGGAATACGTCACTGGTTCTCCTGGGTCACGACCATTGGGGCAATGTGCCCTCATCGGATCTCCGCCCAACCGGAGTCTATGAAGCGGGCTCTAGCGACCGGGGTCAACCCCGGCCATCTGGTCCTGTACCCCCCGTCCGGACGGCCACGCCGAGCCGGTGAAGTCGGTTGTACAGCAGAACTCCCAAGACCACGGCCGTGACCGAAACGGCGACAAGCAGGCCACGTTCGACCCGGAAGAACAGGTCGCCCCCGTAGCCCACGGCCACCGGGAATGCCACCACCCCCGCGATCCAGGCCGATGCCATCCACCCCTGTGCCTGGCAGGCGATCAGTGCCTGGGACAGCGACAGGGCGATCATCAGGACTGCACTGGAAGCCGTCAGGAGGACCATGTCGAGGCGGCGCACGGCGAACTCCTCCCCAAACGCCACCTCGACGGCCAACGTTCCAAACAGGGCTGCCAACACGACAGCGATCGCCCCGAGGGCGACGACGAGGGCGAGGAGTCGACGCAGAACCCTCCAGAGTTCGTCATACGACGAGCGTCCAGCCAGCCCTGAGAGCTTCGGGAGGAGCGACGCCTGGATGGCCTGGAAGAAGAACAGGGGGATGCGCGCGATGAGCAGCGCATTCAGGAACCTTCCTGATTCCTGCGCCTGTGACTCGTCCGCGAGGACCTCCACGGCAAGTGGGCTGACGTTGACCATGAAGGCAATCCCGACCGAGGCGACGAGCAGCGACCCGACGGCCCGGGAGAGGTCACCGAGGTGGGCCGGCGGGCCCGGCTCGAGAAGGTTGCGCTGGCCCGTAAGGGCGACCGCCAAACCGACGAACGGCGCCAGGCCGATCGCCAACCCGTAGGGACCAACCGTGTCCGTTGCGAGGATCACCACGACGAGCAGGAGGAGGCGGCCGCCGCCTTCCCCGACGATGTAGCGACCATAGGAACCGAACCGTCCCTGGCCTGCGAGTAGCCCCTTGGCCAGGTGGGCAGCCCCCAGCCCGAACACCACCATGAGGAGCCCGACGAAGAGCCACGTGTCACCGTCGAAGAGTGCGTCGATCGCCCAGGGCGCAGCGGCGGCTGCGGCAACCGCCAAGGCAAGAGCCATGACGGACCCCAACAAGGCTGCCGACCTGATGACCGGGCCGCTTCCTTCGCCTCGGCTGCGCCGACTGGCCACGAGGCGGGCAGTCTCCTGCTCCAGCGGCAGGAAGAATCCGACGCCCAGGAGGAAACTCAGGGCCCAGAGCATGGCGACCGGTGAATAGGACTCGACGCCAAGGTCTCGGGAGCTGACCGTGATAAATGCATAGGCCGTGACGCCGTTCACCACGAGCCCTGCACCGATGGCAATCGTGCCCTCGGGAAGGCGATCGAACAGGCGGCGCACCGCCGGAGTCTACGGGTGGGGCCTGTTGGCCACCTGTCAACCCGCCTCGGCTCAGCCCGGCGGCGGCTCGCTCACCTTGGGCATGCAGAGGCCGTCGAGTTCTGTGATCTCGATGAGGTCCCGGTTCTCCCAGGTGACCTCGAGGGTCGGGTCCTTCTGCAGGCGGTACTCGCGGAAGGTCATGTCGAGGGCGTCGAAGGCGACGAGCCGCCCCGAAAGCCCCTCACCGAGCCCGAGGATCAACTTGATCGCCTCGAGCGCCTGGATCGAACCCACGATCCCCGGCAGCACGCCGAGCACCCCGGCCTCGGCGCAACTGGGGGCGAACTCGGCGGGTGGCGGCTCCGGCAGCATGTCGCGATAGG
>JACNKQ010000020.1 GCA_014381945.1 Actinomycetota bacterium
GTGGAGGAAGTGGAGGAAGTGGAGGAAGTGGAGGAAGTGGAGGAAGTGGAGGAAGTGGAGGAAGCGGAGGAAGCGGAGGTGAAAAAGAGAGTTCGTGCAGGAAGCCCCGCATGATTTGCGTTGCACCCGTGGCAGTGTGGGCGCCGACGGTGGACCATCATCGAGGGCAAGCCCCAGCAACAAGCCCCAGCAACAATGAAACACACCACGTGACCACAGGAACCACCTTCCTCATCCAGGGAGGAATCGTGCTGCCACTCGAAGGGCAGCGGACCAGCTTCGACCCCGGATCCGTTCTGGTGGTTGACGGCGTGATAGCGGCGGTCGGCACCGTCGATGATGTGGCGAGGCACCCGGCTGCCTCGACGGCTACAACCGTGGATGCGACAAGCCACGTCGTCATGCCGGGCATGCACAACTGCCACCTCCACTCGGGTCTGCTCCGCGGCACGGCGGAGTCCATGGCGCTCTGGGAGTGGCTCGAGAACCACGTCGATCCTGCTCACCGGGCGCTTACACCTGAGATAGCCATGGCGGCCTCCTACATGGCGTACACGGAGGGGCTGCGCGGCGGGACGACATCGGTGCTCGATATGTGGCGGTTCATGGAGGGGTCCGCCGAGGCGGCAGAAGAGGTCGGGATCCGGGCAACGCTGGCCCCGTACACCGCTGACCTCTACGACTACTTCGAAACCCTCGAGACCAACCGTCGCCTGCTTGAGACGCACCTCACGGCTGCAGAAGGCCGGGTGCGGTCGTGGGTCGGGCTCGAACACATCTTCTACTGTTCTCCGGAGATGTTTCGGGGAGCGGCGGCCCTGGCCGAGGAGTTCGGCACCGGGATCCACACCCACTCCTCCGAGTCGATCTGGGAGGTCCAGGAGTGCCTGCGCCAGTTCGGACGGCGGCCGATCGAGGAGTTCTACAACCGCGGCATCCTCGGCGAGAACACGGTGATCGCCCACGGTGTGTGGCTCGACGACCGGGAGGTGCAGATCATGGTTCAGACCGGCACCTCGGTCACGCACTGCCCCTGTTCGAACATGAAGCTCTCGTCGGGGCCGGCCCGCATCGGCTTCTACCGCAGTCAGGGAATGACGGTGGCGCTGGGCACCGACGGTGAGAAGGAGAACAACAACCTCGACATGCTCGAGGAGATGAAGTTCGCTTCCCTTCTCCAGAAGGTCAGCACCCTCGACCCGACCGTCGGTGATCCGTGGGACATCCTCGACATGGCCACCCGTTCCGGAGCGGCCGCCCTCGGCCTCGATGACGTGACGGGAACCCTGGAGGAGGGCAAGGACGCCGACATCGTGATGGTTGACCTCAGCGGCCTGCACTTCGTACCGGTGCTCCACGGCCGGGACTTCAACGCACCGGCCCACCTTGTGTTCACGGCCGGCTCGCACGATGTCTCCGACGTCTGGGTCAGGGGCAGCCACCTGGTTGAGGGCGGAGAGGTCATGTCGGTCGACGTCGCAGCGATAGCCGAGCGCTCACAGGCTGCGGCAGAGGATCTCTTCGCCCGTCGAGCTGCCCTACAGGGCCGTACCCCCAGCCCGGCCACGGACCTCCACAAGCATGGCTAGTTCAAGCCGGGCTGGCAGGTCGGCAGGCAGGTCGGCAGGCACAGCGCCAGAATCGGCAGGATGCTTCATTGATGGAGCCTGGGTGGCAACCGCTGCGACGTTCGATGTGACCGACCCGGCCACCGGCGATGTCGTGGGCGCTGCCGCAGATGCCGGACCGGAAGTGGCATCGGCGGCGGTCGCCGCCGCCCACCGTGCCTTCGGCGGGTGGGCTGACCGCACGGCCCAGGATCGGGCGGAGGTGATCAGGCGCATCTCTGCCGAACTGCTCGCCGCCCTCGACCACATCGCCGACGTCATCGTCTCTGAACAGGGCAAGCCCCGCGCCCAGGCCCTGTTCGAGGTCAGGTATGCGACCCAGTGGCTCGACTGGTTCGCAGAGGAGGGTCGTCGCTCCTACGGCGAGGTCATACCCACCCACATCCCCGGCAAGCGCCTCGTCGTCCAGCAGAAGCCCCTCGGCGTTGCGGTCGCCATCACTCCCTGGAATTTCCCGGTGGCCATGATCGCCCGCAAGCTCGCCCCGGCGATGGCTGCCGGCTGCACGATCGTGGTCAAGCCCGCAGAGCAGACCCCCCTGTCGGCGGTCGCCCTGTTCGAGGCCATTGACCGTGCCGGGGTGCCGGCGGGCGTCTGCAACCTCGTGACCTCCTCCGACCCCGAACCCCTTGCAGCGCCCCTGCTCGAAGATCCCAGGGTCCGCAAGATCACGTTCACGGGCTCAACCGACGTCGGAAAACTCCTGGTGCGGGCATCTGCAACCAACCTTGCCCGCGTGTCGTTGGAGCTCGGCGGACAGGCACCGTTCATCGTGTTCGACGACGCCGACCTGGATGCAGCGGTCGAAGGCGTGCTGATGTCGAAGTTCCAGGTCAACGGCCAGTCCTGCCTCTGCGCCAACCGGATCTTCGTCCAGGAGGCGGTCGCCGACGACTTCACGGGCCGTCTGAGCAGGGCGGCGTCGAAGCTCAGGGTCGGCCCCGGCGACGAAGATGGCGTAGACGTCGGCCCCCTCATCGACGCCGCTGGTTTCGACAAGGTCTCGGCCCATGTCATGGATGCCGTGGATAGGGGAGCCACCGTAGAGACCGGGGGCGGTCGGGTTGGGTCACACCCCGGTGGGTACTTCTTCAAACCAACAGTCCTGTCCGGCTGCACCGACGAAATGCTGTGCGCCAGGGAGGAGACCTTCGGACCGGTGGCACCCGTGCTGACGTTCCGGACCGAAGCAGAGGTGGTGGATCGCGCCAACGACACCCGCTATGGGCTGGCCGCGTACGTCTACACCAGGGACCTCGGTCGGGCGATGAGGACATCGGAGAAACTGGAGTTCGGAATGGTGGGGGTGAACGACCCCATGCCGGCCTCGCCGACGGCACCGTTCGGCGGCTTCAAGGAGTCGGGTCTAGGCCGCGAGGGAGGCCATGACGGTCTCGAGGCGTTCCTGGAAAAGAAGCTCGTCTCGTTCGTTAGCTGAGCGGCGCGATCACCCGGGCTCCGGATCCTCCATGAGGCCCAGGTCCTGGGGCGGCACTCCGGTTATCCGAATGTCCTCGAGTCGTTCGATGTAACGGACGAACCGGTACTTGTCCTCGATGCCGTCGGTGCGCCGGGGCTCGACCTGCGAGTGCCCGGGTTCGGTGCGAACGTTGATGAAGCTGCACAGGTTGCGTGAGAAGGCCAACCCGATCTCGGTATCCAGTTGTTCCCGAGTGGATACGTCGGCGGTGTGGGGCACGCCGCAGGAGGCTGCGATCGAGGCCAGGTCGGCCCTGCCGGCCGTGGCTGTCGGGCGCCGTCCGGCGTCTCCCCAACCGATGGACTCGTACACGCCGTTATCCACCACGAAGACCACGAGGTTGTCGGGAGCGTGCTGCCCCATGGCGACGAACTGCCCCAGCTCCATCAGCACAGAACCGTCACCGTCCAGGCAGACCACCTTCCGATGGGGCAGGGCCATCGCAAGGCCCAGTGCCAGGCCGATCACGTCGCCCATCTGACCGAGGTGTCCGGTCCGTGGATGTTCTTCGGTGTGGTGTGCCCACTCGAAGGAGACCGCACCGATGTAGGTGGACATGACCAGGCAGTCGTCGGGCAACGCGGCCGCAAGGCATGCCAACCAGTCGTTACGGTCGAGGGCCATCAACGACCATCCCCGTCGTCCCAGACGCAGTCGCCGGAGATGAGTACGGCGGCGGGGTGCAGCTGGGCCTCGGAGAGACGCTGGGCCCGCACGATGGCCGTGCGCAGTTCGTCGACCCGTCGGACTATGAGGTACCTGATCCTCAGGGCCTGCAGGAGTGGCTCGGCGACGATGCCGTGGGGGATTCCCCAGTGCTCGGTCTCGCCGACATCCCCCCGGTACGAACAGAGCAGGGTGACCGGAACGCCGGTTCCGAGCGAGATGCGTGCGATGTACTCCGATGCCACGCGCAGGCCGCTATTTTCCATGATGAGGGCCGACTTCATGCCCCCGAGCCACGCTCCGGCACACATCGAAAATCCGACGCCCTCGTTGCACACCGGGGCGTACCGGAAGTTGTCGTTGTCCTCGACCAGTTCGTGCACGTTGCGCTGCCAACCGTCGGGCAGCCCGGAAACGAAGTTGATCCCGGCCTCCTCGAGGCCCCGTACAGCCTCCTCGGCGGCATGTTGCAACACGTCCCAGCCCCTCTCGAGCACGGCCTGATTGCTTCTGGCTGCGGATTGTACCCACCGGCCGGGACGCAGGCCGGGTTCGCCAGGTCAGCGGTCTGACATCGGGGACCCCGGAGCCGGAGCACTACCCTCCGGGAATCAGCCACGTGTGCGATCTGTCGCCTGCTCCAATGTCGATTCCGGGATCCTCTCCGTGATCGATCGTTCGCATCTGGTCGGGGTTGCCATCGGAAGGGAGCCGGCGGACCTGGTCCTGCGGGGCGGCCGGGTCGTGGGCGTCGATACCCGCGAGACGTTCCCAGCCGACGTCGTCATCGCCGGAGACCGGATCGCAGCCCTGGCGCAGGCCGGGGACTACCGGGTTGGGGAGACGACCGAGGTCGTCGACCTGGATGGCCGCCATGTCTGCCCGGGTCTGATCGATCCGCACATCCACATCGAGAGCTCGAACCTCATGGTCGGGGAGCTCGCACGCGCCATCGTGCCCAGGGGCGTGCTCACGCTCGTCGCCGATCCGCACGAGATCGCCAATGTGCTCGGAATGGCAGGCGTCGAGTTCCTGCTCGGGCAGGCGGTGGGGCTGCCCCTCGACGTCCTGCTGCGCGTGCCGGGGCGTGTGCCGGCCATGCCTGCGCACCTCGAGACCTCCGGGCACGAGGTTGACCTGGCGGCCACGATCGCCCTGCTGGACCGTCCCGATGCCGTCTGCATCGGCGGCGACATCAACCCGGCGCTCCTGCTCGAACTCGACGCAGGACAGCTGGCCAGGATCGGGGCCGCCATCGACCGGGGCCTGACTGTGGGAGGACAGTTGCCGGGCTTCACCGGTCCGGAACTCGACGCCTCGGTGGCATGTGGCCTCGAAGACACCCATGTCGCCGAGTCGGTCGATGAGGTGATCGCACAACTTCGGAGGGGTCTGAGGGTCCTGCTGACGCCGAGGATCGACCGCCTGCCCGCTTCAGACTGGCCCGAGCTGGCCGCCGAGTTGCATCGGCAGGGGATCGACACGCGTCACCTCGTCCTGTGCACCGATGACGTCCACCCCAACCTGCTCCGCAGGGAGGGCCACCTCGACCAGCGTGTCCGCCTTGCCATCGAGTCGGGGTTCGACCCGGTCGAGGCGATCCAGATGGCGACGCAGAACAGCGCAGAGCTCATGCGCATCGGCAGGGACCGGGGCGGCGTGAACCCGGGAAAGTTCGCCGACCTGGTGGTGCTCGACGATCTCCGGTCATTCGATGTCTCGATCGTCATCCACCACGGCAGGGTGGTCGCCCGCGACCATTCGCTGACCGTCGAGATCGTGGCGTCCAGGGCTCCCGGATGGACCATGGACACGGTCCGTCTTGCGGACGAGGTTCGGACTGCTGCAAGGCTCGTCGACAGGCTCGCCGTGCACGTTGACGCAGACGGCCCGGTGACTGTCAACGTCGTGGAGTTCGGCGGTCCCAAGATGATGCGCCGGGTCGAGCTGGTGGCAACCGGCGGGATCGTTCTGCCCGACAGCGATCAGGACATAGCAGGCATCGCCGTTCTGGAACGCCACAAGGGCACCGCAGCGGTGGGTCTGGGGTTCGTTGCCGGGCTCGGCATCACGGGAGGGGCCGTGGCATGCACCGTGAACCACGATTCCCACAACATCTTCGTCGTCGGCGACGACCACAGGTCGATGGCAGCGGCCGTCGAGGCGCTGGCCCTGGCAGGTGGCGGCTACTGCGCCGTCGTGGGCACCGAGGTTCGGGCTCTTCTGGCGCTGCCCATCGCCGGGCTGCTTTCCGAAGAGCCACTCGATGTTGTCGCCGATGGCCTCGAGGCGGTCGAGCGGGTGCTCCTAGACGAACTCGGCTGCAGCATCACCGACCATCCGCTGTATGCGCTCAACTTCCTCTGCCTCCCGAACATCCCCGACGTGGGCGTTACCGACAAGGGCATCGTCGAGACAGCGGCGATGAGGATCGTCCCCACGGTTGTTCCATAGGTCAGCAGGGCGTGTTTCCTGGAGGACCTGGAGGACCTGGAGAGCCTGGAGAATCTGATCAGCCCGTACGGGTGCTCACCGTCGGGTCGACGGGATGTGGACCGGGGGGAAGATTCCGACCCTCAGGGTGGTCAGCCGCAACAGCAGCCCTCCCTGTACCAGCAGGGCGAACGAGATCACCGACAGCGCTGTACGGGCCCCGGGAACGGCGGCTCCGATGAACGCCAGCAGGGTCGGCATGAGTGTTCCGAGCACCAGTACCAACCCCACGAAGACCGCCCGGTGGGGGCCCCGCAGCAGGCTGTCGAGGCTCTGCTGCTTGCCGGGCACGTCGCGGTGGGTCGAAAGGTGGACGGCCATGGCGGTCAGCAGGCCGGCCGTGAGGATGCCGAGCAGGGCCATCTGGCCACCGCTGATGGGAACGTCGTTGATCGCCTCGAGCAGCAGCACGGTCGCCAGGGACATGGCGGCGGACGACAGCAGGAACTGGATCGGCACGGCGGGCGAGCTCCAGTAGGGGATGGATCGTGGTCTGGCCAGGACGGCCCCGGCATAGGTCATGACGATGACGGCAGCCGCACCAGCGAGGATCTCCAGGGCCAGTCCGGTCGCGTCGCTGCCGTCGGGTTCCCAGCCCAGTCCGCTGAAGGGTCGTGAGCCGCCGAGGGACAACGCCGGCAGGACGAGCAGGCCGGCAACGGTCAGGAACACGAGGTCGGACCAGGCGCCCCAGCTGATCCAACTCGTGCGTATGTTGGCGAAGGCCCTCCAGAACTGGAGTGGCCGCCCCAGGTCGGCGACCAGGATCAGGCCACCGATGGCGATCGCCACGAAGCTGACGATGTCGACCATCGGTATGCCGAGCCAGTGGCCGAGGTCCTCGGTCAGATTGAGGATCCGCCCGGCCAGGAACACTCCTCCGCCCAATCCCATGAGCGTGAACCAGACGGCATGGTTGAGGTCCCACACCCTCTGGGTGCGCGCCTCGAGGTTGAACTGATCCATGAAGGGGTTCTGGGAATGAGAGGAAAGAGATGAAAGGGGCATCTCCCCGCCGGCGTGCGGCGTGCCCGTATTGCTCATTGCAACTCCGCGTTGATCATTGCAGGTTCACGTATTTGGTCTTCGGGTTGGTTCGGGCGTCGGGCCGCAGGACCTCACCCGGACCATTCTCCGTCAGGTACCGGCTGACGTTGCTCTCCGGGTCGTCCAGGTCTCCGAAGATCCGACACTCGGCCGGGCAGGTGACCACACACGCCGGTGTTGCGAGGGGATGGACGCCCACCTCCAGGCCGTGTTCGACCCCGTAGTCGATGCGGTGCGCGCAGTAGGTGCACTTGGAGATCGCACCGTGGACGTGTTGTTCGTGGGCGTAGCGCTCGGGGACGCTTGCCTGGGGCGTGGCCGAGCCAGCAGGAGCCGAGGCGGTGCCGCTGTCCTCGAAGAAGTTGATCGCACCGTAGGGGCAGGCTGCCATGCAGGCGCGTGACCCGATGCAGATGTCCTCGTCGGCGATCACGATGCCGTCGTCGCGGCGCGTTATCGCCCCGGACGGGCAGGCGGTCACGCAGGGGGCGTCCTCACAGTGGTTGCACAGCGTCGGCAGGTAGTTGAGCGTCGCGTCCGGAAAGACACCCGATTCCCATTCGATGACAGGGGCGTACCAGGCGTCCAGGGGAGACTGGTTCTCGGTCTTGCATGCGACGGTGCAGGCCTGGCATCCGACGCAGCGCCCGATGTCGATCACCATGCCCCAGCGGGTCACGACGCACCTCCGGGCCCGGCGACCCTGCGAATGTCTGCTGCGATGCAGGAGTCGAGTGCACCCGAGACGAAGTCGATGTGGTCGACGTCGATGTTCAGCAGGGCGTTGAAGTTGACCTCGTCGCTGTCGCTGCCGCTGGTCCATCCACCGCCGCAGCCCTGCGTGGCCAGCACCTCGGGATGGACCAGTTGGGTGACCCGGGCCGTCGCCGTCTGTCGGCGGCCCTGGGCGGTTTCGATCTCGACCCGGTCGCCGTTGTCGATTCCGCGGGCTTCTGCTGTCTGTTGGTGTATCCACACGGTCTTGAGGTCGTTGTGCCGGTTGGAGAGGCTGCGCAGGATCGGGTTCTTGTGTGTGTGGGAGAGAGCGTGGTTGGGGACCTTCATGTTGATTACGAACAGGTCGTGGGGCGCGGTCCGTTCGTAGGCCGGCCCGGGCTTCCAGTCGGGAACCGGCTGGTAGTCGTCGGTCTCCCATGGGATTCCGAGCTCTTCGACCTTGCGCTCAAGGTCCTCCCTGGCCGCCAGCATGAACTCGAAGTAGACCTGTGCGCGTGCCTCGAAGAACGGGCGCGGGTACTTCTCCTGGACCGTCTTTTCGTCTGTCCACAGCCCGTCCTCCAGGTGCCAGTCGATGCCCTTGTCGGGTCCGAAGGTGTTCTTCAACCATCGGTCGCAGATCTCGAAGTAGGAGTAGTGGGCGTCCGGGTCGAGCCTGTATTCGTCGTTCAGTTTGGCGATGCCGTTGAATGCCTCGTAGACGTCGCGGAGCGTTCCGCTGCGACGTGACAGTTCGAGGTAGATCTGCATCGCATCGACGTACGGTTCGCCTGCCACCGGACCCTCCATCGGCGCTGGGACGACGGGTTTGGACCCGTACACGGAGTGCTTCCCGTCGCCGGACGTCAGATGCTGGAACGTGAAGGGGGTGAGGCGCTCGAGGTAGTGGAGGTCGGGGAGGACGATGTCGGCCATCTCGGTGGTCTCTTCGAAGCGCCTGCTGATCGAGGCGATGAAGGGGATCCGCTTGAGGAAGCGCTCGACGATCTCGGGAGGGCCGGACGTCTTCATCATGTTGGACTGGAAGTTGATCATCATCGACGGGAACGGCGGTGCGCCGAAGAGGTCGGGCTCCTCGGAGTTGAGGAGGGAGAAGACCGTCCCGTACGGGGCACAGGGCATCAACTCGAACATCTCGGTGGTCTGGGGCGCACGGGCCTCGCGCGGCGGGTAGAGCCCGCCCACCCGGCCGCCACCGATGAAGCCCTGGGAGATGAGCCCCTCCGGGCTGGCGGTTGCCGTGTAGGTGCGGTCCTTCACCTTGCCCATGAGACCCCAGGGGTCACCGAGCAGGCCGCCGGGCACGTCGAGTGCGCCCATGAGGGTCGGAAGCAGGATGATCGCCAGGCCGTTGAGCATCGAGTGCTTGTGGGCCGAGAGGCCCCGGTACCAGATGACGGTGGCCGGCCGATAGGGGAGCTCCACGCCGTCTATCTCGATCGTCTCCCCGATGCGGGCGGCTTCTCCGAATTCGCGTGCCAGCCGGCGGACGGTTTCGGCTGGGACCGTGGTGATCGACTCGACGTGCTCCGGTGTGTATGTGCGTACGTGGTCCTTGAGCATCTGGAAGCCGGGCCGCACGGCGACGCCGTCGACTTCGAAGGTGCCGGTCAGGGCGGCACCGGTGGTTCCGGCGTCGAAGGGCTGTGCGCCGTTGTCCCGGTCCCACACCAACGGCTTCTCGCCACCGGGTTGGCGGACGTAACGTCCGTCGGGGCCGACCAGGTAGGCGGCGTTCGTGAAGTTCCTGAGGAAGTCGGCGTCGTAGATGTCGAGTTCGTTGATGAGTTGGTCGACCATTCCGAGGATGAGGGCTGCATCGGTGCCGGGCCGGATGGGGACCCACTCGTCGGCGGTGGAGGCGGCGGAACTGCAGACCGGGTCGATCGAGACCAGGTTGATGTCGGACCTGCGTTGCGACATCTCGTGTGTGGCGTTCATCGTGTCGTAGTGGACTACGGATCCGAACTGTGAGCCGAAGTTCAGGATGTAGTTGCTGTAACCGGGGTCGGGTGTGCCCTCGAAGGCGTTCTGGTTCATGTAGGCGATGCCGTGCACGTTGTTGCCGCAGAAGATGGCCGCCGACCACGTCGAGTACCCGGGCATCCCCATGCCGGTTATCCAACTTGCCGCCAGTGCCCCCCTGAGGTGGAAGGTGTCGAAGCTGGTGTAGAGGATCTTCTCGGGATCGTCGGCGATCGTTTCGCGGATCCTGTCAGCGATCGTGTCGAGCGCCTCGTCCCAGGTGATCGGTACCCATCCGGGGTCGACGCCGATTCCCCGTTCGGGGTTGGTCCGCTTCAGCGGGGTCAGGATTCGGTCCGGGTCGGTCAGGCCCTCGAAGCCGGAGTCGCCCTTGGCGCACGTCCGGCCGTGGTTGTGCGGGTTGGCCGGATCTCCCAGGATCTTGTCGACGACCTCGTCCTGGTTGACGTGGGCGAGGATGCCGCAGCGGTTCATGCAGATCGAGCACGAGGTGCGGACCCAGTCATCCCCGTATGCAGTTCCAGAGCGGGCTCCTAGTACCGATTCCATGGTGTGTGTGCCTCCGAAGCCGGTAGGGGTAGGAACGTGGGATACAAGTGGTAGCAGGTCGAGCCCCTGAGGGCGTGGCTGGCGCCGGACCGTCCGGACTGCAGTCAGGCTCGTTCGTGGAGCGCCTGCCAGATTCGGCTCGGCGAGAGGGGAGTGGCGAGGTCGCTCCAGTCGGCGTCGGGGAGGGCTGAGCACACGGCGTTGACGACCGCTGCGTACGAGCCGTTCGTGCCCCCCTCGCCCATTCCCTTCATCCCGCCCGGCGTGTGCGGGCTCGGTATCTGGAGGTGTTCGATTCGGATGTCGGGCATCGATTCGCTGACAGGTACGTGGTAGTCGAGCAGGGTCGACGACAACGGTTGGCCGTCCTCGTCGTAGAAGAACTCCTCCATGAGTGCGGCGCCGAGGCCCTGGGCGACTCCGCCGTGTATCTGGCCCTCGACGATCGTGGGGTTGACGATGGTCCCGCAGTCGTGCACGACGACGTATTCCTCGACGCTGACAGCCCCGGTTTCCGTGTCGACGGCGACCCTGCATGCGTGTGTCGCATAGGAAAACGTTGCGCTGACCGGTTCGTAGGCGTACGACTCCGCCAGCCCCGGATCGCTGCCATCCGGTAGTCGGAACCCCTGCCATGCCCGGCGGGCGACGTCGGCAATCGCCACATCGACGTTGGTGCCGGCCACGGTGGCCCTGCCGTTGCCGAGTTCGATGTCGGCGGGGTTGGCCTCGAGCATCTCGGCTGCGATCGCCCTGACCTTGTCGGCCAGCCTCTGCGAGGCGACGACCGCGGCCCCGCCACCGAGGGCGATCGAACGGGAGGCGGCAGTTCCGTAGGCCGAATAGGGGGTGGTGTCGGTGTCGCCGTGGACCAACTCGACGGTCCCGGGGTTGATGCCTAGTTCGTCGGCCACCAGTTGGGGAATGGTGGTCTCGAGCCCCTGGCCGTGTGGAGAGATGCCCGTTGCGACCCGCACGGTTCCGTCGGGTTCGAAGCGGACGGTGGCACTCTCGAAGCCGCCGATCTGCAACCCGATCGCCTCGTTGGCGTCGCTTGGTCCGATGCCTCCCATCTGGACGTAGCTGCAGTAGCCGACGCCGCGTGCCAGGCCGTCGTCGGGAGGGGCCGGAGCTTCGGCGATCAGCTCACCGGCCCGTCGCAGGGCCCTCCGGTAGTCGCCGTTGTCGAGTTGGATCGGTGTCCGCATCCGGTAGGGGAGTTCGTCGGCGGCGATCATGTTCATCTCGCGCAGGTCGACCGGGTCGATGCCGAGTTCGCCTGCAACCAGGTCTACGGCGCGCTCCCTGATCAGGGCGGCCTGGGTCTGGCCGAAACCCCGGTACGCCCCCGTGGACATCGTGTTCGTTGCCACGAGGCGTCCGCCGCAGCGCACCGACTCCCACCGGTAGGGGCCGGGTACGACACCGAGGGCGGTGAACAGCGGACCTCCTCCGAAGACGGCCAGGCGTGCGCCGACGTTGCGCCGACCGTCGACCCGGAGGCCCCTGAGGGATCCGTCTTCGTCGAAGGCCACCTCGACCTCGTGGATCTCGTCCCGGGCATGGGTGGTGGCGAGGAGCGATTCGAACCGATCCTCGATCCACTTCACGGGTCGGCCCAGCTCGAGGGCTGCGATCACGACCATGAGCTCGTCCTCGTAGATGTGGTCCTTGAGGCCGAAAGCACCACCAACGTCGGGGGCCACCACCCGGACGTCTCCCTGCCGGAGGCCCAGCACCTCGCAGACCGAGTCACGGACGCCGTGTGGTGTCTGGGTGGATGTGTAGATCGTGATCCTGTTCCTGTTTCCGGGTGCTCTCCGGGGCTCGGGGACCGCCACGATTCCCCTCGGCTCGATGGCCAGCCCGTGCACTCGGCCGATCCGCAGCGTGGTCCGTAGCACCCGGTCTGCGGCGGCGAAGACCGCCCGGTCGTGTTCGGCCGAGTCGCCTGCCTCGAAGGTTGCGATGACGTTGGTTCCGGAGTCGGGGTACAGCAGGGGAGCATCGGGGGCCAACGCCTGGTCGATGCCTACGACGGGGGTGAGGTAGTCGATGGCCAGATCAACGGCTTCGGCAGCGTCCTCTGCCTGGTAGCGGGAACCGGCGACGGCTATGCCGATGGGCTGCCCGACGTACCTCAGGTGTTCGTCTACGAGCGGCGTGCCGAGTTGCTGCTGGTCGCCGATCGTCCAGAGCACCGGCACCTCTGCATGGACCCGGGCCCGGAGGTGTTCGGGCCCGAACACCGAGGCGCTCCCGGGAACGCTCTCGGATTCGAACGCCGTGAGGATCCCGTGTGCCACGGGGCTGCGGACGATTGCCGCGTGGAGCATGCCGGGCACCTCGATGTCGTCGACGTAGAGGCCGGTTCCGTGCAGGGGCCCGTGGTCGTTGACCCGCGGGACCCGCTGCCCGACATGGCGGGGTCTCATTCGCTGCCTCCCTGTCTGTGGCTCTCCTGCCCGAGGCTCACCTGTCCGAGGCTCTCCTGTCCGTGGCTCTCCTGTCTGTGGCTCTCCTGTCCGAGGTTCTCCTGTCTGTACCCGGTTCGCCTGTCGCCGGCTGCCTCCCACGCTGCGTCGACCGCAGCGCGGATGTTCACGTATCCCGTGCAGCGGCACAGGTGCCCGTCGAGGACCTGTTCTCGGGCAGTTGCAGCGGGCACGCCGGCCCGGTGTGCGGCCACCAGCGACATGACGATGCCCGGCGTGCAGAATCCGCACTGCAGGCCGTGTTGTTCGTGCAGGGCGGTCTGCACGGCGTTCTCGATCCCGTCGCATTCCACGCCCTCGACGGTTTCGACAGTCGTGCCGTCTGCCTGGACGGCCAGCACCAGGCAGGACCTCTGGGGACGGCCGTCGATGATGACGGTGCAGGCCCCGCAGGCACCCTGCTCGCATCCGACGTGCGTGCCGGTGAGACCCAACTGGTGCCGGATCAGGTCGGAGAGGAGCATCCGAGGCTCGACCCGCACCTCGGCGTTCTCGCCGTTGACCGTGAGGCGGATGGTGTGCTCATTCATGACATGGATGCGAGCGCACGTGCGACGAGGGTTCCCGCAACCTGGCGTCGGTACCCACCGGTCGCATAGACATCGTCCCGGAAACCCTCCAGTAAGCCGAACTCTTCTCGCAACTGTTCGACGGTCGCCTGAAACGTGTTGGCATTGGCAACTGCGCCGACCAGTACGGCCTCGGCCGAGGCCATCCGCACAGGCTGACCGGACACCCCGAACAGGACGATGCTCGGATCGGAGATGACCCCGTCGGCTATCGCATAGGCGACGACGGCGCCGACCATTGCGAAGTCACCGGGGCGCTTGGCCACCTCGACCACCGCTACCGACCCCGGGTGCGCCGGGATCCACACCGAGGTGAGCAGTTCGTCCGGTTCGCGTACGGTCATCATCGGGCCGGTGAAGAAGTCGGCAGCCTCAACGGTGCGCTCGCCACGGGCCACACTGTGCAGCACGACCTGTCCGCTGAGCGCCAACAGCAGTGCCGGGAGTTCGGCTGCTGCGTCGGCGTGGGCCACCGACCCGCCGATGGTCGTACGGGAGCGCACCTGTGGATGGCCGATCTGGCGCAGCGCATCACCGAGGCCGGGTACCAGATGCACGTCGGGGTGTTCCTCGACATCGATGGCGCGGGCCATCGCACCTGCCCGAAGGCCCTGGTCGGTGATGGTGAAGGTCGCCAGGTCGGCAATCCGGCGGAGGTCGACCACCATCTCAGGTCGGGCCAGGCGGAGGTTGAGCATCGGCACGAGGCTCTGCCCTCCGGCGATGACCACAGCATCGTCGCCCAGTCGGGCCAGAAGGTCGAGGACCTCGTCGAGTGCCTCGGGGGCTGCGTAGTCGAACGGGTGTGGCTTCATGGTCGGCTCGAAACCGATCGGCCGGGGTCGGGGCCTCGGCCTGATTCCTCTGCTGCGACCGCCTCCGCCATCTCGGCCATCGTGAAGAACACGTGGTCGGGCCTGCTCCAACCGGCATCCCAGCCGTCCTCTTCGGACCTGCGTTGCCGGTCGATCCAGGCATTGTCCAGTCCTAGTCGGCGGGCCGGTATGTGGTCGTGTCGGATGCTCTGCGCCGTGTGCAGGACGGCTTCCCTGTCATGGCCGAGATCGGCGGCCAGGTGGCTCAGCATGTATTCGAAGTTGGCCGGGTCCGGCTTGTAGGAGCCGATGTCCTCGGCGGTGTAGATCGCATCGAAGTCGACCCCGAGCCTGGCGTTGGATGCGGCGAACCCGGCACGGTCGACGTTCGACAGGATCACGAGGTCGAAACGGCCGGCGAGGACGGTCAGCGCATCGGAGGAGTCGGGGAAGGCGGGCCAGTCCGGTACAGACCCACCGAAGGCAGCGTCCATCTCCGGAGAGGTGGTCAGGCCGAACTCCTCGGCCAGGGAGCGATGCACGCACTCGAGGATTCCGGGATAGCCGACGGCGGGCGTGGCCGACTGCTGGGCGGCCTCGAGGCGGTCGAAGGCGACAAGGGCCTGATGGCGGGAGCCCTCGAAGTGGGGGTTGGTTGCAAGCAGGGGCTGCAGCGCCTCCCAGATGCCGGTCTCCCAGTCGATGAGGGTCCCGTAGCAGTCGAAGGTCAGCACAGCGTGGTCGGTGAGGTGGCGGGTCATGCAGGGATGGTCGATCAGCCAGTTGCTTCGGAATTCAAGCGTTCGGAATTCAACGGATCCATGTCCCAGAGTTGCGTGTCCGGCGGGTCGCCGTAGAGGAGGTGGGCCGGGCTCTGCTTGTCGATGTTGCCGGTGAGGCCGCGGTACATGTCCAGACCGCACAGGGCCCGCAACTCGGGCGTGAAGCCGGCCATGACCTCGGGGGGAATGCCGAGGTGCTGATTTTCCTGTTGGCGGATGAAGCCGGCGCAGTAGTTCATGGCGATCCCGACCCTGACCTCGGCGCTCGTGGTGTTGGCGCCGCCGCCGTGCCAGGTGCTGCCCTGCCAGACCAGCACCGAGCCCCGGGCCATCTCGGCGCAGGCCGTGTCGATGTCCTCGGGATCGGCCATGTAGTCGGGGTTCTGCCAGCGGTGGCTGCCGGGGACGATGCGGGTGGCGCCATTGGCCTCCGTGAAGTCGGTGAGCGCCCACATGGAGTTGCACACGGTGGGAACGTGCGGCTTGGCGATCGGATGGATCTGGTCGTCGGAGTGGATGACCTGTTTGGTCTCGCCGGGGGCGATCGAGATCGAAGCCAAAGAGGAAACAAGGCACTGCGGGCCGAGGACGCCCTCGATCAACTCGAGCACCTGCGGCTGCACGGGGACCTGCTGCCAGACCTCACCGTGGGCCAGCAGGTTGTAGGTGCGTGTGGTGTGGCTGCCCTCGAAGCGGTTTCCTCCGGGAGAGCGGGCGAGTTCGCCTTCGAGTCGGCGGACATCGGCAAGGAGCCGATCCACCAGGGCGTCGTCGACCACCCGCTCGAGGATGGTGTAGCCATTCTCCTCGAGTTCGCGGTGGTGTTTCGAGAGGTCCGGCACGCGACCAGCCAAGCACCTGATGCGGCGCCGGCCCACACCGAGCGGCCACCGGAGGGGACTAGGGTCTCGCCCTGTCCCGGAGCAGCGGCAGGAAGAGCGCACACATGGTCGGCGGTCCCCGCAGGAAGAAGTCAGCGAAGATGTCGACCGAGGCGATCCACGCGGGCGAGATCCACGACGCCTCGGGTGCGCACATCGCTCCGATATTCCAGACGTCCACGTTCACCTTCGACGACATGGCTGCGATCGAGGCCCGCTCTGCCGGTGACTCGGATGCCTACATGTATTCCCGGGGCGGCAACCCTTCGCGGACTGCACTGGCGCAGAAGTTGGCGGCCCTCGAGGGAGGGGGCCTCGTCGATGGAGAGGCCCGTGCCGAGATCTTCGCTTCGGGAATGGCTGCCATCACGGCTGCCCTCATGGGCATGGCAAGGGCCGGCGACCACATCGTCACCCAGCAGGTGCTCTACGGATCAGCCGACCACCTCATCGCCGACGTCCTGTCCGGGTTCGGGGTCACCAACACGCGACTTCCCGGCCTTGCGCCCGACGATCTGGAGGCCGAGCTGACCCGGCGACCAGGGACGGCGGTCGTCTACCTCGAGACGCCGGCGAATCCGACGATGGAGCTGATCGACATAGCCGAGACCTGTGGGATCGCACACGCCTTCGGTGCCCGGGTGGTGGTCGACAACACGTTTGCAACGCCGGTGCTCCAACGGCCCCTGGAGTTGGGCGCCGACGTGGTGGTCCACAGCACCACCAAGTTCATCAACGGCTTCGGGACGGTGATCGGCGGGGCGGTGGTGAGCGCCGACGCTGACCTTATGGACGACGAGATCGCCAGGCTGATTCGCTACACCGGCGGGGTTCCCAGCCCCTTTGACTGTTGGCTGACCAACCTGGGGCTCAAGACCCTGCCGTTGCGGATGGAGCGCCACTGCGACAACGCCATGGTCGTCGCACGGTTCCTCGAGGACCACCCGGGGGTTGTCGACACGTTCTATCCCGGCCTTGTCGAGCACCCGCAGCACGAGCTTGCCCGCCGCCAGATGGACGGATTCGGCGCCATGATCGCATTCGACCTGGGCGACTACGAGTCGGCTGCCAGGTTCCTTGATCGTGTCGATCTCTGCGCTCTGGCCGTCAGCCTCGGGAACGTCGACACCCTGATCGAGCATCCGGCCTCGATGACCCATGCCGTGGTGCCGCCGGAGGAGAAGGCGGCTTCAGGCATCACCGACGGGCTGATCCGCATCTCGGTCGGCCTGGAGGACGTAGACGACATCGTCGCCGACCTCGAACAGGCGCTTGCCGGCTGAGCGGATGGTTCGAATCCGATGGTGAGACGGGGGCGTGTCCGGCCCTGCGGGAATGCGCCGGCGGTTCGGCAGCTGCCATGGAGGCAGGTCGAGAACCCCCACGGGACCCTTCCGGTACTCGACGTCGAGGGGGTCGAGACTATCCACCAGGCGTCGCTGCGGGTCCTGGAGGAACTCGGCATCGAGGTCTGGAGCGAGACCGCCCGGAATCTTTTCGCCGACGCCGGGGCGATCGTCGAGGGTGAGGTGGTCCGGGTCGGCAGAGAGGTAATCGAGGCAGCACTCGCAACTGCTCCGGGTACCTTCACCATGACCTCGCGGAACCCCGCAAAGGCGCTCGACATCGGTGGCAACCGGATCGCCTTCGGCCTCGTGGCCGGGCCGCCTTCTGTGCACGACGAGGTGCGGGGTCGCCGTTCGTCGAACATGGACGACTACGAAAACCTCGTCCGCCTTGCCCACTACTTCAATGCGATCCACATCCTCGGCAACCAGGTCGCAGCACCGTTGGAGCTTCCGACCAACAACCGGCACCTCGACACCTACAACGCCAACCTGTCGCTGTCGGACCTCGCCTTCCACTGCACCGCCATCGGTCGTGGCCGCGCCCTCGACGGCATCAACATGGCGGCGATCGCCCGCGACATCTCCCTCGACGACCTTGAACAGTTGGCGGCATCACCGGGTGTAACGACGATTGTCAACGTCAACTCGCCACGGCGCTTCGACGAGGAGATGGTCAACGGGCTCATGACGATGAGCGAGCACGGCCAGCCGGTGTCGGTCACCCCTTTCACGCTGATGGGGGCGATGAGCCCGACGACGCTGGGGGCGGGTCTCACGCAGCAGAACGCCGAGGCCCTGTTCGGGGTCACCCTCACGCAGCTGACCCGGACGGGGGCACCGGTGCTGTACGGGGCGTTCACCTCCAACGTCGACATGCGCTCGGGCGCACCGGCGTTCGGCACCCCCGAGCACGCCAAGGCGAACGTCGCATCGGGGCAGCTGGCCCGCCTGGCACGCCAGATCCCCTACACGGCGGCGATGCGGCTGATCCTGGGAGGCGAGCCGATCACGGCAGGGGATGCCCTGCACTGCGGTCTCGTCACCGAAACGGTCGCTGCAGGCGAGGTACGCGGCCGTGCACGCGAGGTCGCCCGATCCGTCGCACTCGGAGCGCCCATCGCCCTGGCCAAGGCGAAGGAGGCAGTGATCCGATCCAACGGCCTGCCGCTGGAGGAGGCGTACAGGATCGAGAACGAATGCTCCCGGGCGGTGATGGCCACCGAGGACGCCCGCGAGGGACCCAGGGCCTTCATGGAGAAGCGCCCACCCGAGTTCAAAGGGCGTTGACCCGGCCGACGCATCTCGTAGAGTCCGCGCTGTGACCCGCACTGTGTCTCTTGTCGTTCTGCCTGATCTGCCTGTTCTGCCTGTTCTGCCTGTTCTGCCTGATCTGCCTGATCTTCCTGCGACACAGGCGCCCGGCCACGGATGCCCGGTCGGCGGGCCACCCGGTCAGAGGGCAGCCCAGCCACCTGGGAGGGAGGTTCACCCATGGACGTGCTGACCGAGGCGCAGGTCGGGCAGTTCGAGCGGGAGGGCTGGCTGTTCCTCGCGGATGCCCTGCCTGCCGCCACCCTCGACGACCTGAACGCGCAGTTTGAAGCCTGGGTGGAGGAGAGCCGCAGCCATGGCGAGCCCTACGGCCTGACCTTCGACGGACGGCCCCGCTTCGACCTGGAGCCCGGCCACAACCCGGCGCAGCCTGCGCTCCGGCGGATCGCATCACCGACGGAACTGTCAGATGCCTATCTGGCCGTGATGCGGTCCGGCCTCGCCGTCGATGCCACGGCAGAGCTCATCGGTCCGAACATCGAGTTCAACCACTCAAAGGTCAATGCAAAGCAACCCGGGGCTGCAACTGCGGTGAAGTTCCACCAGGACCTGCTGTTCGAACTCCACACGAACGACTCGATGATCACCGTCCTCTACTTCCTCGACGACGTCACGCTCGAGAACGGGCCGCTGGAGGTGGTGCCCGGAAGCCACCGGGGCCCGTTGTACGAGCACTGGCAGAACGGAGTGTTCACGGGAACCGTCGGTGACGAGGTGGTGGAGATGGCGCGCTCCGAGGCGATCCCGTGCGTCGGACCGGCCGGGTCCGCCTGCCTCATGCACGGGCGCCTCCTCCACGGCTCAGGGCCCAACCTGTCGAACCGGCCACGGACCCTGTTCATCTCCACCTACCGTTCAGAGGACTGCCACCCGCTCGAGCCCAACCACGTTCCGAGCGAACACGAAGGCGATCTGGTCCGGGGCGCCCGCACCAACCGGGTCAGGTGCACCGCGATGGAGATGGCGTTCTCCGAGATTCCTACCGGTGCGTCATTTTTCGACCAGCAGGCCAAGGCGGAGATGTGAGCGGCGCCGACATGGTGCAGCAACTCGGATTCGACACCGACGACGGCGTCGGCCCCAGGGCCCTGCTCGGCCTCATCGTCCTCGAGACCGACCGCACGGTGGAGGCGGAACTCCGCTCCCTCTACGGGGAGGGCGGCCTGGACGGTGTAGCCCACCACGTCTCGCGCATTCCGATGGAGGCGACCGTCACCGCCGAGACCCTGGCGGCGATGGAGGCGCACCTTCCCGTGGCCGCCGGGCTGCTCCCCACCGCCTTCGGGTTCGACGCCATCGGTTACGCCTGCACCTCGGGGGCAACGCTCATCGGATCCGAACGGGTTGGGGAGGTGGTCGGTACGGTGCATCCGGGCGTCTCATGCACCGACCCGATCGCTGCGGCCCTGGCGGCCTTCACAGCGCTCGGCGTCCGGTCGATCGGGCTCGTCACCCCCTACAACGCCGAGGTCACGCTGCGCATGGCCGCCCACTACGAAAAACGCGGCATCGGGGTGGCGGCTGTCGGCTCGTTCCTCGAGGAGGACGACAACGTGGTCGGGCGGATCACCGAGGCGTCCGTCGCCGACGCCGCCCGCCGGATCGGGGCGGAACCGGGGTGCGACGCCGTCTTCGTGTCGTGCACCAGCCTGCGGACCTTCGGGGTAATCGCCGAACTCGAGGCGGAGATGGGCCGGCCGGTGGTGTCGAGCAACCAGGCCTTCGCCTGGCACCTGCTCCGGCTGGCCGGCATCGACGACGTGCTCCCTGCTCCTGGGTCGCTCTTCGGGCGCGGCCTGGCGACATGAGCGACGTGGACGATTTCCCGCAGCGGGGATTCCCGGTCGAGGAGTACGAACGCCGGACAGGCGCCGCCCAGGCGCTGCTGGCCGAACGGCGACTCGACGCCCTGCTCGTGTGCACCGAGCCGGAAGTCCGCTACTTCACCGGCTTCCACACCTCCTTCTGGCAGAGCCCGACGCGTCCGTGGTTCGTGGTCGTGCCGCTGGAGGGTCGCCCGATCGCTGTCATACCGGGCATCGGGGGCGCGTCGATGGGGGAGACCTGGATCCAGGATGTCCGCACCTGGCCGGCCCCGCGTCCTGACAACGACGGGGTGACGCTTCTGGCGACGACCCTCCACGAGGTGGCGGGCACCGAGGGCCGGATCGGCGTGCCGATGGGCCATGAGACCCATCTGCGGATGCCGCTCGCCGACTGGGAGGCCCTGCAGGAAGCGACGATCGACGTCACCTACCACGATGCGACGGATGTCGTCCGGAGCCTGCGGATGCACAAGTCCGAACTCGAGATCGCAAAGACGGCCCACGTATGCGGCATCGTCTCGGACGCCTTCGAGGGCATCCCGGACCTGCTGTCAGCCGGCATGACCGAACGTGAGGCCTTCACCGCCTTCCGGATCGACCTCCTCCGACGCGGTGCCGACGATGTGCCGTACCTGGTGGGAGCCACAGGGCCCGGCTTCGTCGATGTCATCAGGCAACCGTCCGACCGGGTGATCGGGGAGGGCGACCTGCTCATGTTCGACACGGGCACCGTCTTCGACGGCTACTTCAGCGACTTCGACCGCTATTTCGCCTTCGGGCATGCCGACACCGCCGCCCGACGGGCACACGAGACCGTGTGGGATGCCACCGAGGCCGGACTGGCAGTGCTCCGGCCCGGCATCACCACCACCGAACTCTGGACGGCGATGGCAGACGTGCTCGACGCCGGTGGGTCACTGGGCAACGAGGTCGGGCGTCTGGGGCACGGTCTGGGCATGCAGCTCACCGAATGGCCGTCCAACACCCGCGACGACGACACGGTCATCACAGAGGGAATGGTCCTGACCCTCGAACCCGGCCTCACCTGGGCGCCCGGGTGCATGATGCTCCACGAAGAAAATGTCGTGGTCCGCGAGGACGGCCCGGAGCTGCTCTCCGGGAGGGCCCCCCGGGAACTGCCCATCATCACCTGAGGCCCAGGGCCGCCAGGTCTGCGATACTTTCAGCATGCGCCCACACTTCGTCTTCCTGGCGACGGCCGCCCTCCTGGTCGGATGTACTGCTGCCGATGATCCTGCCGGTCAGGGCCTGATCCAGGAGCAGGCGGCTGCCGTCGAGGCACTCCAGACACAGGTTGCCGACCTCGAGGCGCGTATCGCTACATCGACGGCTCCGCCCACAACCACCTCCACCACGGCTGCCCCCACGACAAGCCTCCCGGTGCCCCTACCTGCAGCCGCCGACGTGTTCGCCGCGGCCGCACCGTCGGTCGTCTTCATCGAGGTTCCGGACGGGACCGGCAGCGGCGTGGTACTCGCCGACGGGTGGGTCGTCACCAACGCCCATGTCGTCGGTCGATATCCCACGGTCCGCCTCTTCACAGCAGTCGGCGAGGTCACCGACGTACCGGTCCATGCCAGGGACTGGCTGCACGACCTGGCGCTGGTCGGACCCCTACCCGTGTCGGTGTCCGACGAACTGCCGGCCCTCGACCTCGAAATGGCTGAAGCCCCCAGTGTCGGCGAGGCCGTCTACCTGGTGGGATTTCCGGGAGAGGTCGAGGCCGACCCCGACCCAACCATGACCGCCGGGATACTGAGCCGGCAGAGACGCCAACCTTGTCTCGACGTCACCTTCCTCCAGGTCGATGCCCTGATCGCCGGTGGGCAGAGCGGCGGCGCACTATTGGACCAGAGCGGCAACCTGATCGGAATCTCGGGCCTTGGCGGATTCACGGATTGGAACTTCGGACTGGTGTTCTCTGCCGGAGACGCCGCCAGGGTCCTGGCGCCGATGTCCGCCGGGGAGGAACCCGAGGGCGAGTCGACGGCCACGAAGCGGCTCGGCGCGGTCGTGGACTACTACGACAGCCAGGCGTTCCTCGTAACCATCACCGAGCAGGTGCCGACCCTGTCGGTCAGTGCCGAGGCGATTTCCGGCGCCGACATCTGGCTCGGCATCGACAGCCCGGACGGGTACCCCCCGATGCCGGTGACAGCCGTCGACGAGGTCGACTACCTGCTGGGCGCCTACGGCGAGGAAGAGGAGGAGCACCTGTACTTCGAGGACCTCAACCTCGAAGGGGAAGGTGAGACCCTCGAGGTGAGCCTCCTGCCGGGCCGCTACGTGGTGTCGCTCGGCTACTGGTCATCCGCCGACACCGAAGCCATCGAGGTGGTTTCCTCCCACCTCCTGGTCCCCCTTCCCGATGACGAAAATGGGTGGGACACGCTGCGGGCAGGCGACTCTGCGGTGGGGGACATCGGGCACCTGTACGACACGGACCGGTTCCACATCGAGTTGGAGGCCAACGAGCAGATCAGAATCCAGGTCGACTCCCTCGGCGACCCGGTCATGAGCCTGTACCTAGACGACTACCTGGTCGCATCGAACGATGACGCCGGTACGGGCCTGTACGGGGCCGGCGCATCGATGGTCGTGGTGGCACCCGCTACCGGCACCTACGATCTCGACCTGGGGATGATCGGCGAGGTCCCGGCCGGCTACCTCGTCCAGGTACAGCCCGGCGAGGACGAGCCCTGCCGGTGAGGGGCATGGGCGGGCCCTCCGGATGAGCGTCGACACCCACTTCCGTATCGACGGTGGGGGAACGCGCACGCCGCTGGTCCTGCTGCACGGGGCCGGGCTCGACCTCACGATGTGGGACAGGGTCGTCGCTGCCCTGGCGGCGGACCGGAAGGTGGTGCGCTTCGACCTGCTCGGTCACGGCCAGACCGTCGATCCTCCCGGCGGGCGTTCGATCGAGGAGTACGTCGCACAACTCCTCGGGGTCGTAGAGGCCACGGGAGCCGGCAGACCCGACCTTGCGGGCCTCTCGATGGGCGGGATGGTCGCCCTCGGCACTGCCGCAAGGCACCCGGAATCCTTTCGGCGGGTGGCGCTTCTCAACACCGTCTTCGACCGGACACCGGAACAGAAGGCCGGGAACCGCGAGCGCCTTGCCGCAACGGAAGCAGGCGGGATGGCCGCAGTCGCCGACCTGGCCATCGATCGGTGGTTCACCCCCGACTGGCAGGCAGCGCACCCCGTGGATGCAGACGCCGTCCGCAACAAACTCCTCGCAAACGACCCCGCCGCCTACCTGAAGGCATACGGGCTGTTCATCGAGGGTGACCCGATCATGCCTGGGGGTGCGGGCGCCATCACCGTGCCGACGCTCGTCATGACCGGCGAACTCGACTCCGGGTCCACGCCGGCCATGACCCGCTCGCTCGCAGCACGCGTTGCGGACGGGCAGGCTGTGGTTCTACCCGGACTCCATCATCTGCCTCCGATCGAGGCGCCCGAAGCCTTCGCCCTCAACCTGCTCGACTTCCTCGATTCGCCCGACAAGGAGACCCTCCAATGAACGACTACCCCATGTACATCGACGGCGGGTTCTGCGAGGCGTCCGACGGTGGGCGCTTCGACTCCGTCAACCCGGCGACGGGCCTCGTCTGGGCGACCGCACCGGCCGCGACAGAAGAGGACGTCGACCGTGCGGTCCGGGCCGCCCGACGCGCCCTTCACGAGGGGGAGTGGGCCACCATGACCCCCACGCAGCGCGGCAAGGTGCTCTTCCGACTGGCCGACCTGGTGGAGGAACACGCAGAGATCCTCGGCTCGGTCGAGACCACCGACAGCGGAAAGCTCGCCGTCGAGACCCGCGGCCAGTCGGCCTACGTGGCCGAGTACTACCGCTACTACGCAGGGCTGGCCGACAAGATCCAGGGCGCCACGCTGCCCATCGACAAGCCCGACATGCACGTCTACACGCTGGCGGAACCGATCGGGGTGGTCGCCGGCATCGTTCCCTGGAACGCCGAGATGCTGCTCACCGCCACCAAGGCGGCGCCGGCCCTGGCAGCGGGCAACACGGTGGTCATCAAGTCCTCGGAGGAGGCGCCGGCGCCGGTCCTCGAGTTCGCCCGCCTGGTCGACCAGGCCGGATTCCCACCGGGGGTGTTCAACCTCATCACCGGGTTCGGCGAACCGTGCGGCAGGGCGCTCACCAGCCACCCCCTGGTCAGCCGGGTGTCGTTCACCGGAGGCGCCGACACCGCACGCCACGTGGTCGTCAACACTGCCAACAACTTCGCCCACCTGTCGCTCGAACTCGGCGGCAAGTCGCCGATCCTCATCTTCGACGACGCCGACCTGGGGGGAGCCGTCAACGGCGCCGTAGCAGGCAACTTCGGCGCCTCGGGACAGAGTTGCGTCGCCGGGTCCCGAGTCTTCGTGCAATCCGGGATCTATGCGGACTTCATCGACGAGGTGGTGAAGCGGGCCGAGGCGGTACGGATCGGCGACCCCCTCGACGCCGACACGCAGATGGGACCGCTCGCCACCAGGGAGCAGCGCGATCGAGCCGAGGCGGTCATCGCAGAATCGATCGCCCAGGGTGCGACCCTGCACACGGGGGGGCGACGCCCCGATGGCTTCGACGCCGGCTGGTACTTCGAACCGACCCTGCTGGCATGCCCCGACCAGGACATCCGGAGCACAAGGGTCGAACTCTTCGCCCCGGTGATGTCGGCGCTGAAGTTCGAGACCGAGGAAGAAGGCATCGCCCTCGCCAACGACACCGAGTTCGGCCTCGGCTCGGGGGTGTTCACCCAGAACCTGGCCCGCGCCCACCGGGTGGCCAGGGCCATCCACTCCGGGATCGTGTGGATCAACACCTACCGCGCCATTTCGCCGGTGTCACCCTTCGGCGGGTTCGGGCAGAGCGGCTACGGACGCGAAGCCGGCCTCGACGTGATGCACGAATACACCCGCACCAAGGCCGTCTGGGTCAACACATCACAGGAGCCGATGGCGAACCCGTTCGTCATGCGCTGACGAGCCGTCCCAGGGAGTCGGCCAGGCCACCGGGCCGGCTCGAAAGCAGCCAGGCCTCCGCCTGCATTCGTCGAACCGCCTCAACGTCTTCGCCACCCGGCTCTTCGCCCCGGATGCGACGCAACCCGAGCCCTGCCAGCCCGCAGGCAGCGGTCATCTCTGCTGCAATAACCCCACCCCTGTCGCCCGGGATGGGACCGGAGGATCGGGTGGAAAAGGCCTCGGCCGCTTCCGCGACGGCCACCAGCGCTGCATCGATCGCCCCACCCTCGGCTTCGCCGAAGGTCGGCACGCCGGTGTCGAGGATCGCTGTGAAGATGGGGGACCCGTTGGGTGAGGTCAGGCCGAGCGACTCGCCTAGCCCACCGAGACGGTCGAGCAGGTCGCCCGTCCCCGCCCGGGCACCGAGCAACCCGTCGACGACCGGGCCGACGGGAATGTCGCTTCCACGACCGTTCCATGCAGCAGCCGCGGCTCGGACCATCGACGGAAGGGAGACTGCGAGGGGCTGCCAGTGCCCGTTGTCCCCCCAGTCGGCCAGGAGCAGCCCTTCGGCCCCGCAACGGGCTCCGACGGCGGCGGCGTCTGCGATGTTGGCTGCGGCATTGACATTCCGGCCGATGACGGAGTTCCACGATCCGGTACCGGGCGCCACCCAGAAGGGTGTCTCGGATTCGATGAACAGCCGGGCGTGTGCCTCGAACCCGAGGTGTGAATCGGCAGGAAGGTTGAGGCGGTCGAGAAGGTCCCGGGGCAACGCATCCAGCCAGCTGTTCCCGGATGGAGCCTCGTAGTGCCAGACGACACCGGTGGCTCCATCCGGTATGGATCGCACCAGGGCCGGGTCGTTCCGGAACTGGTCTGCCCAGAACATCACATCGACCCCGTCGGCGACCAGGGGCTCGATCATGCGCACCAGGTGTTCCAGGTACACGGCATCCCGTCCGACCTCCGCCACCCGTTCCGCAGAGCGACCTTCGCCCAACTCGAACGGCTCGTCACCACCGATGTGGATGCGCCTGCCTCCGACAGCGGACAGCATCTCCCTGGCGAGGTCCACTGCGAATGCGGCGTTTTCAGGCGTCGGCTCCAGGCAGGACGGTTCAGCCGGTCCTCCTCCGAACAGGTTCGCCGTCCCTTCCGGGCACTCGGCACGCTGCCGGTACCCGTCATGGCGCAGCCAGCGCCCCATGTGGCCGAATCCGTTCATGTGGGCGACGAGCTGGACGCCCCGTTCCCCGGCGTAGTCGGCGATCCACGCCATGTCCCGATGGGACAGGGGGGAGGCATCCCGCCACACGACGTCGTGGCCCGTGTAGGTGAACGTGTGCTCGACGTAGAGCTGGAACTCCGTGAAGCGCAGCGCAGCGAGGACGTCGATGAGCCAGGCGATGGTCTCGAGGGTGGGGACCCGGTCGCGGGACACGTCGAGCATGTATCCGCGTCGCCCGAAGGCGGGCTCGCCGGTGACGTACCCGGCAAGGGCGTCCTGCTCGGTAGGCATGTCCTCCCTCGGCGATCCGGTCACGTGCCCCCACATGATCGCGTATGGACCCACCGCACACCGGAGACGGGGCCGACATAGCGGATGGCAGACAGGGCCGGTCTACGCCCTACCGTGGGAGCCGGCCCCGGCACCGGGGGAATCCAGGGGGGGGAGAAGAGGGAAAGTGGCACACACGGAGGAGTTCCAGGGCGTCATCGGCCGCACGACCAGCGAGTCGGAGCCGTGGTGGCCCGATCCGGTCCTGCCGCCGGAGGGCACCCCCAACGTCGTGGTGATCCTCCTCGACGACACCGGCTTCGGCCACCTGGGTTGCTTCGGGGGCATGGTCGACACGCCCAACTTCGACCGCCTGGCTGCACGGGGGCTGCGCTACAACAACTTCCACACCACGGCGCTGTGCTCGCCGACACGGGCATGCCTCCTGACAGGTCGCAACCACCATTCCGTCGGCATGCGCGCCATCGCCAACTTCGACACCGGGTTTCCGAACATGCGTGGCCGGATCTCCCACAGCGCCGGGACCCTCGCTGAGATACTCAACGGAGAGGGCTTCGCCACGTTTGCGGTGGGCAAGTGGCACCTCACTCCGATGCGGGAGGCCTCCGCAGCCGGCCCCTTCACCGACTGGCCGCTCCAACGCGGCTTCGACCGCTTCTACGGGTTCATGCAGGGCGAGACCGACCAGTTCCATCCGGAGCTCTCCGAGGACAACAGGCCCACCCCGGTGCCCCGTACCCCCGCCGAGGGCTACCACGTCAGCGAGGACCTGCTCGACCAGGCCATAGGCATGGTCCGGACCCAGGAGTCGCTCGTGCCCGAGCGTCCCTTCTTCCTGTACCTGGCGTTCGGCGCAACGCACGCCCCCCATCAGGCTCCCGACGACTACCTGGCGAAGTGGCGGGGCCGGTTCGACGAGGGCTGGGACGTCTGCCGGCAACAGGTCTACGAGCGGCAGCTGGCGATGGGGGTGATCCCACCTGGGACCGAAATGGCCCCCCGCAACCCCGGAGTGCGCCCATGGAATGACCTCAGCGACGATGAACAACGGGTGGCGTGCCGTCTCCAGGAGGCCTTTGCAGCCATGCTCGACCACACCGACGCACAGGTCGGCCGCCTCCTCGACGCCCTCGAGGACCTGGGCCTCTCCGATGACACCCTCGTGATGGCACTCAGCGACAACGGCGCATCCCGGGAGGGCTTCGAGACAGGCATCACGGACACCTTCCGCTTCTTCAACGGCATCCCCCAGCCGCTCGACGAGATGGTCGAGCGGATCGACGACATCGGGACGCGGCGGAGCAACACCAACTATCCGCGCGGCTGGGCCCAGGTCGGCAACAGCCCGGGCCGGTGGTACAAGTCGCATACCCACTCGGGCGGCGTCCGCGACCCCCTGATCGTGTCCTGGCCCAGCGGCATCGATTCTTCGGTCAACGGGCAGGTCCGGTCGCAGTTCCACCATGTGATCGACCTGGCACCGACCATCCTCGAGGTCCTCGGCATCGAGGTGCCCGACAGCATCAAGGGTGTTGAGCAGCAGCCCGTCGAGGGCACGAGCCTCGCCTACACCTTCGGTGCCGACGCTGTCGACGATGCCGAGGTGCCGACCCGAAAGACGGCGCAGTACTTCGAGATGCAGGGAAACCGGGCGATCTGGGCCGATGGCTGGAAGGCCGTCTCGATGCACGAGCACGATCCCCTCCAGGCCTTCGAAGGGGGCCTCAGGGAGGACAACTGGGAGTTGTTCCACCTCGACTCGGACTTCTCCGAATGCCATGACCTGGCGGAGAGAGAACCGGAGCGGCTCGGACGGATGGTCGACCTGTTCTGGTCGGAGGCCGAGCGCTACGGGGTCCTGCCGATCATGGACAGGGCCGGCAACCTGTTCGCCGGGCATCGGACAGCGGGCACGCCGGCGAACCGCCGTCAGTTCGTGTACCACCCGCCGGTGCCCCGGATACCGCCGGAGGCGGCGCCTCCACTCGGTTCGCGCAACTGGGTGATGCGCTTCGAGGTTGACCGACTGGAGGGCGATGAGGCCGGCGTGCTCCTTGCCTTCGGGACGTTCAACAACGGGCTCGTCGTCTACGTCGATTCGGACGGGCACCTGGTGTACGACCACAACGCCTTCACGACCCACACGGTTCTACGGTCGGAGGACAGCGTTCCGACGGGTCGCAGCACGCTCGAGGTTCAGCAGCAGCGCGTTCGCCGGGGGCCCGGACGGGCGTGGCTGCTGGTCGACGGCGTACCGTCCGCCGAGGCCGACATTCCACTCATCCCCGCGATGATCTCACCGGTCGGCATGGACCTGGGTCGGAACCCGACTGGGGTCAGCACCGCCTACGAGGCGCCCTTTGCGTTCACCGGCACGCTCTCCCGCGCCACGATCACGACCACCAGGTCGTTCCGCCCGGACGAGGAGTCCGCCTTCGAGGTCGAGGCGGCGTTTCTGACGGACTAGGCGCCGCCTGTGGCCCGTTCCCGGGTCGGTACCCGCCATCCCACGTACCAGACCCCCACAAGGCCGACGGCGGCGACCAGCAGGCGGATGCCGAGCGGCCCGATCAACAGGCCGGCACTGAGCCCGCAGGCGACGACCATCATCGAGATGGCCCAGGCCTTGGCCCGTCTTGGCATTCCGAGACCTGCCCGATAGTCGCGGACCGTGGGCCCGACCCTTGGGAGGTCCAGGATCCACCGTTCGAGCCGTGGGTACGAGCGGGCGAAGCAGCCCGCGGCGATGATCAGGAAAATCGTCGTGGGGAGGCCGGGGACGATCACCCCGAGGCCACCCAGGGCCAGGGAGAGCAGGCCGACTAGGAACCAGAGCCAGCGGGCCGGGCCGCGGGCGACCCGGGGGGCAGGCCGTTGCTCATCCAGTGCGGCGACCATGGCGGGCGGGGCTCAGCCGAGCAGGTCGGCGACGTCGCCGACGACGAGTACCGACAACAGGGCGATCACGCCGGTGTTGATCATCATCACGGGCAGCCGCATCCTGTGGTCCGACGAGCGGAAGCGGCGGATGCTGTCGACGTTGAAGCCGATGGCCAGGAGCCCGATCGGCAGGCCGATCCAGGGGCCGACGCCGCCGGCCCAGCCGAGTGCCGGCAACAGCCAGGGGAAGATGACATATGTGAGCATGCAGCGGATGCCCGAGATGATCATCGAGCGGCTGAACCTGCGGGCAGCGAGGTCGGGGTCGAAGGGGCAGTCCTCGGCACCCGTGTCGGCCCCGGTGCCGGTCTCGGAGGTGGAGAGGGCGTCGCTCATGCGGTCACAGCCTGCCACGGCCCGGTTCGGATAGCGACCGGCCACGGAGATTCTCCGGGCTGCGAGCCGGGCGGGATCCCCGGCTACCGTGTGGGTATGAGCACAGAACTTCCCCCCGGAGAGTCCACCGACCAGCACGTCGTCATGGAATGGGAGACCCCCACGCCCGAGCAGATCATCGAGATCACCAGGGCGCATGTCGAGGCGATGGAGGCGAGCACCGATCCTGCCATCTGGGTGAGCGGGGGTATGCACAACGTGATGCTGTACACGGTCGGTCGACGCAGCGGGAACATCCACCGCGTGGCGCTTCCCTTCTGGCGGGACCCCGGTGGCGACCGGATCGTCGTCGGCTCCTTCGCCGGGGCGGCCAGGGACCCCGCGTGGGTGTTCAACCTGCGCGACCGCAAGGCCAACCCGGGGGTGAAGGTACGCACCCAACACGGCCTCTTCTGGTCCGAACATCAACTGCTCGAGGGCGAGGAGCACGCCGAACTGTGGGGGCTGATGACCGCTGATCGAGCGTTCTACGCCGACTATCAGGCGAAGACCGAACGGACCATACCTCTGGTCCGCCTGCCCGAATCCGAGATGCTCGACACCTGATCACAGGCGCGTCGTGTTGTTCAACATCCACGCACTCGACCGGACCGACGCCGGCGACCTGCGCGCCGAGACCCGTTCCGCCCACCTCGAGTACATGGCGGGCTTCGACCTCACCTACGCGGGGCCCCTCCTGGACGAGGAAGGGGCCATGTGCGGCTCGCTGATCGTCCTCGAGGCCGAGGACCTGTTGGAGGCAGAGGCCTTCGCCGCCGGCGACCCCTATGCGGTCGCAGGACTGTTCGAAAGGGTCGAGATACGCGGCTTTCGGCCCGTGTTCGGCCCCGGAAGCTGAGCCGGTTCAGCCCAGGCCCACCAGGAACTCCAGCAGGGCGGCGTTCACGGTTTCCGGGTCCTCGAGGTTGGCCGAATGGCCGGCGCCGGAAACCTCGATGAAGGTGACGGGTCCGCCGAGTCCGTCAGCCATCTCCCGGCCCCGGTCGACGGGGATTGCGGCATCGACGTCCCCGTGGACCACCAGGGCAGGACAGGTGATCTCGGCGAGCCGTTCGGCCACGGAGTCCCGTTCGAAGAGGCACTGCTTGGCTGGCGCCCACATGGCGACGGGCCTGGCGTTCCACTTGGCACGCCAGATGGCCGCCCCGTCATAGCCTGGAGCGAAGAGCACCGCCTGGAGCATGTCGCCGACCTCGCCGGCCAGCCCCATGGCGAGCGCTGCATCGAAGAGCGCCTGGAACTGTGCACGTTCATCATCGGGAAGGTCATTCGGTTCGGTATCGACGAGGAACATCGCCCTGACACGGTCCGGAGCGGTCAGGGCCGCCCTCAGGGTGAGGAACCCTCCCTGGGACATCCCGCCCAGGACAGCCTTGTCGAGCGCCAGGTGGTCCATGAGGGCGAGGACGTCGTCGGCCAGGTCCCAGTAGGTGAACGGTTCGGTGTAGGTGGTCTGGCCCCAGCCCCGCTCGTCGTAGGTGACGACCCGCCAACCCGCATTCACGAGGGGGGCGATCTGCGGCTCCCACATCTCGTGCCCCATCGAAAATCCGTGGCTGAGGATGATGGCGGGGCCGTCGTCGCCCGAGTCGGCCTGATGGTCGACGAAGTGGATGGACTGCCCGTTTACGTCTGCGAATGGCATGCCGGCTTCCTTTCAGATGTCGAAACGTCGACCCTAGGACACGGGACCGGACGTCACGGGATCAGGACCCGTCGCCTCCCTCGACGTGGCGCCGTCCATGGCGGGCCAGCCACTCGTCGAGCGGATGGCGCACCCACCGGCTGACCGAGTGGGCCATCTCGCCCGAGCGGGCGAGGATCGGCTGGAACTTGGACTGCCGCTCGACGGGCATCGGCGCACGCATCCTGATCCGGACCAGCAGGTAGACGACCAGTGCCGCCAGCACGGCCGAGAGGGTCGCGTAGTAGCCCTTCGGGCCGAACGCCTCCATGGCGATGGCCAGGGCCATCGGGGAGAAAACGGCGCCGACACCGCTGACCATCACGATTGCGGAGGCGGCAGCGAGGCGCTTTTCCGGCGGGATCCAGTCGTTGGCCAGGGCCACGAACTGACCGTAGAGCGGGAAGACGAAGGCACCGAAGGCGAAGTTGAGGAGCAGGATGAGGTTGCCGGAGGCCGGGACGACCGTGCCCAGGGCTGCCAGGACGCAGGAGACCGTGGCCACGATGGCGATGACCGCCGAACGATGGTAGCGGTCAGAGAGCGAGCCCAGCGGAACCTGGAGGACGACGGCGCCGATGACGGCCACCGAAGTGAAGGTCGCCACCTTGGCGGTACTCATGCCGGACTCGATGCCGTAGACGGCGCCCATGCTGGTGGCCGCCGACTGTACAAACGAGCAGAAGAAGAGCCCGATCACCGCCGACGGGACGGTGCGGTAGACCTCGCGGACCGGCATGGTTTCGGATGTGGTCATGGGCGGCGTCGACGAGGCCGAGAGGGTCACCGGAATGACGGCCAGGGAGATCAGAACCGACGAGAGCACGAAGAGCTCGAAGCCCTCCGGTGCCCCGACGTTGATGAGCCACTGGCCGCCGGCCGTCCCGCCCATCATCACCATCATGTAAAGGCCCAGGATCTTGCCGCGTGTTTCGTTCGAGGCGCGGTCGTTGAGCCAACTCTCCAGGACGACGAACACGCCGGCGTTGCAGAGACCGCCCACGAGGTAGACGATCGACCAGCTGAGAGGGGTCACGAGGACGGCGTTGACGAGCACGGCAGTCGAGGCAGTGGAGGCGAGGGCGGCGAACACCCGTATGTGTCCGACGGCCCGCAGGGCCCGCGTGATGACCTTGGCTCCCAGGAGGTAGCCACCGAAGTGGAAGGCCATGACCATGCCCATGGCCCCGGCACCGATGCCCTCGGATTCGCCCCGGATGGGGAGCAGTATTCGCTGGAGGCCATTGCCGACCTGCAGGAAGGCGAACGCGAGAAATAGCGCCCAGACACCCGCGATCGCCGGGGAGGTGCGGGTCGTGGGTGTCCGGTTCCCGCTCAACGAAGGGACCGGATGCCCATGCCGACATGGTCGGCGAGGGGCAGCGGGGCATGGGCCGCGGCCAGGTCCAGGGCGGCAGCCAGGAGCGGTTCGGCCATGGGACCGACACGGGGCGCCCCACCATCGGCCTGGGACACGTGGAGCATCATCGACTCCTGGGTGGCAGCGGGCTCGGGGTCGTCCCCGGCGAGCAGGTGGTGCAGGACGTGGAGACGCTTCTCGTCCGCTCCGAGCAGCCACGTGTCTGCGGATATCGCTGCCCCTTCGTGCACCTCGCGGAGGAAGCGGATACGGGTCTCCGCTGTGTAGAAGGTGCCATGGGCATCCCGGTACGGCGCTCCAAAACCCAGGTGGACCAGCAGTTCGTCCGAGGCAGCGCCGAAGGCGATCCCGTACCAACCCTCGGACATGTGGCCGTTGTAGTCGGACCACTCGGGTGGCACCACGCTGCTCCAGACCCGGGTCGGCTCGGGGACTTCTGACATGGCACACACCTCCCGGTTCGATCTACCCGCGCAATCTAGGTCCGAGTCGGGCTTTCGACCATGGATGGGGAGTGGCGTCTGGCTCACCTGCCCGTCGGCCCCAACGGTCCGGGTGGAAGAGTGGTCGGATCCGTCGCAGAAAGCTCGTCGATCGGTGGGCGTCTGCCGGCGGCGAACACCTCCTCGGCTGATGCCGCCACATCGAGCAGGCGCCTGTCACGGTTCCTGGCCCCGGACAACTGTATTCCGATCGGCACCCTGCCGTCATCGCTCCACCCGGCGGGAATCGAAATCGACGGGCCTGCGAACACGGTCAACCGGGAGCAGCTCCGCATCCAGTCCGTATAGCGGTCCAGGGAGCGACCCTCCACCTCCCGTACCCATTCGTCACCCACGGGGAACGGCGGCACCTGGCTGGTCGGGGTCAGCAGGATGTCGTCGGGCCCGAGGAAGCGGTCCCATGCGGCGCGGAGCCGGTTCTCTTCGGCCACCGCACGGGCGACGGTCTCCTCGGTGAGGGAAAGACCTTCCCTGATCTCCTGGCGGATCGTGGCCTTCACGTTCTCGTTGTCCATGAGCCCGGCGGACCTCACGGCGTAGCCGAGCGTCCGGAGCACCTCGAAGCAGGCATCGACGCCCCTGACCGGGGGGTCCGACTCCTCGACGATCCAGCCGGCCTGTTCAAGTGCCGTTGCGGCTTCTGCCACGACCCGGCGAACAGCGGCGTCCACGGGCAGGTCGCCGTGGTCATGCGAGACCAGGAGCCGTGCAGGGGGTCGGGCCTCGATGCTCGTCGGGAGCCCGAGCATCACGCCGTACAGGAGATCCAGGTCCCCGACCGTGCGGGCCATCGGGCCTTCGATCGGCATCCGGAGGCGGTCGTCCAGCGGCGGGAAGCCGGGGATCGTCCCCGCTGATGGGCGGAAGCCGACGATGCCGCAGAACGAGGCGGGGTTGCGGAGGGAGCCTCCGAGGTCGGACCCGTCGGCCAGCGAAAGAGATCCGCAGGCGAGGGCCGCTGCCGCCCCGCCGCTCGAGCCTCCGGCGCTCCTCGACGGATCCCAGGGATTGCGTGTCAGGCCGTGGACGGGGTTGAAGGTGTGGGAACCGGCGCCGAACTCCGGGGTGTTGGTCTTGCCGACGAACACCGTTCCGGCGGCAGCCATGAGGTCGACGAGTGGATGGTTCTGCCTGGGAATGTGGTCGGCGAAGGCCGGACTGCCATAGGTCGTGCGGATCCCCGCCGTGTCGAGGAGGTTCTTGTGGGCGATGACGAGCCCCCGAAGGGGAGCATCGGCTGAGAGCCCGGGGTCGGAGTCGAGTTGTCCGGCGAGCAGGCCTGCCCGGTCCCAGTCGGCGTCGATGAGTGCGTTGACGACCGGTTCGGTTGCCTCGGCGCGCTTCCGGCAGGCGTCGAGCAGTTCCCGGGAGGACAGCGACCGGTTGCCGAGCAGGTGCAGCTGTTCGACGGCCGTCAGGTCCGCAGGCTCCATGGGGGGCAACCTAGGGGCCCGGCAACCTCTGACCCGGCACAGCAGTGGGGTTAGTGGATGCTGAGTCCGGCAGGGAGGCTGGCTCCGAATTCGGTGCTGGCGTCCGCCAGGGCGGCGAACAGGTAGCTGCCGAATGAGCGCTCGCAGGAGATCAGGTAGGAAGCCTCGCCTGCCCTGTCCGCCCGGAGCAGGTCGCAGGTCACCTTGGCCACAGAACCCGAAAATACCGCCCCGTCGGGGGTCATGTCGTCGGCCAGGTCGATGTTGCAGACCTTCGCCAGCAGGGCAGTGGCCTTCGGTCCGGAAACCCGCATCATTGCCCGGCCGTGCGTGATGTCGATGGCGTTGACGAACCCGTCGGTGTCGACCGGTGCAATGACCTCGGCGGCACGACCCGCGGCGGCGAAGAGAGTCCATTCGTCGGGCCGGGTGCCGCACACCAGGGTGCCGTCGGCACGGAGTCGGCTCTGCCCGTAGGGCACCCCCAGGTCGGCAGCAGCGGCTGTGCCCGCAGCGGCACGGACCACGACCTTGGTGGTGGAGGTCTCGTCCTCGATGCTCACAGAGCCGTCGGGTGTCGAGATGGGCCCGTGGGATATCGGACTCTGGAACTCGATGTCAGGCATTCTGACGTACCCCCTCGGGATCGACGTGGGCATGGTGTTCCTGGACGGTGCCGAGGATTCGGCGCCCGTCGATGAGCAGGATGGTGACCTTCGATCCGGCTGCCGCCAGGGACGGATCGACCTGCCCGAGGCAGACAGAGCGGCCAAGCGTCGGCGACATTCGACTGGAGGTGATGCGGCCGAGGATCCGGTTGGAGTCGCCGTCGACGATCTGGTCAGCCTCCATCGGGACCACTTCCGGGTCGTCCGTCTGGATCGCCACCAGGATGGGCAGGTCGGTGCGGGCGTAGGCGGCCCTCAATTCCGGCAGGCCCAGCGTGTCCGGCTTGTCGAGTTTGACGAGACCACCGAGGCCGGCGGACGGCGCCTTGGTGAGGCCGTCGGTGTCCTGGCCGACGATGTAGTGCCCCTTCTCGAGGCGCAGGATGCGCTGGGACTCGACGCCGAACGGCATGATGCCGAGGTCCTCGCCGTTGGCGAGCAGGGATTCCCAGACATGGAGGGCATGGCCTGACGGGACGTGCACCTCGTAGGAGAGCTCACCCGTGAACCCGATGCGCCAGATGATGCAGTCGGGCACGCCTGCGACCGTGCCGCGGCGCACGTGGAAGTAGGGGAACGCATCGGGGCTGAGGTCGACGCCCTCGACGAGGCGCAGCAGCAGTTCGCGGCACCTCGGGCCCGCCACGTTGATGCTCGTGAGGCCTCCCGTGACGGCGGTGACGTGCACGTTCCAGTCGGGGCGGTAGGTCTGGAGGTAGTCCTCGAGCATCTCCCAGATGGCGCCGGCGCCAGACGAGGTGGTCGTCATCAGGTAGTGGTCCTCGCCGAGGCGGCCGGTGACGCCGTCGTCGGACACGACGCCGTCTTCGGCGACCATCGTGCCGTAGCGGACCCGTCCGACGTCGAGCTTCTGCCACCTGTTGACGTAGACGAGCTCCAGGAGCTTCGTGACATCCGGTCCACGGAGGTCGAGCTTGCCCAACGGGGTGACGTCGATGATGCCGACGTTCTCACGCACGTTGCGGGCCTCGGCGACGGGGTCGCCGTAGTGGTCGGGGCGGACCCACTGGCCGGCCAGGAGGGGCGATGCACCGTGGTCCTCGTGCCAGTCCTGGAGGGCAGAGCGACGGATCGGCTCGAAGATGCGGCCGGCCAGGGCGCCCAGCGAGATGGGTGCGAAGGGCGGTCGCCAGACGGTCGTGCCGATGTCGACCATGTCCATGCTGCGCGTCTCAGCCAGCACGGCGGCGGCGTTGACGGTCTCGAGCTTGCCCTGTGAGGGACCCATCGTGACCGTCGTGTAGCGCTTCATGAGCTCGATCGAGTCGAACCCCTCCCGGGAGGCCTGGACGAGGTCCTTGGAGGACACGTCCTCGGAGAAGTCGACCATGCCGTGGCTGCTGCTCCGGTAGCACTCGGGGTGCGGTGTGCGGGCCAGGGAGGCCCGGGTGTCGTGGAGGGACTCGGGTATCGGGCCCTCCGGGCTTCGGGCGCGAGCGGTGGACGAGCGGCGGTCGTGGCGGTTGCGGAGCGCCCGATTTGCCGCCAGCGTGCCCGTGGCCCTTCCGTGCTCGACGAGTTCGGCCGTCGTGCCGTTTCCGGTTATGCCACCGGTCGCCAGCACATCGTCAGGAAGCTGGTTTGGGAAGTAGCGGGCGGCTGTGGGGTCGTAGACGGGTCGGTCTCCGGCCATGTTGAGCAGCGATGTGGGGGCGGTCCAACCGGTGCCGATGACCACCAGGTCTGCTGACACGGTGCGGCCGTCGCCGAGGACGACGTTGCCCACACGGCCCCTTCCCTCGACCTCGACGATGTCCTCGCCCGCACGGGCGTCGAGCGCTGCGACGATCTCGACGCCGGCGGCCTCCAGGTCTGCGATGGCGGCGTCGCCTTCGGGGTTGGCGGAGAGCACCACGGCCCTGGTGCCGGGCCTGACCGCCCACAGGTTGATCAGGCGCCGGACAGCGCCGGACAGCATCACGCCGGGGGTGTCGTTGCCCGCAAAGACATACGGCCGTTCGATGAGGCCGGGTGCCACGACGAGGCTTCCCGCCCGTGCCTTGATCAGGCGTTCGGGCGCAATCTCATGCGAGCGCTGCATCACGGCGATCCAGTTGTGGTCGTAGCGACCTGTCACCGTCGAGTCGACCAGGACCTCGATGCCCGGATGGGATTCGACGGCTGCAGCCAGGTCGGCGAGAACAGCCAGGTCGTCGGCATCGCCCCAGCGAAGGTGGCCGCCGAGATCCGGTTCGTGCTCGACGAGCATGACGGATGCGCCGGCTTCGGCTGCGGCGATCGCCGCACCCATTCCGGCCGGTCCACCTCCGGCGACGAGCACGTCCGGGTGGGCATAGCGCTTGTCGTAGGCACCGTGGGTGCTGGTCTCCCAGTGGATCCGCCCTCCGGGGGCGAACTTGCGGAGGACCTTCTGGTAGAGGTGGTGCCAGAGCCACTTCGGGCGCATGAAGGTCTTGTAGTAGAAGCCCGACGAAAGGAACCGGCCTACCAGTTGGTTGGCGGCACCGATGTCGAACCTGAGGTTCGGCCACACGTTCTGGGCGCTGACCTCCATGCCGGCGACGAGGCGACGGCTACCGGCCCTCACGTTGGGCTCGTCCCCGACCTGCACGAACAGGTTCGGGTCCCAGTGGTCTGCTGTCATGATGCCGCGCCTGCGCTTGTACTTCATGGAGCGGGCGAAGACGTCGACACCGTCGGCGGCGAGGGCCGAGGCGATCGTGTCGCCCCTATGCCCGGTGTGAGGTCGACCGTTCCAGGTGAAGGCCAGGGAGGTCTCCCGGTCGATCACCTCTCCCGGGCGTACGGGGAGCCGGTTGGGGTTCACGATGCCTCCGAACTGCGGGTCTCGTTGGTGGCGGTGTTGCGCTCGATGGTGAAGTACCGGCGGCAGCCGCTCCGGCAGTACCAGGTCTCGGTCACCCAGCCGGCGGGGTTCTCCCGCAGGTACAGGTAGGTACGCCATTCGGACAGGGAGGCGGTCGCAGGGTCGGGGCGGGTGGTGACCTCGCCGCAGGGACGGAGGTCCGAGGAGTTCCTCGGACCGCAGTGGGGACAGTTCACGACGATCATCAGTGACCTACCGCAGCAGCGCCCTTTTCACCGACGAGGTCTCCCTCGGTGAAGCGGCTGATGGTGAAGGGGGCGATCAGGTCCGCATCGCGGCCGGTGGCGATCGTCTCCGCCATGGTTTCGCCGGCCACCGGGCCGGCCTTGAATCCGTATGTGCCCCAGCCCACGTCCACGAAGTAGCCGTCGACCTGGGTGGTGCCCATCACCGGCGAGTAGTCGGGGGTCATGTCGCAGAGCCCCGACCACTGGCGCAACAGGCGCATCTTGGAGATGCCCGGCATGAGCTCGAGCACGTGGCCGGCCAACTCCTCGGTGAACTCGAGGGTGCCGTTGACCCTGTAGGTGCCGACGGGATCGACGGAGGCGCCGAACACGAGTTCGCCCCGGTCGGTCTGGCTGACGTAGACGTGCAGGGACCCTGAGACGACCACGGTCGGCAGGAACACCTTGCAGGGCTCGGTTACGGCTGCCTGCAGCGGGTGCGTGGTGATCGGCAGCGGCACGCCTGCCATATTCGAGATGAGCGAGGCCCAGCCGGCGGTGCAGTTGACGACGGCGGGGGCACTGATGTCGCCCCGGCTGGTGCGGACGCCTGTGACACGGCCCCCGGCGCCCTTGCCATCGGGGCCCTCGCCGCCCTCGCAGAGGATGTCGAGGACCTCGGTCTCCTGGAGCATGTGGACCCCGAGGTGGTCTGCGGCCCGGGCGTATCCCCAGACCACTGCGTCGTGGCGGACGATGCCGCCCGGCGGATGGAACAGGGCACCCAGGATCGGATAGCGGGTGTCCGCCGAGACGTCGAGGCTCGGAGCCTGCTTCTTGACCTCCTGCGGGTCGATCACGCTGGAGTCGATCCCCTGGAGCTTGTTGACCTCGGCCCGCCAGTGCATGGTGCGCAGGGCCGAGTCGGTGTGGGCCAGCGTCAGGTGGCCCCGCCGCGAGAACATGACGTTGAGGTTCAGGTCCTGGGCCATCGAGTTGTAGAGGTCGAGCGACCGGTCGTAGAACGCCACACCCTCGGGGGTGAGGTAGTTCGAGCGGACGATGGCGGTGTTGCGGCCGGAACCGCCGCCGCCGAGGTAGCCCTTGTCGACCACTGCGATGTTGGTCATTCCGTGGTTGTGGGCCAGGTAGTAGGCGGTCGCCAGCCCATGGAGGCCACCACCGATGATCACGACGTCGTAGGAGGATCGTGCCTCGGGTCGGCGCCACATGCGCGGCCAGTCGCCGCGGGTGAGCCCGTGCCTGATCAGCTTGCCAGCCGAGTACTTGTAGCCGTGCCTGGCCATGGAGGTTCCTTGCTGCTGCGGGGAGGTGGTCGGTCGTGGGTGTGGTTCGGGATTTCAGCTGGTGGCAGCGCGTCTACGCCAGGGGAGCGGGTTGACGCCGGTGCCGTGGAGGGGAGCATCGTCCCCGGGGTCGCCGTCCGGTATGCCTGAGGTCCCGGTCATCCGATCGGCAAGCATGTTGTGGAATCGGAGCAGGGGTTCCTCGAATCGAGGGGAGAGCCTACCGGGCGTGTAGCCGCCGGAGTCGAGGCCGATCTGGCCCCTCTGCACGATGTCGACGTCCTCGTTGTTGACGTCGATCCAGAAGTCGCGTGTGAGGGCGAAGTCCTCGTCGAGGACGTCTCCTGAGCCCGGGGGCAGCAGCCAGGTGCAGTGTTCCCGGGTGAGGCCGGGAGCGAGGGCTTCGAGTCGGATCACGAAAGCATGGTTGGGGAGGATGCTCAGCATGACGTTGGGGAACAGGGCCAGGAAGCGGCCGCTGGCCATGTCCGACTCGTCGAGGCCCTCGGCGGGCTGCATGGCGGTCCAGTCGCCGCGCTCGTCGCTGGAGATGGGTGTGGTGGTCTGGCCGCAGTACATGCCTGGGCCCTGGTAGCGGTAGTGGTCCTCGACCCGGGAGACCTTGGCGAGTTCGGGATGGACCCATCGCAGGTGGTAGTACTCCTGGAAGTTCTCGGTGATGAGTTTCCAGTTGGCCCGGATGTCGATGGTCTGGGTGTGGTGGCTGAACCAGGCGTCGAGCCTGTAGCCGGCGAGCCTCTCGCCCAGGTCGCCGAACCAGTCGTGTACCGATGGTGCCTCCGGGTCGAGGTTGGCGAACAGCAGGCAGCCCCACTGTTCGACCCGGACGGCGTGCAGTCCGTAGTCGGCAGGGTCGAAGCGGTCGATCCCGGCATCGGCGAACTGTGGGGTGGCGACGAGTACACCGTCCCGGTCGTAGCCCCAGCGGTGGTAGGGGCAGCGGATCGTGCTGCCAACGGTGCAGTCGGCTTCGAGGAGCTGGGTGCCGCGGTGCCGGCAGGAGTTCGCGAACCCCCGTAGTTCGCCGCCGGCGTTCTTGGTGATCAGGATCGAGCGCCCACCCAGGTCGCGCACGAGGACCTGTCCTACCGGTTGCAGTTCGTCGGCGATGCCGACGAAGACCCATGAGGTGCCAAAGACGCGGTCCCGTTCCAGGGAGAAGAAGTCCTGGGACGTGTATGCGTCTGCAGGGAGGGCATGGGCTTCGAGGATCGGGCGCCGTGTGCCGATCCAGGCGTCCTCGGAGGTCCAGTCCGGGTCAGGCACGGTCGACGTGCCAACTGCAGGACCGGGGGACTCTGGGGACCTTGGGGACATGACGGGGAGTGTAGACATGAATTCACCCTGTGTAAATGTTGTTTCCTGAGGATAGAGATTCTTGGAAAGCTGTCGAGGGCCCGTCCCATGCAGCCCGACACCGTCGCGCGCGAGCCTAAGGTGGCGGCATGTCCGCCGCACCGAATCCGACCCTGCACGTCATAGAGCATCCCCTGGTGACCCACAAGCTCACCGAGATGCGCCGGGTCGAGACGCCCAGCGAGCGGTTCAGGCAACTCCTGACAGAGATCAGCTTCCTGCTCACCTACGAGGTCACCAGGGACCTTCCCACCCGTGACGAGCGCATCACCACCCCCCTGACCGAGATGGATGCGCCCGTCCTCGTGGAGGAGCCCGTGGTCATCTCGATCCTGCGGGCCGGCAACGGCCTGCTCGACGGCGTGCTGCGCGTGATTCCATCCGCACGGGTCGGCCATGTGGGCCTCTACCGCGACCACGAGACGCTCGAGGCGATCGAGTACTACTGCAAGTTCCCACCCATCGAGGGCCGCACCGTGATCGTGGTCGACCCGATGCTCGCCACCGGCAACTCGGCCTCGGCCGCCCTGGACCGGGTAAAGGCGGACGGGCCGGCCGATGTTCGCTTCCTCTGCCTCCTGGCGGCTCCGGAGGGGGTCGCCCAACTGCACCGGGCCCACCCCGACGTTCCGGTCTGGACGGCCGCCCTCGACGACCACCTCAACGAGGTCGGCTACATAGTCCCCGGCCTTGGCGATGCCGGAGACCGCATCTTCGGCACCACCTGAGCCCCGATGGGGAGACGCCTCCTCGTCCTGCTCTTCGCGGCAGCATCGCTGCTGTTTGTCCCGGACACATTCGCCCTGAGCTCTACGTACGAACCGAAGGTCATGTACCTGACCTTTGACGACGGTCCGAACCCGCTGTTCACGCCGATCGTCCTCCGCATCCTCCAGCAACACGGTGCCCGGGCCACCTTCTTCCCGACCGGCCGGACTCTCAGCGCGTTCTGGGATGACGAGGAGGCCCAGGACCTCCTCGACCGCGGCCATGCGGTGGGAAGCCACTCGTGGGTCCACAGGCAACTGCCGGACCTCACACCCGGGGAACTCGAAGAGGACATTCTCCGGGCGAACGGGGTGCTGAGACGACGGACCGGCTTCACACCGACGTGCTTCCGGGCCCCCTACGGAATCACCGACCGGACGGTCGAAGACACCCTCGACAGGATGAACCTGGCCCTGGTTGGCTGGGACGCCGATCCGGCTGAATGGTCCAACCCCTCGATCGGGGAAGCCCTGGCCCACATCGACAAGTGGGAACACGACGGGATGATCGTCTTGTTCCACGACCGAAAGTGGCAGACGTTGTCGATCCTGCAGGCGGTGCTCCGGGAGTACGAGCAGGAGGGATGGACCTTCGAAGCCCTGCCGGAATGCCTGGTCGGTGCGTCGATGGCAGTCCGACAGCAGACCCGGGCGCCTGGCAACGGTCCCATCGGGGGCCTCGAAGCGCTCGACTTCGACGCCGGTCGCCGGGAACACGTCCTCGGAGGATGGGCCTACGACGCAGACTCCCCGGAGGGAGGCCTGGAGATACGCCTGGACATCGACGGCGAGCCGACCCCGTACGGTCGCACAGGCGACGACCACCGCTTCGAGGTGCGGGTTCCCGCTGCGACAGCCGGACCGCTGTGCCTGTGGGCCCGAAACAGCGGCACGCAGAGGGAGGACGCATTCCTCGGGTGCCATGCGGACCGAAGTGGCTGACAGGCGCCTCATTCCCGACCCGGCACCGATGGCACCGGGGCTCGACATCGAGGTGCTCCGTGGCTTCCTGGCCGACGCCGACGCCCACCTGGGTGGCCTGCTCGACGAGACCCCCTGGGCGCAGGGCGAGATCATCGTCTATGGCGAGCGGCGACCGATCCCGAGGCTCGAGGCCTGGTACGGCGACCCGGGAAGCGTGTACACGTATTCGGGGCGCACAATGGAGCCGCTGCCATGGACCGAACGGCTGGCAGGCCTGCGGGACAGTTGTGCTCGTGCCGCCGGCACACCGTTCGACTCGGTGCTGGTGAACCGGTACCGCAACGGCGCCGACGCCGTGGGTTGGCACTCCGACGACGAGCCGGAGCTGGGACACCGTCCGATCATCGCATCGATGTCCCTGGGAGCCACACGCCGATTTCGCCTCCGGCGCAGGGATCGCCGCTACGACCCGGTCGCCCTGGACCTCGAACACGGCGACCTGCTGGTGATGAGGGGCCAGACCCAGGGGTTGTGGGAGCACTGCCTCGCCCGGACGGCAAGGCCCGTGGGGGAGCGGGTGAACCTCACCTTCCGGAGGATCGTCGGTCCTGCAGCATCCGGAGGCAGGGACTAAGGTCGCAGGGACTAAGGTCGCCGGGGTGGACCTGAAGGCGGATCGGCTGGCGACCCCTGACGAGATCCGGTGTTTCCACGACAATGGGCACGTCGCCGTTCGCGGTCTCGCCTCTGCCGACGAGGTCGCCGAGTTCGCTCCGACGATCCTCGGGGCGGCCGACCTGTTCGCATGGAACCGGGATGTCCCACTCGAGAAGCAGCGCACCTACGACCGGGCATTCCATCAGGCGATCGGCCTCTGCTGGCACGACGATGTGATCCGCCGCTTCGTGTTCGCCGCCCGCTTCGCGAGGGTGGCCGCCGAGCTGCTCGGGGTCGACGGCGTACGGCTCTACCACGATCAGGCCCTGGTCAAGCGGGCCGGCGGTGGCCCCACGCCCTGGCACCAGGATGCCTACTACTGGCCGGTGGACGGCGGTTCGGCGATCACGATGTGGATGGCCATGGCCGATATCCCGGCCGACGCGGGCTCGATGGTGTTCGCTGACGGCACGCACCACCGGGGCGACCTGCGGGGTCCGGCCATCTCCGACGAATCCGAGGACCGCTTTGCCGCCCTTGTCGTCGATGAGGCACTTCCGACCTCGACGCACGGAGCGATGGCAGCGGGCGACGCCACCTTCCACGCCGGATGGACCCTCCACTCGGCGGGTCCCAACCCGACGGGTGCGGATCGGCCCGCCATGACGGTGATCTACGTCGCCGACGGGACGACGATCATCGAGCCCGAACGGGACGAACAGCGCCTCGACCTGGCGCTCTACCTTCCCGATGCGGCTCCCGGTGATGCCGCGGCAACCCACCGCAACCCCCTGCTCTGGGGTTCCGGCAATCCGGAGCCCGCCCCGTAGCCTCCTTCGCCGTGGACGAGGCACGACTCGACGAGGTGTTCGTACGGCGGCTCCGCCATGTCCACCGGGCACTCCGGATCGCCGCCCGCTACGACGTGGGCCCACCCGGGACCATCGAGGCCGGGCCGGTGATCCACGCCGCCAACCACCGGAGCATGGCCGACCTGCTCTTCGCCGCTGCGGCCTTCCACGAGTGGGGCCTGCCCATCCGCTGCCTCGTTGCGGCGAGCTACTTCGGCAAGAGGGGCATCGGCCGCCTGCTGCGCGACCTGCGGTGCATTCCGGTAGAGGGCACCGAGGCCCTCCAGGTCGCTGCTGAGATCCTGGAGCGGGGCATCCCGATCGCGATCATGCCGGAAGGACGCATAGTCGGCCCGGAGGACTGGGATGAGGCAAGGGTGGGACGGCCGCACCCCGGAGTCGGCCGTCTGGCGATTGACACCGGACTGCCGGTCGTCGCGGTCGGGGCGGCCGGCACGGAGGATCTCTGGCCCAGGGCGCGGGGACGACCGTTCATCCGGCCATGGAACCGCACGCTGCTGACGATGCGTACGCGCCACCTCGGACGGATCGAGGTGGAGCAGCCCCGGGAGGCCACGGCGATCATCTGGGAAGGAGTGAAGGCCTGTGTGGCCGAAGCAGACGCCGCCCGGGGGGTCGGGCCCGTCTCGTAGGAGGACCTCAGCCGTGGCTGCCGTGGCCGTGGTCGTCGACGATGAGCAGGTCGTGGGCGTGGTCGTGGCCGGCGTGGTCGCCGAGCACCCGGTCGCCGTAGGCCTCACGGAGCACCGACGGCGTCAGGACCTCGTCGGGGGTGCCCTCGGCGACGAGCCGGCGGTCGAGCACCAGCACCCGGTCGCAGTGCCGGGCCTCGTCCAGGTTGTGCGTGGTGACGACGACGGTTGTCCCGGCCGCCGTCTCCTGGCCGACTACCTCGAGGATCCGCTCCTGGCTGGCGAGGTCGAGGCCGGTGATCGGCTCGTCGAGCAGCAGCAGTTGGGCGCGGCGGGCGAGCGCCTGTGCCACCAGGACCCGCTGCCGTTGGCCGCCTGAGAGTCCGCTGACCTGTCTCTGGAGCAGGCCGCCGACCTCGAGTCGCCCGACGGCGTCGTCGACGGCCGCACGGTCGACGGCGGTCATCCGACGGGGGAGCGGCGAGGGGCCGAAGCGGCCCATGCGCACCACCTCGGCGACGGTGAGGGGGAGCCAGCGGTGATGGTGGTCCTGGGTGACGAGGGCGATGCAGGATGCAGGAGCCAGGACCTCTCCGGCATCCGGGGGCAGGAGTCCGGCCAGTACCTCGAGCAGGGTCGTCTTGCCAGATCCGTTCGGTCCGACCATGGCCGTGGAGGTTCCCGGGCCGAACGCGACCGATACCGAGTCGAGGGCGACCCTTCCGCCACGGCTGACCGTGATCCCTCGTAGCTGCAGGACACCTGTTGCCACATCCATGATGAGAACGATTCTCGCCCAGATGGATGCCGACCACAACCAGGGCTTCGCCAACCGCCGGTTCGGCACCTACCCTGCGGGCCATGAGCGCCACCGAGATCGTCGCCCAGGGGGATCCGACCAGCGGCCTGCCGCTCAGGCGTCTTCCCCGGACCGACTTCCCCACCTACATCGGACCGGCAACCCATCTTGCCGACGAGAACGCCCGACTCTCGGCGCTCACGTGGGAGCACTTCGATGCCCGCATGATGGGCGCCACGATCGGCGCCGAACTCACGGGAATCGACCTGACGGGCCAACTCCCGCAGGCCGCCACCGCCGAGATTGCTGCTGCCCTGGCCGCCTACAAGGTGGTCTTCTTACGCGACCAGCACCTCACCCCGGCCCAGCACGTTGACTTCGCCCGCAACTTCGGGGAGTTGGAGGTCCATCCCTTCTTCCCCTCCAACACCGACCAGCCGGAGCTGGTCCGCCTGGCCAAGGACTCCGTCACCGCCGGCTACGAGAACCAGTGGCACCACGATGTGACCTGGCGGGAGTGTCCTTCCAGGGCCACCGTCCTGCGTGCGATCCAGGTCCCCGACGTCGGTGGCGACACTCTCTTCGCCGACATGTACGCCGCCTACGAGGTGCTGTCCCCTGAAACGAAGGTTGAGGTCGATGCGCTCGAGGTGGTCCACGACTTCGTGGCGTCGTTCGGCCGCAACGTGCCGCCGGACCGCATGGCGGAGATGCGCGACCTGTACCCGGAGGTCATCCATCCGGCGGTCTGCACGCACGATGTCACCGGTCGCCGCCACCTGTACGTGAACCGGACCTTCGTCGACCGCTTCGTCGGCCAGACGCGCGAAGAGTCGCTGGACCGCCTCGACCGGCTCTGCCGTCTCAGCGACACCCCCGAATACCAGTGCCGCTTCCACTGGGAACCCGATTCGGTGGCCTTCTGGGACAACCGTGCGGTCCAGCACCTGGCGTGCTCCGACTACTGGCCCCAGACGCGGGTCATGGAACGCGCCAGCATCATGGGAGACCGCCCTCGGCGCTGACACCGGCCACGAGAGATCGAGGGCTACCAGAGGCCGGTTGCCAGCCCTGCTGCAAGGGTGGCGCCCAGGTCCCTTGCAGCCGTCAGGTGTTTCTCGGTGAGCTCACCGGCGGCGATCACCGGCGGCACCACCTCGTTCCATCCCAGGCCGGTGGTAAGCGGGGTCACCGCCGCCACCGCACCGTCCCCGCCGCCACCGGCACGCACCGCCAGCCCGTACGGTCGCCCCCGGGTGTGTTCGAGGCAGGGGTAGTAGACGGTGTCGAAGAAGTGCTTCAAGGCTCCCGACATGTACCCGAAGTTCTCGGGCGTTGCAAGAATGAGCCCATCGGCGGCCAGCACGTCGTCGACTCCGGCATCCAGGGCCTTGAGCGAAACCACCTCGACGCCCTGTATCGAAGGGTCGGTTGCCCCTTCGAGGATCGCCTCGACCAGGGACTCCGCTCCTCCCGTGGCAGAGTGCCAGACGACGAGGAGGCGCGGCGCTGGATCAGAAGTGATGTGGAAAGTCCGACCAGTCGGGGGAGCGCTTCTCGAGGAATGCGTCGCGCCCTTCGGTCGCCTCGTCGGTGCCGTAGGCGAGGCGCGTGGCCTCACCGGCGAACACCTGCTGACCGATCAGCCCGTCGTCGATCATGTTGAAGGCGAACTTGAGCATCCGTTGGGCAGTGGGGCTCTTGGCGTTGATCGCCGCCGCCCACTCCAGCGCCACCGCCTCGAGGTCGGCGTGGTCGACCACCTCGTTCACCATGCCCAGGTTGTGGGCCTGCTCGGCCGTGTATTCCCGACCCAGGAAGAAGACCTCCCTGGCGAACTTCTGTCCGATCTGGCGGGCCAGGTAGGCCGAGCCGAAGCCACCGTCGAAACTGGCCACGTCGGCGTCCGTCTGCTTGAAGCGGGCGTGCTCGCGGCTGGCCAGGGTGAGGTCGCACACGACGTGGAGGCTGTGGCCTCCACCGGCCGCCCACCCGGGCACCACGGCGATCACGACCTTGCCCATGAACCTGATGAGACGCTGCACCTCGAGGATGTGGAGCCGTCCCGTGAGCGCCGGATCCACGCTCTCGCCAGTCTCGCCCTCGGCATAGCGGTACCCGTCGCTGCCCCGGATGCGCTGGTCTCCACCCGAGCAGAAGGCCCAGCCGCCGTCTCTGGGCGACGGCCCGTTGCCCGTGAGCAGGATCGTGCCGACATCGGTCGCCATGCGGGCGTGGTCGAGCGTGCGGAAGAGTTCGTCGACGGTCCGGGGCCGGAATGCGTTGCGCACCTCCGGCCGGTCGAAGGCGATGCGAACCGTCCCCCGGTCGGCGTCACTGCGGCCACGGTGGTAGGTGATGTCCGACAGTTCGAACCCGGCGACGGGCTCCCAACGGTCGGGGTCGAAGACCTCGGACACCCCGGTTGTCGACATCGCAGCCCTCCTGTCGTCGCCCGGGAGCCTATGCCCGAGGGGTCACTGCGGCATCAGCAGACCTACGATCCGACCGACCGGAGGAGAGAGCATGGTCACCGTCGCAGAGGAGATCACGATCGACGCACCGGCCGACGAGGTTTGGGCGGTGGTCGCCGCCCCCGAGCGACAGGCCGAGTGGTTTCCGGGTATGAAGACGTCATCGGTCGACGGCAACGTGCGTACGATCGGCACTGCTGCAGGCGGAATGCTCCTCGAGGAGATCCTCTGCATAGACCACGAGCGCCGCCGCTTCGAATACCGCATCACCGGGCCAATGCAGTTCGAGCACCACCTCGGCAGCATCGAGGTCGAAGACGTGGGGGGGGCCACACGTGTCGTCTATGGCCAGGAACTCGAGCCGACGGCGCTGACGTACGTGCTCGGAGCAGCGATACGCGACGCCCTGATCGGGCTCAAGGCCCTGCTCGAGACGGGCACCACCTCGCGGGGCTGGGACCCCGGGGAGGCCGCCTCATGACGAGGCGCATCCTGTTCGTCACGACCGACCAGCAGCGCTACGACGCCCTGGGTTGCAACGGCGGGCAGGTGGCCCGCACCCCGGTGCTCGACCGGCTCGCCGCCGAGGGCGTCCGCTACGAGCGGGCCCATCCCCAGAACGTTGTCTGCATGCCCTCCCGGGCGACGATCGTGACCGGCCGACACGTTCGCAACCACGGTGTCTGGATGAACGGCGTGCCCCTGGAGCCCGACTCACCGACGGTGGCCCAGGTGCTTCTCGATGCAGGCTGGCGGACCGGCCTCTTTGGCAAGGCCCACTTCGAGCCGTTCCTCGATCCGTTCCTGCGCCAGGCGGAGAACCGCATCGGGGTGTCCGGCACAACCGACCTCGATGGTGCACCGCACCGGGGATTCGAGCACCTCGAGTTCGCCGGACACGGGGCGGTGGGCCTGTTGCACCACGGCCGGTGGATGCGTGCCGAGCACCCTGAGCACCTCTTCGACTTCTACCCGGTGCTCGACATGAGCCTCGAGGTGAACACCGCCGGGGGCGGCGACTCGGGTGCCCCGCAGGTCCACCACAACCCCGTTCCCCGCGACCTCTACCACACCGACTGGGTCGCTGATCGGGCCCTCGCCTGGCTGGATGGCCTCGACGACGACGAGGACTGGTTCTGCTGGCTGAGCTTCCCGGACCCGCACCACCCCTGGGACCCGCCCGTGTCCGAGCTGCACCGGGTGCCGTGGAGAGACCTGGACCTGCCCGGGGGCTACCCGCAGGACCGGGGTGAACGCGAGGCACGACTCGACGCCAAGGGCGCCCATTGGCGCCTCTGGTACGACGGCGACCTGGTCTCGAACTACGAGGCACCCGCCCACTGGGTGCCGGCAACCCTCACGGCCGATCAGGTCCGCGAGGTCAACGCCATGGCCCACATAGAAAACGAGCTGATCGACGAGGCCCTCGGCCGTGTCCTGGACCGGATCGGGCAGCGGGGGTGGGGCGACGACCTCGACGTGCTCTATACGACCGACCACGGCGAGTTCCAGGGCGACCACGGCCTGCTGTTCAAGGGCCCCTACCACGTCGATGCGCTCATGCGCCTGCCGATGCTGTGGAGGCCCTCACCGGCGGGTGACCCTGCCGGTGGCGCCGTTGTCGCCTCGCCCGTGGGCCTGCTCGACCTGGCGCCCACCTTCTGTGCGATCGCCGGCTTGGAAGTCCCGGAGTGGATGGACGGCATACCGCTCCCGCGGGACGAAGCGGAAGCCGCCGCACAGGGAAGGGAGAGCGTCCTGACCGAATGGGACAGCACCCATCCAGACGGAACGGAGGTGCACCTCCAGAGCATCTACCGCTACGGCCTGCTCTGCACCCGGTACGAGGCGGGCACCTGCCACGACGGCACCGAAGGCGAACTGTTCGACCTGTCGGAGGACCCCGTGCAGGCGGTCAACCTGTGGAACGACCCGGATCGGCGGGCGCTGCGAGACGATCTGGTCGATGACCTGGATGCGAGCCTGCCTCCCCGCCCCGTGGTGGCCCGTCGGGTCGAAGCGCCTGTCTGAACCCGGGGGTCCTACTCGACGGCGAGGTCGACCTCGAGGGCGCCCGACCCGATGAGGCGCTCGACCTCGTCCGGATCCATGCCCAGGTCCCCTATGCAGATGCTGCGTGTGTGCTCACCGAGACCCGGCGCAGGCCCGAGGAAGGGATCGGCCATCACCGTGCCGCGGAAGCAGGGGCCGTCGAGGGTGATCGTCCCGATCGGCTTCTGTTCGATATCCGGGAAGAAGCCGCGCCCCTGGAGGTGCGGGTCCTCCAACTGTTCGGCAACGGTGAGCACAGGGGCCGCCGGCACGCCGTGTGCCTGGCAGGCATCGGCCACCTCGGTTGCTGTGAGGGTGGCCGTCCAACCAGCAACCCCATCGTTCAACTCGTCTCGACAGGCCAGTCTGTCGAGGGCAGCAGCGAAGCGCTCATCGTCGGCCCAGTCCGGGTCGCCCATCGCCCGGCGCAGCGACCGCCAGTCTGCGTCGTCGCGAACACACACGACGCACCAGCGCTCCTCGCCCGCACACGGGAACACGCCCCAGGGGGCCCCACGAAGCGAGTCGTTGCCCATCGGCCGCACCGAACCGGGTGCCAGCCCCTCGGCGAGGAAGAGGTCGCCTAGGGTCGCCATGAGCGCCTCGACCTGGGCGATCTCGACATGTGCCCCGCCCCGCCCCCGATTCCGGGCGAACAGCGCAGCGGTGGCGAACAGGGCGCAGACCCTTCCAGCCAGATGGTCGGGGTGAATCGCCGGACTGCCGGGCGGCGGATCGCCGTCGTCGAAGTTCCAGAGCCAGCTCAGGCCACCGACGCTCTGGATGGTCGGCCCGTAGCCGCTCCAGTCGGCGAACGGACCACGACTGCCCATGAGTTGGCTGCTCACCATTATCAGGTCCGGGTTGATCTCGGTGAGGTCCTCATAGGAGAGGCCCAGGTCGGCCATCGTGCCCGTCGAGTTGTTCTCGATCACGACATCGGCATGCCGCACCAGCTCGCGCACGACGGCGATCCCCTCCGGGTGCTTGAGGTTCGCCCCGAAGCCACGCTTGCTTCGGCTCGACGAGGCGAAGGCAGGCGTCATCTCGCCTCCCAGGACGACGCGGATGAAGTCCGGGTAGGTACGGCTCTCGACCTTGACCACATCGGCGCCGTACTCGGCGAGCATCCGGCCACACTCCACGCCGACACCGCCGTGCCCGAAGTCGATGACCCGCAGCCCGGCGAGCGGCAGGGGAGCGGGGTCGGCCGGATCGACGGGGCCGACCGGTCCCGAACCGCTGAACGCCGCCTCGTGTTCGTCGAGCGCCGGTGACCGGAAGTTGTAACCGCACCGCAGGCCGTCGATCTCACCGAAACCGGCCATCGTCGGACCTGACACGCCCGGGGCCACCTCCACCTCGGGAAAGCTGTGGCGCGCCGCGAAGTGCCCGCTCTCCAGCACCTCGGCGGCCTCGAGCATCGGCAGGGCTACTATCCCCCTCCGCTGGGCTTCGATGGAGCCCTCGATCTTGGGCCGATCGGCCCAGTGCTCCAGGAACAGCGGGTTCAGCACGTCCAGGTTCATGAGGCGGCTGAAGG
>JACNKQ010000017.1 GCA_014381945.1 Actinomycetota bacterium
TGGTCGAGTTCATGGCACCATCATGGTCAGGGGGTGTGACAGCCGAACCGGCGTCGGGCCCGTGGCCGTTGGCAGCAGCGCCGGCGTCGATGGTCGTCCCGGTCGCAGTCGTCGAGGTCATGGCCCCATCATCGCGAGGGGGTGTGACAGCCGAACCGGCGTCTGACAGAAGGACCGGGGCACAGGGTTGCGACTGGGCCGGTCGGGTCGTCTACAATGTCAGCGATGCGACACACCTTCGACCTCCTGCTTCTGACCTAGGGCGAGCGCACATACGCGTTCGTCCGAACCTCCCGCCTCCGGGCCGGGAGGTTCTTCGGTTTTCAGGGGCAGTCGGCCCACATCGTCGCAACCAACAAGAGAAACCAACAAGGGCAAGCAGACAGGAACACGCCATGAGCACGATGACAGCAACGGAACGGGTGGTCATCTTCGACACCACCCTCCGCGACGGCGAGCAGTCCCCGGGCATCTCCCTGGACGTCGGTGAGAAGCTCGAGATCGCCGATCAGCTGGCACGCCTGGGCGTCGACTACATCGAGGCCGGCTTCCCGATCGCCAGCCAGGGCGACTTCGATGCAGTTCACGCCATCGCCTCGTCGGTGAGCGGCCCGGTCATCTGCGGCCTCTCCCGCACCGCCCACAAGGACGTCGACCGCTGCTGGGAGGCCATCGAGCCCGCCGAGAAGCGCCGCATCCACGTCTTCATCGCCACCAGCCCCACCCACATGGAGCACAAGCTGCGCATGAGCCCCGAGCAGGTGCTCGCCGAGGCTGTCTCGGCCGTTTCCCGGGCACGCGAGTACACCGAAGACGTCGAGTTCTCGCCCGAGGATGCCTCCCGCTCCGACTTCGACTTCATGTGCGACGTGCTCCAGGCTGCAGTCGACAACGGTGCAGGCACCCTCAACATTCCCGACACGGTCGGCTTTGCCGTGCCGGACGAGTGGGCCGAACGCATCCGGGCGATCCGCCAGCGGGTGTCGGGTGACTATGTGATCAGCACGCACTGCCACAACGACCTCGGGCTCGCCGTCGCCAACTCTTTGGCTGCGGTATCTGCGGGCGCACGTCAGGTCGAGTGCACGGTCAACGGCATCGGTGAGCGGGCCGGCAATGCCGCCATGGAGGAGATCGTCATGGCCATCCGCACACGCGAAGAGCAGTTCCCGGGCGTCGAGGTGGGGATCGAGATCGGCGAACTGGCCCGTTCCAGCCGGATGGTGAGCCGCCTCACCGGCTACCCGGTGCAGTTCAACAAGGCCGTGGTCGGTCGCAACGCCTTCGCCCACGAGGCCGGCATCCACCAGCACGGTGTGCTCCGGGAACGCACCACCTACGAGATCATGGACCCGCAGGCCGTGGGTGCCGGCGAGAGCCAGATCGTGCTCGGCAAACACTCGGGCCGGGCGGCGTTCAAGGACACGCTCGCCAAGATGGGCATCGAGATCCAGGGCGACGCCCTCAACGCCGCCTTCACCCGCTTCAAGGAGTTGGCCGACCGCAAGATCCAACTCACCGACGCCGACCTCGAGGCCCTGGTAGCCGAGGAGATGGGTGGAAAGGTCGACCACGAGTACGAGTTCGTCAGCCTCGACCTGCGGGGCGGAACCGTCAACACGCCTACGGCCGTTCTGGAGCTGCAGGTGTCCGGCCAACTGGTCGAGGTGACCGCCACCGGGGACGGCATGGTGGATGCCTCGTGCACCGCCATCAAGGAGGCGACCGGCGTCGAGGGCAGGCTCACCGACTACACGGTCCTGTCGGTGACAGGTGGCGTCGATGCCCTCGCCGACGTTGCGCTTTCGTTCGAGAGCAGCGACGGCGTGAAGGTGTCGGGCCGTGGGTTGTCGACCGATGTCGTCGAGGCTTCGGCGCGGGCGTTCGTGTCGGCGCTCAACAAGATCGCCCGGATACGGGCCACGGGCGAGGATCCCAACGCCGTGGACCGTCCCGGACACATCGGCTGATCAGGCCTCGGCGGGTCCGTCCTCGCGGCGCAGCGCCTGCCAGGCCATGGTGCCCATTCCCCCCAGCAGGGTGAGCGTGAACAACACGCTCATGGCCAGCACGACGCTGCCCGACTCGGCGGAGAGGTAGTAGTGGCCGTACAGGCAGTCGTAGTCGCCGACGCGTGCATACCCGTAGGCGCAGTCGCCGCCGTAGGCGCTGTCGTACCCGTAGGCGCTGTCGTACCCGTAGGCGCTGTCGTACCCGTAGGCGCTGTCGTACCCGTAGGCGCTGTCGTACCCGTAGGCGCTGTCGTACCCGTAGGCGCTGTCCGAGGCGCGGCCTGACCCGTAGTCGTCGAGTGCGGCGGTGTCGTCGAGCGAGATGCCCTCGTCTTCGGTCGCCATCTCGGCAACGGTGGTGGTCGTAGTCGGAGCCACCGTCGTCGGAGCCACCGTCGTTGTCGTAGTCGTCGTAGTGGTCGTCGTAGTGGTCGTCGGTGCCACCGTCGTGGTGGTTGTCGGAGCGGTAGTGGTCGTCGGCGTCACCGTCGTGGTCGCCGGCGCCTGCACCGTGGGTAGGGCGGCGTTGCGGGTTGCGGGCTCGTCGTTGCCGCCGCCGCAGGCAGTGAGGACGACGACTGTCAGGAGCAGGAAGGGGAGGGAGCGCCGCACCGGGCGAGTCTGGCAGCCTCGCATCATCGCGCCTGTGATGGCTCCAACCCCGGGCAGGAAGTCCTAGAGGTTGATGGCGTCGAGGCGGGCCAGGCCGTCGAGGGCGTTGGACTGGAGGCGCCCGTAGCTGTACGACCACAGGTCTTCGCCGATGACCAGCGTGCGCTGGATCGGGCGCTGCCACTCGTAGTTCTGGGGCCAGCAGGCGGTGAACATCTTGCCGTCGGGGAGCGTGAGGTCGTCGATGCCGAACTCCTCCGCATAGAAGACCGCCTCCTCGGTGGGGAGGGACTCGCAGGAGAAGCCCTTCATCTGCGGGTAGACGCCGTCGTCGTCGCAGAACATGAACACGATCGTCTCGGTGGACATGCCGAAGAAGGAATCGCCTTCCTCGGCGCCGAGGTCGGCGGGGTCTACGGTCGGGCACGGCGGCTCGACGAGCGGCGCCACCTCGTCGTCTTCCGGGGAGTGGTCGATGCGGCCGACCTCGGTGATGGTGCCGTCGGCGATGCGCAGGGCCACAGCGGCCGCCTCGCCGGTGTTCCAGTCCTGGAAGGGCAGCACGGCCAGGTCCAGGGGTGCCCACCACAGGAACGCCCGGTGGTCCCACTCGGCGCTGCTGGAGCCGCCGCCACCTGGTGCCCAGGTGTCGAGCGCCGTCGGGTTGTCAAGGTCGGAGACGTCGAACAGGGTGACCTTGGTGCCCAGGGTGCGGCCCTCCTCGGTGGCCTCCTGGCCGATGCCCAGCACCAGGTCGTCGGAGATCGGGTGGAGGTAGCCGCTGTAGCCGGTGATCTTGAGTTCTCCCCGCACGACCGGGTTCGTGGGGTCGGAGAGGTCGATCGTGTAGAAGGGATCGGTCTGGCGGAAGGTCACGACGTAGCCGACGTCGCCGACGAAGCGCACCGAGTAGATGCGCTCGCCCTTCCCCATCTCGCCGACCTGGCCGACCTGGACGAGGTCGCCGCCGGAGTCGGCCGCCAGCACGGTGATCATCGACTCGCTTCCGGTGCCGGACCAGGGGCTGCCGACGGTGGTCGCCACCCGCAGGTGGCCGGCGTGCTCCGACATCGAGAACTGGTTGAGCACGTGGCCGGGCACCGAACCGGAGCCGACGTACACGGTGGCCGCCGGGTCGGACACGTCGAACTGGTGGATCGAGGTGGCGTAGTTGCGTTCCATTTCCTCCCAGGAGGATTCGTCGTCCATGCGGGTCGGATCGACGTAGCTCGTCGTGGCGACATAGAGGTTGCCGCCGCCGGCGTAGATCGTCTGCCCGTCGGCCAGCACCGAGGTGGCGTCTGGGACCCCCATCGGGGCGGTCAGGTCGACGGTCACGACCGACAGGGCGGAGAAGCCGGCGAACTCGGTGGGGTGTGACACCCGGTCGCAGTCGACTAGCAGGCCGTCGGTGATGGTGCCGTCGGCGGCTTCGTGGACATACGACGGCAGCCAGTCGGCGACCACGGTCTCGGCGATGATCTGGCGGTTGAACTCGGTGGCCCGCTTCTCGCCGGCCTCGTTCTGCGGGTAGACGAACGGCATCTGCTCGGGGCCGCTGGTGACGACCACCCGGGCGGCCCCGTTGACGACCCGGGCGCTCACGTAGCTGCCTTCGAGGGTCAGGGTGCTGACGACCTGCAGGTCGGACGGATCGGAGAGGTCGACCTCGACGAGGCTGGTCAGCGACATCCACCCGCCGGGGGCGACCAGGCGGCTCACGGCGCTGTCGGTGGTGACACCCTCTTCGTAGTAGGCGCCCTTCTGCGTGAGCACCAGCAGGCGGTCGCCCTCGAGCAGCAGCTCGGAGCCCCAGTGGTTGGGCAACTCGATCGTGTCGGTGAGCACGGCGGTGTCGCCCGAGACGTCGACGAGGTGGAGCCACTGGTCCTCGATGATGATGATGCGGGTGCCGTCGGTCTTGATGAGGTCGGGTTCGTCGATCCCGAGTTCCTGGACGTTGGTGCCCGAGAAGTCGACGCCCTCCTGCATGGAGTTCTCGTCGCCACCGTCGAATGTCTGCGTGGCCGGCGCCATTGTGGTCGCCGATGCGGTTCCTGCAGAATCGGCGGTGACTACCCCTGATTCGGCTGCGAAGGACATGCCGCGCGCCATGTCTTCCATGATGAACATGTCAGGCCCGCCGGCGTACCAGCCGCCGCCCAGGAGGCCGTAGGGGCCCACCCGGGCCGAGGCCTCGTCCCGCAGGTAGGAGAGCAGGTCGTCGCAGGCGGTGAACGGCACCAGGGCGCTCACGAACGTGAGGTCGCCCAACTCGACCTCGGGGAGCGAGGTGACGGTGGTCGAACCCGGGACGGTCGTGACAGGAACGGTCGTGGTGACGGTCGTGCCCGGAAGGGTCGTGGTGACGGTTGTGGTGCCGTGGCCGCCCGAGGTCGTGGTGGTCAGGACCGTGTTCTTGTCGGGCAGGGTCGTCGTGCCGGATGCACCGGGGTCGGTCGTTCCGCTGCCGCATGCAGCGGCGGCGAAGGCGAAGGTCAGCAGGATGGCGGCAAAGCGGCGCATGGTGGCTCCGTGTCTCGAGGTCGTTCCAGTGTCTCAGACGACGCCGGCCGGGCCGGAGGTTCCCGCCGTGGAGAAGTTTTCTCAGGTGGTTGGCAGCCAGGCCGGACGCTTGGCCTCGAAGGCGTCGATCTCGTCCGTGTGACGGCTGGTGATGCCGATGTCGTCGAGCCCCTGGAGGAAGCGCTCGCGGGTCGAGGCATCGAGCGGGAACGAGCACGCAATGCCGGCGTCGGGGGCCTCGAGGGTGAGGCTCGCAACGTCGACGACGATCATGAGGTCGGGGTCGGCCTCGACGGCGTCGAGCAGCGCCTCGCCCACCTCGGCCGACACCTGCACCGGCACGAGGCCGTTCTTGGTGCAGTTGTTGCGGAAGATGTCGGCGAACCGGGGCGACACGACCGCCCGGAACCCGTACTGCTGGATCGCCCAGACGGCGTGTTCACGCGACGAACCCGTCCCGAAGTTGGGGCCGGCCACCAGAACGGAAGCCCCGTCGAAGCGCTCGTCGTTGAGGACGAAGTCGCGGTTGTCGCTCCACTCGGCGAACAGGCCCTTGTCGAAGCCGGTGCGCTCGATGCGCTTTAGCCAGTCGCTGGGGATGATCTGGTCGGTATCGACGTCCGAACGGCGCAGGGGCACAGCGGTGCCCGAAACGATCTCGACGGCCTCCATGGCGAGCCCCCTATCCCCGGTCCAGGTCGGCCGGCGTGGCGAAGGTGCCGGCGATGGCGGTGGCGGCGGCGACGGCAGGCGAGACCAGGTGGGTGCGTCCGCCCCGGCCCTGGCGGCCCTCGAAGTTGCGGTTGCTGGTGCTGGCGCAGCGTTCGCCGTCGGTCAGCTTGTCGGGGTTCATGGCCAGGCACATCGAACAGCCGGGCTCGCGCCAGTCGAAGCCGGCGGCGATGAGGATCTCGGGGATGCCCTCGGCTTCGGCCTGGGCCTTCACGGCACCCGAACCGGGCACGACCAGTGTGCGGACGCCGTCGGCGACCCGGCGCTCCTCGACGATCTGTGCGACGGCCCGCAGGTCCTCGATGCGGCTGTTGGTGCACGAGCCGATGAACACCGTGTCGACGGAAATGTCCCGGATCGGCGTGCCGGCGGTCAGCCCCATGTACTCGAGCGCCCGGGCTGCGGACTCTCTCGCTGCCGGATCGTCGAATGCGTCCGGATCGGGGACCGACCCGTCGAGGCGTGTGACCTGGCCGGGGTTCGTGCCCCAGCTCACGTGCGGGGCGATGTCGGCGCCGTCGAGGATGATCTCGTGGTCGAACACAGCGTCGTCGTCGGTCACCAGCGACCGCCAGTCGGCGACGGCGGCGTCCCAGTCGGCACCCTTCGGGGCGTGGGCACGGCCCTCGAGGTAGGCGAAGGTGATGTCGTCGGGAGCGATGAGCCCGGCCTTGGCGCCCGCCTCGATCGACATGTTGCACACGGTCATGCGGCCCTCCATCGAGAGGTTGCGGATCACCTCGCCCCGGTATTCGATGACCGAGCCGATGCCGCCGCCGGTTCCGAGCCGGCCGATGATCGCCAGGATCACGTCCTTGGCGGTCGAGCCCTCGGGCAGCGTGCCGTTGACAGTGACGGCGAGCGTGCCCGGCCGCTGCTGGGGGAGCGTCTGGGTCGCCATCACGTGCTCGACCTCGCTGGTGCCGATGCCGAACGCCAGGGCACCGAACGCCCCGTGCGTGCTGGTGTGGCTGTCGCCGCACACCACCGTCATGCCGGGCAGCGTGAGCCCCATCTCGGGGCCGATCACGTGCACGATGCCCTGGCCCGGGTCGCCCATGGCATAGAGGCGCACACCGAACTCGTCGCAGTTGGTCCGCAGTGCCTCGACCTGCCGGCGGCTGACCGGGTCGGCGATGGGCTGGTCGACATCTGCAGTCGGGACGTTGTGGTCCTCGGTGGCGACCGTCAGGTCCGGGCGCCGGATCTGGCGACCGGCCATGCGGAGGCCGTCGAAGGCCTGCGGCGAGGTGACCTCGTGGACCAGGTGCAGGTCTATGAACAGGAGGTCGGGCTCGCCGTCGGCGGCATGCACGACGTGGCGTTCCCACACCTTCTGGCTGAGCGTCTGTCCGGCCATGCGCGTTTCTCTTCGGATCGGGCGGACCCTCAGACTACGGGCGTTCGACCGGCCTCCCAGCCTCAGCGGGTGCCCGGCGGCGCCCACCCCCGTGCAGACGTCAGAGGGCAGACAGAAAACGTAAGAGGAGTGCACGATCCGAAGCAGCCAGGGCGACAAACGCTCTTCGCGCCGATTCGGCTTCGCCTCCGTGCCAGAGGATCGCCTCTTCGACGCTCCGAGCCCTTCCGTCGTGGAGGTAGTGCTCGTTTCCCACCACTCCGGTGAGGCCGATTCCCCAGAGGGGGGCGGTGCGCCATTCGCTGCCGGTGGCGATGCCCTGGGGGAGGTCGTCGGCGAGGCCGGGACCGAGGTCGTGGAGGAGCAGGTCGGTGAACGGGGTGATGACCTCGTCGGACAGGGCCTGCACGTCCACGACGGTGGTCACGTAGGGCTCGGTGCGGTGGCAGGAGGCGCAGCCGACCTGCACGAACCAGGCGGCACCGGCACGGACGTCGGGGTCGTCCAGGTCGCGTAGGGCCGGCACGGCGACGGTGCGGGTGTAGAAGGCGGTGTCGGCGAGGAAGTCGTCGCCGAAGCGTTCGGCTGCCAGGCCATGGTCGAGGTGCATGTCGACGTCGAAGGCGTGGCGGGTGGTGGCGAGGATCGAGGCGTGCTGGGCCTTCCAACCGAAGCGGCCCGGGGCGGGCGTTCCGTCGTCGCCGGTGGCCTCCTGGAGTCGGCCGCTGATTCCGTCTCCGTCAGCGTCGTCCGGGTCGGCCATGGCCCGCAGGTCGTCCACGGATATCGCCTCGAGCAGGCCACCGCCGAACACCGGTGGGGCGGCGCGCAGAGAGGTTGCCAGGCTGGTGACGTCGGCGCCGTCGACGGAGACCACCGGCCGCCGCAGCGAAAAGCCCGTGCCGTCCGGGTAGGTGCCCGGTTCCTCGACCCAGTCGACGGTGAGGATCCCGTCGGCCTCCGGGCCGCGGTCCTGGAGTTGCTCGCCGAGGCCGGGGTCGGGTGATCCGTCGACCAGGCCGAGGAGCAGGATCGGCCCGGCTTCGGCCACGAAGCCGTCGGGCGAGGGGGATCGGCCGTTGTTGACGTGGCAGCCGAGGCAGCCGTCGGCGTTGTGGGCGGCGCCGAGTCCGTCCTCGGGGCCGAAGGGGTGCTCGAACGGGACGTCGCCGTCGGCGAAGCGGATGCGGTCCGGCAGGCCCATGCTGCGGGCCGAGAGGCTGAACGCCCGCTCGCCGGCGTGGACGGTGGTGGTGCTGCCGCCCGAGCGCAACAGCAGTTCGGGTGAGACGGTGTCGAGGACGGGCGCCCCGGGTGTCGGTGCCGGCCCCCGGTCGACGAGCAGCCAGGCCAGCCCGACTAGTCCGATCAGGCCGGCGATGCCCAACAGGGCCCGCAGGCGGGGCACCGGGGTCTATGCGCCCGGAGTGGGTACCCCGATGGAGTCGAGGTCCACGGCAGGCGGAGCCACGGGGGCATCCGGTGGGGCCGAGAGCGCATCCGGCATGGTCGGCTGATCCGGGGGTACGGGCATCGTCGTGTGGTCGGCCTTGGTGTACTCGCCGAAGTTGGGGGCGCCGTTGTCCTCGAACCCGGAGGCCTCGCCGTCGCAGGGGGCGACCGTCTCGATGTCGGCGGGGATCGACGTCTCGAAGGTGTTGCCGGCGAAGCAGTTGCCCATCGGCCCTGCGGTCGACTCCCAGACCATCAGGAACAGGTCGTAGGGGCTGCCGCTCACCACGTTGTCGGTGACCGTGTTGCGTTCGGCGTGCCATAGGTTCTCATCGATGAAGACGGCGGAGGCGATGCCGGCGAACGAGTTGTCCTCGACCAGGTTGCGGGTGATGAGGTTGTCGTTGCCGCCTGCCACGACGATGCCGACGCCGAAGGCGGCGTCCCAGTCGGAGCTCTTGCGCGGGGTGTCCTCGTTGCCGTTGTCGTGTACGTAGTTGCCGACGATCACGATGTCGCCCTGGGGTGCGAGCTCTTCCGAGTCGAGGGTGTTGGGCACCATGCCGATGCGGTTGTTGCGCCATTCGGAGTCGTGGATGATCAGGTTGCCGCTGGCGTTGGTGCCCGAGTAGCCGAGGGCGTTGTTCTCGGCGATGACGTTGCGGACCACTGCGTCGCAGGGGTTGCACTGGCCGATGTAGAAGGCCGAGTCGGGGTGGCCGCTGCCGTAGCTGTTTTCGATGAGGCCGTTGGTGGCGTTGAAGGCGTAGATGCCGTAGAGGCCGTTGTTGTAGGCCGTCACGTACGAGGCCCGGTAGCCGTCGAGGATGAAGTCGGTGCCGTAGTCGCCGGTGAAGAACACGCCGTTGGAGGTGTGCGAGTGGGTGGTGAGGTTCTCGATGGCGACCCCGTTCGAGAACACGATGAACCCGTTTTCGCGTTCGTGTTCGCCGTCGATGATGACGGCGTTGCGGTCGGTGCCCCGGATGACGAGGCCGTCGGTTTCGACGACCACGGCCTCGTGGTAGGTGCCGGGTCCGATCAGGACCAGGTCGCCGGGCATCGAGGCGTCGACGGCCTCCTGGATGGTGGCGAAGTCGTCGGGCACCCTCAGTGCGTCGGAGAGGGTGTCGACGGTGGTGACGGTCGGCGGCTCGTCCATGCCTTCATCGTCCACGAAGCCCTCGATGAGCCCGAGGGGCCCTTCCCCGGTCGACACTCCGCATTCCCGGCTGACGAACGTGTCGATGCGGAGCCCGGCCAGGTCGAGTGCATCCAGGTCGTCGCCCAATGCCAACATGGCCGTGAACAGGACGGACATGACCGCTTCCTCGGTGGCGGTCTCGGGGTCGATATCGGCGAAGGCGGCGGTCAGGTCGGTGAAGACGGAGCGCACCAGCTCGGCGTCGGCGGTCAACTCGGACGGCACGTTGTCGACCATCCAGGCGTAGAGCGGGTCCATGGATGTGAGGAGTTCGACCAGCTGATCGGGGGAGGGGTCTTCGTCCATGTCGCCCATGGCCGGCATGAGGTCGGCCACGATGTCGTAGACCTGCGCCTGGAGGCCGGCGCAGAAGCCCGCGGGGGCGTCGGGCAACTCGCCCTCGTACTCGGGTGCTGAGAAGTCGTCGCCAAAGGGGTCGTCACCGTCTCCGTCGCCTGCCATGTCGTCGTCTTCTTCGAACATCTCGTCGAAGATGCTGAAGGTCTCTTCGATGGCCTTGAAGACCTGGTTGTCGACCGTGCCGCAGACGAGGAGGAAGTCGTCGATCGCATACTCGGCCTCGCCGGGCTCCTCGAACCCGAACTGCGTCTCGAAGTTCATCACGAGGGTGTAGAACTCTTCCAGGCCGTCGACAAAGTCGTCCTTGCCGTCGAAGGCGTCTGCTGTCTGGGCGGTGACGTACTCGAGGGCCTGGGCGTTGATGACGAGGTCGTCGGGCAGTTCGCCGGCCAGCCATGTCAGGTACGCATTGGCTGCCCGCATGGTGTCGGCGAACTCGGTCGGCGTGGCCGGGGTCGTGTCCATGGCGGCGAGGGCGGTGGCCACTTGCTCTTCGTTGGCGGCGCAGATCGCCGGCAGCGTCGTGGTCGGGGCTGCGGTAGTGGTCGGAGCGGTCGTGGTCGGCGCAGCCGTTGTGGTGGTGGGCGCAGCGGTCGTGGTGGTGGGGATCGGCACGCTGCTGCCACCGCAGGCGGCGGCAACCATGGCGAGTGCGAGGACGGGGACGAAAAGGCGAAGGCGTGTGTTCATGGCGCGCACCGTAGTGCTACTGGATGTGCTTTACACATTAGAACCGGCCGGCGTTATCGACTCTTCTTCAGGTCGCGACCACGATCACCTGGCCGCGTTGGCCGCGGCGGGCGGTGCCGTGGAAGGAGCAGTAGTACGGGAAATCGCCGGCGTCGTCGAAGGTGATCGACCCCGGGCCGCCCTCGAGGGCCTCTCCGGTGATCTCCGTGAACCAGCCCGGGCCCGGTTCCCTGGCGGCCGGCCTGACGTTGTGGATGTTGCGTCCCGTGTTGACCCACACGACCTCGGTGCCGGACGACACGACGATGACGCGGTCGGTGAAGGCGTTGTCGGTGACCTCGACCGTCACCTGAGAGGAACCCCTGTGGTCGACGGCACCTTCGGGGACCTCGAAACTGTCAGGTGGCCCGCCTGGCGACGCCGACCCACAGGACGACGCCAGAAAAATGGCGAGCAGGCAGGCGACAGCGGTTCGTTGCATACGAAACGGGGAGGATACGAAAGAGGGTGTCAGGTGCCCAGCCGGGCCCGTTCGACGAGATCGGCGAACCCGTCGGCGTCCAGCGGCCCCATGTGGCCGAGCACCGTTCCCTCGGCGGTGACCACGGCGGTGGCCGGCTGGCCGAACACGCCGAAGCGGGCCCAGACCGAGCCGTCCATGTCGGCGATGTGCGGGAAGCCGTCGATGCGCAGTTCGGCGGCGGTCATGGCGATGGCCTCGAACCCGTCGATGCCGCTCGACACGCCGATCACGGTCAGGCCTCCATCCCTGCCATCTTCTGCCATCCCGGCGACCGCCGGGGCCTCGCCTCGACACGTCGGTCAACTGGGGGCCCAGAACCAGAACAGGACGTCACCGCCGGCGAGGTCAGAGCCGACGAAGGTCGTGCCGTCCGCCAGGGTTGCCGTGAAGTCGAGGATCCCGACGGTCGAAGGTTCGGCACCGGTCGTGGTGGTCGTGGTGGTCGCAGGAGGTTCGGTGGTGGTCGGTGTCGCAACCTCAGATCCGCTGCATGCGCCGGCGACCAGACACAGGATGACGATCAGGCGATTCACGGAACCGTGCACGCCCATGACCCTACGGCCGGTACCGTCGTCACCGTGAGCACGCGGATGCTGGTGTCGATGGCCCTGGCATGCGGCATGGTGATCCTCGTCGCCTTCGCCGTCCAGGTGCTGGTCGCAACGTGAGCACCGCGCACGACCTCGTAGTGATCGGTGGGGGTCCGGCCGGCTATGCCGCCGCCCTGTTCGCATCGGCGTCCGGCCTCGACGTCGGCCTCGTCGAGGAGTCGAAGTTGGGCGGCACCTGCCTCCACGTCGGCTGCATCCCGGCCAAGGAACTCCTCGAAACGGCGTCGGTACTGCGCACCGTGCAGCACGCCTCCGAGTTCGGGGTCACGGTCGGAGAGCCCGTGGTCGACCTGGTCGTGAGCCAGGAACGCAAGCAGAAGGTGATCGACGGCCTGTTCAAGGGCCTCGACGGCCTGCTCGCCAGCCGCAAGGTCACCGTTTATGCGGGGACCGGCCGCCTGGGCGTCGACCACACGGTCACCGTCGACGGCGAGGAACCGGCGGTTCTCCAGGCGCCCCACATCGTGCTGGCCACCGGCTCGTCGCCCCGCACGATTCCGGGGTTCGACATCGACGGAACGTTGGTGGTCACCAGCGACGAGCTGCTGTCGATCACCGAGGTGCCCGCACGGGTTGCGGTCATCGGCGGTGGCGCCATCGGCTGCGAGTTCGCATCGATGCTGTGCGACCTGGGCTCGGCGGTCACGCTGCTCGAGGCACTGCCCGAGATCCTCCCCGGCTGCGACGCCGATGCAGCCAAGGCGGTGCGTCGTGCCTTCAGGAAGCGCAGGATCGACGTCCACGTCGGCGTGTCGGTCCACGGCCACGATCCCGACGGTTCGGCCACGAAGGTGCGGTTCGGGCCTGAAGGCGATGCCGGGGCGGTCGAGGTCGACCTCGTGGTGGTGGCCGTCGGCCGTCGGCCCCGGGGCGATGCCGCCGGGCTGGTCGGCACCCGGGTCGAGGTCGACGAGCGGGGCTTCGTGGTCGTCGACGAGCGACTGCGCACCGGCGAGCCGGGCGTGTACGCCGTCGGCGATATGGTCGCCACCCCGCAACTGGCCCACGTGGGCTTCGCAGAGGGCATGTTCGTCGTCCGTGACCTGCTGGGCGAGAACCCGGTCCCGGTCGATCCCGCCACCGTGCCGTGGTGCATCTACAGCCACCCCGAGGTGGCGTTCGCCGGGCTGAC
>JACNKQ010000057.1 GCA_014381945.1 Actinomycetota bacterium
CATGTATTAGGCCCGCCGCCAGCGTTCGTCCTGAGCCAGGATCAAACTCTCCGTCAAAATCTCGGCAGCCGCCTGCCGAAGCAGGCGCCGGCGTCGAAATCAGTAGTTCCGGTGCTGCCCAAAGGCGGCACCGGCACGAGTTTGACATCGGATCGGGACCGAGGTCCCATCCGCATGGCATCAGGTCAGGGGTCGTCGACCCGTCAGTTGACGGCTCGACGCCCTTGTCCGTTTGCATATGAATTGTCAGGGTCTGGCCAGTGGCGACTCGTGATCGCCGGTGGCCAGCCCGCACTGGCATTCATCGTCCTCTATTCCGTTTTCAAGGAGCACCTGGTGGCCGTGGGCCACCCGGCACACGCCCTTCCCCGAAGGGATGCGTCTGTACCCTGGGCACCGCCCGGTGAGGCCCGCAGTGGGACATCGCCGGAAAGGCGCCTGACCACGCTACGACCCGGCGACCTGAAGGTCAAGGGAGCAGCGCGACTGGCAACGCTAGCGGTGCCGGAAGATGGCCCCAACCCCCGACTGCCCATATTCAGGGGAAAACCGCAACAACCGGCGGCCAGGCGCCCCAACCCTCATCCGACGACGAGCAGGTGGCGGGAACGCCTCCCCTTCTGGAGCAGGACATAGCGCCCCCCGACGAGCGCGCCGTCAGCCAGACGGATGGCATCGCCGTCCTGGCGTACCCCGTTGACCGAGATTCCGCCACCGCCGATGGTGCGACGGGCATCCCCCCGGGAACTGCACAGGCCGCTGGCCAGCAGCGCATCCACCAGGGACTCGTCGCCCCCGAGGGCATCCGCACCCACCTCGGTCTCCGGCACGATTCCCCGCAGGGCGTCGAGCACCTCGAGCGTGGGTGCCGACTCCCCGAACAGGCCGTCGGCGGCCAGACGGGCACGAGTGGTCTCGTCCCCGCCGTGGACCAGGGCGCAGACCTCATCTGCGAGGCGCTGCTGGGCGAGGCGCTGCTCAGGGTGGGCCACGTGGTCTGCCACCACTGTCGCCACCTCCTCAACCTCGAGGAGGGTCAGCCGCAGCAGGTACTGCTCGACGTCGCGATCGTCGACATTGCGGAAGTACTGGTGCATCTCGAAGGGCAGCGTCCGCACGGGATCGAGCCAGACGGCCCCATCTGCGGTCTTGCCGAACTTGGACCCGTCGGAACGGGTGAGCAGGGGGAGCGTCATCCCGTGGGCTGAAGCCCCCGACCGGCGACGGATGAGGTCGATGCCGGCGGTGATGTTGCCCCACTGGTCGGAGCCTCCGACCTGCATCTCGCAGCCGTACCTCTCGTGGAGCTCGAAGAAGTCGTTGGCCTGCAGGAGCATGTAGCTGAACTCGGTGAAGGAGATCCCCTGGTCGCTCGCCAGCCGGCTCCGAACAGACTCCTTGGCCAGCATCGTGCCCACCGTGACATGTTTGCCGACATCGCGCAGGAAATCGAGAAGGCCTACATCGGCGGTCCACTCCCGATTGTCGACCAACAGCGCCGGCAGGCCTTCGAGGTCCCCGTCGCCCTCGAATCGCAACAGCGAACGCAGCTGGCCTGACACGGCCCCGATGTTGGCGTCGAGGGTCGCCTGATCGAGGAGGTTGCGCTCCTCGGAACGCCCGCTGGGGTCGCCCACCATTCCCGTGGCGCCACCTGCCAGCGCAACCGCCCGGTGGCCGGCGTCCTGGAAGCGCCGTAGCAGCAGCAGGGGCGTGAGGTGGCCGATGTGAAGGCTGTCTGAGGTCGGATCGAAGCCGCAGTAGAGGGTTACCGGACCCTCGTCGAGGCGTGACCGCAGGGCGTCTCGGTCGGTGCAGTCCTGGATCAGGCCGCGCGCCGAAAGGTCATCGAGGATCTCAGCACCGTTCACCCCATCACCATTGCCGCTGGAAGCATCCGAATCCAACCCTTTCATCCCGGGAACCGTTGTCGGCTGACGCACCTTCGGGTCGGCTCGCGGCCAGACTGTGCACGTGCACCAGCATGTCACCCAGCAGCGCATCCCCCGTGCGCATCCTTGGCGGATTCAGAGCATCCTCGTCGTCATCTCGTTGCTCGCCTCCGGCTGCTACTCGTACGAGACCCGCACCTTCGAGATCACCATTCCCGATACGGCCGAGTCGTCGGTCGTGGTGGCCGGGGACGGCACCCTGATCACCACCCTGGTCGCTCCACAGAACCGCACCAGCGCCCGCCGCCTCGACGAAATCCCCGAGCTCGTGCGCAACGCCGTCATCGCCATCGAGGACGAGCGCTTCTACTCCCACGACGGGGTCGACCTCAAGGCGATCATCCGGGCAGCCCGCACGAACCTGGAGGCGGGCGGCATCAGCCAGGGCGGCTCCACGATCACCCAGCAGTACGTCAAGTTGGCGATCATCGAAAACACCGAGAAGACCGCCTCCCGCAAGCTCGAGGAGATCTGGTACGCACTGCGGCTCGAGGACCAGTACAGCAAGGACTTCATCCTCCTCCAGTACCTGAACACCGTGTACTTCGGCCACGGCGCTTACGGCATCAAGGCGGCGGCCCAGACGTATTTCAACAAAGACGTCTGGGACCTGGCCATCAACGAGGCCGCCATGCTCGCCGGTCTCATCCAGGCACCGAGCCGCTTCAACCCGCTGCGCAACTACGCCTCGAGCCTCCGGCGCAGCCACCTCGTGCTCGACCGCATGCTCGCCAACGACTTCATAACCGCCGACGAGTTCGCTGACGCCCGGATCACGCCACCGCAACTCGAGGAATACTCCAGCCGGCTCGACACCCGCTATCCGGCCGGACACTTCGTGGAGGAGGTCCGCCGATGGTTCCTCGACAACGAGGCCTTCGGGGCCACACGTGCCCAACGAGAGGTGCTGCTGTTCGAGGGTGGCCTGCGCATAGAGACCACCATCGACCTGGCCCTCCAGGTCGCTGCCGAGGCGGCCGTCGAACGGCACCTGCCTGCCGGGAGCGGCAACCCGGATGCCTCGGTCGTCGTCATGGACCCGCAGAACGGCCACGTGCTCGCCATGGTCGGAGGGCGTGACTTCTTCGCTGACGACGACGACGCCAAGGTCAACCTGGCCGTCGGCAACGGTCGCCAGGTTGGTTCCGCCATGAAGCCCGTCGGCCTGGCTGCGGCGCTGGAGGCCGGGTGGGAGGTCACCTCCACCTACCAGGCACCGAACGTCATCGAGTTCGAGATCCCCGGAGCGATCGAACCGAACAACATCTGGCGGGTCAGCGGCGGCGCCACGGGACACAGCATGCCCGATATTCCCCTGGGCGAGGAGCTGCCGGAACCCGAGTGGCTGACGCTTGTGGAGGCCACCCGGCGCTCGATCAACACCGTCTATGCCCAACTCTCGATGGCCATGGGCGCCCAACGGGTCGCCAACATGAGCCGTCGACTCGGGATCGTCTCGCCCATCGAGGAGGTCAACTCGAACATCCTCGGCACCTCCGACGCCACCCTGCTCGACATGACCACCGCCTACAGCACCTTCGCCAACCGGGGCGTCCACAACCCACCCGCCTATGTCACCCGCGTGGTCAACGCCGACGGCACAACGCTGTGGCGTTGGAAGCGGGAGCAGTCCCGGATCCTCGATCCCCGCCTCACCGACCAGCTGACGTGGGTACTCGAAGGTGTCCTGGATGCCGGCACCGGGCACCGGGCGAAGCTCGAGGATCGCACCGCCGCCGGCAAGACCGGCACCACCCAGAACTACGCTGATGCGCTCTTCGTCGGATACACGCCGCAACGGGCGACCGGAGTCTGGGTGGGCTACCCGGAGGGCCAGATACCGATGGTGCCGCCGACCACCGACCGCAAGGTCTTCGGTGGCACCTATCCGGCGCTCATCTGGAAGGACGTCATGGAGGTGGCCCACTTCGGGCTCGACGAGGAGCTGTTCGCCACGCCACCGCCGTCCTCGACCACGACGACAACCAGGCCACCGTCCACAGCAGTGGAGACACCGGTCCTCGTCGGCCTGTCGATGGACGAGGCCCAGGTGCTCCTGGCCGCAACGGCCGAGGCTCCGACCCGCCTGGCGGACGGTTCCGAGATTCCAGGCCTTCCACCGATCCGCATCACCAGCGTGATCGAGATCCCGACCAACGACAGCGTTCCGGGGACAATCATCGGGCAGTCGCCAGGCGTCGGCTCGACCATCCTGCCCGCCGGCTCAATGGTCGTCGAGGTCGCCGTGCAACCACCGCCGGTTCCGGTGCCGGCCGTGGTCGGGCTCGGTGTCGACGAGGCCGGCGCCCTGCTCGCCGAGTCGGTCCTCGGCTACGAGATCACCGAGGTGGCCAATCCAGACGACCCCGATGCGCCGCCCGAGACCATCTGGTATCAGGAACCGGTGCCGGGGACCGAGGTTCCCGAGGGATCTGTCGTGCTCCTCCAGGTCACGCCTCCCGCTCCGCCGGAACCCGAGGTTGATCCGGAAGCCGACCCCGAGGTTGATCCGGAAGCCGACCCCGAGGTTGATCCCGAAGCCGACCCCGAGGTTGATCCCGAAGCCGACGGGCCACCGGAGGCCGGCTGACCATGGCATCCATCGGCACGACCGGAAAGCCCCACGCAACGCTCTCCCGGGTTGCCGCACTCTGCCTCATCGTGGCCCTTGTCGCCTTCTGGTACTGGGCCTTCCTGGTCTACGACGCACCCGGCAACCCCGACCGGCTCGAGGACCGCTCCTGGGTCACGGCTGCAAATCAGCGCTGCTCCCGGATGGCGCTTGCCGTAGGTGACCTGCCCGCCGCCGCAGATTCCCCCTCGCCGGCCCACCGGGCCGATGTGCTCGACGAGGCGACGGACCTGCTCGACCAGTTCGTCGCCGACCTCAGGGATCTGCCCGTGGGCACGGCCGACGACCAGGTCCTGTTGGCGGGATGGTTCGACGACTGGGACATCTACATCGCCGACCGGAGGTTCCACGCCCGGCGGCTTCGGACCGAGGGCGATGTCCGCCCCTACCTCACCGCCCTTCCGTCAGGGGCCGGCAGCCACGTCGAGCGCATGAACGGCTTCGCCAGGGTGAACGACATGGAGGGCTGCCTCGAGCCGGGAGACCTCTAGACGTCCCCTGGTCCGCACTCCAGCCGATCGAGGGCTCCAAGGGCCCGGTCCGCCAACCGCAGCAGCCCCCCGTCGACTCCGAGGGCCTCCAAAGCGTCGCGGTGGACCCACCGCAGCGCCTCGGACTCGTGGTTCCCGACGGGAACCGAGCCGGCGGGCGCCACCACCAGGAACCGCACGTCGTGGTGCTCGTGGGCATCTTCGGCCGGCGGGTCCACCACGTGGACATCGAGGTCGACCGGTGGTTCGAGAACCCGCAGGCCAGTGATCCCCGTCTCCTCGGTGGCCTCGCGCAGGGCGACCCTGGCCAGGTCGCCATCGCCGTCGGCGTGGCCGCCGGGCTGGAGCCAGCGCTGCAACTTGGCGTGGAACAGAACCAGGATGCGCCGATCCGCCGGGTCGACCACGAGGGCGGATCCGGTGAGGTGGCCCGGCCTGCAGGTGCGGAGCAGGGCTTCGTCGTGGCTCTCCAGCAGGGTGAGGATCCGGTCCCGCTCCGGCCCGGTGGGGCCGGACGAAACGACCGACCGGGGATAGATGCCGACGCGGGCGGCCAACTGGTCGAGCCCGAGCAGTCGGTTCACGCGCTCAGGTGTGCACGGATCTCGTCGGGGGGCGGAATCGGCCGGTGCTCGCCGATCGTCACGCCGACGTAGGTCACCTTCGCCGTCACCACCTGGCGGTCCCCGACCGCCAGGTCGAACTCGACGTCGAGGGACGTGGTGCCCCAGCGCACTACCGCCACGGTCACGTCGAGGACATCGCCGACTCCTGCCGGACCGTGCCACTCGAGGGATGCGGCCTTGAGCATGATCTCCCAACCCAGGTCCTCGAACCGGGGGGTCAGCTCGCGTAGCCAGGTGTCGAAGACGTCGTCGATGTATGCCAGGTAGTGGGCGTTGAACACCACGCCCTGCGGGTCGACCTCGCCGTAGCGGATCCGTACCTGGGCGTGGTGGGGCATGCTTTCGCTCAGATCCGCTCGGCCTGGGCGGCCAGCCGTTGCGCGAACCGCCGTCGTTGTTCGGCAACCGGTTCGGGTCCGGCACCCCCCGGCGTGGTCCGTCGTCCAACCGCGACACCCGGTGCCAGCAGCTTCGCTGCCTCGGGGCCCAGCCGCTCGTCGGCGGCGACCAGGTCGGCCAGGGCTCCACCCCCGGCGAGCGCCGTGCGCACGTGGCCGCCGATTACAGCGTGGGCCTCCCGGAACGGCATCCCGGCGGCCACGAGGAACTCGGCGAGGTCTACGGCGGACGCATACGGGCTGTCCGCCGATTCGGCCATCCGGTCGGTGTCGAACCCCAGGGTGGCCACCATGCCGTCGAGGGCCAGCAGCGTCAGGCGAATCGTGTCGCAGGAGTCGAACAGCGGCTCCTTGTCCTCCTGGAGGTCCTTGTTGTACGCCAGCGGCAGTCCCTTGAGGGTCGCCAGGAGTCCGGTGAGGTTGCCGATGAGGCGACCGGCCTTGCCCCGGGCCAGTTCGGCCACGTCGGGGTTCTTCTTCTGGGGCAGCATGGACGACCCGGTCGAGAAGGCGTCGTCGAGGGTGAGGTAACCGAACTCGGAGCTCGACCAGAGGACGATCTCCTCGCCCAGCCGCGACAGGTGGACGCCGAGCAGGGCTATGGCGAACAGCGCCTCCACAACGAAGTCGCGATCCGACACGGCATCAAGCGAGTTCTCGAACCGGCCGGCGAACCCGAGGTCCTCGGCAACCCCATCGGGGTCGAGCGGCAGCGACGACCCGGCCAGCGCCCCTGCACCGAGCGGCGACACGTCGGCCCGTTCGCCGGCGTCGAGCAGTCGATCCACGTCCCGGGAGAGTGCCCAACCGTGGGCCAGCAGTTGATGGGCCAGCAGCACCGGCTGGGCCTGCTGGAGGTGTGTGTAGCCGGGCAGGTAGGCCTCGCCGGCGTCGTCGGCCCGTTCGGCCAGGGTCGCCTGCAACCGTGCGACCAGCGCCGCCAACTCGGGCATCTCCCGCCGGACCCACAACCGAAGGTCGGTGGCGACCTGGTCGTTGCGGCTCCGTCCCGTGTGGAGCCGGGCTCCGGCGTCTCCGGCCAACTCGGTGACCCGCCGCTCGACCGCCGTGTGGATGTCCTCGTCGGAGGCCACGAAGGCGAACGAGCCGTCGGCCATTTCGGTCTCGACGTCATCGAGGGCGGCGAGCACGGCGTCGGCGTCGTCGGCGTCGAGCAGGCCGACGCGTGCCAGCATCCGGACGTGCGCCCGTGAGCCGGCGATGTCCTCCCGGAACATCCGCTGGTCGAATCCGATGCTGTGGTTGAGCGCCTGGAGGGCCTCGGCGGGTCCTTCGGCGAACCGTCCATGCCAGAGCGTGGGCATTATTCCTCCCCCTGTCCCCTGGCGGCCCTCCTGGCCACCGTCCTGAGCCGCAGGGCGTTGAGCCTGATGAAGCCCTCTGCGTCCGACTGGTCGTAGGCGCCTTCGTCCTCCTCGAACGTGGCGATCGCCTCGTCGAACAGAGTGTCGGCGGATTCCCGGCCGACGACCTCGACGTTGCCCTTGTAGAGCCGGATCCTGACCCGCCCGTTGACGAACGCCTGGCTGTGGTCGATGGCGACCTGGAGCATCTCGCGTTCGGGGCTGAACCAGTATCCGTTGTAGACGATCTCGGCATAGCGGGGCATCAGCTCATCTTTGAGGTGGGCGACGCCCCGGTCGAGGGTGAGCGATTCAATCGCCCGGTGTGCCTTGAGCATGATCGTGCCTCCGGGTGTTTCATATGCACCCCTGGACTTCATGCCCACGTACCGGTTCTCGACGATGTCGGTCCGTCCGACACCGTTGGCGCCACCCACCCCGTTGAGGTGGGCCAGCACGGTTGCCGGCGACATCGGTGTGCCGTCGATGGCGACTATGTCGCCTCTTTCGTAGGTGATGTCGAGGTAGGTGGCCTCGTTGGGCGCCAGTTCGGGGCTGACGGTCCAGCGCCACATTTCGGAGGCGGGTTCGTTCCAGGGGTCCTCGAGGGGGCCGCCCTCGAAGGAGATGTGGAGCAGGTTGGCGTCCATCGAATAGGGCGACTTGGTTCCCCGCTTCATCTCCACGGGGATGCCGTGCTTCTCGGCGTAGTCCAGCAGGCTCTGCCGTGATCCCAGATCCCATTCCCGCCAGGGGGCGATTATCCGGATGTCGGGGTTCAGCGCATAGGCACCCAACTCGAACCGGACCTGGTCGTTGCCCTTGCCGGTGGCGCCGTGGCTGATGGCGTCGGCGCCGGTTTCGGCGGCGATCTCGACGAGCCGCCTGGCGATGAGCGGCCGGGCGATGGAGGTGCCGAGAAGGTACTCGCCCTCGTAGACGGCGTTGGCCCGGAACATCGGGAACACGTAGTCACGGACGAATTCCTCCCGGAGGTCCTCGATGTAGATCTCGGAGACGCCCATGGCCTCGGCCTTGGCCCGCGCCGGCTCGAGCTCTTCGCCCTGGCCCAGGTCTGCTGTGAACGTCACGACCTCGCAGCCGTAGACCTCTTCGAGCCACTTCAGGATGATCGAGGTGTCGAGCCCGCCCGAGTAGGCGAGCACGACTTTTTCGACGCTGTCGATGCTGGGGTTCATGTCACTCATGTCCTGTTTCCGTTCCTTCGACTGCCACCGTGAGCTCCAGCTCACTGGCCGGCGAGCGACCGCAGGGTAGCGGCGAGTGCCGGGCCGGTCGTGCCCTCGACGGCGAGGACGAAGATGGTGTCGTCGCCGGCCACGGTGCCGAGGATCTGGTCGTGCCCGGACCGGTCGATCGCCGAGGCGACCACGTGTGCCGACCCCGGAGGCGTCCGCAGGACTACGAGGTTGCCCGAGTGCACCACCTCTGCCACCCATTCGCCCATGACCCGCCGGAGGTGGCTCTCTGGGGCGACCTGGTCGGCGGGATGTTCGGGTATGGCGTAGACGCTGCCTCCGCCGGGCAGCCGGACCTTGATGGCGCCGAGGTCGCCGAGGTCCCGGGAGACCGTCGCCTGTGTCGCCTCGATGCCGGCCTCGGCGAGCAGGTCCACGAGTTCCCCCTGGCTGGTGACCGGCTGTTCGGCCAGCAACCTGGCCATCCGGTGCTGTCGTTGTGCCTTGCTCATGCGCTGATCCCGTCGTCCGCTGCCTCGCCCAGCAGCCAGGCCAGCAGGCCCCGGGCGGCGTGCATCCGGTTCCCGGCCTGTTGCCAGACCCGGCTGGCGGGCCCGTCGACGGCTCCGCTGGTGACCTCCTCGCCCCGGTGGGCCGGCAGGCAGTGCAGGAAGTGCACCTGCTCGCCTGCGACGTCGAGCAGTCGCTGGTCTACCCGGTAGCCCTCGAAGTCGGCGAGCCGTTGGGCGCTCTGGTCCTCCTGGCCCATCGAGGTCCAGACATCCGTGTAGACGATGTCGCTGCCCGCTACCGCCTCTTCCGGCCGGTCGAACTCGGCTACCACCACGCCGGCGGCGGCCAGTCGGTCGGTGTCGACCCCGGTGGGCCGGTAGCCGGGCGGGCCGGTGTGCCGGACCTCCATGCCGAGCATCCCGGCTGCCAGCGCGAGCGACCGGAAGACGTTGTTGCCATCACCGACGTAGGTGACGCTCCGTCCTGCCAGGTCGCCGAGGAGTTGCCGCATGGTAAGCACATCGGCGAGGGCCTGCATCGGGTGGCCGGCGTCGGACAGCATGTTGACCACGGGCACCAGGTCGAGGGCCGCCATCCGTTCCACCGTCGAGTGGGCGAAGACCCGGGCGCCGATGGCTCCGTGGAAGCAGGCGAGGGTGTTGGTGACGTCCTCGACCGATTCCCGGGTGTCGAGGCCGACCTCGGATGCCTGGATGTACATGGGGTGGCCACCGAGTTGCACGATGGCCATCTCCATCGAGTTGCGGGTACGGACAGAGGGCTTCTCGAACAGCAGCGCCATGCCCCGGCCGTCGAGAACCTGTGGCGGAGCCGGTTCGACGGCGAGGTCGAGCACCCGTCCGAGTTCTGCAGGGGTCAGGTCGTCTACTTCGAGCAGGTGCCTCATGCGATTGCCTCCGTGTCTCCGGCGAGCACGCTGCCCAGGATCACCACGCCCTCGGCCAACTCGTCGTCGGTCACCGTCAGGGGTGGGGCCAGCCTCAGGGCGGTCGGCGTGATGCCGTTGACCACCAGGCCGGCAGCGAGGCAGGCCCGTGCCACATCGGGGCCGGTGCGGCCGTCGAGCACCTCGGGATCGAGCTCGGCGGCCAGGAGCAGGCCGAGGCCCCGGACGCCGGTGACGCCGGGCAGGGCCTCGAGGAGGACGGTGAGGGCTGCACCCCTGACAGCGGCACACGCCGGGGCGTCGATCTCCTCCATGACCCTCAGCACCTCCCTGGCCGCCGAGGCGGCGAGGGGCTGCCCGCCGAAGGTGGAGCCGTGGTCGCCGGGTGAGAAGGCCGCTGCGACGTCGGCGGTGGCCCAGACGGCGCCGATCGGAACGCCGTTGCCGAGCGCCTTGGCGACGGTGACGATGTCGGCCCGGATGCCGGAGTGGTGGAAGCCGAACCACCGTCCGGTGCGACCGAGGCCGGTCTGGACCTCGTCGAGGATCAGCAGGATGCCCCGCTCGTCGCAGAGCCGCCGGATGCCGACGAGGAAGTCGACGTCGGCCGGGTTGATCCCGCCCTCGCCCTGGAGCGACTCGAGCAGGATCGCCCCGACGGTGGGGTCGAGGGCCGCTTCGAAGGCGCCGAGGTCGTTCCAGGCGGCATGCCGGAAGCCCTCGGGCAGCGGCTGGAAGGGTTCGTGCTTCTCGGGCTGGCCGGTGGCCGCCAGCGTGGCGAGGGTGCGTCCGTGGAACGACCGGAAGGCCGACAGCACGACGTGGCGGCCCCGTCCCTGGTGCTTGCGGGCCAGCTTGATGGCGGCCTCGTTGGCCTCGGCGCCGGAGTTCTGGAACAGCACACGGCCCGGCGTGGCCTCGCCGGTCCCCGACCGGATCAGCGAATCGAGCCGTGTCGCCACCTCGAGGTGCGGTTCGGTGTCGAACAGGTTCGAGACGTGGAGCAGAGTTCCGGCCTGCTCTGCGAGGGCCGCTGCCACCCGGGGGTGGCAGTGGCCGAGGCTGGTGACCGCCAGCCCGCAGAGGAAGTCGAGGTACCGCTTTCCGGAGTCGTCGAACAGTTCGGTGCCCAGCCCCCGGACGAACTTCACGGGAGGGTCGCCGTAGTTGCCCATCAGGAGCCGGTCGCCGATCATGGCTGCGTCCGTTCATCACGGGCCGGTGTGTCGGGCCCGCCGCCCACCGGGAACACCATGGTGCCTATGCCTGCGTCGGTGAACAGCTCGAGGAGCAGAACATGGGGGATCCGTCCGTCGACCATGTGCGCCGATCCGACCCCGGCGTTGACGGCGTCGAGGCACGCCTGTGCCTTGGGGATCATGCCGCCGCTGATGGTGCCGTCGGCCATGAGCGCCCCGAGCTGCTCGACGTCGAGCCTCGAGATGAGCGTGTCGGGATCGTCGGCGTCGGCCCGCAGCCCCTCGACGTCGGTCAGGTAGAGGATCCGTTCGGCGCCGAGCGCCCCGGCCAGGGCGGCGGCGACCGTGTCAGAGTTGATGTTGTAGGCCTGCCCGGTCTCGTCGGCGCCGATCGTCGAGACCACGGGAACGAGGTCTTCGGCCAACAGCCGTTCGATGATTCCCGGGTCGACCGATTCGACGTCGCCTACGAACCCCAGCCCGGGGTCCCGGGCGGTTGCCCGGATGAGGCCACCGTCCTCCCCGGAAAGGCCGAGGGCGAGCGGTCCGTGGACGTTGATGCCCGACACGATGTCGCGGCTGACCTTGCCTACGAGCACCATGCGAACAACGTCGAGCGTGGCTGCGTCGGTGACCCGGAGTCCGTTGCGGAACTCGGATTCGAGGCCCAACCGGTCCATGAGCTCGCCGATCTGCGGGCCGCCGCCGTGAACCACGACCGGCCGGATGCCAACCGAGTGCATGAGCACGATGTCCTCGGCGAACCGGGCGGCGAGGTCGGCGTCGACCATGGCGTTGCCGCCGAACTTGACGACGACGATCGAGCCCTTGAACCGTTGGATGTAGGGCAGGGTCTCGATGAGGACGGCGGCCCGCCGCTCGGGGGAGAACTGTTCTGTGCCGGGGTTCATTTCAGGTCTCCTCAGGAGGTCCGCATGTTCTCGTCGATGTAGGCGTGGCTGAGGTCGGTTGTGACCACCCGTGCCGTGCCAGTTCCCTGACCGAGGTCGACGTCGAGGTCGAGGGTCCGTCCGGCCATGTGCGACCTCAGGGCGGCCTCGTCGACCTGCTGGGCCTCGCCGTCGGTGTAGACGACCTGTCCGCCGTAGGAGATCGTGATCGTGTCGGGGTCGAAGGCGATGCCTGCGGCGCCCATCTCGGCGGCGATCCGGCCCCAGTAGGGGTCCTCGCCGTACCAGGAGCACTTGACCAGTTGGCAGTTGGCGGTGTCCCTGGCGCCCTTGGCTGCCTCGACGTCGCTGGCGGCCCCGGTGACGGTCAGGAACACCGTCTTGGTCGAGCCCTCGGCGTCGTCGGCCATCTGGACGGCAAGTGAAAGGCAGGCCTCGGCGAGTGCTGAGCCCAGCGCCTCGTGGTCGACCTGGCCGGCGCCGCCGTTGGCGAGCAGCAGCACCGAGTCGTTTGTGGATTCGGCGCCATCGACGGTCAGGCAGTTGAAGCTGGTGCCGACGGCCGCCCGCAGCAGTTCGGTGGCCGTGGCGGCGTCGATCTCGGCGTCGGTGGTTAGCACGGCCAGCATGGTGGCCATGTTGGGCTCGAGCATC
>JACNKQ010000063.1 GCA_014381945.1 Actinomycetota bacterium
TGCAGGGCTGGCGGCGGCATGGGCTTGGGCATGGGCCCGGGCGGCATGGGCTGCAATGGCCAGGGCAACATGGGACAGGTCGGCATGGCGGCGCTGTCAATGGTGCCGTGCGGACTCCAGGGCATGGGCATGGGTGGCATGAACGGCATGGGTGGCATGAAGGGCATGGGTGGCATGGGTGGCATGAACGGCATGGGTGGATTCTCCGGGTCACACGACCACGGCTAATCTCCCGGCCACTACCGAGACATTCGGCGCCGCCCCACCGGGGCGGCGCCGGACGCATTCCAGTCCGCCAGTCACAAGGATCGGTACCGATGACTGACCAGGAACTCGTGCTGATCGTCGAAGACGACCCCAACATCGCCGACCTCGTCGACCTGTACCTCGGCAAGGGCGGCTACCGCACCATCCATGCCTCGAACGGTGCGGCGGGCGTCGCCGCAGTCCGCGATCGGCGGCCCGACCTTGTGCTGCTCGACATCGGCCTCCCCGGCGGCCTCGACGGCTTCGACGTCTGCCAGCAGCTCAGGGTGCATTCGAACGTGCCGGTCATCTTCATGACGGCCCGCGACGACGAGGTCGACCGGGTCATGGGGCTCAAGCTCGGCGCCGACGACTACGTCGTCAAGCCGTTCAGCCCACGCGAACTGGTGGCCCGGGTCGAGGCGGTGCTCCGACGGGCGTCCGGCCACGACGCACCCCGGTCGACCGTCCACGAGGTCGGCGGCCTGACAATCGACGAGGACCGCCACGAGGTTCGCATCGGTGACAAGCCGGTCGAACTCACCCGACGCGAATACGACCTGCTCCTCGCCCTCGTCGAAAACCGGGGCCTCACCCTCACCCGTCGGCAGCTCCTCGACCAGGCCTGGGGTGTCGACTGGATCGGCGACGAGCGCACCGTCGACGTCCACGTGCGCCAACTCAGGGTGAAATTGGGCGAAAACCTTCAACTCCACACGCTGCGCGGCACCGGCTACCGGCTGGCCTGATCCGATGCGCCGTCGACTCCTCGTCACCCTGCTCGCGGTGGTCACCGCTGGCCTGGTGTTCGCCGGGCTCGGGACCTTCCTCATCGCCCGCGGCAATGCCGGCGACCAGGCCGAGACGCTCGCCGTCCAGCGGGCCACGGCCCTGTCGGCCGCGACGATGCGACCCGGACTCGGTCACCCCGGCGAGATGCCGGGCTTCTCGAGGGATCGGGTTGCGATGATGAGCCGTTCGCTGGGGGTCCGGGACATCGGCGTGCTGGCCGTCGCCCTCGAGGACGTGGCGAGGACCCGGGTCATAGCGCCCCTTCCGGCCGGACTCACCGTCGACGACCTCGACATCGACCGCCTGATCGCCACGGGTTCGGACAGTGGCCGCACCGACGACGGCGCCTTCGGTGTCGCCTTTTCAAGGGTCGGCACCGACGAGGTTGGGATGGCCTTCGTCGTGAGCACCGACTACTCGACGAACCTGGGCCGGGCCGGCGGTTGGTTCGTCCTGGCATCGATCGGCACCCTTCTGCTCGCGGTCGGCGCCTCGTCCTGGCTGAGCCGTTCGCTGAGCCGACCGGTCGTCGATGCAGCCGGCGCTGCCCGTCGCATCGCCGACGGTGACCTGAGCGTCCGGCTCCCATCGCCAAACCGACGCCGGACAGACGAGTTGACGGACCTCACCGCCGCCATCAACTCGATGGCCGAAGGCCTCGAACGATCACGTGGACTCGAGCGCCAGTTCCTTCTCTCGGTCTCGCACGACCTGCGTACGCCACTCACCTCGATCATCGGTTACGCAGAGGCGCTCACCGACGGAACGACGGACGACGCAGCGGCTGCGGGCCGGATCATCCGCTCGGAGGCAGACCGGCTGAACCGGCTGGTCCGCGACCTCCTCGACCTCGCACGCCTCGACGCCCACCGGTTCGAACTTGACCTGAGGGCCGCCGACCTGAACGAGGCCACCCGCCGTGCCGTGGTCGCCTTCGCCACGGTCAGCGACGGCGTCGAACTCGACGTGTCGACGCCCGACGAGCCCGTCGTGGCGATGATCGACACGGATCGCTGGTCGCAGATGGTCGCAAACCTGCTTGAGAACGGCATCCGCCACGCCCGTTCCCGGCTCTCGGTCTCGATCACCGTGGAGACGGACCGTGCTGTGCTTCGGATCGAGGACGACGGCAAGGGCATCGACGAGGCCGACCTCCCCCACGTGTTCGAGCGGCTCTTCACGGCACGCCCTGAAGGTAAGGCAGCCGCAACCGGGTCCGGCCTGGGGCTCGCCATCGTGCGGGAACTCGTACAGGCGATGGGCGGCAGGGTCGACGCCATTTCACCCCCGGGCACCGGAGCCACGATCATCGTGTCGGTACCCCTCGCCTGACCTGACACCCGTCCAACCGACTCCTGACACCCGTCCAACCGACTCCTGACACAAGGACACAAGGCTCATATGGGATCCGCCGAAACGACGGCAGCCGACAACTTCGAAGATGCACAACTGCTTTGTCCCAGTGCATGAGCGAGCAGGGGTTGGAGGACTTTCCAGATCCGACGCCCGGTGAAACCGATGGCCGGGGGCGGTTCACCGGCCTGGCCGAGGCAGGCATGGACATCCGCTATCCAGCCGCCCGGGAGGCCATGCAGGAATGCCGTCCGGTGTTCGAGTGCGCCCGCCAGGGAGGCGACCGAGGTGGCCTTCACAGGTCTCCTGCTCGAACTCGGCGCCCTGGCCGGGCTCTACCCGGCAGGCAAGGTCGCTCCGCCCGGCTTGTTGCTACCGGGAAGCCCTTCGGCGGCGTCCCAGGATGCGGTATATCACCCCGAACACAACCGCAAGCAGGGTGAGGATCGATGTGAGGGTGTAGATGGGGCTGGCCGCATCGGTGCCTGCCAATGTGCCGTGCAGGCTGGCCAGCCAGAACGCCAGATAGCTGCTCAGGTGGACGAGCCTCCAGAGGCGTCGGGGGAGGCGGCGCATGGCGAGCGATGTCGCCTGCACGACGAGAAGCAGCCACATGGAGACCACGCCGACGGCGACGGGCACGGGCTTCCATTCGCTGGCCATGGGTATCGCCAGTTCCGCCAGGCCGAACTCGGCGTAGCTGTCGGCGACCAGCGCTCCGAGGTGGAGGCCCAGGAACCACAGGGAAAGGGCCGCCAACCACCGGTGGGCATCGGAGAGCCACGCCGGCCGACGGTGTTCGGGGAACAGGTCAGTCGCCAGCACGATGCCCCAGAGCACCGTGGCGGTCAGCATGAGCCATGAGATGATCCCCGAGGCCCGGGCGACATGCCACCAGATCTCAGGGTTCACGTGCGGTCCCCGATCTTGGTGGCCCACGCCCGCAGGTCAGAGGTGGCAAGCACCTCGCCGGTGTGTGTGACGGCCACGCCCGACAGGCCGAACCGGTCAAGGTGGCCGAGGACTCCTGAGGACGTTGCGAGTATCGCCGCCGTGGCATGGACCTCGGCCTGCCAGGAGGCGCCGGCCACGACGGTCACGGCGGCAAGGTCGGTGGTCGAACAGGTGCCGGTGGCAGGGTCGACAAGGTGATGCCGGGCCCGGCCGCCGCTGGTCCACCGCCGGGTCAGGGTGCTCGAGGTGGCGATGCCCCCGTGGTCGAGCGCCAGGTGACCGAGTTCCTCATCGGGCCGGAGGGGGTGTTCGACGGCGACGATCCAGCCGTCGTCCCCGGGGGGCACGCCGGACACGGCGAGGTCGCCTCCGATGCCGACCATGGCCCCCGCCGTGCCCTCCGCCATGAGCTCAGCGACGACTACGTCGGCGGCGGCTCCCTTGCCCAGACCCCCGGGATCCAGAACGAGCCCGACGGGCAGGGTCGCCGTCTTGGCGACGTGGTCGAGTTCGATTTCGGCGACGGTGGCTCCGCCGGCCGAACAGTCGGTGAACATGCTCCTGCGATCCGGGTCGTCGATACTCGTCGCGTAGCCCGCCTCGACGATCTCACGGAGGAGCGTCGGATCGAACCGCCCGTCGGTGAACCCGTGGGCCTGCTGCATGAACTCGATGAGCATCGACGTGTCGGTCGAGATGTCGACGGCCTCGTGTGGGCCGGCCAGGTTGATTCTGCTTATCTCGCTGTCCGGGAGAAAGCGGCTCCACCGCTGCTCGAGCTCGGCCAGACGTCGCCTGACCAGCGTCGGGGCTTCCGGGGTCGGGTCGACCAGGAGCACCCTGGCCTCGCTGGCCATGACCCGGAAGCGGTCCTCAACGACTGCCACTGGTCTTGCCCTTCGGGACGTCCGGGGCCGGCGCTTCCACGGTCCTGACCACAGGCTGTGCCCGCAGTTCGATCACGGTCTGGTCGTCCCGGGTGGTTGCCGCGACCGGTGCGGGCTCGACCTGAACCTCAACAGGACCGGCGAGGCTCGCCACGGGCTGCTCGATGACAGCGGGTGCGGGTGACGGAACAGGGACAGGTGCGGGCCCGACGGCGGTCGTGGCTGATTGGGCCTGGGTGACCACGGTCCTCGTCCGGTGGACCACCACGACCACCGGCCGAGTGACCGTGACATCCTGGACAAGGCCGGTCGGTGCCTGGACAGGAGTGGGCCCGCCGAGGGCCAGGACGGCGATGATCGTGAACATCGCCGTGCCGGCCAGCCCGAGGGAGGCGATCCGGGTGCCGAGGGCCGAATGGCGACGGCGCCGAGGCCTCGGCGCAGGTGGCCGCTCTGATCTTTCCCTGGCGGCGTCCGCTACCGGTCGAGTCGACGCCTTGCGGGCCGGACCTCCCTGCCGGCGTTGCTGGAGCCGTTCGATTCTCTCCCGCTTCTCACGGTCCAGGGCCGAGGGCTCGGAGTTCGCAACAGTTGCCTCAGTCATCGTCATCCCTCCCCTCATGCTCGTCGCCATCGTCATCGTCGTCATCGTCATCATCGTCGTCGTCGTCGTAGTCGTTGTCGTAGTCGTCGTCGTCGTAGTCGTCGTCGTAGATCAGGGTGGTCGGGGCCGGGACTACCTCGATGATCGGTTCCTCAACAGAGGCGAAGAGGTTTCCTGAGGCGTCGAGGCCAGAGGTGAAGACATAGGTGGTGTCGACCGATTCGAAGGTCAGGGCCAGCGCGGCGTCGCCGGACTGGTCTGCCGACCAGGTCCAACCTTGGTTCGTCGTCACCGCCCCGAGCCGCAGGCTCTGTCCGTCGTGCTCGACCTCGACGGTCCCGGCGCCCTCGATGCTGAACACCTGGCCCGCGGGTGCTGTCGATGCATCAGCCTCAGGTTCCGGTGCCGCCGTCGAGGTTGATGTCGTGGCCGGTGTCGATGCCGGTGCCGCCGTCGAGGTTGATGTCGTGGCCGGTGTCGATGCCGGAGCCGGAGCCGCCGTCGAGGTTGATGTCGAAGATGATGTCGGAGCAGCCAAGGTCACCCGGGTGCCCTCCGGTTCCGTTGTCGTCGGCAGCGTTGCCACCGGAGGGGTTGTGGCGACGATCTCGACAACCTGATCTTCGATGTAGACGTCGACCACGACTGGTTCGACGGTGGTGGCCGCCGGAACAGCCGTCGTCGCAGATGCCGAGAGCTCACCCAGTCCGCTGTCGTCTGCACGGTCGAGGATCCCGATGTTGGCACCTATGGCGAGGGCACCCGCCAGGACGACCCCGGTGACCGAGACTGCGGTTATGAGTGCGGTGCTTCGTTCCATGTCTCCTACTCCTTCCGGCTTCTGCCAGTCGTTGATTTCACACTGCGACCGTACGAAGAGGGGTTCCAGCGAGGCCCCAGCCCACCGTTAGGAGAAGGTAAAGAAGCCTGCGAAAACCGTCTGATGACCAGCAGAAGGCCAACAGAAGGCCAACAGACGGTTAGAGGTGCGCACGGGCCGCACAGATGTGCCGCACGGTGTGCGAACCTGACGGCATGCGACTCCTCGTCGTCGAAGACGACCCATCGATAGCCGAACCTCTCAGGACCGGTCTGGAGCGAGATGGCTTCGAGGTCAACTGGGTGTCGACAGGCGCCGATGCCCTGACTGCAGAGCCGGCCGACCTGGTGCTCCTCGACCTCGGGCTCCCCGACATCGACGGTTCGGCGGTCTGCCGCGAGCTCAGGGAGCGATCCTCGGTTCCGATCATCGTGGTGACCGCCCGCGGCGACGAGATCGACCGGGTTTCGCTGCTCGAGTTGGGTGCCGATGACTATGTGGTCAAGCCATTCGGCATACGGGAGCTCACCGCCCGGGTGCGCGCAGTACTTCGACGCACGCAGGGAGCGGCGCCCACCGAACCCGACCGGACGCTGGTCGTGGGCGACCTCTCGATCGACCAACGGACGCGGAAGGTGTCCAGAGCCGGAACCTCCATTGATCTGACCCCAAAGGAGTTCGCCCTCCTCGCCTACCTGGCCGCCGAACCGGGGACGGTTCTGACCCGCGAGCAGATAATCCACGATGTCTGGGATGAGCACTGGTGGGGCCCCACGAAGACCCTCGACGTCCACATCGCCTCGCTACGCAAGAAGGTCGGTGCAGAGTTGATCGAGACGATCCGCGGTGTCGGGTTCACGATCCCGGAACCACCCGACGGCAGATGACCCGCCGGCTGGTCCTGTCGTACCTGGTCGTCACGATCATCGTGCTCGCCGTCCTGGAGATCCCGCTCGGCATCGTCTACCAGCAGCGCGAACAGGACCGGCTCGTCGCCGACGTGGAGCGTGATGCCACGGTGATGGCCGGCCTCTACGAGGACGTGCTCGAAACAGGAACCGACGCCGACCCGGCGCTCGCCGACGAATACACCGCAACAACTGGCGCCCGTGTCGTGATCGTAGATGCGTACGGCATCTCGGTCGTCGACACCGACCCGGCCATCGCCGTCGACCGTGACTTCTCGACGCGAACCGAGTTCGCAGCTGCTCTCGTCGGCAGTCGGGCATCAGGCACCCGGCACTCAACCACGCTCGCCACCGACCTGCTGTACGTCGCCGTCCCGGTCGCCTCAGGCGGCGATGTCTGGGGGGCGGTGCGAATCACGCTCGACGCCCATGAGGTCGACGAGCGTGTCCAACGATTCTGGCTGGGTTTGGTCGGCATGGCGCTGGTCGTGCTTGCAGCCATGACCGGCATCGGCTTTGCCATCGCCCGCTCGGTGACACGCCCGATACGGCGCCTCCAACAGGCTGCGGGCCGATTCTCCCGCGGCGACCTCACAGCAATCGCTCCCAACGACAGTGCCCCTCTGGAGCTACGCGAGCTTCAACTCGCCCTGAACACGATGGCCGGCCGGCTAGAGGACATGCTCCTGCAGCAACGGTCCTTCGTGGCCGATGCATCGCACCAGCTCCGCACACCGCTCACTGCGATCCGGCTCCGTCTCGAGAACCTGCACAGCTCCCTCGAGGTCCCCGGGTTGCGGGCGGAAGTCGATGCCAGCCTCATTGAGGTGACCCGGGTGGCGGTGCTCGTAGACGACCTGCTCCACCTGGCCCGAGCCGAACGGCACCCGGATCCTGTAGCCACCGACCTCGGCTCGGCTGCCCACGAGCGGATCGAGACGTGGACGGCAGTTGCCGAACAGGCTGATGTCGGACTCCGGTTCACCGGCCCGACGGGTGACGTCTGGGTGCGCTGTGTGCCCGGTGGAATCGAGCAGGTTCTGGACAACCTCCTCGACAACTCGATCACGGCCTCTCCCGCCGGCGGCACAATCACCGTCTCCGTCGCCTCCGGCTCAGGATCGCATCAACTAGAGGTGAGGGATGAGGGCCCCGGGCTCAGCGATGAACAGAAGGAACGTGCCTTCGACCGATTCTGGCGGGGGAGAACCGACCAGTCGGGAAGCGGCCTGGGCCTTGCCATCGTCCGTTCGATCGTCGAGGTGTCTGGCGGAGAGGTCAGCCTCCGGGACGGCGCCGCAGGGGGGCTCACCGTTTCGATCGCCCTGCCGGCGACTGGCCCGTCCGGCTCCTGAGCGCTGGGGTGGAACGGCTTCAGCCTGCCTGCTGGACCGACCCGCCCCAGGCGGGATAGCCGCCGACCAGGTCCGACACGTCGCCGAACCCGAGCGAGCGGAGCAGGCTGGCCACGACCGACGAGCGGTAGCCGCCGGCGCAGTAGACGACGGTCGGTCGATCTGCAGACAGTTCGTGTATCCGGTCGCGAACCGAGGCCACCGGGATTCGGATTGAGTCGGGTATCGAGCCACCCTCACACTCGGCGTGGTTCCTCACGTCGACGATCTGCAGGCCTTCAATATCGGCTATGCGCCCGGCCAACGCTGCAGCGGTGAGCCTCGAGGCCTTGACGGTGCGGTCGGGATGCGCTGCCATGACGGCATACGGGTCGACCAGGTAGCCGACCACATCGTCGAAACCGATGCGGGCAAGCCGGTTCTTGGCCTCGAGTTGCGTGCCGGGGTCGGCGACCAGGGCCATCTGCACGCCGACCGGGAGGACAGAGCCTGCGAACTCGGCGTAGCGGCCGTTGAGGCCCACGTTGATCGAGCCGCTGAGGTGCCCGCGGGCGAACTCCTCGGGATCTCTCACGTCGACAATCGCAGCACCCTCGGCTACGACATCTTCTACCTGGCCCAGGGTCAGGGCGGCCGGCTCCTCTGTCTCGTCGAGGAGGTCGTGGGAACTCCGGTTGAGCTCGACGTCGTGGGCGAAGTAGCCGGGAGCGACCGGCTGCCCTTCGGTGACCAGGTCGATGAAGGTCGCCCTGTCAGGCGCCAGCACGGCGTAGTTGGAGCGCCGCTGGTCACCGATGGTCGACATGGTCTCGGTCGAGAGGTTCTTGCCGCAGGCCGAACCGGCGCCGTGGCCGGGAAACAACCGGGTGCCGTCGGGCAGGGTCAGCAACTGCGTGTGGAGGCTGTCGAACAGCGATGATGCCAGATCAGCCTGCGAATGGCCGGCCGAGGCCAACAGGTCGGGTCGGCCCACGTCGCCGATGAAGAGGGTGTCGCCGGTGAGGACCGCGTGCGGTTCGGCATCATCGCTGTGCTCCCAGACGACGATGCACATCGATTCCGGGGTGTGGCCCGGTGTGTGGCGGAACTCGAGCACCACTTCACCGAGTTCGAGCCGTTGGCCGTCGCCGAGGGGCCGGAAGGAGAACTCAGGGTTGGCCACCGACGAGTACCCGACCTCTGCTCCGGTGGCGGCGGCCAGCTCCAGGTGACCCGACAGGAAGTCGGCATGGAAGTGGGTCTCGACGACCAACTCGATCGCCAGACCCTGCGCTTCGGCGTCGGCGAGGTATTCGCCTACGTCCCTCCGGGGGTCGACGACGACCGCCCGACCGCTCGTTTCGTCGCCGATCAGGTACGAGGCCTGCGAGAGGCAGTCCAGGTAGTACTGCGTGAAGATCATCGGGTTCCCTCCGCGTGCATGTTTCTGCGAGTCGCTTCCCCGTCCCGGCCAGCATGCCATGACGGGCTCGTGGTCGTCACGTTTCCAGGCGGTCGAGCAGGGGGCGGAAGTGCGCCAGCGTCGGGACCTCGGCGCCGGCCAACTTGCCGTGGTCGTCCTCGAGCCGGCGCAGGGTCACGGCGTCGTCGGCGTGGGGACGGGATTCGAACGCTTCAGCCTCGTCGGGTGACATCGGCCCACCCTGCTTCGTGAGCGTGTACTGCGACGCCGGCGAGAGATGGTCGTGGTAGTCGGGCTCGCGGGCACACAGGAAGCGCTTGGCCTCGATGTGGAGGCGCACCGGCTCCGCGACCGCTGGGTCGAACCGGGCTGCCACCCAGTCCCCGCCGAGGTCGCCGTGGTCGTGGATGCCGTAACCGTCGTCGGGTTCGTCGAGCCAGTGGCCGACGTCGTGCATGAGGCAGGCGGCTACGAGCGTGTCGTGCAGGCCCTGTTGTTCGGCCGCTGCGGCGGTGAGGAGGGAGTGTTCGGCGATGGTCACGCTCTCGCCGTATTTCTCGCGTCCTCGACCGTCCATGAGGACCTCCAGCTCGTCGGCGGCGCTCATCGGGCGGATTCGAGAACCCTGATGCGCGAGTGGAGCGAGTCCTTGTCGGCGTAGCACCCCTGGAGGTGGCGGGCGCCGGTGGTGTAGGCGGTGCGCCCGTGCAGCACCCGTTGGTTGTCGAATGCCATGAGCTGGCCAGGTTCGAGCCGGAACTCGACACAGGCGCCCGGTTCGTGGAGCAGCTCACCGAGCGTGCGATAGGCCCGGTAGTAGTCGGCGATCACGTCTTCGGGCATTTCGAAGGCCTGCACCGAACGGCTGTTGTAGCGGATGCAGACGACCCGTCCCTGAGCGTCGAGTTGGATGACGGGCATGAAGGACTGGAGGTCGGCCGAGTCGCCGTCGAGGTAGCGGAACCGGACCGGGTGCGAGGTGAGCAGGTTGAACGCCTCGGGGTGGTCGTTGCGGATCTGGTCGGCGATGGCAAAGCCGTCGACCAGTTGGTTGTCGCCGCCGTCCGATTCGTTGACCAGGCACTGCAGGAGTTGGAGCCCCGGCACCGGGTCGCGGTACGGGTTGTCGGTGTGCATACCGATCCTGAGCTTGGTGAAGGCCAGATTCGCCGGATTCGGCTCGTCGCGCACCTCGAAGATCTCGCCGTAGTTGGTGAAGCGGACGTAGCCGAACAGGTCGACGGCCCCGACGATGGAACCGGGCGTGACCGGCACGTTCTCGAGCAGCCCGAACCCCAGGTCGCGGATTTCGACCAGCCATTCGAGCAGGGCCGCCGGGTCCTCCACCAGGGTCGGGTAGTCGGCGAACCTGAGCGATCCCTGGTGTTCGGCACCCCACAAAGTCGGGCTCGGTGTGACACCGGCGCTCGTGCCGTTTGTCGAACCGTGCTGTCGGAACCACTGTTCGTAGTAGGTGCCGTCGATGCCCTCGGGAGCGAACGTGACTGTCGCTGAGTCGGCGTCACTGGTTGCGCCGGCGATGGACACCTCTGGCAGGGCGTTGATGTCGAAAGTCCGTTGGCCGTCGTCGCGGTGGCGGCCCGAGGTGATGTTGTCGCGCAACCACGTGCCCAGGAACCGTCTGGTGACCCCATCGTCGAACCGGACCTCGAGCCAGTCACGGTCGTGTGTGACTGCGGCGATTCCCATGTCGACTCTCCTTGTCCGAACGTGGGTAGTACCCGCCACCCTACGAACGCAGGAGGCGTTCGATGGCGGTGACCGCCTCGTCGATCTTGGCGTCGCCGGCCACTTCCCCTTCCAGGACGGCGTTGCGCACGCAGTGGCGGATGTGCTCGTCGAGCAGCCCCACGCCGACGCCCTGCAGGGCCTTGGTGACCGAGGAGATCTGGGTCAGCACGTCGATGCAGTAGGTGTCCTCGTCGACGAGCCGCTGGAGGCCGCGGACCTGCCCCTCGATACGGCGCAGCCGGGTGAGGTAGTCGTCCTTCGAGAGTGAGTAGCCGGCCATAGGGATAGGGGGTACCCTACCATCCATGTCAGGTACCGACACAACCCTCACGACCGAGATCCCCATCGACGGCATGACCTGTGCTGCATGCGCCGTACGGATCGGACGTGGCCTCAACGGCCTCGACGGCGTCGCGGAGGCCAACGTCAACTACGCCACCGCCAGGGCCGTCGTCTCCTTCGACCCGGAACTGATCGACATCGAGGCGTTCGGGGCGACAATCGAGAAGCTCGGCTACGCGGTGGCCGACGCCGACCCGGACGACGATGCCGCCGAGCAGGAAATGGCACAGCTCACCCGCCGGCTCATCGCCTCCGTCGTGCTCACGGTGCCGATCGTCGCCATCTCGATGCTGCCGGGGCTCGGGTTCTCCGGGTGGGAGTGGGTGGCCGGAGCGCTGACCACCCCGGTCGTGTGGTGGGTCGGCTGGCCGTTCCACCAGGTGGCGGGCCGCAACCTCGCCCACGGCTCGACCACCATGGACACGCTCGTGTCGATGGGGACGGGGGCCGCATGGACCTGGTCCGCCGTTGCGCTGATCGCCGACATCGGCCACGTCTACTTCGAGACCGCAGCGGTCATCGTCACGCTGATCCTCCTCGGCAGGTGGTTCGAGGCCAGGGCCAAGCGCCGCTCCGGAGACGCCATCCGCGCCCTCGCCGGGCTCGCCCCCAGGACCGCCCTACTCGAGGACGGCTCCACAATCCCGGCCGAAGAACTTCAGGTCGGTATGCGCTTCGTCGTGCGACCGGGCGAGAAGGTCCCCGTCGACGGCGTGGTGGTCGACGGCGTATCGAGCGTCGATGCCTCGATGATCACCGGCGAGCCCGTTCCGGTCCCGGTCGGAGCCGGCGACGATGTGGTCGGGGCGACCATCAACGGCAACGGATCGCTGATCGTCGAGGCCACCCGGGTAGGCGCCGACACGATGCTGGCCCAGATCATGCGCCTCGTCGATGAGGCCCAGTCGTCCA
>JACNKQ010000015.1 GCA_014381945.1 Actinomycetota bacterium
GTCCTTCGTTGTGGGGGTCGGGGGATGAGGATGATTATTCGGAGGGGGCGGTTCGAGCGCGGTACGCGAAGATGCAAGACCCGGAGTGGGTCGAGGCGGCGATCGATATGGGCGTGACCGAGGAGTTGATCGAAGACGTGCTGCGGTTCTACCGGGAGTTGCTGGGTGAAGAGGGGTCCGACGATCAGTTTGATTCGTCGCCGGGGTTGAAGGCGATTCGGCAGCGACTGTCGGGTGGCGGAGGGCCGTCCGATGGTTGACGCACCACGGGTGAGGGGCGGGCTGTTCAAAGTTCCCGATCCTTCCTCGATGTCCACGGAGGAGTTCGACGAGTGGACGACCGGGTTCCTCAACAACATCGGGAGACAGGTCGTCGGCGGCACCGAGAGCGCGACCAAGGCAGCGTTGGTCGATCATCCGGAGGTCGGCGAGTACGAGGACGAATGTGTCGAACCCCGTCCGTCGAGCCCCTGGGGCCGTCTGGGCCGGGTCTTCGGTCGGATCACGAGGTGGGTGCTCTCTCCGGTCGTGTTCCCGGTCAGTTGGCTGGTCCGTCGACGGCGATCCGATCTCTCCCGAAGGGTCGGACTGCAATGACGGACAACCCGACCGTCGAACCGCCGGCCATGCGTGAGGGCGACATCGAGTGGGTGTTCGTGAGCAACACGGTGCTCGGCGGGGTCTCGCCAGGGGCACTGGAGAGGATGGCCTTCGGCAAGACGGTGCCCTACCTGCCGAACCAGAACATCGGCGAGGGCACCCGCTGGTGCTCGGACGCCTGGCGGGAGCGGCGGCTGGGCCAGCGGGGCTTCCCCCTGCGGGCCCAGGCCGGCATGTCGAGGGTGCTGGGCCCGACCAAGGGCATCTGCATGGGGACGCTCGTCGTCGTCCCGGCCCAGGACCGTTTCGAAGAGGCGGTGGCCGCCGTCGCCGGGATGTTGTCGCCGGACCTCGAGGCCGGGGTCGGCCTCGGACTTTGGACGCCGGCGATCGTCCGCTTTCCCGGCCGAAGCGTCTGGGGCATCCACCTCCAGAGTTCTGGGCCAAAGGGCCCGATATTCGCGAACAGTCGCGAGAGTGACCCGGGACTGTGGCGACGGGTCGCCGACGAGATCGGGGCCGAACTCGTCGTCTGGGCCGTCCGGGACGACGAAGATCGGTACGCCATCTGGTACCAGCACCCTGCCGCCGACCCGGCCGATGTCCGGGTCGTCAACGGCGACAAGTTCCTGGGGGAGGTCGAACCCGTTCCGAGGTTGTTCGTCGAACTTGCGAGGAGGTACGGCAACGGCCTGCGCGAGAAGGGCGTCGACGGTGTCGCAGTGTCGGTCCCGACGGGTTCGTGGCGGCCCCTCGAGCCTGGGGAGGACCCTGGCGAGCTGATCGAGGTGCCGGACCCACCGCCCGAGGACCCGCCGGCCGCTGCGGGGCGGTCGAAGAAGGGCGGGAAGTCGTCCAAGGCGGGCGCCACAACCCGCAAGAAGGCGAAGGCGGCCGCCGGTGGGCAGGCGTCTGCCAGCGTTCCGGAGCAGGTCGAGGAACCGGTCTGGGTGGACGAGGAGGGGCGTGTGTGGACGGACGAATCCAGGACCGTCGAGATCATCGACGGAAAGCGGTGGATGTACATGTTCGAACAATCGGACCCATACCCCGAGGACGACATGCGAGCCTGGCCCGACTGGATGTTCGAGCCCGGCTGTTATGGCCCCCTCGCCGAACTTACGTACGACGTGAACGGCCCGGAGGGCAAACTCGCGTGGTTCTATGGCTTGGGGCAGAGCACACTCCTCCAGGCAGGTTTCTCCGAGGAGTGGATCGACCGGGAGATCCGGGAGCCGTTGCGCAACTAGATCGCCTGGGAGGCCTATTACTCGGACCCGGGGAACAACCCGGAACCCGACGAGGACATCACGTTCCGGGAGCCGACGCTGCCGGAGGGGATGTCGGCGACCGACAGGCGCTCGTCGTTCTGGCGCCCTCCGGACCCCGTCGAGTAGACCCGGGGCGGTTGAACCGGTGGCGGGTCGATGCGTCGTCGCCGACCCGAGAACGTGGGAGCGAGCGGGCCGTGGACGTCAGCGCCTTCGCAGGGATCCGTCCGGTTGGGCCTGAAAGCCGGGCGGCCGGTCCGCATTGGGCCCGGCTGAGGCGAGCCAGAGGCCGACCTTCACGGCATCGACCACGTCGGGGAAGTCGCCCTCGTGGGGGAGAAGAGCGATCCGGGTGAAGGGGTTGGCGGCCGCCATCACGAGGGAACCGGACCGCTCTGCTGCCTGGTTCCTGAGGAACTCGCCGAGTGAGGCGAGGGCTCGTCGCTCGCCGATTCCGAGGAGGCGCCTGACCAGCGTCTTGCGACGGCCGTCAACGGCCTGTCGGGTGATGCCGCCATGCTCGTCGGCCAGTTTCTGGTACGTGGTCGGCTTGCGCACGGTGCAGATGGAGTCGCGAACGATGGCCAGGCCGAGGTCCCCTTCGGGCTCGAGGTCCGTGAGGTCGGTGAGCACGGCATCGAGGTGGTGGTCGGCAAGTACGACGCCCGGCCGCAGGCTGATCGAGCTTGAGCGGAACACCGCCTCTGCGCTGCGGCGGTCGATGGGCGTGGTCGTGACGGCGTCGAGCAGGTTGTCGGAGACCGCGCCGAGGGACTCGAGTTGTTGCAGGAGCGGTTCGGCGATCGAGAGGCGCTCCTTTGCGATCACCAGGGCCAGCTGGTCCTCGTGGCGCTGGAGTTCGGCGAGACGGGCGGTCTTGTGCCGCCGCCACTTGAAACCGAACTCGGCGTCGGTGCGCCTGAGGTCCTCGCGGAAGTCGTCAGGGGTCGCAGTCGAGCCCCAGAGGAACGGGAAGCGCAGGCGGAGCGGTTCGTTGTGGCGCTTGTTGTTTGGCATGGAGTCGGGGGTGGGGTCGGGAGTGGGTCGATGGTTGCAGCCAGCTGGAGATGTGACGTGCGCGCGTAATGGTAGCACAACAGTTGTTGTAAATTGACAAGGTCAGTTGCAAATAGTGGACAAAAAGGGTACAAGAGCGGATAATAAAGAAAAAATGGGCAATACTCCTTGACACCAGAGACCCCGTTCGTCTATCCTGGTCGCCGTGCGAAATCAACAGACCCCCAACCCCCGCCACCTGGTGGCGATCGACCTCGAGAATCTGGCCGGGACGCCCTGCGTGTCCCTGGACTGGGCGAAGGAGTTCGGCCCGTTCCTGGCGGGCCTTCTCCACCTCAGCGCGCAGGACCTCGTCTACGTGGCGGGATCGCCGAGCAACGGCATGGCCGTGTGCACCGCTGCGAGCGAGCTGCATGGCCAGGCCCGTACCAAGCGCGGGAAGAACGGCGCCGACCTGGTGCTACTCGACGCCCTCGAGTCCATCCCCGAGTCGGCGCTCAGCTCGCCGGATGCACCGATCGACGTGGTCGTGATCGGCTCGGGCGACGGCATCTTCACGCAGGTCGCCCGACGCTTCCGCGACAAGGGCCTGACAGTCGTCGGAGTCTCCCGTCGCCGTTCGATGCACAGGGCACTGGCCGCCGCCTGTTCCCGCGTGATCTATCTCGACGGTCAAATTGGCCACGACATGGCGCTCGCCGCCTGAAGGAAGGAGACGACATGCTCTTCGAAGAGGACGACATCCGACGCCAGCGGGGCGCCTTGTCCCGCGGTGAGTACGTGGACCCCGACCCGTTGCCCGAAGGCCTCGAGATCCCGGACGGGCTACTCCTGGTTTCCGACCGCCAGCGCATGGCCGAGACCTACGCCGGCCTGCTCCGGGCCTGCGACTTCGGCGAACCCGAACAGGAGGCGGAGCTGTTGATGCGGACCGCCAATCTCATCATCGGTGACGAGGGGGAAGAGCCGCTCATCTGCCCGTGGCGGTCGCTCGACCTGTTCACCGTCATGAATTTCGTCCTCGTCCTGCTGCTGCGCGGGGTCGATGTCGATGACCGCGCTCGGTTCTTCGAATTCCTCGATGTGGCGGCAGCCGAACAGTTCGCCGACGACGTCGCCCCCTGGTTCGCCGAGGACGACGGCGATGCCGCGGAGACGGATCCGACCAGCCCGACCGACGACAAGAGGAGTGATCAATGAATCAGCCACTGTTCGATCCCGTTCGACGCTCGCCGAAGCGTCGCCATCACCACGAGCATCGCCCGGTTCCACCCACGCCCAGACAGCGTCGTCTGGTCATCGAGGGACCGAAGCCCGAGCCGTGCGGGGCGTGCGGGTGCATTCCGAGGCCCAACGGCTTCTGTTCGAGCAGGTGCGTGTGATGTCGTTCTGGAGCCGGGCGGATGTCGGCTTCGGCAGGCCGGCTTCCCGTTCGGCCCTGGAACGGATCTCCGTGTGCTTGCCGGGGTTCCGTTCCCATCTGGATCGGCTGACCGGGAGATGGTGGTTGAGCGGGGAACCGTGGCAGTGATCGAGGAGGAGGTAGTGATGGGGGCAGTACTGATGGTGACCTGTGGGGGCTGTAGGTCCCAGTCGTATGCGTCAGCGTGCTCGAGGTATCGAAGCAAGGTGTGGTGCGGGAGCGATGCCTGCAGGTCGATCATCGACCGCAGACGATCCGTGCAGAACAGGCGCAAGAGGATGCGAAAGAAGGAACGAGGCGTCTTCTACAAGGGTGTTCCGCCTTGTGCGAGGCACCATGTCCTGAAGCGGGACGAGGTCAGATGCGCCTTGTGCGGTTCTTCGAACAGGCAGAACCTTCAGGTCCATCACATTCGTCCGAGGTCGGAGGATGGATCAGATCGCCATACCAACTTGATCACCTTGTGCAGGGAGGACCATGACATGGTCCATCTCGACATGGACAGGTATCGGGTGTTGTTGTCCAGCATGGCGATCAGGAGAGAAGTCGATCACATGTTCAGTGCTAGGCAAATAGCACGGCGCCAGGATCAGGCAATCCGTCGCCGACGGCGGGAATCTGAAGGGGCTCTCCGGCGATGCGAACGATGAGCGCCTGCCAACCGGTTTCCGAGCACGCGTCACGGCGACGCGCGACCATTGAGATGCGGTCTCGCACGATGAGAGGGGTACGGCCATGAGGATCCTGCACACCAGTGACTGGCACCTGGGGCGAAGCTTCAAGGGCGTTCCGCTCCTCGATGAGCAGCGCCGCTTCACCGATCAGGTGGTCGAGATGGTCAGCAGCGAGGGAATCGACCTCGTCGTTGTGGCCGGTGATGTCTTCGACCGGGCACTGCCACCGGCCGAGGCCGTCGAGGTCTGGTACGACGCACTGGAGCGGATGGTCGGAGCCGGCGCCCAGGTGGTCGCCATCTCCGGCAACCACGATCAGGGCGAGCGCATCGAGGTCCCTCCCAGACTCTTGAAGCCCGGCGTCGTGATAAGGGGCAGCCGCACGCCGTCAAGCGTCGTCCTCGACTTTGCCGATGGGCCGCTTCTCGTGGCGCCGATCCCGTTTCTTGACCCCTTCATGGCGCGCTCCCTGCATCAGGGTGAAGGCGTTGCCACGCATCAGTCGGTGGTCGAGGGGTGGCTCTCGGTCGCGAAGGAGTCTTCTGGCCAGGCGCCACGGTCGCTCGCCGTGTCGCACGCCTTCGCCAGGGGAGGAAGCGCCAGCGATTCCGAGCGATCACTGTTCCAGGTCGGCGGCGCCGAACTTGTCGATGCCGGCGTGTACAAGGGGTTTTCGTACGTGGCCCTCGGCCACCTGCACAGTCCGCAGGTCGTCGGCGAAGATCGGGTCGCCTACTGCGGTTCGCCGATCCCGTACTCGTTCTCCGAGACAGCGGCGAAGTCGATGCGTCTCGTCGAGATGGGACCTGATGGCAGCGATCTCAGCGTGCGGTTGGTTCCGGTGGATGCGGGACGCAAGGCCGTGACCCTCCGGGGAACTCTCGAGGAGTTGCTCACTGGTGCCGAACACGACCCGTACCGTAAGAAGGACCGCTTCTTCGTGCGAGCCGAGCTCACCGATCCGACGCTCCAGCGTGATCCGATGGGCAAGTTGCGCAAGCGCTTTCCGGACATCGTCGAGTTGGAGTACGTCGGTCGCGCCATCCACGATGAGGGCAAGCCGGGGCGGCGACAGGCCGAACCCGAACTGAACCCTCTCACCTTGATCACCCGCTACTGGGAGGAGTCGGTCGGCATGGCGCCGACCGATGAGGAGGCCGCCCTCCTGGAGTCGCAGATTTCGGCCGGCTTCTCCGCTTCTGAGGTTCCGGCAAGATGGCGCTGCGGCTGAACCTCGAGTCGCTCCGCCCTGTCGCGGGGCCGGTGTTGGTCGAGCTCGTGGCGCTCTAGCACCTGCGTCGCTACCCCCTGGTTGGCGGATCGGGTGTTTGCTCGACGCTGTGCCTCGATGCGATGGTGTTCGCCCTCTACGGCAGGGTGCCCGGAGCGCGGGGAAGCGAGAAGGGCGACGCCAGACTCCGTTCCGACTTCGCCGAACCGTCGGCCACTGCACGGGTCTGCCTCGAGTTCGAGGCGCAGGGGGTCAACTGGCGGACAATCCGGAAACCGAAGCAGCGCCGAGAGGCAAAGAAGGGTTCTGGCCATACGACTGTTCAGGCGACAGCGACCCTCGAGCGTCACGATGGCACCGGCTGGCAGGTTGTGGAGAGCGGTCTCAAGCCGGTCACGGCTCGGGTTGTCGATCTCGTCGGCCTCGACCACGAGCAGTTCTCCCAGGTGGTCCTCCTTCCGCAGGGCGAGTTCCAGGAGGTTCTGAGGGCCGATCCGCAGCAGCGGGAGAAGCTCATGCGCCGCCTCTTCGCAACCGAGGGATACGAGCGGGCGATCAGGTTCCTGAAGGATGAGGCAAAGAGGCGGCGAGATACGTCGAAGGTGGCCGTTGCGAAGTGGGACGAGGCCGTCTCGACCGCTGACCGGACGTGGAGCGCCGTCCTTGACGGGATTCGAACAACCGCGACGACGGCCGGCATCGAGGCACCGGGCTGGGACGACGACGACCTCGATGCCGTCGAGGGCGCCGCCGGCCGAAAGCGTCATGTGAAGGCATGGTCGGCCGTGCTAGGCGATGTCGGCAAGGCCGCTGAAGCCGAGGCCTCCCTGGCGGAAAAGAGGCACCGCGAGGCCGAGGCTGCAGGAGGTCGGTTCACCGCCGCAGCGACGCATCGGGGGACGCTGGCGGATCTCGAGGGAACCCGGACGGAGGCCGACGAGCAGGCCAAGGTGCTTGACCTCGGGAGGAAGGCCGCGACGGTGGTCAAGGAACTCGACAGACTCGACGAACTCGTCGGGCTGGTCGTCGATGCCGAGACGGCACACGCAGCGGCGATCGCGGATCTCCTCGATGCCGGGCTGCCGGAAGGTGAGGTGCCTTCCACGGTGGCGAAGGCCAACACGGCGTCGACCCGCTGGTCGGAGGCCGGAGTGCGATTCGAGGGTTTCGAGCAGGCGCTCGCCGACGCCGTCAAACATGAGGCGACCGAGGCCGAACATCTGGAGGCTGCTGATTCGGCGAAGCAGGCGGTCGCCGATGCCGGTGCGGCGATCACCGAGGGTGAGGGGAGGCTCTTAGCGCTCGAGCAGGAGCTCAAGGTGGCGCTTGAGGCTCAGGCCGAACTCCCTGCTGCAACCGAGGCGCTCGGGGAGGCAGGTGCCGCCAAGACGGCGGTCGACGAGTTGGACAAGGCACACAAGGCCGTGAGAAGAGCCGAAAGGAATCTGCGATCAGCGGAGCGGGACAGGACTGGTGCCGAAGCATCTCTCGATGATGAGCGGCACAACGAGACCCTGGATCTGGCCGGCCGGCTGGCACGAGACTCTCTGGTCGGGGGTGAGCCGTGCCCGGTGTGCGGTTCCGAGGACCACCCGGCCCCTGCAGCGTCGCCAAAGCGGCGGAAGGCGACGGCGCTCGAGGATGCGGAGGCGGTCCTGCGTGCGGTGGTTGAGGCGGAGGGGGACGCAAAGGGTGTCCTTCGGGGGGAGCGAAATGCCCTCAAGAAGGCCGAGAAGGCGTTCGGTCGACTCGAGATGGGCGAGCCCCCGGGCGATTTCGCCCCGCTCGTGAAGAAGGTCGCTGCACAACACAAGGAGGCTGAGTCGAGGGTCGGTCCGCTCGGGAAGTTGGCGGATTTGGCTGCGGGCCTCGGTAAGCAGGTCGAGACGGTACGCAAAGACGTTCAAGCCGTCAGGGACGAGCTCGCCGACAAGGAGGGTGAGGCCACTCGTCAAGACGGTCTTGCAGGCACCGCGGCCAAGGAGGCGAAGGGCTTGCGGAGCCGGGTCGCGAAGGCGATCGGCGACGATGACCCGGCGGCCAGGAGGGAAGAAGCGGCGGCCGTAGTCGAGGCGCTTGGTGGCCTGTTCAAGGCGCTCGACGGGTTGAATGCGGCGACGGGATCCCGGGACACCCAGCAACGGACCACCGACCGGCTGGTGGCATCGGCCGGGTTCAAGGGCCACGACGAGGTCAGGGCAGCGGCTCGTCCAGAGGGGGAGCTCGACGAACTCAAAGAGGGCCTCGATGCCCGTCAGAAGGCGGAACAGGAAGCCAGTGCGGGATTGCTGGAACTCGAGAAGCAGGGCGTGCCCGAGGAGGCCCCGGACGTGGCGTCGACGGCCACTGCGGCGTCAACTGCCACCGAACAGGCCGGAAACCTGCACGACGCCGCTCAGCTCGTCGGCGAACGCAACCACGCCTACGAGGACGCCGTGAAGAACGCGCGCAAGCGTGCGGACGAGGCAGCGGAGGTGTCGGCGGCGGCGGACCTTGCCGACAGTGTCGATGCCGTTTGCCGTGGGGGGAAGAGGTCGAGGTCCCTTGAATCGTGGGTGTTGGCTCGACACCTCCGGGATGTCGCAGCCGAGGCATCACAGCGGCTCCACGGGATGACGGCCGGGAGGTTCGTGTTCACCGTGGTGGACCGCGACGACAAGGACGAGCCCGTCCCGGTCCGTCTCGACGTCACCGACCACCACAACGGCGAGACCCGGTCGGTGCGGTCGCTGTCGGGTGGCGAGACGTTCCTGGCTTCGCTCTCGCTCGCGCTCGGGTTGGCCGACACGGTGCAGCACCGTCAGGGCGGCGTGCGGATCGATTCGTTGTTTGTCGACGAGGGATTCGGTGCGCTTGACGCAGCGTCCCTGGACCAGGCCATGGACACCCTGTCGGACCTCCAGGAGGGCGGTCGCACGGTCGGCGTGATCAGCCACATCGACGAGGTCAAGCAGCGAATCGCCACCGGCCTCGAGGTCGTCAAGACCAAACGCGGCTCCCGCATCGTCCCGGGTCGGGAGTGATGATCGCGCGAACCTTGGCCGGCGGGTGGTGCCTGTCATGACCGGCGACGGTGGATCTGACGAGCTTCGCATCGACTGGTTCACGCGGTTGACTTCGGAATCGGCGACGTTTCTCCCGTGGATGTGTATCGGGGCCGTGATGCACGAGATCGGAGAGGGCGTGCTGACTGTGGGCCCCGAGGACTTTCAGGCCGCAGGCCTGCTCGGTGCCTGTTACAACGCGACTCAACTAGTCGTCGACGGGCTCGACGACGGTGTGGTCGCCAGCGGCGCCTTTGAACAACCGGATACGCGAGCGACTCGCCGATTGTTCAAAGGGGTTGCACAGGGTGCCGCGGAACTCGCTCGGTATGAGCACGGAGCACCCCTCGTCGTTGCACGCTTCATGCAAGCGGCGATCGACGGCATCAGTATGTATCGGCAGGAGACCGAGCAGCTTGCCTGGCACTGCAGCTACTACTGGACTCTCGCCTTGGCCACCGGGACCGAGGACAGGGCTCCCGAGGACGAGATGACGGCCGCGCTGATGGCGGTACTGCCGCCCCCGGGTCCCATCCGGTGAAGGCAGTTCCCGAGCACGCCAACTGGCTCATGATCTAACGTTGCTGATGGCGACGATCTGGAACGAGGACAGGGGCCGTACCGTCAATCACGTTGAACAGGCTTGTGTTGAGATTGTTCGTGGAGGAGTCGTTTTCGTGGCGCGTACCTGCATGCCTGTGAGTCCCGACGGAGAGCACTGATGGCGCTGACCACAGGTCGAATGCTCGAGACCCTTTCGGAACTTGATCTACTCGATCTCGGTGATCCCGGTGTCTGGCCCGGGGAGCCCGAGGGGTTTGATGTCCTCGACATTGACTGGAGCGCCGTACAGGACGCCGACCCTAATATCGGCCAGGAGACGGAGGCTCACCCCCGGTGGCGGGAGGTCGAATTCGAGTTGGACCGGAGATCCCGTGGCGAGTTTGAGTTCCCGCCCGAGGAAGTACTTGATGCCCTCGCCTGGTATCTGCCCATCCACTACTTCGGGCCGGCGTGGGGCATCTACATTCGTGAGGACGCGATACTCGATCTTGCCTCGATGATTCTCGGCCGGCTCGACCCGTGGGACCGAGGCAACCTCCAGATCGTCCAGGCGACGGTCCAGGCGGCGCTGACCATCCTGTACCTCCATGAGGCGTTCCACCACAAGGTCGAGAGTTTCGCCGTCCGCCTCGAGGTGGTCGAGCGCGGCCGCCGCTATCTGCGTTATCAGCGCAACGTCTATCAGCCACTCTCGGGCTCCGACGATCAACTGGAGGAGGGCTTGGCTTGCGCAGAGATGATCCGCAGGCTGGGCGAGCCCACCTACCGCAGAGGATTGCCCGACTCAGTCCGGCGGGCGACGGTCGAGTTCCTGCGGGACTGGATTCCCCGGTTGCCACCCGGCTACCGACAAGGAGTCAGCCTCGCGGAACCTGAATCCTATGAAGCGGCTAGAGCACAACTCAGTTCACAGCTTCAGGAGGGAAGGCCGTACACGTCGCGCAACGCGGATGACTGGGCTCTGGTTCCGCACTCCTATCGAGGGTTCTTCAACTGGAAGACCATCGCCCATGTGATCGTCCCCATCGGGACGGCACCGATCGTGCCCTGGTTCGCCACCCCGATCCCAGGGTTGTCGGTGTCGAGCAGGGATGCGGAACGTGTCGTCCGCTCGGCCGGCTACGAACTCGTGACCGGCGGTAAGGGCTCCCACCTCAAGTACCGGGCTAAGGGGCGTCCGATGGTGATTATCCCCGACGGGCGCAAGGATCTGTCGCTGCGGGTCCTCAAGTCGATCGCCGAGTCACTAAACCTCAGGTCAGTCAGGCAGTTGGAAATTCGTTTGTAGCGGCCTCAGGGTGCTCAATGGCTTGATGGAGAGATCTGTTCTCATTAGGAGTCACCTGCAGGTCGCATCGACTCAGAGGCGTTCCTGAGACTGGATCCATGCGATGTCGGGCGGGTCGAGGGCGAACCATTCGCCGTGGGTGCGTTTGTCGGCGAAGCGCTGGTGGAGGTCCCATTCGGTCTGGCTGTAGTCGTCGCTGGTGATGGAGTGCAGGACCTCTATCTCACGACCCAGTTCGAGGACGAGCCGCTTGCGTCGGCGTTCGATATCGACGGCCTTGCCGATCTTGTACTCGCCTTCGGACTCCATCAGGTAGACGAAGCCCTCCCGCTTCTCGAGAGACGGCAGTCGCTCTCCGGTCGCGTTGCGGGTCGTGTAGTCGTCAGAAATCCGGTACGTGAGCCAGGTGTCGTCGTCGTTGGAATTACATGCGTGTAATCCAAGTTTGGGGGGAGTGCGACCTGGCGCCACACCGGAACGATGTACCGGCGGCCACAGGTTCGGCCCTGTCAACAGCCTTCGTCGAAGATCCCGCCGGCGTCGAGTTCTTCGATGTCGTCGTAGTCGAAGGGGGAGCCGCAGGCCTGGCAGTAGGTCACGTCGTCGAAGACGTCGCCTCCGCAGTTTCGGCAGGTGTCGATGATGACCAGCGTCACGATGTGTGGCGGTTCTTTGTCTTTCCGCCATCTGCTGAACAGCCGCATCATGTTCCTCCCGGGTCTGCGCGTTCCTCCTGGGTCTCCATTGTCGTGTACCGGGTTGGCGTGACGTTCGCGGGCACGCCGACCGGGACTCTCGTAAGGTCGCGTCATGGGCCTGCTTGTCCCTGAGGACCTGCCGCTCGGTCGCCTCGACCGGTCGGAGCGACGCGTGGTGCAGAAGCTGCTGTCCGGCCTGCGGGACAGCTGGCTGGTGATTCCGCGCATCGACATCATCACGGA
>JACNKQ010000038.1 GCA_014381945.1 Actinomycetota bacterium
ACCATGAACTCGTAGCCAAAGATGGGCTTGCGGCTGAAGGTCGGGATGACCTCCGAGACGATGCCGAACGACGGCAGGATCAGTATGTAGACCTCGGGGTGTCCGAAGATCCAGAACAGGTGCTGCCACAGCAGCGGGTCTGCGCCCATCTCCGGGTTGAAGAAGTTCGATCCGAAGTTGCGGTCGAACAGCAGCAGGAACAGCGCAACGGTGATGACCGGAACGGCGAACAGCAGCAGGAACTGCACCACCAGGATCATCCAGGTGAACACCGGCATCTTGAACAGGGTCATGCCCGGCGCACGCATGTTGAGCACCGTCACGATCAGGTTCATGGCGGAGATCAGCGAGGCGATGCCGGCGATCTGGAGGCCGATGGCGTAGAAGTCCATTCCATGCCCCGGCGAGAACGTGATGCCGGTGTTGGGCGCATAGGCGAACCAACCGCCGTCAGGGGCGTCGCCGACCAGCCACGCGCAGTTGAGGAAGATGCCGCCGGCCAGGAAGATCCAGAACGACAGTGCGTTGAGGCGGGGGAACGCCACGTCGCGGGCACCGATCTGGAGAGGAAGCAGATAGTTCGCGAAGGCGGCAGCCAGCGGCATGATCACCAGGAAGACCATGGTGACGCCGTGCATCGTGTAGAGCTGGTTGTAGAGGTCGGCGCCGACGACGGTGCCGTTCGGGGTGGCCAGTTGCAGACGGATCAGCAGGGCCTCGAAGCCGCCGATGCCGAAGAAGAACAGTGCGGTCGCCCCGTAGAGGATGCCGATCTTCTTGTGGTCGACGGTGGTGACCCAGTCGCGCCAGCCACCGCCGCCCTTGGGCCGCGAGTAGGCACCGAGCGGCTGCGTAGCGCCACTGCCCGAGGTCAGCTCTGCCACGGACTCGGTCATCACTCCACCTCCGTGGCGGCAATGACCTCGAGCGACGGGCTGGTCCCGAGCGTCTGGAGGTAGGCCACCACGTTGTCGATCTCGGTTTCGCTCAGGCCCATGGCAGGCATGCCGCGACGTCCCTCGGCATAGGCGGGCTTCTCGGCCGGGGCGTTGCGCAGCCAGGCCTCGAGTTGTGTGCGGTCCATGTTGCCGTCAGGTTCGTAGAGGTTGAAGATGCCGCCGGCGTAGGTGGTGCGACTCATCAGGTGCGTCAGGTCCGGCGCTGCGTTTGCGATCAGGTCGGCGCCCTTGCTGGCGGAGGCGTCGTCGGGGCCGTTGACGCCGTTGATGACGTGGCAACGTGCGCACTGGGTCTCGAATATGACCTTGCCGGCAACGGCGGCAGGGTCGGTCGGGTCGGCAGCCGGCTGAAGTTGCTGGTCGACCCATTCCTGGAAATCGACCGGGGTCAGGGCCACCGTCTGCATCCGCATCCGGGAGTGCGACAGGCCGCAGAACTCGGTGCACTGCCCGAAGTAGACGCCGGTGTCGTCGGCTGCGATCTTCCAGTAGGTGACACGGCGCGGCACTGCGTCACGTTTGCCGTTGAGGGCGGGAATCCAGTGGCTGTGGATCACGTCGCGGCTGGTGATCTTGAGCTCGATCTCCTGGCCGGTCGGGATCACCAGTTGGTTGGCGGTGACGATGTCGGCCGGTGGGAGGTTGCGGGGATCCGAGAGGTCGACGTCGTCGAGGCCGTCGAAGTAGTAACGGTACTCCCACCACCACTGCTGGCCGACAACCACGACAGCCGGCTCCCAGGAGGTGGGCTCGCCGTCGACTGACAGCGCCATGGCGTTGTCCTCGTAGGTGTTGAGGTCCGCCAGGGTCACGATCGTGAATACACAGATGACGACGAGGATCACAGTCGGGACGAGCGTCCAGAGGATCTCGAGGCGGAAGTTACCTTGGATCTGCTCGGGGTATTCCTCGTCGCCGTGGTCGTCATTGAACCGCCACCACAGGTAGCCGGTTCCGCCGAAGATGATGAGAAACACGACGCCGGCAACGATGAAGACCGGGTCGGAGAGGGCGTCGATGGAACGCGCATACGGGCCCTGCGGATTCAGCGTGTCGAGTTCGGCGTCGGAAGCGCAGCCGGTAAGCGCCAGAAGCGCGCCGAGCAGTACGGACGGAACCCCGGCCCTGCGGAACAACCTCACGATCCTGTCCACTAGTGCCCGTCCTCCGACTGGGTGTCCGTGGCATTCGCGTCGCTGCCCTTCTGGTGGAACTCGCGTTCGCCGGTGGCGGCGGTGACGATTCCGGCCACGATCACGGCGACGAAGCCGACCAGCAGCGCACCCTGCACCACACCCCTGGGCAGGCTCGGGTTGCGGCTGATCAGAACGGCCCCACCGAGTACGACCACGCCGACGACGGTGGCGACTATCACTGCGCCGTTTACGGAGGAGGCCAGCAGCACCCGGGACATGGCGAGCACGAGGACGCCGATACCGGCAACCCCGAGCACCGGGATCTCGACCGGGCGCATCAACTTCTCGCGGTGTTCGGCATTGTGGGACTCGTCGCCGCTGAGCTTCTCGGACCAGTTGGTGATGGCCCACTCGACGGCGACTGCCGCAACGGCGCAGATGCCGATTACGAACACGACGGGATGGACGACCACTCCGACGGCGGTGGCGCCCACGCCGAGGGCGGCGAAGACCGGCCACCACGACCCGCCCACGGGGCGCTGGCCCGGGGGGGCGTCGTCGGTGTCGAGCAGTTCGGCAGCGGCCTCGGCGTCACCGTCCCGGAAGGCGATCGAGAACAGCGCTAGGCCGAGCGCCACTGCGGCGGCGGTCATGAGGAGGCCGTAGGAGACGTGGTTCCCGACCGTGCCCTTCCAGGCGAGGCTGATCGGACCGGTCTCGTCGCCGCCGGAGGTGTAGCCGGCGAACACGGCCGCGCCCAGCGCTGCCACGAAGATCCCGAACCAGAGCTTGAAGCCGGTGGTGAGCATCGTCGTTCCTACTTGGCGATGTAGATGAAGAGCCAGATGACCGCATACACGGCCACGACTGCGTACCAGAAGATCGACACCGAGATCACCAGGTCCTGGTGGCGGCCGGTGGCCTGGCCGCCGAATGCACGCAGCAGGACCAGGCCGATCCAGAGCACGGCGATGCCGGTCATGACCATGTGGGCGCCGACGATGACATAGAACAGGGTCGTGGCGACGCTGTGGTCAATCGGCAGGCCGATGTCGTTGAAGTAGAAGACCGTCTGGTTGATGGCGGCAATGCCCAGCAGGGCCGTGAGGCCCAGGGCGATGTAGCCGTGGATGCGGTCGTCGTGGATGCTGGAGTAGTGGGCCCACGCCATCGTGACTGCGGCCATGGCGAAGGTCGACATGAGCGACCCGCCCGGCTTGAGCTCGATGGAGCCCTCCGGGAACCACTCGGCCCCCCAGGCAAGGGTGTCGTTGCGGACCGAGAAGTAGAGCGAGAACAACGCCCCGAAGAACATTACGGCTGCTCCGGTGGCGAGGGCGGTGCCGAACAGCAGGGTGCGCGGCCGGGCGAACGGGGCCTCGACGGGGGCGACTTCGGTGCCAGCAGCCATCAGGAAGCCGCTCCCGAGGTCTCGAGGGTGTCTGTTTCCAGGAGATCCAGGAGGGGTCGATCAGAGGTGACCTCGACCGTGGACGGATCAGCAGCCCATTCCAGCGTGTGCCCACCCCACGGGTCCGGAGACGCAGTTGCACCGGTCAAGCGCCTGATGCCGTTGGCGATCCAACCGACGGCGCCTACCAACAGCAGCACGCTGCCGACCAGGGCGACCAGGTTGAGGGAGTCGACGCCCGAGTCGGGAGATCCGGCAGCGACCACAGAGGCGCCGGTGAAGTCGTTCTGGCCCATGAAGCCGCTGAGCAGATCGGCGACGCCGACGAGCAGCACACCGACGACAGCGACCAGGCCGGCCAGGAGGCCCAGCCCCTGCGAGGTGGACCGACCCACGATGCGGTCACCCCACCAGAGGGTGCCGGCCATGGCTCCGACGAATGCGGCCCCCATCGTGAGGGTCATCTGGGCGCCGGTTGCAGAGGTGGCGAGCAGGTCAAAGGGGTCGACGGCCCGCAGGGCACCCACGATGGTGGCAGCCAGCAGGAGCAGCATGGCCAGCACCGACAGGACCATCGGAGCCGGCGGCCTGTTGTCGGCACCCGGTCCGAGGTTGGCGGCACCACGACGCAGCGTGTCGGCCAACCCGCCGAACAGCGCAAGGGCGACCAGAGCGGCGGCAAAGGCATCGACGACGTAGATGGCCTCGTTCATGACCGGCGTGCCGGGGGTGTCGAAGAACGACTGGGCGTAGGCCCCGAAGCCGACGACGCCGAGCATGCCGGTCAGGACCATGACGACATCGTGGGTGGCGAGCCGGCTGCGCACCGACACCGGAACGATGTCGAAGGCGATGCCGACCAGTGGAAGGGCGAAGGCGTAGACCTGTGGGTGGCTGAACGCCCAGGAGAGTTGCTCCCAGATGGCGTCCTCGGCGCCGAAGCGCACGGCGGTGCGACCCCGGAGGTCGACGTAGGCGAGGACGGCGTTGGCGGCCAGCACCGGCAGCGTCAGCAGCCAGAAGGTGCCCGCCACCAGCAGCGTCCAACTGAACAACGGGATGCGAGCCAGCGTGAGGCCGGTGACGCGGCCGCAGACGATGGTGGTGAGCAGCGAGACCGTGGCTCCGAGGAGGCCGCCGATGACCATGAGCAGACCGACGAGCGTGAGTGCAACGGCCTGGCGCTGGCTACCGGCACCGGGGGTGCCGAGGCCACCGTCTATCAGGAAGCCGGTAACCGTCGTGCCGGCGCCGATCAGCCAGGTCCAGAAGGAAAAGGCGGCCATCCGTGGGAAGGCGATGCTGTCGGACCCGACCTGGAGGGGGGCGACTGCGGTGCCGAGGCCCACGAGGATGGGCACGATGGAGAGCAGCACGAGCCCGACCCGGTGGGCGGACCAGAACTGGAAGATCTCGTCGGCGCTGCCGAACACCTCTGCGCCACCGAGGTCGAGGCGTTCGAGTGCGACCAGGACGCCGGCTACGAGGCTGACCAGCAGGGTCAGCGAGCCGGCGCCGAGCCAGTAGCGGCCGAGTGTGTTGGCATCGGTGGAGGTGACGGCGCGTTCCAGTGCGGTTGCGTCGTCGGTCTCCAGAGGGGTGTCGGTCATCGTCCTCGAAACTGGTTCGTCCTGCGGGTCCGGGCGGCACCTTCGCCTACCCACCCGAGTGGGCCCGGACCACGAGAGGCTAGACGGATCGACGGTGATCCCGCCGCTCTTCCGGCGAGGTGAGGATAGCCGCGCATTTCGACGGCGCCTGCCACGAAGAGACACTCGATTGGGTGGCCTGTGTAGGCCATCTCTCAGACCACGACGTCTACGACGATCGCTCCGAACAGGAGGGTGACATAGGTGATCGAGTAGGTGAACAGGCGCATGGCGTTGCGTTCCGATGGGTCCCGCCTGACCGCCAGGGCGAAGGCTCCGAATACCGCTCCGAGGATGAGCGCCGACGCCAGGTAGATCGCTCCCATGTCCGCCACCGGAGCGAACACCACGGTCAGCGCCACGAGGACCACGGTGTAGAGGATGATCCGCCGGGCGGTCGTCTCCAGGCTTGCGACGACCGGGAGCATCGGCACATCGGCTTTGGCGTAGTCGTCGCGGTACTTGATGGCAAGAGCCCAGAAGTGCGGGGGCGTCCAGTAGAAGATCACGAGGAACAGCACGACCGGCGCCCAGTCCAGCGAGTTGGTCACAGCCGACCATCCGATCAGGACCGGCGCGGCACCCGCCACGCCGCCGATCACGATGTTCTGTGTCGAGGTGCGCTTCAGCCACAGCGTGTAGACGAAGACGTAGAACAGGGTTGCGGACACGGCCAGCACGGCGCTCAGCAGGTTGACGAAGGCGACCAGCCAGGCGAACGCCACCAGCTCGAGGGCGACGGCGAACACAAGGGCGTTGCGGGCCGTCATCACCCCGGTTACCAGCGGCCTGTCCTTCGTTCGTTCCATGAGGGCGTCGATGTCGCGGTCGACGACCATGTTGATGGCGTTGGCGCCGCCGGCGGCGAAGGTGCCGCCGAGCACCGTGGCGACCATCAGCCATACGCCGGGCACGCCCTGCTCGGCGACGAACATGGTCGGCACGGTCGTGACGAGCAGCAGTTCGATGATGCGGGGCTTGGTGAGCGCGACATAGCCAGCCACCCGTGCGCGAAGGGGAAGTGTGGGTAGTTGAGGTGGCGCCGACATCGCCGTCAGGCTAGGTGGCGCACACCCGCGCCGGACGCGCCGGGCACATCGGCCGACCGGTGCCGGAAGGATCGACGGGTTTCGGTCGCGGCATGGATACCGGGGAGGCGACGGTGGCCAGGGCCAGCAGCAGGAGACGCCTGGCTGCCGCGACGTTGACGCTGGTTGCCGCAGCGGTGATGTTCGTCGCAGCCGCACCGGGTGCCCACGCACTCGAGCCCGGCTCTGCTCAGCCCACGTATCCGACGCTGGACCTCGGCATGTCCGGCCTCAACGTTGCTGCGCTCGAGCACCTCGCCTACAGCGGATGGCTGATGCTCAACGAGGTCGCCGTGTTCGACGACTACGAACAACTCTGGACCCGGGCGGTCCAGACCTGGAACGGCCAGCCGGCAACTGGCGTCACGGGCCCGCAGGTCTGGCCACTGTTCGCCCCCACGCTTCCCGGCGGCCCACAGGCCCAGGTCGAGGCCGTGCAGACGCTGCTCGGCAAGGTCGGCTTCGACGCCCCGGTGACCGGCCAGTACGGCCTGCTCGACGCCGTGATGGTCTGGTGGTTCCAGGCCATCGTCGGCCTTCCCCAGACAGGGATGGTCGACGAAACAACCTGGAAATACCTGCTGTGGCACTACCAGGAGCTTCCCTACGGTGCGGCGGCGCTTCCGGGTGTGTGCCCGACCGACCCGTACAACAACTGGGTCGACGCCGCAGTCTGGTCGTACATGGAACGCGCCGGCCAGGCACTGGACACCGCCAGCCTCCCGGCGCTGGGCATCACCGACGCCAGCAGCATCCACGGCGGACCACTCTCCGGCCACGGCTCCCACCAGGTCGGCCTCGACATCGACATCCGACCCGTCAGCCAAGGCACCACCGGATGCCCCCAACCACTCAACATCGTCGCAGCGCACAGATCGGCAAGTTACGAATATTCGAACGTCTGCCTCGATGAGGTGGACAAGAACCCTGCCTATGACCGAGACCGGACCAGGACGCAGATCGAATCCCTGGTCAATGCCTCCCGCAGCCCATCGTTCGGAGGCCACCACGTCAAGGTCGTGTACTTCAACGACTGCCTGATCACCGATGGCATGTCAGTCGAGAACGCAGGCCTGATGAACCGGTCCACGAACCACTACGACCACTGGCACATCCGGTTCTGCGAGCCGGCACCGGCGCGCGGCGCCAACGGTCGCTCCGAGTGTTCCTGACCCAACCCGGCTCGCCGGTCCGGCGTTCCTGGATCTTGCTCATGTCGTTGGCTCTCGCCTCCTGTGCGAGTCCACTGCCCACCACCACGACCACCACACCGACCACCACCACGACCACGACCGCGCCACCCACCACCCCCACCACCACCCCCCCCCCCCCCACCCCCCCCCCCCCCCCCACCAACCCCCCCCCCCCCCCCCCCAATCTGGCCCCCCAAACCACCAATTTGGCCCCACTAACCGCCAATCTGGCCCCACTAATCCCCCCCCCCACGCCCCCCCCGCCGACCCCCCCCTCGCCCACGCCCGCGCCCCCCACCCCCCACCCCACCTCCCCGCCCACCCCCACCACCACGACCACCACCACCACCACGACCACCACACCGGCCACTACCAGCACCACGACCGCGCCACCCACCACCACGACCGCGCCACCCACCACCCAGCCCACCACCACGACCTTGCCCGGGCCGCCACTCGACGAAATCGCCAGCCAACTCGCCGGGGCCAGAGGACCACTCGGCTACCTCACCCTGACGTCGTACAACCAGGCAAGGGATTGGGCCAACACGGTGACAATCGGCTTCGACGGAAGTTGGCACGAGAACAATCGTCCACTCTCGCCTCCGACCGACGAGCTCTACGCGGTCTACGACAGGTACTTCGATCCCATCACCGGCGTGTCAATCAGCACCACTTGGCGGAACCTGAACATCGGCCTGAGTGGATGGTTAAGCACCGACATCCCGTCTCCCGAGTCCCACCATCTCGGCCACTTCCCAGCGCTGCTACAAGCGGCGAACGGCGCTCCTGATTCGACGTTATCCACCGATGTCTCGGGCAGACCCACCTTGTCAGTCGATGTCGACACCCTGTTCAGGCGGGTGCACTACGACGAGTGTTACTCGGACTGCCCCCCTCTCGGGGAGTTCCCCGAACAGACGACAGTCACCGTCGATGCAGACACCGGTGCACTGCTCGCCATCTCGGTCAACCATCATCCGAGCCTCACCCCGGGCCTGAAGCCGGTGGAGACAATCAACGAAGTGCCCGACATGCCGTCACCGGTTCGGGAACGGATGCTCCGAATCATCACCGATCTAGATACGGAGGACTTCGGTTTCGACCCGAGCTTCTTCCACAGGTCCTTGGGGAATTCGGTCGTCATCGAACCGGGACGGCGCCTGTCCGACAGCCAGTGCACGCTGGCTGTGGATCCGCCCCAGGACTATTCGCACATCGTCACTCGCGCGAGACCGGGGATGCAGTCGGAATACGTGGAGGACCACTGGAGCACCTCGTTCTCGCTCGACTGGCCGCTCAGTGACATCCAGGACAGCCTCTGGCAGTCCGGGGTCCGGCAGCTACTCCTCGTGGCCGCCACCCCGGGGGAGAAGCCGATGACCTACGAGGGCATCGACGTTGACCGAACGGTCACATCGAGCGGGCCGTTGCAGGCGCCCCTCGGAGAACTGCAGGTGAACGACCTGGGAATCGTCGAGGTCATCAGAGAGGAAGGTCCTTCGCCGGGCATCAGGGTCGAGACCACCATTCCGGGGCCCGACGGCGACAGGTTCGTCGCACTCAGCGGCGACCTGTCGATCGAAGACCTGCGCGAGGTGCTGTCGACCATCCACGAGGTCTGCTGACGCGGAACCCCGTTCCGCGCCCCAGACCTCGCCCCAGACCTCGCCCCAGACCTCGCCCCAGACCTCGCCTCAGCCGGTGAGCCAGTCGCCGGGGGTCGGGCCCTCGGGGTACAGGCGCTGCTGGAAGCGGCGCATGCCCGACAGCCAACGGTCGATGTCGTCGCCCTTGCGGCGGACGTACTCGGCGACATCGGCGTGCGGGAGGATGTGGAAGCGCCCGTCGGCGAGGCCCTCCACGACCACCTCGGCCAACTCCGCTGCGGTGAGCACCCCGTCGACCCCGGCGGCGCCGAACGCCTGGTCAGCGTCGAGCAGGTCGACCGTCGGGCTGTTTGCACGGATGTTGCTCTCGACCGCCTGCGGGCACAACACCGACACGCCGATGCCCCGGTCGCCGTAGGTGATGGCGATCCACTCGGCCAGCGACACGGCGGCGTTCTTCGTGACCGAGTAGGCCAACGAGCCGATCTGGGTGAGCAGCCCGGCCGCCGAAGCCGTGTTGAGCAGCCAGCCGCCGCCCTGGTCGACCATGTGGGGGATGGCGTGGCGTGCAGCGTAGAGGTGCGCCATCACGTGCACGTCAAACATGTCGGTCATCTCGTCGTTGGGTGCCTCGAGGCCACCCAACGTGACGTAGCCGGCGTTCGAAACGAACAGGTCGAGCCCACCGTGCATCTCGACCGTGTCGTCGACCAGAGCCTTGACCTGCGTCTCGTCGCCAACATTGCAGCCGACGGCGGTGCCTCCCACCGACGCCGCCACCTCGGCGGCCCCGTCGACATCCAGGTCGGCGACCACGATCGCCCGAGCCCCCTCGGCGTGAAAGCGCTCGACCAGCGCCTTCCCGATGCCGCTCGCTCCACCGGTGACCACGACAACGCTGTTGTTGAGTTCCATGGAGAGATCCTAGGAACCGAACCCGTCGTGGGCCCCGTCCGGGCGCCCGCCTAGCCTTTGTCGTGTGCGGAGACCCTCATGAGATCGCGCCTTTCGCCCGACGGCTACCACCGCATCTGCGGCTTAGCCCTGACACTGCTGGCAATCATCATCGTCACCGGCGGCGCCGTGAGGCTCACCGGCTCCGGTCTGGGATGTTCCGACTGGCCGACCTGCGAACAGGACCAGTTCATCCCCGAGGCCGACTTCCACGGCTGGGTCGAGTTCGGCAACCGCCTCCTGACCGGCCTCGTCTCGGTGGCCGTGATCCTGGCCGTACTCGGCTCCATGGCCCGCAACCCCCGCCGCACCGACCTGGTGCGCCTGTCATGGGGGCTGGTCGCCGGTGTCATGGCACAGATCGTCCTGGGCGGGATCGTGGTGCTCAGCCACCTCAACCCCTGGTTGGTGCTGGGCCACTTCGCCCTGTCGATCGTGCTGGTCGGCAACGCCGTGGTCCTACGCCACCGGGCTGGCGACCACCTGCGTGCGGCCAGGCCACCGACACCCACCCCGTCGAGCCGGATCCGGTCGATGGTCACCGGCATCACAGTGTTCTCCGTCGTGGTGCTGGCAACTGGCACCCTCGTTACCGGATCCGGTCCGCACGCCGGAAGCCGAGACGACCCGATCCCCCGTCTGCCGTTCGCCCCGCCCGACATCTCCCGGGTGCACGGCACGACCGTGGTGCTGTTCCTCGTGATGGTGGCGACGCTGACGCTGGCGGTGCGCCGTGACCCCACAGGCGAGCGGTTACGACCCCGGATGCAGGCCCTCGGGGCGGTCGTCGTCGTGCAGGCGGCCATCGGCTGGACCCAGTACCTCACCGGCGTGCCCGAACTCCTCGTCGGCCTCCACCTCGCCGGCGCCACCGCCCTCTGGGCGACCGTCGTCTCCCTGGCGCTCGACGCCCGGGAAGGTGCACCCAGATGACCCGCACCGCCATGCCGGACATCGACGAGCGCCTCGACGAGGACGTCGGCGAGGATGTCGACACCGACCGACCGTGGATCGTGCTGGTCTGGAACGACCCGATCAACCTGATGTCGTACGTGGCGTTCGTTTTCCAGAAGCTCTTCGGCTACAGCCGCCACAAGGCTGACAGGCTCATGCTCGACGTGCACCAGAAGGGTCGGGCGGTCGTCTCGTCGGGCACCCGGGAGAAGGCCGAGATGGACGTCTTCCGACTGCACGAACACGGCCTCTGGGCCACGATGCAGCAGGACGACTAGGAAGGCCGAGGGGTAGGGAACCATGGTGCAGCACGTTGAAGGCGATCGCCCGGTCGCATTCGCCCGATCGGGAGACATCGTCGAGGTCCGCCTCGGCGACGAGGAGCGAGACCTCGTGGCGAACCTGGCCGGACAGTTCCACTCGCTCCTCACTGAGGGTCCGGGCCCTGACCAGCGACGCCTGTATCCCACCGCCTACCCGGACGATCCAGACCGGGACGCCGACTACGCCGAACTGGTCCACGACGACCTGCTGAGGTCCCGTCTCGAGGCCGCCGACGTGGTGACGGCCACCGTAGGCAACGACACCCTCGAGCCCGACGAACTCGAACAGTGGATGGTCGTCCTCAACTCGCTGCGCCTTGTACTGGGCACCCGCCTCGACATCTCCGAGGCCGACGAGTTCGACCCCGAGGCCCCCGACGTGGCCGAACGATCGCTTCTGCTCTGGCTGGGAATGCTGATCGAAGAGGCGGTTGAGGCATCGCTGGGGTTCCTCCCCTGAGGCCCCGGACCCGGGGCCGGGTGCAACTCCGGTCTGTTTCCGGTGGCCGTTTGCTATCGTGGCGCCGCTCTCGCGAGGTCCGAGCCCCCATCGTCCAGTGGCCTAGGACGCCGGCCTTTCACGCCGGTAACACGGGTTCGAATCCCGTTGGGGG